>JAFGLF010000022.1:0-95000 GCA_016928195.1 Elusimicrobiota bacterium
ACTGTTTCTTACGTTTGGAGATGGATTTGCAGCTTTAGCAGGTGAAAGGTTCGGGAAACATAAAATCTTTAATAGTTCGAATAAAACAGTAGAAGGTACTGCTGCAAATCTTACAGCATGTCTTATTACTGGTTTTATGTTCTGGTTTCTTGCTGATGCCGGTATGAAGCCCAATATCGTCCAAATTATTTTTGGTTCTGTTGCAGCTACTGTTGTTGAAGCACTTCCTATTCCAAGAGACAATCTGTTTATTCCTATAATCTCGGGTTTTGTTATGAAACTGTTAAAATGATAAGAATAACCAACCTCACAAAAAAATTCCCTGTTCCCCAATCTGGTGGAAAAAATAAAATTGCGGTAGACAATATGAACCTGGAATTAAATCCCGGTGAAATCTTTGGTATTTTGGGGCCTAACGGTGCCGGCAAGACAACGACAATAAAATTAATCTCCGGACTTCTTAAGCCGAGCACAGGCAATATAACAGTCTGTGGTTATGATGTTCAGGAAAATCCGATAGAAGTAAAAAAAAATATCGGACTTCTTCCGGACACTCCGTTTATTTATCAAAAACTTACTGGTAGAGAATTTTTGGAATTCGTTTGTGGAATTTATAATATAAATTGCAACGATATTGATGAAAAACTTGAATTGTTTGAACTTAAAGCCCATGCCGATGAACTGGTAGAATCATATTCACACGGTATGCAGCAAAAATTGGTTCTTGCAAGTATCCTGATCAGAAAACCAAAAGTAATTCTACTTGACGAACCGCTCGTCGGACTCGATCCTAAGTCCGCCCGCCTTGTAAAAAATATTTACTATGAAATGTCAAAAAATGGGACGACTATATTTCTCTCTACGCATATACTTGAAATTGCCGAAAAGCTCTGTTCCCGCCTTGCTATAATAAATAAAGGAAAAATTATAGCACTTGGCACACTCAATGAATTAAAAAAACAGACTGTTTCAGAGTCGGACCTGGAGGACGTGTTTTTTAAACTCACCGAGAACAACGCTGATATACGCGAATAAAGAAATAACGCGAATACACGCAAATAATTCATATTTTGCAGTTATTTGCGACAATTAGCGTTTAAGCGAAGCGAAAATGGTTAAGAATTTTTTTAAACTAGAGATAAGAAATTTGCTTAATTCAATAAAATTTGTTTCATGGGCCAATGCGTTTAAAACGTCTTTTTTAATGTTGGTCGGTTTTATATTTATATGGTTGTTATATCAGGCATTTTTCAGACTACTTGTTTATCTGAATACTATAGAATATATAGGTAGTTTACTCATAGTAAAACTGATGGCAATGATAATGCTTACATTTTTTGCAATGCTTACTTTTTCTAATTTGATTATTTCTTTTTCAACAATATTTTTTGCCAACGATTTGAATTTTCTTATGGCAATGCCTCTGAAATCCAGGGAGATTTTTATTTATAAATTTATAAAAACAACAATTTATTCTTCCTGGATGGTACTTCTGGTGTTTCTGCCTTTTTTGCTTGCATACGGCAGGATAAAATTAGCATCTGCGGATTTTTACATAGTTACCATAGTGCTTTTAATCCCTTTTTTTCTTATTGCTTCATCAATCGGAACAGCTATTTCGACGATTTTTATGCGTCTTTTCCCTTCTCAGAAAACAAGAGATATATTTGTCATTTTTGGTGTAATAGTAATAGGTGTTTTTTATCTATTTGCGAGATTTGTTCAGCCGGAAGATTTTTTAAAAGCAGACAAATTAAACGAGGTTGTCCAATACATATCTGTTGTACAGGCACCCACCGCTAAGTATTTACCTTCATGGTGGCTGACCTTTGCAACTTTTTCATACGTGTCTAGACAATGGGCTAATTTTTTTCTTTACACAGCGCTTATTATCAGCATTGCTTTTGTTTCTATACTTGTAGCAATATTAATTTCTGAAAAATCATATTATATAAGCTGGGTTTTTTCCCGGGAGGCTACCGGATACAGACTGCTGCCGGAAATAAAGTTAAAATGTAAAGGAATTTATTCGGTTTTCATAAAAGATATAAAAATATTTTTTCGTGATACAAGTCAATGGTCCCAGCTGCTGCTACTCCTTGCCCTTGTAATAGTATATCTGTTTAATATTTATAAGCTTCCATTAAATACATTTTTCTTAAAATCACTTATCTCGTTTCTGAATATAGGACTTGTTGGATTTGTTCTTGCAGCACTTTCTTTAAGACTTATATATCCACTGGTTTCGCTGGAAGGCAGAAGTTTTTGGATTATAAAATCTGCACCTGTTAAAATTAGTAAATTTTTATTGGAAAAATTTCTTATGGCAATGCTCCCTCTTGTATTTTTTGCAGGAATGCTTATAGGCATTTCAAATTACTTGCTTAATGTGGAAAGTTTTTTGAATTATCTTTCAATTTTTACTATTATTTTTATTGCAATTACACTTACAGGTATGGCTATTGGATTCGGGGCTATTTTCCCTAAGTTTAGGGTTGAGAATATTTCACAGATAGAGAGTTCGGCGGGTGGAATGATATTTATGATATTTTCACTTTTTTATGTTTTTTTAGTGATATCTCTGGAAGCAATACCGGTTCGACTTTGGTTTTTGTCCCGTTTTAAAGGCAGAACACATGTAGATTGGGGGATAATGGGTTTAATTACTTTAATGTTAATTATAATAAATACATTAGCTGTTTTAGTCCCTATGTATTTAGGAAAAAGAAATCTGGAGGCAATTGATGCTTAAAAAAACGCGCGGAACAAAAGCAGAACAATACGCGGAACAAACGCGGAATAAATATAAAAGGTGGCAATTAGTTTTGATTTTTGCCTTTACTACTGCCTACTGCCTACTGCCTACTGCCTGTCTTCTGTTATCCGGTTGTAAGAAGTCAAAACCGGGGGTTGAAATTAATTACGGCGCATTTTGTACCGACGGGAGTCCTTTAAAGAAATGGGTTGCATTAACATTTGATGACGGTCCAAGACCGGCAGTACTTAAAAAAATCCTTGCTACTCTGGAAAAAGAAAACGTAAAGGCGACATTTTTTGTTGTTGGTATGAATGTCAAGCTCTATCCGGAATATACGAAAAAGTATATTCAACTTGGACATGAAATAGGTAATCATACATATTCACACAGGAATTATTATGAACTAAAAAAGAAAAAAAACATGGAGGAAATAGGGAGAATAATTTCACAGGAGTTGGACGATTGTGAAATGGCTATACAGAGGGCATCAGGTATAAAACCGCTGTTTATGCGGATGCCGAACGGATTTATATCCCCGACTGTAAAGAAAATTGCCAAAGAGAAAAAATATATTGTTGTCAATTGGACATTCGGATGCGATTGGCACAAAAATTCAAGAAAGGAACTAATAGATAAATATTTAAGGAGTGTTGAATCAGGTGCGGTTTTTATATTTCATGAAAAAGAGGCTACTGCCGAAGCATTACCTGCAATTATAGAAGGTATAAAAAAGAAAGGTTATAAAATAGTTTCACTGAGAAAAATTTTAGGAATAGAAGAAGAGGAATAGATAAAATTACAGATGCAGACAGATTATTACGGATGTAAACAGATTTTAAGTCTCTATCTGTTTAAATCTGTTCCCCATCTGTTTGAATCGTAGTTCTTGCCGGAGGAGGGACTTGAACCCACATGTCCTCTTAAAGGACGGCAGATTTTGAGTCTGCTGCGTCTGCCAGTTTCGCCACTCCGGCGGCGAATCAATTATAAATTATAAAGGATGAAATGTCAAGTATGCGGTTAGGTGTACATTGTTCCGTAGGTAAGGGTCTTGAAAATACAGTAAAAGAAGCTGTTGCTTTGAATTGTGAAACCATACAGATATTTTCACGTTCTCCGCGTTCATGGGGAAGAAAGGAGTTTGATCTTCAGGAGGTAGAAGAATTTAAAACTGCGTTGAAACATCATAGGATATTTCCGTTGTTCGTTCATATGCTGTATCTTCCCAATCTTGCATCATCAGATAAGAAACTCTATAAGAAATCGGTAGATGTATTGATTGATGAGTTAAAAAGATGTAGAATTTTAAATGCAGAGTGCCTCATAATACACCCCGGAAGATATACGTCCGGTTCTTTTGAGACCGGAATAAAAAATATTATTACTGCAATAAATTTTTCCTTTTCAAAAGTTTCCGCCGAAGGCGGATCCGCCTCTGGCGGAAAAAACGAAACAATACTCTTGCTTGAAAATCTTGCCGGAGGTAAAACAGATATTGGCTGGAAATTTGAAGAAATCCGCCAGATTATAAAAGCGGTAAAAGATAAAAAAAGAATAGGAGTATGTCTTGATACCGCCCATTTATTTGCAGCCGGTTATGATGTTTCAAAAAAAGGATTTGATAATACGGTTAAGGAATTTGATGAAATTGTCGGTTTAAAGTATTTAAAACTTATACATTTGAACGATTCATTAGGAGATATAGGCTCAAGGATTGACCGGCATACTCATATAGGAGAAGGTAAAATAGGGATTAAGGGGTTTGAAGCGCTGATACAGCATCCGAAGATAAAAAATATCCCGGGGATTATTGAAACCCCCAGGGGAGACTTATCATTAGATAGGAAAAATCTTAAAAAATTAAGAGAAATAATGAGATAATATTTAAAAAAGGGGGCTGAAGTGAATTCTCTTATTGTTGCAATAACCGGGATTGTTATTTTGGCTTTAGGATATAGGTTTTACGGCGGTCTAATTGAGAAATTGTGGAGTGTAGATACTGAACGAACTACGCCTGCCAATGAATTTAACGATGGTGTTGATTATATCCCCGCAAAACACTGGCTGATGCTTTTCGGACACCATTTCTCTTCAATTGCCGGTGCCGCTCCTATTATTGGTCCTGTTCTGGCTGTTGTCTTGTGGGGTTGGGTCCCGGCAGTTTTATGGATAATTATAGGAACTATTTTATTTGGTGCGGTACATGATTTTTCTACTCTTATGGCATCTTTAAGAAATAAAGGTAGAACCATTGCGGATGTTGCCGAGATAGTTATGAATAAGAGAGTAAAAATATTTTTTGCAATATTTTTATGGCTGGCATTAATATTGGTAGTAGCAGTTTTCGCTGCAACTACTGCAAAAACCCTGGTAGATGAACCGCGTGTAGTTGTTCCTACTTTAGGATTAATATTTCTTGCGGTTTTTGTAGGATTTATGATTTATAAATGGAAGGTAAATCTGTTGTTGTCAACAGGTGTTGGTATTGTTGGTCTTGTGGTTCTTCTATTCATAGGATATTACTTTCCTGTTGTGTTAACCGATCTAAAGCTTTGGATAGTTATTCTTCTAATTTATGCGTTCATTGCTTCCATTCTTCCGGTTAATATACTGCTTCAGCCGCGGGATTATCTTTCTACGTTTATACTGTTTTTCGGTTTATTATTCGGTTATTTAGGTCTGTTTTTGACAAAACCCGTGATGCATACACCCGCATTTATTTCATGGAATGCATCCAGTGGAATGTTATGGCCGATGATGTTTGTATTTATTGCCTGCGGGGCAATTTCAGGATTTCATTCGCTTATTGCTTCCGGAACAACCTCTAAACAGCTTTCAAATGAAAAGGATGCAAAGAAAATTGGTTATGGCGGAATGGTTTTGGAAGGCATGCTGGCACTTTTAGCACTATTGGCTGTGAGTGCCGGGTTATACTGGAATAAAGAAACCGGTCCTTCCGGATTAATATATCCGGAATTAATAAAATCGGGAAATTGGATTGGTACTTTTGCTGCCGGTTACGGCGAGATAACCAAGCCGCTTTTTAGCGCAACCTTTGGAGGTTTGGTAGCAATTCTTACCTTAAATGCTTTCGTAATAACTACACTTGATACAGCTACAAGAATTACGCGGTATATTTCAGAAGAGCTTTTTGGAGACGGCCTGAAAATAAAAATCTTTAAAAATAGATATTTCTCAACATTAATTGTTATTATTTGTGCCGGGTATCTGGCGTTTGGAAACTGGAAAGCAATCTGGCCCATATTCGGGGCTTCAAATCAGCTTGTTGCAGCACTTGTGTTGGTTGTTATTACAACATATTTGCTGAGTAAAAAGAAATCAATTAAGTACACCGTTTATCCCGCAATCTTTATGTTGTTGACAACGGTATATGCACTTGTTTATTTAACAATTAACTTTTTCAAGAAAGGGAATTTTTTGCTGACAACTATTGGAACAATTCTTTTAGTCCTGGCTGTTTTTGTCGTTATTGAAAGTATAAAAATGTTTAAAAAGTATAAATATGAGAAAAAATAGTTTTTTTTTGCTGCTGATATTATTTTTTTCCGTTTTATATGCCCAGGAAGAGTTCCCAAAGTATTCGGATGTAAAAGTTCAGTTAAAAGAAGCGCAGTTTTGGGAAAGACTTCCAAATGATTATGTGAAATGCGGATTGTGTCCGTGGCGATGTACAATCGCTCCCGGTCAGAGAGGTATTTGCCGGTCGAGAGAAAATATCAATGGCAGATTTTTTACGCTCAACTATGCCCGCCCTTGTTCAATAAATGTTGACCCGATAGAAAAAAAACCGTTTTTTCATTTTCTTCCCGGCGAACAGGCATTTTCGCTTGCTACCGCCGGATGCAATGTCGGTTGTAAATTCTGCCAGAATTGGCAGATTTCAAAAATCACCCCTGAAGAAAGCAGTGCGCTTTATATCCTTCCCGAAGATATCGTAAAACTTGCCAAAAGGTCAAAAGCCAAAGTTATTGCATATACCTATTCGGAACCCACTATTTTTTATGAATATATGATTGAAATTGCATCTGCTGCCAGAAAAGAGGGTTTGAAAAACGTTGTTGTGTCCTGTGGATATATAAATCAAGAACCACTGAAAAAACTTCTTAAGTATATTGATGCTTATAAGATTGACTTGAAATCATTTAATAAAGAATATTATGAAAATATAGTCGGAGCAAAACTGGAACCGGTATTGGAAACTATAAAGACGATTAAAGAATCCGGCACTCATCTGGAGATTGTCTATCTTGTAGTTCCTAGTTTAAATGATAAGCCGGATGAAATAAGGGAAATGTGCAAGTGGCTTATAAAGAATGTAGGTCCGGATGTCCCGCTTCACTTTACACGGTTTCATCCGGATTACAAGATGATGAATTATCCTTCAACACCAGTAGCAACCGTTAATAAATTAAGAAAGATTGCCATGGAAGAAGGATTGAATTATGTTTTTGTGGGTAATGTTCCTTTCAGTCAGGAGGGAGAAAATACTTACTGTTCTAAATGTAAAAAACTTTTGATACAGCGCCGCGGTTTTTGGGTAACCCAAAACAATATTAAAGAAGGAAAGTGTAAGTTTTGCGGACACAAGATTTACGGCGTCTGGGGGAAAGAAAACGCGAATTTACGCAAATAGAACAGAAACGCGAATGCATGCGGATAAGAGTCTTTATTTGTCCGCCGCGGCGGATTTTATTCGTGAGAATTTGTGTTTCCGAACATAGTGAGGATATTGTGTCTTTTCAAGTTCTATTAGAGGTTTTTCTTGCAGGGATTGGGTTGGGACTTGGTCCCTGTTTTTTATTTTGTCTTCCTATAATAGTTCCTTATATTCTGGGAAAGAGTTCTACTGTTAGAGAAGGGCTTAGGCTTACCGTAATATTTTCTTTGGGCCGGATTTTTTCATATAGTATTCTTGGATTTACTGCAGTTTATCTTATAAATACCGCCAATATACAGATCCTTCTTTTTAAGAAAATTGCAGGGATTTTTATAATTCTTACCGGGATCACATATTTATTCAGCAGACGGGAATATAAAATTTGCGGTATTTTAAACGGATGGTTTGTTAAGAAATCACAATACAATATTTTTATTATCGGAATACTTATAGGACTATCTCCCTGTGCTCCGCTTATAGGTGTTCTTACATATATTTTATGTAAATCTTCCATACCCATTGTTGGATTCGGGTATGGGTTGTCTTTTGGAATAGGCACGTCTTTATCACCAATACTTATTGCGGGTCTTGCTGCGGGAGGGCTTTCAGGTATAATTTCGAAGCGGCGAAACCTGCTTTTTTTAACCAAAATTATTACCGGTATTGCGCTTGTTTATTTCGGGGTTAAATTAATTCTGTAAAAAACGCGAATGTACGCGAATGGTTCGACGGGCTCACCATCCTGAGTGAAGTCGAAGGATAGATAAATACAACGCGAATACACGCGAATAAAAATCCTTATTTGTCCGCCGCGGCGGATTTGATTCGCGACAATTTGCGTTTCCGAACGCAGTGAGGATAATTAATGACCTATATTTTTATTTTTGTTCTTGGTTTTGTTTCTCTTGGTTTTCAGATAATACTTTTGCGGGAATGCTTGGCAATTTTTTCCGGCAATGAGCTGATAATAGGTATATTTCTTGCAAACTGGATGTTGGTGACAGGTATAGGGTCATACATTGCCGGAGTTTTTGTCAACCGCATCAGAAATATTAATAAAATGTTCGGTTATCTGACTTTTTTAACAGGACTTATTATGCCGGTTGAGATATTTTTTATAAGATTTATAAAACAGTTTTTACAAAAAACACCGACAGAAATTCTTGGAATAATCCCTGTTCTAATTTTTACGTTTATAACGGTATTATTTGTTTGTTTTCTTTTTGGTATCTGGTTTGTTTTTTCTGCAAACATATTTATGGAAGATAAAAGAATTAAAGAAGATGTAGCAGGACGGTTATATGCTGTTGAGACAGCCGGTGCGGTGCTCGGCGGTTTAATGGTAAGTATAATTTTTATTAGATATTTTAATACCATTCAGATAAGTCTTATATTCTCTTTTATTATTTTTGTCGTTCTGGCATTTTTCTTTTCAAAAAAATACTATATTTTTGCAATTCTGACGGTGATATTATTATTTAAATCAGATCAAATAGAAAAATATTCATTGTCGTATAGTTGGAAGCCGTTTAATCTTGCCGATTCAAAGGAATCAATATATGGAAGGATTTCGGCTGTAAAAAATGAAAATGAATATGATTTTTACGAAAACTCCAGTAAGGTTTATTCAACTATTTTGTCGGCAGCGGATGAGGAAATAACCCATATTCCTATACTCCTGTTGTCAGATTGTAACGGGGTGTTGGTGATTGGCGGCGGAGGTAACAGTATACGTGAAGTATTAAAACACCCGGTTGGAAGAGTAACCTATATTGAACCGGATCCGGTTTTGCTTGGGTTTTTAAAAAAATATTCTGGCAGGGAAATAAAAAAAGCATTAAACGATGAAAGACTCGAAATTATCGGAACAGACGGCAGGTTTTTTACCAAGAAAACCGAACAAAGATTCGATTGTGTAATTATTAATGTTTCAGCGCCTATGACCGGGTTAAGTAACAGATATTTTACTTATGAATTTTTTAAAGAGATAAGAAGTATTTTATCCGGGAACGGAATCGTGATATTTCCGGTTTTATCTTCCGAAAACTATATGTCAGAAGAACTAAAGCTTCTGAGCGCCTCTATTTATAATACAGCTATTAAGATTTTTGATTACTGTTATATTGTCCCGGCATCCAATAATTATTTTATTTATTCAATACGGGATTTTAATATAAATCCCCTCACCAATGATAAAACTATTGATGTGGGGATAAAACCAGGTAAATTGATTGCCCGTATTAAAACAAAAGAAATTAAAACAAGATATTTAACCCCTTATTATCTAAAATATATTCTGAGAACGGACAGGGTTAAAAGACTTACCGATTGGATAACGGAGAAAAAAAATATTGCTTTGCTCAATAGTGATTTTTATCCTGTGTGTTATCTTTATGGATTGAATTATTGGATTTCGTATTTTGGGAAAACTTTACCTGAAAAAATACTTTTACCTGCAGCATCAGGTAAATTTGCAGTGGTTTTGATTTTGATATATATAATTTTAATCATTTTTTTTGTAAAAATAAAAAAATATGTACTACAAACGATAGTTATTGTTGTAAGCTGTGTATCGATTATTTTAGAATTTTTAATTATTTTTGCTTTTCAGTCGTCCTATGGATACCTTTATTACAAAATCGGAATTTTGTTGTCGCTGTGCCTTTTGGGAATCGGAATAGGAAGTTACGTGTCTGATAAAACCCTTGTGAGAAGAGAAAATGTCATAGCCATTATTAAAACAATTATTTCTTGTATGGTTCTTTTTTCCTGCATGTTGCCTTTTATATTCAGATTATTGTCAGCCGGGACTTGTTTTACTGAACCGTTTTTTTATTTTCTTATTTCTTTTGCGGGGTTTTTTATCGGAAGCATTTACCCGCTTGCTGTTAAAAAACATGATGGTATACAGGAAGTAAAAATAGGAAAATTTTATGGTTTCGATTTGTTAGGTGCGATGTTCGGCTCGACATCTGCAACCCTGGTTTTTATACCTCTGTTCGGCATAAGTAATACCTGTTTTATTATAGCATTTTTTGTTTTTTTATTGATTTTTTTAGTAAAATAGGTAAAATTAGCCATAGGCTTGATTACGCAGATTTTGAAGGACGATTACGGCGATTAAAGTCGATGATTACAGTGATATATTCAAATGTGAATTTAATCTCCGGAATCTTTTTTAATCACCGTAATCAAAGTAAGTAAGTATGAGATTTGTTTTAAGATCAAAAATTCATAGGGCAACTGTTACCGATGCAAATATTAATTATATCGGAAGTATAACCATTGACGAGATGTTGGTAAAGAGAGCCGGTCTCTGGCCCGGAGAGAGGGTTTTGGTTGTAAGCAATACAACAGGTGCGAGGGTGGAAACCTATGTAATTTTAGGTAAAAAAGATTCCGGAGAAATATGTATGAACGGAGCAGCCGCCCATCTGATAAAAACGGGCGAGGAAATAATAGTAATGGGTTTCGAACTGACAGACAAAAAAATTAAACCTAAAAATATACTTGTAGATAAAGAAAATAAATTTATTAGGTATCTCTAAGATGACAATAAGAACCACAACCATCGGCAGTTTGCCGCATAAAGACCCTAAAAAAGCGACCGAAACCGTGTTGCGTGTAACTCCTGATTTTCCGGCATGGGCGCAGCTGCCCCAGAGAGGTTTTAAGGAAAATATGTACGTTCAGTATTCCGAGGGGTTCCCTGGGGTTGTTCTAGATGAGCAGAATCAGAAAATACATATTGATTGCGATAAAGCATTTTCGGAATTTGAATTTTTTTATCAGCAGTTTATAGATAATAATATTGATCATTTTTCTATATCGGGTGAATATTCTTCCGGATTCTATGAAATGAAGAAAAATGTACCGTATTTCAAATGCCAGACAACAGGACCTATAACTTTTGGACTGGGTGTTAAGGATGAAAAAGGGCAGTCCATTTTTTATAATGAACAGCTTAGGGATGTTGTTGTAAAGCATGTCGCAATGAAATCCGTATGGCAGTTAAAACAGCTGAAATTTTCAGAAAATAGAATTCCGATAGTTTTTCTTGATGAGCCTTATATGGCATCATACGGGAGTGCCTTTACGGCAATTACAAAAGATGATGTATTGAATGCAGTAAAAGAAACAGTATCAACGATAAAACAGTTTGTGCCGGGAACACTGATTGGTATACATTGCTGTGCAAATACAGACTGGTCGGTATTACTTAATGCCGGTATAGATATACTTTCCTTTGATGCGTATGAGTTTTTCGATAATCTGGTTCTTTATTCACCGCATCTTTCGGATTTTGTAAATAATGGAAAATTTCTTGCATGGGGGATTGTACCTACTTCCGAAGAGGCAATAAAAAAAGAGACTGCGGAAACTCTTACGGAGAAACTGAAGAAAAGCATTAGGGTTTTGGTAAATAAGGGCTTAGATAAAGAAAAAATTTTGAAACAGCTTATGGTAACGCCTGCCTGCGGGTTGGGTTCCAGAACAGTAGAAACCTCCGAACGTGCCTTACAGCTGGTAAGTTCAATAGGCAATATTTTATCATCATAATTAAATAACTCCGGGTCCATATGCCTAAATTATATTAAAAGATATAAAATGAAATCAATGGAAAAAGTTAAAATTGACTCTGAAAAATGTAAGGGTTGTCATTTGTGTGTTTATTTTTGTCCTTCCAAATGTTTAAAAATATCGGATAAAATAAATAAATCCGGATATAAATATGCAGTATTTGTTAACAAAGACAAGTGCAAGTCCTGCGGATTTTGTTTTTTGGTATGTTCGGATGTTGCCATAGAGGTATTTAAATGAGCGGTAATAAAGTTTTAATGAAGGGGAATATAGCAATATGCGAGGGTGCGATTGCGGCCGGGTGTGATGCATATTTTGGCTATCCGATAACACCGCAGAACGAGATACCCGCCCATATGTCCAAGCGCATGCCTGAATTAAACCGGATTTTTATTCAGGCGGAATCGGAAATTTCTGCAATTAATATGGTTTTTGGCGCTTCAGCTTGCGGTAAACGGGCAATGACATCCTCGTCTTCACCGGGTATATCGTTGAAACAGGAAGGGATTTCATATCTTTGTGGTTCAGAGCTTCCTTGTGTTTTTGTGAATGTTCAGAGAGGGGGGCCTGGACTGGGTAATATTTCTGGAAGTCAGTCGGATTATTTTCAGTCCGTAAAAGGCGGGGGGCATGGTGACTACAGGATAATTGTTTTGGCGCCCTTTTCAGTCAAGGAAATGTATGAGTTGACATATCTTGCATTTGATTTGGCAGATAGATATAGAAATCCTGTTTTAATACTTACTGATGGTGTTGTTGGACAGATGCTGGAACCTGTGGAAATAAGTTCAGAGTTCTCGCCTCGCTCAAGCGAGAGCGGAGCGGGCAGAGTTCAAAGTTCAGAGATAAAGAAGGATTGGGTGTTGGATGGGTGTAAGGGCCGTTCTCCAAGGTCAATATGCTCCCTTAGAATGGTGGAAGGAGAGCTTGAAAAACATAACTGGAATCTTAGGAAAAAGTATGAAGAAATCAGAGAGAAAGAGATTATATGTGAATCTGATTTTGTTGATGATGCGGAAACAGTTGTGGTATCTTTCGGTATTACGGCGAGAATCTGTAAGTCGGCTGTAAAGAAGCTGCGTCGTGCCGGAATAAAAGTTGGTTTAATCAGACCTGTGACACTCTGGCCGTTTCCTGAAAAAATAATATCGGAGATTTCAGAAAAAACAAAAAAAATACTTGTTGTCGAAATGAACACAGGTCAGATGCTTGAGGATGTGAAACTTGCGGTAAATGGCAAATGTCCCGTTGATTTTCTTGGCTGTCCCGGCGGGGGGTTATTTACTGAAGATCAGATAATCCAAAAAATTAAATGAAAAAGATATATTCAAAACCTGAAAGCTTGTATAGCCGCAGTCATAGTTATTGTCCCGGCTGCGGACATGGGATAATATACCGTCTGATTGCAGAGGTTATTGATGGGTTAAATATAAGAGAAAAAACCATAGGAATAGCACCTGTCGGATGCGCTGTTTTTGGATATTATTATTGGAATTTTGATGTATCTGAATCGGCCCATGGCCGTCCTCCGGCGGTTGCTACAGGTATAAAGAGATGTCTTCCTGACAGGGTTGTTTTTACATATCAGGGCGATGGAGACCTTGCAGCGATAGGCACGGCAGAAGTTATTCATGCTGCCAATCGCGGCGAGAATATAACCACTATTTTTGTAAATAATGCGAATTACGGTATGACCGGAGGGCAGATGGCGCCAACTACAATTTTGGGACAGAAAACCACAACTACACCCTTTGGCAGGGATGAAAAAAGGGAAGGATATCCATTGAAGGTTTGCGAGCTTCTTTCTTCAATATCGGGAGTTTGTTATCTTGAACGTGTTGCCGTCTCAAATCCTAAAAATATTTTAAAAGCAAAGAAGGCCATTAAAAAGGCATTTGAAAATCAGATGAAAGGATTAGGTTTTTCGCTAGTTGAAGTATTATCACAGTGTCCGACTGATTGGCAGATGACACCCATGGAATCCATAAAGTGGGTGGATGAAGTGCTGGTAAAGACATTTCCTCTTGGGGTTTATAAAGAATGCTTGAAGAAATAATAATATCCGGTGCCGGTGGTCAGGGAATAATGTTTTTGGGTACCCTGTTATGCAATGTCGCGGTATCGCAAGGTAAATATACAACTTTTTTTCCGTCTTATGGTGCCGAAATCAGAGGCGGTACCGCCAATTGTTCGGTTGTTATTTCCGATGACGAAATAGGTTCCCCTGTAATAAGTAATCCGTCGATTTTGATTGCTATGAATGAGCCGTCATACAGAAGATTTGAACCAAAGGTTAGAAAGGACGGGCTTGTATTTGTCAATTCCTCGTTAATGCAGTCTATCCCTGAGGGTAAAATTTGTGTTCCTGCAACCGAGATAGCGTTACAGACAGGGGATATCCGGACAACAAATATGGTTATTCTGGGAAAATTTGTTTCAGTGACAAGGATTTTTCGGGCAGATTTGGTTGAAGATGTGGCTAAAAACATGCTGAGCAGTAAAAAAAAGTTATTGAACGCCAATCTGGCGGCATTTAAGAGAGGTTTAGAATTATGATGAGAAAAGCAAAGATTTCCGACGTAAAAGAAATTCAGAAAATTATTAACAGCTGTGCAAAAAATAATGAAATGTTACCAAGGTCATTGAACCAGCTTTATGAACAATTGCAGAATTTTTATGTAGTTGAAGTTAAAGGCAAGAAAGTTGTTGGCTGTTGCGAACTTTTTGTAACATGGGAAGATTTGGCGGAAATAAAAGCACTTGCAGTTGCTCCTAGCTATAGGGGTAAAGGATACGGTGTAGCACTTGTAAAAAAATGTATTTTAACTGCTAAACAACTTGGGATTAGAAGAGTTTTTGCACTTACCTTCAAACCGGTATTTTTTAAGAAACTTGGGTTTAAAGTTGTTCCTAAAGATATTCTGCCTCATAAAATCTGGGTTGAGTGTATAAATTGTCCTCTTTTCCCGGATTGCAACGAAGTTCCCGTTATTAAGAAGCTTACTTAAATAATATCGGATTGTCATGCCTAAGGCAGATCCGCCTTTGGCGGAAAAATCCGGTAATAAAGTAATCCGATAATAGTTTTAGCATCCAGGATCTTTCCGGATGATATCCATTCAAGAGCTTTTTCGTAATGAACAATTTCTGATTCTATAAACTCATCCTCATCAGGCTTTGTTTTAACCTTTCTAAGATTTTTTGCGGTAAAAATATGAAGTACTTCGGTTGAAAATGCGGTTGAAGGATAAAAAGATATGAGTTTTTTTATATTATTTGAAGTAAACCCGGTTTCTTCTTCCAGTTCCCTTTTTATGCATATAAGAGGTTTTTCTTTTTTTGCTATTTTTCCTGCAGGAAGTTCATAGGTTATTTCATGTATCGGATATCTGAATTGTTTTACAAGTATAATTCTTTTATTGTCAATAAAGGGTATGGCTGCCACTGCATTCGGCTGATGTATATATTCCCTTTTGGAGGTTTTTCCATTGGGGAGTAGAACATTATCGGCAAAAAGATTTAGGATTTTCCCGCTATAAATTTTTTTCTTTTTAAGTAATTTTTCTCTCATAGAAAACGCAGATGTAAACAGATAGAGATACAGATGCAGACAGATTTTAAGTCTTTATCTGTCTGAATCTGCTTATTTTATCCGTTTAAATCGTACTTGATACAGTATACAAAAAAAATTGACTTTTTACCATATTTTTTATAAGATATCTTAGATAAAAAGGAGGAGCCATTTTATGGTTGTATTAAAACTGATATGCGGGATAATTCTTTTGATTTTAGGTTTTGTCTACTTATATAGACCGAAATTAATTATAAAGATAAATTTATTTGCAAAGGAATTTTTATTTAACGATACATATATCTTACTCCATAGAAAGAAAATCGGAGTTTTTTTTATAGTACTCTCGGTAATTGCAATTTACATGGCATGGTCATGTTTTATACGGTAAGAGGTAAAAAATATTTTGAAATATTTCGAAGATATTTTTGAAAGAGCACGTACTGCCGTCAATTCTTCGGCTGATGTAGAGATTTTTGCTGACAGATCAAACGGAACAACTGTAGTTTGGTCAGAAAAGAAACTTGAAGATTGCTATACTTCTGAAGCACAGGGAATAGGGTTGAGAATTATAAGAGATGGTAAAGCAGGTTTTTCATATACAAATGATTTTTCTAAAACAGCAGTGGATAATTTGATTTCATCTGCCATAAAGAACTGCGAATTTTTACCCCCGGACAAACATAACTCACTGTCTTTTCCGTCAACAGTAAAATCCGAATTAGATATAAACGATAAATCTTTTGGCATGCTTTCTATTGAGGATAAAATATCACTACTTAGAGATGAAGAAAAACGTGCCTTATCAAATAAAAAAGTGAAAAGTGTTCTTAAAACATCTTATTCTGAGTCTATGCATGAAACGTTTATTATAAATAGTAATGGTGTCATGCTTGCCTCCAGCGGAACGGTTTTTTCCTATAGCATGTCCTGTGTCGCCTGTGAAGGGCATGAGACACAGGTCGGAGGCGAATCAACTGTAAGAAGAATTTCGGATGAGTTGAATTTTAGTGAGACCACCGCAGAAGCTGTTAAGAATAGTGTTGAACTTTTAGGCGCAAAAAGAATAAAAACAGGAAATTATCCTATAATTTTTAATCAGAATGTGGGGTGTGAATTTCTCAGTTTGTTTGGGCTGTCCTTTTCTGCTTTTTCTGTTCAAAAGAATGTTTCATTGCTCAAAGGAAAATTAGGCCAAAAAGTATGTTCGGATATGTTAAACATAATTGATGACGGGACATTATTGGGCGGCGTAGCAACCTCTTCATTTGATGATGATGGAATTCCGACACAAAGAACCATAATTTTGGAAAAGGGGGTACTTAAAAATTATTTTTACGACCTATACACCGCAAATAAAGATAATGTAAAGCCCACCGGCAACGCATCAAGAAGTTATTCGGGACTTTCTGTTCCTGCTCCGACAAACATTTATATCGAACAGGGTAAAACTTCGTTTAATAATTTGTTGAAGAATATAGATAAAGGTTTATATATTACCGAAACAATGGGTATGCATAATGCCGATGCTGTGTCTGGTGAGTTTTCTGTAGGTATTAATGGTTTTTTTATTGAGAACGGCAGTATAAAATTTCCGGTTCATGGAGTAACAATTGCAGGTAATATAATGGATTTGTTTAATAATATTTCTGATCTTGGAAATGATTTAAAATTTTACGGGAATATAGGCAGTCCGTCGTTTTTAGTGAATCGGCTGACAGTCGCCGGAGAATAAAAAAATATGGGGTCTTCGAAAACTAAACTGTTGGGTATATTCGGTTATCCTATAGGACACTCGCTTTCTCCTTTAATGCATAATGCGGTAATAAAAAAAATGCGGCTGGAGTATGTGTATCTGCCGTTTGAAGTTCATCCGTCCCGGCTTAAAACCGCTGTTAATTCTATTAATAATCTGAACATTGCCGGAATTAATGTTACTATACCCCACAAGGAAAATATAATTAAATATTTAAATAAAGTTTCTGATGTTGCGGCAAGAATCGGAGCGGTCAATACAGTTGTGAATAGAAACGGGTTTTTGACAGGATATAACACCGATTATTATGGTTTTTTGAAAACAATTCAGGAATTTCGCTCTCTGAAACTGAAAAATAAGAGCGTGCTTATGCTTGGGTGTGGAGGAGTTGCAAAGGCGATAGTTTTTGCTCTTATTATTTCAAAAATCAAAAAACTTATTGTTTCGGATGTTGACGCAAAAGCAGTAAAGAAGTTTTTGCAAGTTGCTTATAAAATTAATAATAACCGTTGTAAAATAATCGGTATTAAAAAAGATGAAATAAGAAAATATATGTTTTTTGCCGATCTATTTATAAATGCAACACCGGTTGGTATGAAAGAGAAAGACCCCTCGCCAGTCAGTAAAAATCTGCTCAAAAAAGAAATGTTTATTTATGATGTTATTTATAACAGAAAAACACAGCTTTTGAAAGATGCAGAGACAATTGGGGCAAATTTCAAAGGCGGTCTGGATATGCTGGTTTACCAAGCAGCAAAATCATTTGAGTTATGGACCGGAAAAAAACCGCCGGTTGAGTTAATGAAAAAAGTTTTAAAGAAAAAACTACTGATTACTAATAGCTGATTACTTTATCTAAAGAAGGGGGCATAGATTATGATAAGATATATAACTGCAGGTGAATCTCACGGTAAATGTATATCTGCAATACTTGAAGGCATACCGGCAGGGCTCAAATTGACAGAAGAATTTATAAATATTGATCTTGCTCTCCGTCAAAAAGGTTATGGAAGAGGCCCCAGAATGAAATCGATTGAACATGATAAGGTTTCGATTTCTTCCGGTGTTCGCCATGGAAAAACAATGGGGTCGCCGATCACCCTAACAATTTTAAATAAGGATTGGGAAAACTGGAAAACCGTTATGTCTACGGGTATGGCAGATAAAGCCGGATTTAAACTGACAAGTCCGCGTCCGGGACACGTAGATTTGGCCGGTATTATTAAATTTAATACCGATGATATTCGAAATGTATCTGAGCGTGCATCAGCGCGCGGAACCGCCGTCCATGTTGCTGTAGGAGCTGTCTGTAAGAAACTTTTGAACGAATTCGGTATAAAAATTATTTCGTTTACAAAAGAAATCGGCGGTATCAAAGCACCTTCCGTATGTCGACAAGCCGGGGAAATTATAAAACTGGCCAATTCCTCTCCTGTCAGATGTCTTGATAAAAATACGGAAAAACTAATGATAAAGGCAATCGGGAAAGCAGAAAAAGACGGAGATACCCTTGGCGGAGTTTTTACTGTTATAGCGGATAAAGTACCTGTAGGACTCGGAAGCCATACGCAATGGGACTTAAAACTTGATGCCCGTCTTGCACAGGCGGTTATGTCCATCCAGGCGGTGAAAGGAGTAGAGATCGGTTATGGATTTGATGTTGCGAGGAAACTCGGTTCACAGGTACACGACGAGATTCTTTACAGTAAACAAAAAGGTTATTATAGAAAATCAAATAATGCCGGTGGTATTGAAGGGGGGATTTCTAACGGAGAACCTATAATAGTTCGGGCTGCAATGAAACCAATACCAACGTTAAGAAGGCCGTTAGCATCTGTTGATATATTAACAAAGAAGCGGACAGATGCCCAGATCGTCCGTTCGGATGTTTGTGCGGTTCCATCTGCCGGAATAATAGGCGAAGCGGTTGTGGCGATTGAAATTGCCAGGGTGTTTTGTGAAAAATTTGGCGGAGATTCTATAGAAGAAATGAAAATAAATTATACGAATTATTTGAATATGGTGAGAAACAGGTAATTATATCTAACGGCGTACTCTTACCTTCTGCAGAAATACTTTTAAGTCCGGATCATTTGGTGCAATTTTTGCTGCTTTTTGCCAGCTTTCCCGTGCCTCATTTATTTTACCCTGTGCATAATATATTGAACCAACCCGTTTCCATGCCAGAATATTATTTGGCTCAATTTCTAAGATAAGTTTACATTCTATTAGGGCATACTCGTATTTCCCGTCATAAATAGCATCCAGTACTACAGCTTGTTTTTGTTCTATAACATTTTTTTCCTTATCTGCCACTTCAAGCCGTGCAATTACAGGATGTTCCTTATCCATAAAAAGAAAAACCTCTTTCGCTAATTTATTTGCTTTAGCCTTCTGCCATGCATAACGGGAAGCAAGAACGGCTATCCGGCCGTCGGTTGATCGACCCAGATAACCGTTGACACTTTGTCTTAGAAGATCATTGATTGTGCCTTTTCCTGTGATTGACGGTGTTACGTTTGTTGTAAATTTTTCGAGTTTTTCCTCCGAACTTTTCCAGTTTGGGTTTGTAGGGTCTAACTCAAGAAGCTGATTATATTTTATTAATGCACTCTGATAATCCCCTTTTTTTAATAAATTATCTATGTCATTGGTCCATGGCTTTATATTTGCCATCATTTTTGCCCTGGCCATTTCTATTAGTTTTTCGGGATTTTTTTGTGAGGGATCTATCTCTAAGATTTTTTCCCAGTATTGAATTGCTTCCTTATATTCCTCGTTATAGAATGCTTCCATTGCATCCTTATAAAGAATATTTATATCCTGTGAGTAAAGACAATTAGAAAATTGAAAGATTGGAAGGATTGAGAAGATTATAAAAATCGATAAGGATTTTAATCTTTGTAATTTTTCTAATTTTTTAGTTGGTTTTGTCATATCTTTCTAAGTATGTTTATCTCAATCCGTCTGTTTTTTGCTCTGCCCTCTTCGGTCTTATTTGGAGCAATAGGTCTGAATTCTCCGTAACCAAAAGCAGAAAATCTTTCAGGATGGATATTTGTTTTATTAATAAAGTAATCTATTACACTGAATGCTCTCGCAGCAGAAAGTTCGAAGTTTGAACGATATTCCTTACCCCTGAACGGTATATTATCGGTATGGCCTTCGACCACAATATGGTTTTCCATAGTTTTAATAAGCTGTGCGATTTCTTTTAACGCAGGTTTTACGGCATCTTTCAATTCCGCCTTGCCGGAATCAAAAAGAATCGGATTGGCAAGAGAAATTTTTATACGTTGGGCATTTGTTTCTACTTTTGCATAATCACTGAGTTTTTTCTCTTTTATAAAATCTTCCATTTTGGAGCCTATTTCGACTTCCTTCTCGAATGTCTCAATTTTTTTAAGCTGTTCTGCGCTTCCGCCCATTGCTTTTTGTATTGCTGCCATTGCTTTTTCGTACTGTGCTCCACCCCCATAAAGTATCGAAAAGGCGTAGAGTATCATGAAAAAGATCATAAGAATGGTCATTAGATTACCATAAGGGATTACCCATGTGCTTTCTTCTATGAAATGTCTTTTGGTACCGCGGTCTTTTTCACCGAATGTTTCTGTTGTGGTGCCGGCCGGTTTTTCAGAATCGCCTTCAATTGCTTTTATTATATCGGAATCGATACTGTCTTTTTTATCTGAGAAATCGCCTTCTAAATCAAAAGCCATAAATACTCCAAAAGAAGATGTGTTGATAAGCCGATACGTTGATACGTAAATATGTGAAAATTTTTATCCATATCACCGTATTTACATATCACCATATTTTCATACCTCTATCGTATCATTACTATCTCGATCCTTCTATTTTTTGCCTTGCCTTCGTTAGTATTATTGTCGGCAACAGGACGGTATTCACCGTATCCGGCAGTGATAAACCTGCTCTCGGCTAGCCCCTTTTCTTTTACAAAAAATTCTATAACACTATAAGCCCTTGCAACCGAAAGTTCCCAGTTGGATTTATAAATTCCTTTTGTTATAGGAGTATTATCCGTATGACCTTCTATAATTACTTGATTCGTTAATGGTCTTAATATTTTTGCGACTTCGTTTAAAGTTTTCTCTGTAAAATCCGATAACTTTGCACTGCCGGGAGTAAAAAGTACGGGTGCAGTCAGGGTAAGTGTTATATATTTTTCCGTAATTTTAACAGTGGTATAAGCATCAAGCCCTTCTTTTTTTGTAAGTTCTTTAACTTGAGATTCAGTTTGTTCATCAGTAAATCTTTTTACTATTTTTTCTGCTCTGACAAGTTTTGATTTTCCCTGAAATCTTTTTTCAAGACCTTTTACGATATCAGCTTTTTTATCATCCGGCATTCTTGTCAGACCGTATAACATAAGAAAGAACATCATAAGATTCGTCATCATATCCGAATATACGGTTGTCCAGATATTACCTTCTTTTACGTCGCTTGCTCTTCTATCAGCCATGATAACGTCAGGGAATAGGGGGTAGGGGATAGGGAGTAGTAAAAACCAAATGCTTTTCTATACCCTACTGCCTACTGCCTACTGCCTGCCTTTTTCTATTTTTTTGCACGTAATCTGTAGGCTAAAAATGCCTCGAGTTTTGTTTCTATGACAACCGGGACATCGCCTTTTTGTATTGACAGGACTCCTCTTGCCAGGAGTTCTTTGAGTATGATTTCGTCTTCGCTGTGAATTGTCAATTTTCCGGCAATCGGAAGGAATATGAAATTTGCTCCGAAAATTCCATAAAATGTTGTTGTTACTGCAATTGCCATTGAAGCACCCATACTGGTAGCATCACTAAGATTCCTTAAAACCTGAACAACACCAATAAGTGTTCCTAATAATCCAAAAATAGGAGAATAAGCTCCCATTGAACGGAAGAGTGCCGAGGTCTGATGATGCCGCTGTCTTACCATTGAAAGCTCTTTCTCTAGTTTTTCTTTTATGACTTCCGTTTCAAGACCGTCTATAACCATCTGCAATGATTCCCGCAGGAACGGCTGTTTGATATCTGGTAATTCATCCTGTAGTTTTTCGACACCCTCACGTTTTGCTTTTTCAGCAAGAGAAAGAATAATTTTTATTGCAGCATCGGGTTTTACTCTTTTTGGAGGAAAGAAAATCCACAATACTGCCCGGGGAACAATTTTAACGATTTTCCAGGGGTATGTGATAAGTGTTGCACCTATTGTGCCGCCGAATACAAGAATTGCAGCATTGATGTCGAAAAGCAGGTTTACGATATCACCTTGTACCATTACATAAAAAACTGCTCCAAGGCCTACTATCAGCCCGCCGATTGTCATTAAATCCATAGTAACCTCACTTTTGCTTATTTAATTTCTGTGTATTTCTACTGTATTTCTATGTATTTCAGAGAATTTTATATTATTCCTCTTTGTTTCATACGACGGATAATATTCAGAAGACGTTTTTTCTCAATTTCAAGCCGTTGGGGTGTAATGGGTTTACCTAGGGACATTTCCTGTTTTAATCTTGTTGCGGCGCCTGCCGGCAGAGTTGATATTATTTTTTCCTGCTGGTTTCCCGGAAGAATTTTTAATATCTGGCCGAACATGGAAAGGCCAACCTGTTTCATAATGAGCTGAATTGCCGATACCTCGAGGGTTGAAAGAATTTCTATACGTACAATCGATGCTTCAATCTTTTCTGCGAGTTCGGGATTTGCGTTCTTAAGGTCGCTGATTATTTCCATTTGCATTTTCTCATCGGCGGTGTCGATGATTTTCATAATTTTTTCTTCTCCACCGGAGAGAAAATCAATCCGTGATTTCAGGTGGTTTTCAATTTGTTCCACTGCCGAAGAATCAAGTTCTGCTGTTTTTGATAGCAGTGCAATTACTTCTTTTTTCTTGTCCGGGGATATCTCACTTAAAACCCTAGACGATAATCCCGGATCAAGATAATTAACAGCCGCTGCTATATGGTTTGCAGATTCATTTTTTAAAAGGTAAATAAATTCCTTAATGTTTGATTCGTTTACAAATGAAAATAATGGTTCTCTTCCGGTTGCTGTTTTTACAGTACCGGTTCTTGTCCCGGTTTCCTGAGTCAATTCGGGAATAGGAGTGCCGGCAAGTGCGCCCTCTGATGCTTCGGCTGCTTTTTCCTTAAAAGTTGCTGCGGAGGTTATAGCGGCTGTAGCAAAATCTTTTGAGAATTTTTTGAAAGGACCGAATAAAAATAATGAAATAATCATTGCAAATCCTATCCCTGAAAGAATAGCAAGAACCCAGTAAATATGCGGAGGGTATATAATGGAACCCCAGTAGAAAATATTCTTTTGAAAACGCATTGGTTTAATTAATAATTCATCTCCGCGTTCTATATCGATACCCAAAAGTCCCCGTGCGACCTGATCGACAATCTTGACAACATCATCCGAAATACCTTTGTCTAAGATAATTGTAACGGAAAGTTTTTTTATCATTGTACGTGTCTCGTCACCAAGAGCCGACATCATTACTGATTCAACCTGTTTTCCTGCGAGGGTTTCTTTTATAGGTACTCCCGGCAACAGTATTTCCTCTTTTTTCTTTTCAGGTTTTTTTTCTTTCTTTTCACTTTGTAATGTAACATTTACAATTACGACAAGCTTTTCTGTGCCTGTAATTTCTGTTAAAACCTTTTTTAGGCGATTTTCGAGATTTGATTCTAGAGCAATTTTTGTTTCAATGGAACTTTGTGCGGCTTTTTGTGCATAAAGACAGTCGGATAGATTAATAAATAAATAGATAGAGATGAGAAAACAAATTCCTAATCTTTTTTCTAACCGTCCGTTAATCTTTGCAAATAGTGGTTTCATTTAACCTCCATTAGAAACTCATAGAGAATCTTATATTGCCTGAATTTTCTGTATATGTATCGGCATCTGAGAATGTATCGGTATAGCTTGTATTTGTATATCCGAGAGTTGCTGACATATCACTTCGTATACTGTAAGTGAATTCTATAGTACCGGTTTCGCTTTTTGTATCAATTGATTGTTCAGGGGAATCCTTACTTGCTGTGGATGAACCCCATAGTGCTGATGAGAGCTTGTCTTTTATTATGTTGGAAATGTTGAAACTGAAGGAATAGGAATTTGTATTTGTATCCGTTGAGGATACGATATTGGATACAGTTGATTGAGTCGTTCCTCCGGATACCGAAATATTTTCTCCTATACGCGAAGAGATGCTCAAGTTACCAGCGGTGGATTCTAAATCGTCCGACATATTTGTGTTGTCTGTAAAGTCAGATTTTTGATAGGAAATACTCAGCGTTGTGGCATGGAAAGTATGTGAAATAGCAATAGACGGGGTTTTGGTTTGATTATCAAGTGCAGTATCAGGATCTCCTATTGCCGTATTCAAAGAATACCCGAGGGCTATTACCGGATAACTGGGCCTTTGTAATGTTATAGCCATACTTCCGAGGTTTTGAGTGGATGTTGTCTGGTCTGTCTTGTCTTCAAGATTGTCATGATAGGTGTTAAAATATAATGATACTGAAGCCCAACTCGGGATTGAATATCCTGTTGAAAGTTCATATGATTCTTTGTCGTTTGTGGATGACGGTGCTCCGAGTGCCTGAAAATCAGGTTCAACCCGGGAATAACTTCCAATTAAAGAGGTATTTTCTATATTCATAAGTGTTAATGTTGTCCGTAAGCCATAATCCCTTACTGCAGCTGATGAAATGTCTGCCCAGTAGGTAGAATGTGCATATTCACAATTGACTCCAAGCTGAGAAATAGGTTCTGTATAAGCTGATGCGCCGACAACAGTATTTTTAACTGCTAATAATGATGGGCCGGGTATATCGAGTGAGCCGTGATCATCTTGGCTTCCCATATAAGCGCCTGTAATGTATGAGTTTGCTATACCCAGACTTTGTTTTATCTGACAGCCCCACAGGTATCTTTCATAGGTGCCGTTTGTATCTGCCGTACCTTCAATCTTTTCGGCAGATTCCGCCACCACCATTGAAGCAGACGATTCGCCTTCTGCTGAGGATAACTGTAATCCGCGGACCCCCGCTCCGTAAAGTACAAGTGAATTAAATGCCGGTTGGATGTCGCCAAATGCAATCTGGACTACTTTGCCATAGAAACTAAAGAGGAAGTTGTCAAGATCAGAGCCATCTTCTTTGGTATAACGAGTATAAAGATTTAACGATATCGGAGAATCATAAACCTTTCCGACCATATTCAGATTGAGAGAACCTGTGTAGTCAGACGAAGAGCCGTAGATTTCGTAGCTTTTTTGTGTCTGTTTCCATGAAAGAATGGCATTACCGCCAATAGAAATCTTGGAAACTTTAGGCGCTGCTTTTGCTAAAGGTATTACTGTAAATGAATTATATTGACTTGGAATTATTTTCTGTTCGTTTATTGTTAGAGTTATTCTGTAAAGATATTCGTTTTCATAGGATGGAGGTATATTGAAGTGTACATATACTAATGTGGTTTCACCGGTTGCAACGTCAGTTTTGCCTCTAACTTTATCTGTTTTTGTAATGTATTTTTTTTCGAGGTTATAGATTTCGACTTCAAAATAATATTTTTTATTTATCCACTTTTCTGTTCCACTGTTTAGTGCGATAATCTGAAATGTCATCTTTTCTCCGGCGGTTGCCGGGTCCGGTGTGGCCAGTGTTAACTGGATATTGCCGGCTGGTGCAGCCGAAAGTCGGTAATTGGTAAATAAAAGACATAAGCTGATTAAGAGAAACTGAAAGCTTTTATATTTGTTCATATAAAAAGAAGAAAATAACAAATACGGAGTAGCGACATACCACTCCATTATAACCAGACAATTATAGAAAAAATAGGCCGATATGTCAACCCCACCACCTGTCTTTGGCTCGACGAGCCAGCCTACTGGTTGGCAGACAGGTGGTGGGGCAACCCTGAAGAATTTCGTTTACGAGAATAATTTGAAATTTTTAGTTAAAAATGATTGACTTTTTTAATTTTTTTCCTATAATAAAAAATATGAATATTCTCAGGAAAAACATACTGATTCCTTTGGTTTTGTTTTTTTATGCTTCCGGAACGATATTTGCTTCCACATCGGTTAAAAATATAAATGTTATTAAGAACGGCAATCCTGCAGATACCATGGAACTATTTTTAATTGACGGCATGGGGTATGTTTTAACCAGTGATATTGCTGGAATTTATAAAGCAAAAACAAACTGGTATCCGGCTTCAAAAAAAGTTATCCTTACTGTAAATGGCAAAGAAGTGGTTTTTAGAATTAATTCAAACAGGGTAATTGTGGATAAAATTGAAAGGTTTATGAAAAAACCCGCGAAACTGAAAAACGGAAAACTTTTGATTCCATTGGAGTTTTTACTCACCAGGGCTTTTGCGGAAATTTCAAATTTTTACACTGAATGGGATTACAGCCGCCTGCTTTTAAGAGTAACCACAATTCCGGATATTTTTCCTCCAAGGTATTATTCATATAAAGACAGAACACGTGTGGTAATTCAGGCTGTTGAAAAAAAGGAAATTCAGCTGGATTCGTCAAAGAAAGAAAAGATTTTAGTAAAAGTTTATAAAAGTAAAATTGACTCAGAAAAATCTTCCGTTGCAATAAATGACGGTGTTGTTAACAGTATCGATGCAATTAATTTGGAGCGCGATGTTATGTTTGTTGTAAACCTGGGAGAATATTCCGGGCAATATAACACCTTTACTCTGTCATCGCCATTCCGTCTTGTTATAGATATTGAAAGGACAAGTAAAACGGAATCATCTCTTCCTGGTTTTGCGCTTGGTCTTGCGCCGTCTGCTACCGGTTTTATCGAGAAGAATGTTCCGTCCAATATTTTACCTCCGGAGAAAGTAAAAGAAGATGTTAGGATGCCTACGGACCCTCAATCTAAGCAAGGGCACAAATTAAAAAGAGTTGTTATTGATGCAGGTCATGGCGGAGAGGATCCGGGTGCCATCGGGCCTAGGGGAGTAAAAGAAAAAGATATAAATCTTTTGGTTGCTAAAAGCCTTGCCTCGGTTTTAAAAAAGAATGGCTATGAAGTTTTTATGACACGGAGTAAAGATATTTTTGTTCCCCTTGCAGATAGGACAAGGTTTGCCAATAAGGTAATGGCGGACCTTTTTGTAAGCATACATTGTAATGCTTCTATAGCAAAACGTACCAGCGGATTTGAAATATATTTTTTGTCCGACAAGGCAACTGACAAAGCTGCCGAAGCGGTTGCAAATATGGAAAACTCGGTTATAGCACTAGAAAAACATGATGCTAATGTTAAAAAAGATATAGAAGAACTGCTTCTTTCAATGGCGGTTAATGAATTTATGAATGAATCGTCATTAATTTGCGGTGTTATAAATCAGCAAATCTGTGAGAGAGTTAACAGTTTGAAGAGTCGAGGGGTAAAACAGGCAAATTTTTATGTTTTAAGGGGTGCTTCAATGCCAGCAGTTCTTGTTGAGCTTGCTTTTCTATCGAATGCAAAAGAGGAAAAACTTTTAAGAAAAAGCAAGTTTCGAAAAAAAATGGCGGAATCAATTGCAAGAGGGATAAAAATTTATGAAAAAAAGATTGCAAAATAGTCCAATCGGGATTTTCGATTCCGGAGTTGGCGGGTTAACCGTTGTTAAAGAACTTTTAAAAATTCTTCCTAATGAGAATATAGTTTATTTTGGCGATACCGCACGCGTACCGTACGGAACAAAGTCGAAAGATGCAGTTATAAAGTTTTCCAGTGAAATCATAGATTTTTTGACTAAAAAAAATGTTAAACTAATACTTGTTGCATGTAATACAGCATCCGCGCTTGCCCTGAACACTATTCGTAGAAAAGTGGGAGTACCGGTTGTTGGTGTTATTGAACCTGGTGCTGTTTCCGCGGTTTCTACCACCAGAAATAAAAAAATCGGTATTATAGGTACAGAAGCAACAATAAAAAGCAAAGCATATGAGAAAACCATAAGAAAAATAGCCGGGAGCTGCAAGATTGTCAACCGTGCCTGTCCACTTTTTGTCCCTATTGCCGAAGAAGGATGGGTTGATAGAAAAGTCAGCGAAATTATAGCCGGTGAATACTTAAAACTTATTAAAAAAGCTCATGCAGATACTGTTGTACTCGGGTGTACACATTATCCGCTTTTAAAAAATGTCATCGGCAGAGTTTTAGGTAAAAATATAAAGCTTGTTGATTCGGCAGCGGAAGTGGCTAGAAAAGTAAAAAACATTTTACAGAATAAAAAACTGCTTAATACTCTTAAGGGTACCGGACATATGCAGTTTTTTGTTTCGGATGCTCCTGAAAAGTTTAAAAGAATTGGTAAAATATTTCTTGGGAAAAAAATATTGTCGGTATCAAAAGTTAATATTACCTAATAAGAAACGGAGTGAACAATGTTTGAAATTTTTGTTGAGGGTGATTTTTCAGCAGCACATAATTTGGTAAATTATAAAGGTAAATGCGAACAGCTCCACGGACATAATTACAAAGTTAGAATTTATGTTTACGGTAAAAAACCGGCTGAAGACGGAATACTTGTGGATTTTACTGATTTGAAAAAGGAATTAAAGAAAGTTATTTCAAAATTGGATCATAAATATTTGAATGAAATAGAACCTTTTAACAAAGTCAATCCGACTGCTGAGAATATTGCAAAGTATATTTTCAAACAGTTACAAGTTATAAGTTGTAAGTTAAAAATTTCCAAAGTCAGTGTTTGGGAAACTGAGAGAAACTGCGCTACATACTACGAAGAATGAAACAAACAATGAGGGAAAAAGCTGTTGTTTTATTATCCGGAGGACTGGATTCATCAACAGTGCTTTTTATTGCAAAAAAGAAATATAAATGTCACTGTCTGATATTTGACTATGGACAGAGACATAGACGCGAAATTGCCAGCGCTAAAAAAATTGCAGCTGCAGCAGGATGTGATTACAGGATTGTAAAGATAACATTTAAATGGAAGGGGAGTTCACTTATTGATAAAAATAAAAAGATTCCGTTTGCTGCAATGAATACTAAAATAGGCGGACATATTCCTTCAACATATGTCCCCGGAAGAAATACGATTTTTTTAAGTTATGCGGTTTCGCTGGCAGAAACAATAGGTGCAAAAAAAATTTTTATTGGTGCCAATGCAATGGACTTCTCAGGATATCCGGACTGTCGCCCGCAGTATTATAAAGTTTTTAATAAATTATTATCAGTTGCAACAAAAAACAGAAATATAAGAATCTTGACTCCGATTATTTATAAGACAAAAAAAGAGATTGTAGGGCTGGGAATAAAAAACGGAGTTCCTTTTGAATTAACGTGGACCTGTTACAGGGGTGGTAAAATTCCCTGCGGGAAATGTGATGCCTGCATTTTAAGAGCAAAAGGTTTTAAAGAAGCAGGAATGAAGGATTCTCTGTTATAGAAATTCGCGACTATTCGCGTTTGATTTGCGGTAATTCGCGTTGAGATTGGTATTAATATGATAGGAAGAGTTGCTGAAATTTTTTCATCAATACAAGGAGAAGGAATCTATGTCGGGACCCCCATGGTTTTTATAAGGTTTTCCGGCTGTAATTTACAGTGTAGTTACTGTGATACCACTATGTTCAGAAACGCGGTTGCAGGCAAGGCGTTAATTCTTGATGAAATAATCAGTAGGACTGAGAAGGAATTGGAAGATGCAAAGAATATTTCTATAATTTCTCTTACCGGAGGGGAACCGCTTTTGCAGGTTGAAGTATTAGCTGAGATCATTCGGCATTTCAGAAATGAAGGAATAAAAATATATCTTGAAACAAACGGTACGCTTTATGAGAAATTTTCAAAAATTGCCGATATAGTAGATTATACAGCTATGGATATAAAGCTACCGTCTGCGTGTGGTACAGAATGTTATAAGGAACACTTGGCATTTTTGAAAGCGGTAAAGAATGATGTTTTTATAAAAATTGTGCTGACGACAAAAACAACAACTTCGGAATTTGAAAAAGCTGTTACAGTTGTCGAAAGAGTAAATAAATCAATACCGGTTGTATTAATGCCTGCAACTCAGGTAGAAAAAATAAAACCAATGTCTTTTAATAATGTTAGGTCGCTAAAAGGTATTGCCGAACAGAAACTGGAAAACGTTTCGATAATTCCACAGAAGCATAAAGAAATGGGGATAAGATAGAGACAGAGAGACAGAGAGTAAGAGAGTGAGAGAGTAAGGGAGAAGCTAATGAACAAGATAGATCCGAAACTTTTAAAGGCGATAGACTATGAATATCCTGGTAAGAGAATTGAAATTGTTATAGAAACAGATGAATTCACCTGCCTTTGTCCGTGGTCCGGGCTCCCCGATTTTGCCCGCCTGAGGATTTCTTATATACCTGCTAAAGTCTGTGTAGAATTAAAATCTCTTAAATTCTATCTGTACAGCTACAGGAATGTTGGTATTGTTCATGAAAGCGTTGTTAACAGGATTCTTTCGGATTTAGTGAAAAATATCAAACCAAAAGAGATGAATATTGATGCAACCTTCAATATACGCGGAGGATTAAAAACCACAGTCAGAGCAGAGTATAAAAAGAGATGATATTCGAGGATTTTGAGAAAATTGTTGAAAAATCTTTTGGAAACATTCCTGAAAAATTCAAAAAGATACTGGAAAAAGAGCATATAAAAATAATCCCAAGGGAAAAACCCCCGCCTGCAATAAAAGACAGATTTAGCGGTAGAATTGTGTTTGGTGTTTTTGTAGGTATTCCATATAATAAACGCTCGACATTCAGTATTGCACATGAGCCTACAAGGATTGAGTTGTATAAAGAGAGTTTTGAAAGAATTTTTAGTAATGATGAAGAGATGAAATCCCAGATTGTAAAAACGGTGATTCATGAAATTTCCCATTACTTTGGTTTTTCGGAAAAAGAAATAAGAGAAAAAATATGAATAGAATTAATAAAATTGTAAATAGAATAAAATGGAGGGAATCAAAAATGTTTATGCCGACTATTGTAATGGCTATTTTTGCTTGTATTCTTCTTTATATCGGATATTCCAGGGGTGAAGGTCAGCATATTACCGGTGTCAAATCTGCGCTGGGTATGACTGTTGAGATTCTGCCGCTGTTGATTTTTGCTTTTATTGTTGCAAGCATGGTTCAGGTTCTTTTGCCGCAGGAATTGCTTTCTAAATGGATAGGTACGGAATCTGGTCCACGTGGAATAATTATAGGAACAGTTGCCGGCGGTTTGGCTCCGGGTGGTCCTTATGTAAGTCTGCCCATTGCTGCCGGGTTATTACGCTCCGGTGCGGGTGTCGGAACAATGGTTGCATTTCTTACAGGATGGTCGCTGTGGGCGATCGCCCGTCTGCCTATGGAGGTGGGGATAATGGGCTGGAGGTTTGCGGTGATACGCCTTGCAAGCACATTTTTTCTACCACCCATTGCCGGTTTAATAGCTCAGGCACTTTTTGGGAATGTCAAGATATGAAATGTCCGAAATGTGGTTATGAAAATAAGGATGATGCTTTATATTGCGGATTGTGTTATGAGGTTTTGCAAAAAATACAGCCTACCGAAGTATGTCATACCGAACTACAACCAGTCGAAGAAATAAAAGTGGTATCCAAAAAATCCAACAAGTGGAAAATAGTACTAATATTATCAATTGTTTTAGTTTTTTTGTTGCTTACACAACTGGCTAATATAGTTGAATTTGCCACAACCTATCGCATAAGAAAAAGGCAAGCCAAACAGCTTGAAGAAATCAGATTATGTGAAAAAGCAAGATTGGAAAAATTTAAACCATATTCAGGCGAGACAGATGCAATAAAAGTCAAGCCAGTAAGTGACCTTGGCGGTTTAACGCATGATGCATTTGCCAAATTTAGAAAAGGTAAGGTGCAAGAATATTCATTTCTCAATATTTTTCCGGAGAATTATGAACCATTCGATACTTCCCATAGTTGTATATACGGAGAAATAGCTCCTATTGTGAATTGGATTGAAGGCGCACAGTTTTATATATGTAATCCGTATCTTTTAATTATTTTAAGTTGTGCGAATCATGTAACACCGATTGCTTTTTATTGCAAAAATAAAGGAAAAATTAAAGTTAAATATTGTAATAGAAAAATTGAAGAAACCTATAACGGACAAGAAGCGTTAAACTGGTTTGATATAGTGTATTCTTATGGTAGTTATCCTGGAGTTTTAAGGGTCTGGATGGTAAATGCAAAGGATACAGGACTAATGTATGTTTGTATTGATAAAGAAAAAACTGTAAATATTGATTTTGCTTGGAATTCTTCGGCAAACAATATTATAAATTCGGCATATACTTGTAGAGAATACTTCCATGTAGGTAAATATAACCAAAATAATTTATCGCCTGCAAATACGAATGGCAGAATAAAACTATTAGGAAAAAACAGATATACCTGTATATATTTTAAATTATGGATGGTAAAACCGGATGATATAAATCAGAAAGAAGATTTTACTTATATCATAAAAATAATTCCCTGAGATATGGAAATGAAAGTAACTGTTTATTCTTCTGAGTTAGGGATTATCTTTTCGCCGTACCTGCCTGGATTGTAATTAATTTTATAGGATGATTTTGGTGAGCGGAGGATTCTGAGCCCTTCTATACCTGCATCCTGCGCAGCTTTTATGTCAGTATCGGAATCTCCGTAAAATATTTTTATGTTCAGTTCTCTGATTTTCTCTGATTTTCTTTCCGTAAAGTAAATATTTTCTTTTTTTATACCGAATGTTTTGTTAAGAAATTTTCTCAAACCATCCCCGCCGCTGTTTCTTCGTGCGGTAATTGCAAAAATTTCATTACCTTTTGTTTTATGTTCGTTTAAGATTTTTTCCGTAACTTTTTTAATAACGCTGTTACCTTCATCACTGTTATTGATTGCTACCCACCATTCTTCGGAGTATTCCGGGGCTCCGCTTTCCAATATCTTAAGAACGGCAGGTGTCGAAAAAAGAAGCGTATCGTCTATATCGAAGCCGACATTTATTGTTTTTTTTGGTTCGGATATTTTTTTTGGTAAGGAAGCACAAGCAGAAAGGCAAGTAAGAACTAAAAAATAAAAAGTAAAAAGCAAAGGTTTATGGTTGGATTTTTCAAATATTTTTATTATTTTCATTGAGGATTTTTATGAAGCAGAAAAGCAAAATAAACAGGATTGCTGCCCATGATATTATCATAAAAATATAACCAGATAATTCCATATAATTAGTCTCCAACTATCCCGTACATAATTTATGTGCGGGACTTCCTTTTTCTCCAGGCAATTTTAACCAATACTGCCAGAATAAAAAATAATGCCAAAAGTCCCAGCCTTGTCGCTAATATGTATGTTTTGTTTGCTTCCGGTACATTCTGCATTATTATGACAGGCCAGCCATCCTTGATGAACCAGCCAATAAGTATTGCGATTAGAAATGTTGGTGTGATATATTTGATTATAAATTTATAAAATCCGGGTATTTCCATCTGTGCTCCTTTATGAACCTCGTCCCATGCTTTGTCGATTCCGAATACCCATGAGAATAGAACTGCTTCTATCGTTCCAAATAAAACAAGTGCAAATGTCCCGCCCCAGAAGTCCAATTCGTCGACTACCCCGTTTGCAAGAAAGAATATAGCGGGCTGTGTTAAAACGAAACTTACGATACCGGTTATTGTTACTGATTTTTTTCTGGGCATATTAAACTCGTCTTCTAAAAATGCAATCGGTGTCTGCAGGAGCGATATTGAAGAGGTTACACCTGCGAGAAACAAGAGTAAAAACCATACAAAAGCAAATATTGTTGCCATAGGTACTTTGCTTAATATAACAGGCATTGTAATGAAGCCCAGACTGAAAGTACCGCTTGTTGCTATTTTTACGATTTCATCTGGACCGAAAAAGGCAAATGCAGCAGGTATAATAAGGCTTCCGCCCAGAATAATTTCTGCAAACTCATTCGTAGCGGATGCCGTTAGCCCTGAAAGGACCACATCATCCTCCTCTTTTAAGTAGCTTGCATATGTTAGAATAACACCTATCCCGACGCTTAGGGTAAAGAATACCTGGCCTGCAGCAGCCAGCCATACTCTAGGATTTTTTAGAGCCGCAAAATCAGGATTCCATAAAAACCCAAGACCGTTTGTTATTGACCATGCAGGTTTTGCCGGGTCAGGAGTACCCAGTGTTAAGACTCTTATTACCAGTATAATACCGAGAATTAGTAACAACGGCATTGCAAACTTTGCTACTTTTTCTATTCCGCTCTTTACGCCAAGATAAATAATTATGAAGTTAATTATAAATGTAATAATGAAAAATATGTATGCAGGGGAAAGAACGGAATTTACTGAAAGATAGTCACTAAAAAATTTTCCTATTTCTCCCGCCGCGATGGCTTGTGAATATTTGGAGGTTAGTGATAATATTGTAAATCCTAAGAGCCAGGATTCAATATAAGTATAATATATAAAGATAACCAGGGGTCCAAATATTCCGATCACACCGAAATATTTTATAAACCTGTTTTTTTGTGTCATTGTGTGGAATATTCCCGGTGCCGTACCATGGCCGAACCCGCCTCCGTAACGGCCTGCTGTCCATTCAATCCACATTAAAGGAATACCAACAATCATTAGTGCTATAAAATAGGGAATCATAAAAGCACCTCCGCCGTTTTGTGCGGCCTGTACTGGGAACCTTAAAAAGTTTCCCAGCCCTACAGCGCTGCCTGCTACAGCAAGGATGATTCCTATTTTTGAACCCCATGATTGTCTTCTGGTCGTCATAATCAGACATTAGTATACAAAAAAAAGTAGAGATGTCAACCCCGAAGAATTTCATTTACGGGGTGTCAACCCTGCCTGTACCTAGTATGGTGCATGGTCAGTATATATTCCTGTGAGATTCTTCGGGGGCAATCAGATATAATTTGATTTACAATATCGAATTAACTTGCTTTTATTAAGGAAAAGATATATAATTATAACATGTTTCAGGGTGAAGAGAAAAGAAAATATATAAGAGTTATGCTGGATCTCCCGTGTAGATTTTCGTCTGTCGATTGTCCTTCCGGAGAAACGGAGGGCAAGATTATTGATTTGTCTTTGGGTGCATTTGCTATTGAAACGTCAAGCGAGTTAACGATAGGTGAAAACCTTAAGTTTAATATGTCACTTCCCGGTGTCCAGGAATTTGAGTTTTCAGGTCAGGTCTTGAGGGAAGTCGGTGAACGGAAATACGCATTGAGGCTATCCAGGATTAGTCTCAGTAATAGAGCTAAACTCGGTAATTTCATATTGACGCGTCTTGAAGAGCATAATTATGTAATAAAAAAATTTCTAAAACGTAAAGACGCGGAAAACTAACATAAAACCAGATAGTAGATAGCAGATGACAGTAGTGTCTTTGCTTAAATCTTCAATCTTAGATCTTAAATCTTACATCTGAATCCGTATGCATACTGAGATTATCTGTATTGGCTCAGAACTTCTTATTGGTTTTGTAAATAAAAACAGTGCATATATTTCTGAAAAACTTGGAACTATAGGTTTAAAAGTTAGCCGTGAGATAAGTGTAGGCGACGATTTTGAAGAATTAAAAGATGTATTTGAAGAGGCTATAAAACGTTCCAATATAGTCATTGCCACGGGCGGATTAGGACCCACCTTTGACGACATAACCCGCGAAGTTATTTCTGAAGTAACGAATAAAAAACTTATTTTTAATAAAAGTGTAATGAAATCGATTTCGGTACATTTTGTCCGCCGGCATTACCGTGGAAAAATACCGAAATCAAACGATAAACAGGCATATGTCCTCGAGGGTGCGGAGATTTTACAAAATAGTATAGGCACAGCTCCGGGTCAGATACTGGAATCAAACGGTAAAATTATTGTTCTATTGCCTGGTCCTCCAGGAGAACTCAAACCGATGTTTGAAGCATCGGTTCTCCCTTATCTCAAAGAACGTTTTGAAAGAGGAATATTACGAACAAAGATTCTTCATACAACCGGTCTTCCCGAATCGTTTGTTAATGATAAAATTAAAAAAATAGTTGATATTGAACGTGAACTTGAAGGCGGGGAAATATCATTTACTATTCTATCGTCACCCGAGGGAGTCGATATAAAAATAATGGCTTCCGGCAGAGATGAGATGCTAATAGATAAAACGATTAAAAATTTAAAAGAGGAGTTTTACGGAATACTTGGTCAAGGAATTTACGGCGAAGATAATCAAACACTTGAAAGTGTGGTAGGTGAAATCTTTATAAGAAAGAGAAAAACTCTCGCGATTGCCGAAAGCTGTACCGGAGGATTGGTTGCGAATAGAATTACAAATGTACCCGGCAGTTCTTTATATTTTAAGGAAGCGGTTGTAACTTATTCCGATATAAGTAAAAAACGTATTTTAGGTATTGAGGAACAAACCCTTAATAAATATGGTGCTGTTTCAAAAGAAGTGGCATATGAGATGGCGGAAGGAATTAAAAAAAATGCCGGAACAAATTTCGGGCTTTCTATTACGGGAATTGCTGGTCCGAAGCCATCGTCGACAGGTAAGCCGGTAGGACTCGTTTATATTGGATTAGCTTCCGATAAGGATATAATTGTTAATCAGTTTAATTTTACTGGTACAAGAAAGGACATAAAAACCAGAATTTCAAATGCATCGCTTGACATTCTGAGAAAAAGTTTAATATAATTAATAAAATTCTTATTATTGATTACAATGATTATTGAGAGAGATTACAGTGATTTTAATCACCGGAATCGCTTTTTTAAATCACTGTAATCAGACAAATACATAATGAGGCTGTTTATTGCCGTTAATATTAATGACGAAAATAAAAATAAAATCGTACAAATTCAAACAGGATTGAAAAACGATATTACAGATATAAAATGGGTTGAAAAGGAAAATTTACATCTGACATTGAAGTTTTTGGGTGAAGTTGCAGATGGCCGGCTGGATGCACTTAAAAAAAGAATAAAAGAAACCGGTTCTTTAACAAAAGATTTTGAAATAGATTTTTGTAATTTAGGTGTTTTTCCAAAAGAGACTTTTTCCAGGATTCTATGGATTGGTATAGATAAAGGACAGGATGGATTAAAGAGTCTTGCCCAGAAGCTTGAAGATTCTTTAGAAGCAGCTGGTTTTAAAAAAGAAAAGAGACCGTTTTCTGCACATTTGACTATTGGAAGGTTCAAAAAGCCTAAACCTTGTAAAATTTCCGGTCTTCCGTACAAGGAAGAGAAGTTTTCTGAAACTGTTGAAAAGATTTCCTTGGTTAAAAGTACTCTTACATCCAAAGGACCTATTTACGAAGTTATTGAGGGGTTTAAATTAGAAGGAAGATAAAGAGTGTATAAAGCAAATAAAATAATTACAATACTTACTGTTTGTCATTTGTCATTTGTCATTTGTCATTTATTGCCTACTGCCTGCCTTTATGCTGAATATAAAGGTGAAGTATCTCTTACATTCCATGACGGCCCTAAACCACAGGCAACTTCGAAATTGTTAAAGATTCTTAAAGATGCTGATGTAAAAGCTACGTTTTTTGTTGTTGGAAAGATGGTGGATAAATATCCCGAATTACTAAAAGCGATATATGAAGACGGACATGAAATAGCAGGGCATACTTATAACCATAAAAATCTTACCAAGCTTTCTACAACTGAACTTATATCCGAACTTTCGAGAACCAGATTGCTTATAAAAGAGGTTATAGGTGTTAATACATACCTTTATACACCTCCCGGAGGACAATATAACGAAAAGGTTATAAAAACGGCAAATTCATGCGGATATAAAATGGCATTATGGTCGGTTTTTCCAGAGGATCATAGGAATCCATCCCCGATAATTTATGAAAAGGTTATTACTAATTCAAAGGATGGTAGTGTTGTTCTGCTTCATAATGGTCCCATGGATACCGTAGATGCATTGCCGAAAATTATAGAAAAGTTAAAAGCAAGGGGTTTTAAATTTGTAACCCTTTCTGAACTACTTTCCAGAAATAAAGGAAAACACATTGTCTATCCTCGCAATTGATTACGGAAAAAAACGAATAGGTCTTGCAGTTTGTTCGACGAGCATACCTACTCCGCTTAAACCCATCTTAACTGAAAGTACGGATGAAATCCTGTTAAAGATCTCAGAAATAATAAACGAATATTCGGTTTCCGAAGTGGTGATTGGTCTTCCGCTTAATATGAATGATACTGAGGGAGAAATGGCAACCGAAGTAAGAAAATTTGCATCTAAAATAGAGAAGAAGTTTGGTTTAAAGATCGTTTTTGCCGATGAACGTCTTACATCAAAAGAAGCAGAAAAAAAATTAGCAGAAACGGAAAAGAGCTGGCGTAAAAGAAAAGGAAAAATAGACAGCGCCGCTGCTTGTCTTATATTAAAAAGTTATCTGGAAAGATGAAACCTAAAGATAAATTATATAAAGTTGTTCCCGGTATCGTTGTAGTAATAATCATAGTTTTAATACTTGGGCTGACCCGTCCGGAGTATCAGGAGGTATTTGTAAAAGTACCTCACGGGTTAACACCTATAAAGATTGCAGAGATTCTGAAAAAAGAAAAGATTATCAGAAGTAAAAATATTTTTCTGACACTTGTATGGCTTACTAGAACCGAGAAAAAATTTAAACCAGGTATCTATAAATTAAATAATAAAATGTCAAATTTTACCATTCTTAGAGACATTGTTAAAGGCAATACTTATAAAATAAAGATTACAGTACCTGAAGGATTTTTGTCTAAGGAAATAGCGGAACTTCTGGAGGATAAAGGTATATGCAGCGAGAAAGAATTCCTGAAGATAGTAAAGAATAAAAAACTTGAAGGTTATCTTTTCCCGGAGACATATTTTTTTGAACCAAATTCGAAAGAGGAGGATATCGCAGAAGCATTTAACAGTCAGTTCGGGAAAATTTTTACAAATGGTTTTTCAAAAAGAGCAAGAGAACTTGGAATGACAGATAAGGATGTAGTAGTACTTGCTTCGATAATTGAAAAAGAGGCAAAAAGGGATGAAGAGAGGCCATTGATTTCTGCGGTATTTCATAATCGTTTAAAGAAAAGATGGAATCTTGAGTCGTGTGCTACCGTTTTATATGCGCTTGGAAAACATAAAGAGTTTTTGACATATAAGGATCTTGAAATTGATTCGCCGTTTAATACATACATCAACCCGGGCCTCCCGCCGGCGCCGATCAGCAATCCCGGGTTTGCTTCTATAAAAGCCGCACTTTATCCTGCTTCGACCGACGATATGTTTTTTGTTGCAGATGGTTCGGGAACTCACAAGTTTTCTAAATATGCCGAAGAGCACAATTCAAAGAAAAGGCAAAGAAAAAAGAAAAGGTAATAGAAATAAATAGGGTAAACCCCCACACCAACGGTCAGTCTGTTGGTGTGGGGGTAAACCAAAACCTGTCTGATGCGTCTATATATATGAGAGTGGAAAATAGCTTCGAAGAAATTATCGAAAAATACCAGCAAAAGATTTATAAAATAGTTTTTTCGTTTATAAACAATGAAACAGATACTGATGATATTGTGCAGCAAACATTTGTAAATGCATTTAAAGGATATAAACATTTTAAAGGTAAAGCATCGGTTGAAACATGGCTTATAAGGATTGCTGTAAATAATGTAAAAAGTTTTTTCCGGAAAAAGAAATTTTTGTCACTTTTTTATATTTTCGGCGATCAGGAGATCCCGGTTGATATTAAAGATGGTTCTCCAAGTGTTGAGAGTGTGGTTGAGAATAAAATGATTTCAAAAGCGGTAAATAAAGCAATCGAGCAACTTCCCAGCCGCCAGAAAGAGGTTTTTATATTAAAGCATATAGATGGTCTTTCAATATCCGAAATAGCACAAATATTGGATATAGCGGAAGGCAGTATAAAGGCAAATATATTTAAAGCGGTTAATAATTTAAGAAAGTCGCTCGGAGGTGTTTATGAAGTGTAGCGAGATAAGAAACGATATATATTTTTATATAAAAAACGAACTTGAGCCTTCTATGCAAATAAAGGTTAAAGAACATATTATAAACTGTCCGTCATGCCAGAAATTAGTTAAGGAATTTTCGGAGACACTTGAAACTGTTGATAGAAATGTTATTACGGTTCCGGAAAAGAACCGGAGTTTGCTTATAGATAGGATTTCGGAAAAAATTTATCAGCAGCATCGGTTTAAAGTTTTAAAGCCTGCTATAGCATTTGCTTTAAGTCTGTTTATTTTTGTTTTTGGCTATCAGTACTATAAACTTAATCAATTGCGGAATGGTGAGAATGGGGCTGAAGTTGCTCAGGATAGTGCTATATTTTCTGAAACGGAAGAATTGGTTGCGTATTTAACGGATTTTGACATACCGGAGTTATATCAATAAAAGACAAGCACCAAATAACAAGCACCAAGCATCAAATAATTTGGAACTTGGAATTTAAGATTTGGGATTTGTCGTTAATGGGGGGCTTATGAAAAGGATCATTTGTTTTATGGTTGTTTGTTTGATGTTGGGAACAGTACCGGTTTTTGCGGAAATGACATGTCCCATGGATGGAATGAAGGATAAACCTAAGGATGGGATGATGTTCGGTAAAGGAATGAAAGGTAAGAAAGGTAAGAAAGGTAAGGAGGATTGCGGGCTTAGTAATGTGGAGAGGTATCTTAAGCTAAAAGAAGAACTGGAACTTACTGATGAGCAGGTAAAAATGCTTGAGAAAATCAAATTGGATTATGAAAAGGATAATATAAAGCGTGAAGCAGACATAAAGATTATACGATTAGACTTAATTGAAGATTTTTGCAAGGATAAACCTGATTTTGATGCTGCACGTGCAAAGGTTAAAAAGATTTTTGCGCTTTATCTGGAATCAAAACTTGTGACAATTGATGCACGTGAAAAAGGTTATAATGTTCTTACTGAAGGACAGAAAGAAAAAGATTTACAGTTTAAAAAAGAAAGAAAAGGGAAATGGATGAAGAATAAAAAAGATAAAAAGAAAGATAAAAAATAAGTAAACAATTCGGAATTTACTAGTGCAATTTATCCCACCGTCCTTATATGTTTTATTATCTGGACGGTGGGGCTTTTGTCAATAAATATAAAGAGAGATGTTTAGAAAGGGAGGATTGTGTGATTAAGAAGTTGGTGTGCATTGTTGCAGTACTTTTACTATGTGTCTCAACAATACTTGTATTGGCTGAGACAGATGAAACCAGAGATATTTTTAAAGAAGGTATAGAATATACCAAACAGGGTAAGTATGACCAGGCTATCCAGAAATTTACTCAGGTAATTACAAATGATAAAGATTATGCAAATGCATATTTAGCTTTAGGTATTGTATATATTAATAAAAAAATGGAAAGTGAGGCGGTTGAGTTGTTGGAAAAAGCGGTAATGTTGGATCCGGATAATAAAAAGACATATTTTATTTTAGCAAGACTCTATGAAAAAGTAGAAAAAGAACAGAAAGCGATTCAGGCCTGGGAAAAATATCTTACTCTGAATCCTGATAAAAAGCATATTGAAATAGCAAAGAAACATTTAAAAAGATTACGGAATAAAAATGAATTTAAAAATAATAAATAATAAAATTAATCCAATAAAAGATAGAATAGGTTTTATCTTATCTTTCATTATCGTTTTTTCGGTTTGTATTTTTTTTACAGGGTGCGGTCCGAAAGTGGCGATTAGAAGAGATTATGACTTTAGTAACGTTGTACGGGTAGGCGTTTTAAAATTTGATAGCTCTCAGGTCCAATTTTTGTCTTCTTATGACCCCGGAAATGCGGTGGCGGACGAGTTTGTGTTTCAATTGATAGATAGAGGTATAAAGGTCATAGAACGTTCCCGCATTGAAAATATAATCGAAGAACATAATCTCTGGAAAAGCGGGAATATAGACCCTGCAACAATAAAGGAGATGGGAAAAATTCTAGGTGTAGATGCGTTAATTATGGGCACTGTAACAAGATATATAGAAGATAAGAAAGAAAGAATATACATTAAGGACGATAACGGAGATCTCAAGGAAGAAATTTTTTTAGTAGAGGCAGAAGTCGGTATCAGTGCAAGAATGGTAGATGTTGTGACTGGTGAGGTTGTTTGGGCCGGTACGTATGTATATGATTCTTTTTATACAGAATCTGCTATAAGACAGGCCGTCAGCGGTATACTTGATTCTTTGAAGAAAATATGGTTTTTCGATGATAAAGCAAAAAATAGATTGTAAAAATTATGGATTATGAAAAAAATAATTTTATTTACTTATATGTTTTTATTTTTCAACACGGCTGATATCATGGCAGGCGTGCTTACCTGGAATGATACATTAAAAGAAGCGCTGTCTAAAAATCCTCAGATGGCCAACGCCCGCAATTCTTTGGAATTATCAAATATTTCTTATAAGAGTTCGTTCCTGAATTATTATCCTGATATTTCGGGAAGTATGGGAATGAGGGAATCCGATTCGGGTAATACTTCATATAGTTTAGGCTTAAGCGGGAATCTGTCCATATTTAAAGGTTTTAAGGATATAACTGAAATAAAAATAAGAAGAACCAATCTTTCCATACAGGAGGCAGCATACAAAAGAAGCCTGGCAGATTTTGTATACAACTTGCGGATATCATTTGCCCAGGTGCTAAAAGTCCAGATGACGGCAGAACTGCTTGATGATATACAAGCAAGAAGAAAAAATAATATGGAACTTGTTAATCTCAGGTATGAAGCAGGAAAAGAGGATAAAGGAGCATATCTCAAATCAGAAGCTGATTATTTACAGGCAAAATATGAAACCCAAAAAGAGAAACGTAATTATAAAATAGTCAAATCGGAACTTTTAAAAAATATAGGTAAAGATATATATGAGGTCATAGATGTAACAGGTACCTTTAGTATCCCTGCAGTAAAAGAAGAACCTTCGAAAGAAATTCTTCAGATTAATCCCGATTATGTTATTGCAAAATACCGTCTGAAAGCTTCCGAATATGAATTAAAATATAAATACGGGGATTTCTATCCCAGTATAGGTTTAAGCGGCTCTGTTTCAAGATCAGGCGACAATTGGCCGCCTGAAGAAAATTCATGGAGTGCGGGGCTTTCTTTATCCTATCCTTTTTTTTCCGGCGGTCAGGATTTCTATGATTTAAAAAGTGCTAAGCTAAACAGATTAATGGCTGAAAATGACTTGAAAGATGCCGAACACGGATTGATGCTTCAAATAGAGAGTGCTTATAACGACCTTATCGATTCCATAGAATTTTACAAAGTAAGAGAGAAATTTTATGCTGCCCGCAAAGAGCGTTCAGGAATTTCAAGAGAAAAATATATAAACGGACTTATATCATACCAGGATTGGGATAGCATAGAGAATGAATTTGTTAGTGCGCAGAAGTCGCTGCTTGACGCGGAGTACGGTGTTTTTGTGTCCTGGGCAAAGTGGCTTAAGGTAATTGGCGAGGAGGAGTAATGTTGAAGAAAATAATTAGTATATGTATAATTATATGTATATTAGGATTTGTTATATTTAAAGTTGCCGGTAAAAAGAAACAGGAAGTAAAATTCAGGGAAGTTAGTCCGGAGAGAGGAAGCATTTCGCTGACAGTTGAAACAAACGGGACAGTCAAGCCGAGAAACCGCCTGGAAATAAAACCGCCTATAGCGGGAAGAATAGATGAGATACTTGTGAAAGAAGGTGCTGGAATAAAAAAAGGTGATATAGTTGCCTGGATGAGTTCTACTGAGAGAGCAGCTCTTCTTGATACTGCAAGAGCAAAAGGTGAGGAAGAACTAAAGAAATGGGCGGATGTGTATAAACCCACACCTATTATAGCACCGCTGACGGGTTTTATAATCAAAAGGAACACGGAACCGGGGCAGACGGTGTCGTCATCAGATGCAATATTGGTTATGGCTGATGACCTCATACTAAAAGCTCAGGTAGACGAAACGGATATGGGAAAACTCGAAAAAGAACAGTCCGCAATTATTACACTGGATGCATATCCGGAAAATAAAATTCCCGGTAAAGTAGAGCATATAGCTTACGAATCAGAGATTATAAATAATGTCACTATATATCAGGTGGATATAAGACCTTTGGAAAAACTGGATATGCTCCGTTCGGGCATGAGTGCGGATATAAAGATTGTAATTAAGAAAAAACAGGGTGTTTTGCTGCTTCCATCATATGCGGTTGAAGAAACTAAAAGAGGGAGTACGGTGATTGTAAGGACCGGTAAGGCCGAACCGGAAAGGAGAAAAATAAAAACCGGTATTGATAACGGACAAATGATTGAAATCACCGAAGGCATAAATGGGAACGAAATAATACTGGTTGGTGCTGAATATGAAGGGGAAAACCGGTTTAGAAATTTTGGTGGCCTGCCCGGCATGAGCAATAGGAATAGATGATATCAATAAAAAACCTGTCTAAAACCTACCATTTAGGCGAAATAACAGTAGAAGCCCTTAAAAACATATCATTGGAAATCAGCGAGGGTGAATTCGTTGCGATTACCGGTCATTCTGGCAGCGGTAAATCCACGATGCTTCATATTCTCGGGTTGCTGGATAAAATTGACAGCGGCTCATATAAATTGAACGGGATCGAAGTTGCGGGACTTACCGATAATGAGCTCGCTTCTCTTCGTAATGAACAGATTGGATTTGTTTTCCAGACATTTAATCTGCTGCCGAGATTAAGCGCAAAAGAAAATGTAGAACTGCCTCTTATATATACTCCTGATTTCAGGAAAAGGAATTTTAAATCATCTGATAAGATTCTGGAAAGAGTGGGCCTGGCAAAAAGAAGCCATCATAATCCCAATGAATTGTCTGGAGGAGAAAGGCAGAGAGTTGCTATTGCAAGGGCATTGCTTAAGAATCCCGGTCTTATTCTGGCTGATGAGCCGACAGGTAATCTTGACAGTGTTACTTCGGAAGAAATCATGGATATTTTTAAAGAATTGAATGAAGAAGGCAGAACGGTAGTAATGATTACCCATGAGCAGGAACTTGCAAAACAGGCCAATAGAATAATAAAACTTCTCGACGGCAGGATTATATCTGATGAAAGCATAAGAAAAAATCGTAATTTGAATAAATCGGAAAAAAATAATATAAAAATTAAGCTGCATAGTTTTAATTTGATACAGGTAAAAAATTATTTTACTCAGGCCATAAAGTCCTTATTATCCAATAAAACCAGATCAGTTCTTTCAATAATGGGTGTTCTTATAGGCGTAACCGCTGTTATTGCTATGCTTGCTCTCGGCGCAGGTGCCAGGGAGGATATAAAGCAGAGACTTGCCCATCTGGGTTCTAACCTGTTGAGTGTCAGACCTAATAGGCGTGCAATGAGAAGTATTGCAGCCAATTCCGGCTTTGCAATAAGATTGACTGAAAAAGACGGAGAAGCTGTCCGAAGGATCCCGCTTGTAGATAAAGTGAGCCCTACGGTTGACGGCAGTGCGCAGGTAGTTTACGGCAGTAAAAACAAAAATACAACTGTTATAGGCGCAACACCTGATTATGAATACATACAATCTTATACTCCGGTAATGGGCAGGTTTTTTGATAACAAAGAAATGGTTTCCAGGGAAAGAGTTGCTCTTCTCGGGAAATCCGTTATCGATACTTTATTTGAAAATGAATATCCTGTCGGGAAAAATATAAAGATAAACAGAATTAGTTTTAAAGTAATAGGCGTTCTTCCCGAAAAGGGTTCCAGCGGCTGGCGGGACCAGGATGACCAGATTATTATTCCACTTAATACCGCTATGTACCGCCTGTTTGGCAATAAGTACGTGGATGGTATAGAAGTAAAAGTCAAAAGTGAAGAAGATATGCCAATTGTACAGTCTGAGGTACAAAGGATTATTGCGAAAAGACAGAAGCTGCCGGATGATAAAAAAGAATTGATAGAAGTAAGGAATTCGGCTGAGATACAGGAGGCGGTTTCTTCAACCGCCAATACGTTTGCTTGGCTGCTTGGTTCAATAGCGTTTATCAGTCTTCTTGTAGGCGGAATAGGCATTATGAACATAATGCTGGTTTCCGTAACTGAGAGAACAAGAGAAATAGGTATACGCAAGGCAATAGGAGCAAACAACAAGGATATCCTTTCTCAATTCATAATTGAAACCGTTGCTATATGTATTATAGGCGGGGTTATGGGAATAATACTGGGAGCGATCATAACTATTGGGCTTTCAAAATTTGCCGGCTGGAGTACTAAAATATCATTTTTTTCAGTAGCACTGGCTTTTGTATTTTCTGCTTTAATAGGATTATTTTTCGGATTATGGCCCGCAAGAAAAGCATCAAAATTAAATCCAATAGATGCCTTAAGATACGAATAAAAAATAAAAAATTATGAGTATATTGGAAAAATTTATAGCATATTTTGTTAACCGTCACCTGCTGACAAATTTGATGTTTGTCGTGGTTTTTATTGGCGGGATATTTGCGTGGAAGCATACAAGTAAAGAGGAGATGCCGGACATAGAGTTTGACCATGCAAATGTAACAGCCAGATATCCTGGCGCAACCGCCGAAGAAGTGGAACATTTTGTTACAAAACCACTTGAGGACCAGATAAAAGGTATCGACGGTGTTTACAGAATCACAAGCACATCCAGCGACGGTGGTTGCAGTATTAGTATTGATTTTGAACAGGGCTATCCTGATATTGATGAAGCATTGATGGAAGTAAGAAATGCGGTCCTCGACGTAAGACTGCCTGATGACGTAATAGACGACCCCGAAGTGCATGTGTGGAAAACCACAAAAATGGCGATTATAGACATAATGTTGATAGATACCAACAGGCATCTTCTGGATATACCGTCACGTAAGAGACTCCAGAGGTATGCCTATACACTTGAGCAACAACTCCTGAATATGCCGGAAATAAACAGTGTTGATAAGTCAGCATATCTTCAGGAAGAAATACAAATCATGGTTGACCCGGATAAATTAAGGAAATTCGATATTCCCTTTAATACCGTAATGAGAGAGGTCAGAAACAACCATGTCCGCCAGCCTGCCGGAAGTATTGAGATAAAGACCGAACCGAAAGTAACACTGCTATCGGAACTTGATACAGTCGGAAAATTAAACGACCTTGTCATCCAGGGCGGTTTTGAGGGTCAGGTTGTCAGGCTCAATGAAGTAGCAGATATTGTTAGTGGTTATGTAAAGAATAAAGCGATTATAAAAGTCAACGGTCACGAGGCGGTAATGCTCCGTGCGGTTAAAAATAGTTCCTATGGTATACTCGAGGCGATTAAGGCGGTTAATAAAAAAACCGAGACCTTCCGGAAGAATAGTCTTGTTGGTACAGGGATTGAACTTGTTTTGCTTGATGATGAATCTGTAGATTTGAAAAACAGGTTAAACATTGTTATATCCAATGGTACAATAGGGTTTATATTAATATTAATCATGCTTTTTATTTTTCTGGATTTTAAATCAGGTATCTGGGTGGCTATGGGTATACCTTTTACAGTTTGCTTCTCAATGATCTGCATATCAATGGTGGGGTACACCATCAATAATGTGACCCTTGCAGCCGCTATAATAGTTTTGGGGATGATCGTTGATGACGCTATTGTTGTTTCTGAGAATATCACTCGTTTGCGTTTCGAAGGCATGGCTTCCGAAGAGTCTGCTGTAAAAGGAACCGCATTTGTTTTCACTCCTGTAATAGCAAGTATACTAACCACATGTATCGCATTTATGCCTCTTTTATTTTTCAGTACCAGATTCGGCAGGATGCTTATATTTGTACCGCCGATTATATTTTTTATGTTAGGAGCAAGTCTTCTGGAGTCTCTTATAATACTTCCGGGACACATGTACCTGGATTTTACGGTATTTAATAAGATTATAAATGGATTCGGGAAAAAAGGGCCGCGAAATAATGAAAAACACTGGTTTAATAAAGTAGAAGATTCCTACGGAGGATTTCTTGAAAGAGTTTTATCTTTTAAATGGGGTGTATTTGTTATATTTATTATTTTGTTTATTTTTTCGGGTTATATAATAAGAACAAAGATGAAATTTGTTATGTTCCCGAACGAAGAGACAAGAGATATTACCATAACCGGCGAGGCACCGTTTGAAGCTGACAGGTTTGATACCGCAAGGCTTACGAGGCAGGTTGAGGATATAATTGTTCCGTACCTTGGGAAAGAAGTTATAGGTTTCAGAACCATGATAGCAAGAAGCAGGCGGGGAAGAGCCGTAGAAGAAAATAAGTTCCGGATGAATGTTGAGATAGTGCCGAAAGAAAAACGAAAAAAATCCGCGGACCAGTTGATTAGGGAATGGGAGAAACATTTTTCGGATATAAAAGACCTAAAAGAAATAAAAACCTTAAAAAGCCGGTGGGGACATGCCAGCGGAAGTCCTATAGAGATTATAGTACAGGAAAATAATGATGAAATAAGAAACACGGTTGCCGAGCAACTGGCTGAAACCATGAAGAAACATCCTGCACTTTTAAATGTTGAGATAGAACGTCCGCTTGAAAATCCGGAGTATAAGATAAGCCTTAGACGTGAAAAGATAAAGAGGCTGTCTATAAATCCCGGTGATATATCCTCCACACTGAGAGCAGCGTTGGAAGGTTCAGTTATTTACGAATTATCTCAGGGCGATGAGGAAGTGGATGTCAGATTTACTATCGTTGAACCGGCAAAGGATGATATTGAAAAAATCCTGGATATCCCTATAGAAAATGCGGGGGATTACCTTGTACCTTTAAGGGATATAGTGGATGTTAAGAAAACCGTAACTCCGAATTCCATCGAAAGGAAAGACTATAAAAGAATAACAACCGTTTTTGCGGATATAAAGAAAGAGTCCGGTTTAACACCTCTTAATATAGCTGAGGACCTTGAAAATAGAGTGTTCCCGGAAGTCCTATCCAAGTATCCTACAACATTGCTTAATTTTGAAGGAGAAGTAAAGGATACGCGCGAATCAAAGGGAGATTTTACAAATGCAATTATTATGGCAGTTCTACTTATCTATATTGTACTTGTACTTCTGCTGAATTCATTGACCAAACCTCTTATAATTATGCTGGCGATACCTTTCGGAATTGTAGGTATAGTACTTGCTTTCTGGCTTCACGGCAAAGTTTTTTTTGGGTTTTTTGCCGCTATCGGGGCGGTAGGATTGGCAGGCGTTGTTGTTAACGATTCAATAATTATGCTTGTTAAGCTGGAAAGAGAGTTGAGAGGTAATAAAGGCGCACGGGCGTCGAACCAGCAGATTGCGTCTATATCCAAGACCAGGCTGAGGGCTGTTCTTCTTACTACATTGACGACTGTCGCGGGTCTTCTGCCTACAGCATATGGGTTTACCGGGTATGATGCCATGCTTGCCGAGATGATGCTGGCTTTGACATGGGGATTATTATTCGGAACAAGCATCACGCTTATTCTGATACCCAGTGTGTACAGCTTCCATCAGGACGTTAAAGCATTTTTCAGGACGAAGTTTATCGGAGAACACAATAATGTGTAGAATTGTGAGGAACAATGTGCTTGTATATATTTTAGCAGCGGCGATGTTTATGTCGAATATCATTCCTGCTTATGCCGGGAATGAGAGAGGTGCCGATAGTGTACGTGTAATGCCGATGGGAGAATTTATAGAAAAAGCAGTCGAAAACGACACGATTTTTGAGGCGATACTTATTGATGAACTTACATTAAGATACAGAAAAGACCTGAACCTGCCTGCTAAAGACCTTATATTGGAAATTAAGAGCCAATATGAATTCTTTCTCGACTATGATAAAAGTGATCCGGCTGCTACAATTTCCTTAAGCAAACTTTTCCCTTATACTGGTACGGATATTAGTGCTCAGTATTCAACAATGCCGTCTGCCAGTTCCGACAAAAATAGTTCCGATTTCACATTGTTTATTTCACAGCCGATTGCCAGTAATGCCTTTGGAAAGGCAACGCTTCTTCAGGACAGGATCATAGGTACGGAAATAGATGTTATAAGACACCAGATAATCGAGGCATACGAGGACTATATGGCAACCGTTATAACGGCATATTATAACTGGTATCTGGCTTATGAGAATTTGAAGATAGGCGAATCGTCCTATGAACAGAATTCCAGGTTATTGGAAAATGTCAAAAACCGCCGAAGCAGCAGTATAGCTCTCCCTATAGATGTCAATAAGGTAAATATACAGATTTTGGCAAAAAAAGAAGATTTAATAAAACTACAGGAAAAGTATGAAAACATACTTAATTTTATAAAACAGATAATCAGATACAAAGGGAATGAAACCATAGTACCGGCTGATCCGCTCACACACGATAATAGAGATATTGTATTTGAAGATGAGTATGGGAAATTTATACAGACCAGCCGTACGTACCAAGTATTAAACCTTTTAGAAGAAAAGAGTTCGCTGGAAGTAAAAAAAGACGCTGATGATTTATTACCGTCAACAAATTTATTGCTTGGTTATGAAGTGGAAGGCGAAGATATGGGGATAAAGAATCCGGATAGTTTACTTTTTGCCGGAGTGTCGCTAAAATGGCCGTTCCCCAGCCAGAAAGAACGTGCCGAATATGAAGTATCAAAAATAGAAGACCGAAAAACCCGGTTATCCAACAAAAACAAATATGTCCAGCTGCATACAGATTTAAAAGGACTTTTTATTCAGATTGAAAGGGAAAAAAAGCTGATATCCATAGCTGAGGAGAAAATCAAACTTGCGGAATCTATATTGAAGGATGAAACGAAGAATTACTCTTACGGCAAAGTCTCGCTGAATGATTTTATAGATGCTGTCAACAGGGTAGACGAAAATAAGTTTAATAAGATACTAAGATCCGTAGAACTCAAAATTCTTATGACAGAATGGCTCAGGATGACGGATCAATTAGTTTCAAAAAAAGATATAAAAAAAATTCCTGAATAAATACCACTATTAAGATATTTTCTCCTGCTTGCCTATAAACTCTGCTGTTGAATATTTTTCTGAAATTGTATTGCCCCGCCACCCCGATTTATCGGGGTGGTGGGGTTGACAAATGTTTAAAATTTTGTTAAATTGATATCAAATAATACGGGAGGTGGTTTGAATGATTCTTATTCTAACTAAAGCAAAAACCTGGTCATCGCTGATGTTATTAGCTTTTATTTATTCTTTATTACCCACACCCTGTCTTTGTGCTGAAACATATTACGGTGAAATCGGGGAGGTAAAGGGTACTGTTGAAATTCTTCAGGATGGTGAGGAAGAGTGGATACCTGCCGTTGGAGAAATGCCGGTTCAGTTAAAAGACCGTGTAAAAACCGCTGAAAAATCCTCCTGTAATTTGGAGCTGGACGACGGCTCTCTCATATATATAGGAGAGAACACTGAAACCTCGGTTGAGATTCTTGACATCACCGGGAAAAAACACGAATCAAAAATTTCACTGTGGTTCGGGAAACTCATAGCAAACATTAAAAAATCGAAACAGACAAAAATGAGTGTTCATACACCAACCGCGATCTGTGCGGTAAGGGGAACTGAGTTTGCTGTTGAGACAGAAGGCGAAGAAAGCAGTGTGGGTGTTTTTGACGGTCAGGTAGGTGTTAAAAGTACAGAAGATGCTGAGGATGAAGAAGAGATTTCGATTGATCCTGATCAGGAAACCACTGTTATGAAAGGTAACCCTCCCCGCCCGCCGCGTAAACTTTCTGAAGACATGCTTAAATATAAAGAAAGGAATGAAAAATTAAGAGAAAGGGTTAAATTATTAAAGGAACGTCTTAAACGAACGTCTTTAAAAGACCGTCTAAAGAAAAGAAACGAGGCATTGGGTAAGTTTAAAGAGTTAAGAGAAAAACGGCTCAAACAGAAGGAAAAACTTAAAGAACAGAGAGACAAACTTAAAGGACAGAGAGATACACTAAAGAACAGGTCAATAGGCGGTAAAGGAAGAAAATAACTTTTTTCCTATCACCAATTTTAAATTTAAGAAAGCCCCCCTGTCTTATAAATATAGCAGGGGGGTTTTTATTATTGACATTTTTTGAGTTTTTTTATATATTATATTCATAATGAAAAAGAATTTCTTAACTGGGCTTGTTATAATTCTTCCGTTTCTTTTGACCATTTATATCATATGGTTTACATTTAAACTGGTAGGCAGGTTTTTTACCCCGTTTTTTACTAGCTTTTTTGAGACATTTTTATTAATAGAACTGCCGGATTCTTTGATAATTTTTATCAGCGCACTCGTAACGCTTTTCTTGATATGGCTCGTCGGATTATTTGCTTCAAACATTATAGGTAAAACTATTCTTCGCTGGGCAGAAGGACTTCTTCTTAAAATTCCTATGGCCCGCGGACTTTATGATGCAATAAGAAAACTGACAAAAGTTTTCTTTATGGATACCAAAACCTTTCAGAGGGTGGTTTTGATCGAATATCCGAGGAAAGGAATTTATTCAGTTGCGTTTATTACGTCAGAAACAAAAGGTGAGCTTCAGGAATTGATAAATGAAGATGTTGTAAATGTTTTCATACCATCCACGCCCAATCCCACCACAGGATATTTTCTGCTTATACCAAAATCAGACATAATTCCGCTTAAGATGTCGGTAGATGATGCTGTCAAGGTCATAATATCCGGCGGCATTATTGTTCCACCGTCGTCGTCCGTCCCCAATAAAACAGATGAATGATAAATTTTTACTTTTCTTAGATGCCAATAGACTTCTAACCTCTACTTTTGATATAAAAAAATTGCTTACTATTATAATGGAACTTGCCAGTAAAGTCGTAAATGCCGAAGCTTCATCGCTTTTATTGCTTGATGAAGATACCAAGGAACTTTATTTCGATGTTGCAATAGGCGAAAAAGCGGATGAAGTGAAAAGGGTACGGCTTAAACCCGGCGAAGGTATTGCCGGTTGGTGTGCAGCTCATAATAGGTCTTTAATAGTTGAGGATGTTACAAAGGATGCAAGATGGACAAAGCGTTCTGACGAAAGTTCCGGTTTTGAAACAAAATCGATAATATGCGTTCCTATGAGGTGTAAAGGCAGGATATTGGGTGTAATTGAGGGTATAAATGCCCGCGGCCGTGAATTTTTTACAGACGAAGATTTGCCTTTTTTTGAGGCGTTTGCCAATCAGGCGGCGGTTGCTCTGGAGAATGCAAGGCTTTTTACTAAGTTAACACAGGAAAATGAAAAGATATCTGCTGCTTTCAACGGTATGTCAGACGCTGTCTTTGTAACTGATGGTAACGGGAAAATAGTTCAGTCTAATAAACCCGCATGCGACCTGGTTAATTCAGAGGATTTTGATGATATATCAATTGAGAAGGTATTAGGTGACGCAGGTTTTATTTTTCCGGAGGAGTTGTTAAAATTCGAAAATAAAACAAAGGTTTTTGAAATCACAAAAAAAACCGGCAAACAGCTGATCCTTAACTGTTTAGCGACAAGGATTACGGGAGATAATGATAAGGTTTTTAGTTATATTTTTGTAATCAGAGATATCACCGAAGAAAAAGAGGAATATCTTTTGCATCGGTCGTTTTTATCTCTCATTTCCCATAAGCTTAAAACGCCTCTTGTAAGCATAACAGGCTATATATCAATTTTAAGCGGCGAAAAATTAAGTCCATCTCAGCATAAGGCTATTAAAGTAATGAAAAACCAAAGTGAGCGGTTGACTGAGCTGGTTACTGATTTACTTAGGTTTACAGTGGTTGATACCGAAGTACTCAACCTTGAAAAAAAGAAAATCCCGGTTAAAAGAATCATTTCCGAAGCACTGGGGTTAGTAAGAAAAAGTCTCAAAGCGGCAGAGGTTAATACTGCCGATTTATCAAAGCTCGGCAGTATTTCTGTTGATAAAGAAAAAATAAAAGAAGCAGTTGGCTGTGTCTTGGAAAATGCCGTTAAGTTTAATAAACAGGACAAGAAAATCATAAATATTTCAGGCGATGTTGAAGGTGATAATATAATTTTAAACATAGAAGATAATGGTGTTGGAATTGCACTTTCCGAGAAACAAAAGATTTTTGAAAATTTTTATCAGATAGAAGAATCTTTTACCGGCCAGGTTGAGGGATCGGGTCTTGGGCTCCCTCTTGCCCGCCGGATAATTTCCGCTCACGGCGGCAGTATAGACGTTGCCTCAAAAGTTGGCAAAGGTTCAAAGTTTATAATAAAAATCCCTAAATCACGAATAGAGACACACGAATAAAGGCACACATCCCGAATGGACACGAATAACTGTATTGATTTTATTCGCGACCATTCGTGAAAACATTCGTGATTAGTTATTCGTGAGTTTGCACAGTGAATGAAAATGAATGTTATCAGCCAATCAGATGTTGATTTAATATTAAAAAAGATGCTTTTAAAAGGCGGAGATTTTGCTGAGATATATTTTGCAGAAAGCGAAATCGCAGGATTTTCGTTTATTGATAAAAAAGTTGAAACTGCATCTTCGGGCAACACAAACGGTGTTGGGTTAAGACTTATTAAAAACGGAGAGACATATTGTGCTTCGCAATCCAGTCCCTCTGTTTCAACTATTATTTCACTTGCTGAAAGGCTTACAGGGGAACCGAACCAAACTAAATTGAATAATACCGGTCAGTTGAAAATTGAACCTTCATCCCTTGCCAGACTAACCGGTGCTTTGCATCCGTATTTGAAAGTTATTGAGAATACGGATAAGATACTCCGTCAAAAATCAAAACAGATACGGCAGATTTCATTCCGTATATCTTCCGGTAAAAAAAATTTTTACGTAGCAAATTCTGAGAAAATAAGTATAACGCACAACAAAGAATCCGCACTTTTTGTAATAGCCGTTGTCGTATCCAGCGGGAATCTTCCGGGACAGACACAGACTGCCCATGAAGTTATTGCAGAAAGCTCGCTTCGAAAGATTAAACCTGAGGATATAAAAGAAAAATCCGAGGTGGCATTTAAACGTGCTTCAGACCTGTTAAATATTGCTGTCCCGCCGCTTGCCGGTGAGATGACGGTTGTACTTTCATCATCAGCCGGAGGCACTATGATACACGAAGCAATAGGACATTCGCTTGAGGCCGATTTGGTACAGAAAGGGATATCGCCGGTTTACTTCGGTAAACTAGGAAAAAAGGTTGCTTCTGAAAAAATCACGGTTATTGATAATCCTACACTTGAAAACCTGCGGGGTTCATATAAATATGATGATGAAGGAACACTATCCCAAAAAACAGTCCTTGTTGAGAAAGGAGTTCTAAAATGTTATCTTTATGATCTTCTTACCGCAAAGAAGGATGGTGTAAAATCAACCGGAAACGGCAGGCGCGAATCATACCACCATAAACCAATACCAAGAATGTCCAATACTTATATTTCACCCGGCAGTGATAATCCGGATGATATTTTAAAGAGTGTCAAAAAAGGAATATTTGTCAAAAGAATGGGGGGCGGTCAGGTCAATACCGCAAACGGTGATTTCATATTTGAGGTTGAAGAGGGCTATGAAATTATAGACGGTAAAATCGGAAAGATGCTGAGAAATGCATCGTTAATAGGAAATGGTCCGGCTGTATTAAATTCAATAGATATGGTCGGCACTGATCTCGGCTGGCAGCATGGTACCTGCGGCAAAGAAAGCCAGGGTGCTCCTGTCAGCGATGCCCAGCCCACCCTCCGTATACCCAAAATTACAATCGGAGGAATATAATTAGACGGAATTAATTATTATTTTTTCAGATAAAGAAATAATACCCTTTAATTTTAACTGATTCCGCCCATATTTCCATTTAATTAATAATGTTATTCAATACTTTTGAATTTTTAGTATTTTTTACTGTTGTTGTAGCTTTATACTATACCTTCGCATTCAGATTCCGTTGGGTACTCCTTCTTGTCGCAAGTTATTATTTTTATATGGCGTGGGAACCCGCCTATATTATTCTCATAATTATTTCCACGCTTATTGATTATTTTGCCGGTCTGAAGATGGACCAGGTTACGGAAAAAACAAAGCGCCGAAAATACCTGATTCTGAGTATTGTAACCAACCTGGCATTGCTCTTTACCTTTAAGTATTACAATTTTTTTGCCGGCACAATCAATAGGCTTTTTGGACACTGCTTAATTTCATATACCTTGCCGGAATCTGGTTTACTGCTGCCTATTGGTATATCATTCTATACGTTCCAGACGATGGCATATTCATTTGATATTTATCGCGGTGAAATCCGACATGAAAAACATCTTGGTATATATGCCCTGTATGTTGCCTATTTCCCGCAGTTGGTTGCCGGTCCTATAGAACGTGCGGGTAATTTAATTAAACAGCTTAAGGTAAAACATGAATTTGATTACTACCGTGTTACAGGCGGTTTAAAGTTGATGTTGTGGGGCATGTTCAAGAAGGTTGTTATTGCCGACCGTCTTGCTTTATTTGTTGATAAGGTGTATGCTGACCCGACGGGTTATAAGGGTATTTCGTTGATTATTGCTACCGTATTTTTTGCGTTTCAGATTTACTGTGATTTCTCCGGATATTCCGATATCGCTATAGGTGCTGCCGAGGTTATGGGCGTACGTCTGATGCAGAATTTCAGAAGGCCGTATCATGCGCAGTCAATCGGCGAATTCTGGAAAAGGTGGCATATATCACTGTCGACATGGTTCAGAGATTATTTTTATATTTCTATCGGAGGGAACCGCGTTCCGGTAATGCGGTGGCATTTTAATATATTTATTACTTTTTTAGTCAGCGGTTTGTGGCACGGTGCAAGCTGGACATTTGTTGTTTGGGGTGCGTTGCACGGATTTTATATGATTTTTGCTAACCTGACAAAAAATATACGTGAGAAAATCGTTTCGATTTTAGGGTTAATAAAATTCCCGAATATAATGAGATTTCTGCGTGTATGCACTACTTTTCTGCTTGTCTGTTTTGCGTGGATATTTTTTCGTGCAAATACATTTTCCGATGCAAAATATATTGTCGCCAACCTGTTTTCAGGTATCCCGGATGTTTTTTCTAAATTAAATGATTCAGGCTTCATAAAAGAATTTGTTTATTTCGGTCAGTCCGGCCGTGAATTCAATATTGCCGTTATTGCTATAATATTGCTAGAAATTGTTCATTTAATACAGTGTCGCGGGAGTATTAGGGAAATGATATCTCGTAAACCTTTGTGGATTCGCTGGTCGATATATGTAATTGCCGTTCTGGTGATAATGAATTTTGGTATAACCGAGAAGATCCCGTTTATCTATTTTCAGTTTTAACAACGGGATGACTATATAATGAAAAAATTAATTATCAAAATAGGTATAATATTTTTTATAGTATTTACTTTGCAGATTATAATATATTTTGCCGAAGGCGGAAGTAAACATGTATATCCGGATAAGATTGAATCGGTTTATGAAATAATAAAAAGCGAACCGGATATTATTTATTTTGGCGACAGTGTTGTTACAAGCTGTGATGTAGCTGATAAGAATAAAAAAACGCTTCCGGAAATGCTTGAAGAGATACTTAAAAACAAAAAGGTAGGAGCAATTGAGAATTCAGCCTACCATCCTGAAGTATTTTATGCCGTTTGCAAAAACATAGTTTCTCGGGGAGCTGGTGTGGAAACGGTTGTGATACCCATTAATTTAAGATCATTTTCAACCGAGTGGGATATGAAGCCTGAGTATCAGTTTAGAGAAGATATAGCCTTTTTTACATATGACAGCCTGCTTTTTCGGGTTTTTTACGAACCATTTACAGTATTTAAAGTTTTTGACTTAACACCGGTTTCAGAGGAGGACTATAAACGAACACCGGTATATAATGGAGATATTATGGCCGGCAGAGTAAAGGATTTTGAGGATAAGGAACGGTATAATAAATATTCGGAAGAAAATATGAAGAACAAACTAACATTTTTTTATCTTTATAAACTTTCAGAAAAACACCGTAAAATGAAAGCATTGATATCCCTGGCAAAGTTGCTTAATAAGACTTCCGTCAATGCCGTATTTTATCTGACCCCCGTTGATTATGAAACAGGCGATAAGTTTATGGGCTCACAGTTTTCAAGCAGGATTAAAAAGAATGCATATGTTGTTGTAAGTCTTCTGAATGAGGCCGGGGCAGATGTTATTGACTTGTCCCGCAGTTTGCCGAAGGATGCTTTTGATTTGAGTGAAAGACAATATTGTAATGAGCATCTTAATGAAAAGGGGAGGAAGTTTGTCGCCCGGCAGGTAGCCAGGAGGATCAAACAGTTGGAAGTAAGATGAAGATAAAATCGATTTTATTATTAATTTTCATGGTTTTAGTATTGTCAAACTGCACGGTTATTCCATCTAACGGCAAGAAACACAAGAGTAAAAAGTATTTAAAAAAAGTGCTTATTGTTTCAAGAAAAAACAGAGTAAGAGACCCGGTGTTTTCCAAGGTTGAGAATATGCTTAAAAAAGACGGACACAATGTTTTTTTTTACTAATAAGAAAAAGCTGACTGATAGTACAGTCAGAAAATTCGGAGCGGTTGTTGTAGTCAATGAAATAAGAAAAGGACAAAAGAAGCAGAATATAGAAACATTTTTAAGTCAGCATGAACAGAAAAAAATAATACTTTTTAATGCCGTCGGAACCAAATACTGGAAGTCCAACGTGGTGGATTGGAAATCCGCTGCGGAGGATAGGAAAGGTAGCGATAAATCAGATAAATCCCTCGGTATAGCGAAAAATATAGTTGAAGAAATCCGTGCAGTTTTAAAGGTTCAAAATAAATAATTAAGGAGGTTTTTTATAAATGAACGATACTAAAAAGAATTCTTATTATCCGGTTTTGTTTGTTTTATTTTTGATATCCGGTTTTTGCGGACTGCTTTATCAGATTGTATGGCTTCGTCTTGCATTTGCGGCATTTGGTATCATAACACCTGTACTTTCAGTTGTGCTTTCAGTCTTTATGCTGGGGTTGGCAGTTGGTTCATGGGCCGGAGGAAAATACATAAAAAGTCTTACCGAAAAAACAGGGAAGTCGGCCATTGTTTTTTATGCTTTAATGGAAATTTTGATTGGTATCGGAGGTTTAGTTGTCCCAAAAATATTTGAGACTGGCCGGAATATGCTTTTGACCGCCGGAAGTTTCGATTCTTTTAGCTATCTGCTTCTTTCTGCTGTCATACTCGGTATTTCAATTCTTCCTTGGTGTATATGTATGGGAGCCACTGTTCCGCTTATGATGGCATTTATTAAAGAATTTAACCGCGATAATACTCGGGGATTCAGTTATCTTTATCTTGCGAATGTTATAGGTGCGATGTGCGGGACAATATTCACAGCAGTATTTTTGATTGAACTATTAGGGTTGCTTGGTACGCTTTTAGTGGCTGTATGCTGTAATTTCGGTATTGCGGTGGTTGCATTTGTTCTGAACTCAAGAGAGCCTTACCGGAAATCCGTGGATATGGCCGAACAAATTATTACGGCAGATATAAAACCTCTTGCCAGATCAAATATTATGCTTTCTATTTTGTTTATAACAGGTTTTACATCAATGGCTATGGAGGTTGTTTGGACACGGGCGTTCACATTACATTTGAGAACTACAATATATGCATTTGCGGGAATACTTGCCGTCTATTTACTTGCGACCTGGTTGGGCTCATGGTTTTACCGTAAGCAGGCTGCTGAGAATAAAGTCATTGATATTTCATATCTTATGGCACATCTTTCTTATTTTTGTTTTCTTCCGATTCTGGCCGGAGATGTCAGGCTGTGGAACATAATGTCTAAAGATGGTTTGCGTGCAATTCTTCTTATCAGTATTTTTCCATTTTGTGCCGCGTTGGGATATTTAACTCCGAAACTAGTGGATGAGTTTTCGCAGGGAAATCCTAAACTTGCAGGAAAGGCCTATGCAATAAATACTATCGGCTGTATTTTAGGTCCGTTATTTGCGGGTTATCTAATTCTTTCGGTATTTAGCGTAAGGTATACTCTGGTTATTTTGGCTGTACCGTTTATAGTATATTTTGTATATTATTTTAAAAGAACCTGGATAAAAAATTCTGTTAATGCAGGTATAACAGGTATTTTAACAGTTGGCATATTGTCTGGTTCCATGGTTTATTTTAAAAACTATGATGAAGGGGCATTATATAAAAATGGTGAAGTACGTCGTGACCACGTAGCTACTGTAATTTCAACCGGCGAGGGTCTCAATAAACGTCTTTTAGTCAACGGTGTGGGAATGACAATATTGACTCCAATAACAAAATTTATGGCGCATTTACCATTGGCTATACGTGACAGAGAACCCGAATCTGCACTTATTATATGTCTTGGAATGGGGACCACTTTCCGTTCCGCATCTGCTTGGGGTGTGGATACAACTGCAGTTGAATTGGTGCCCAGTGTGAGTGATGCTTTTGGTTTTTATTTTGATGACGCTGATGAGGTTCTTAAAAGGCCCAATGCCAGGATTGTTGTGGATGACGGGCGCAGGTTTTTGAAACGTACTGGTAAAAAATTCGATATAATTACCATTGATCCTCCTCCGCCTATAACATCTGCAGGCTCCGGGTTGCTGTATTCCGAAGAGTTTTACAAAGTTTTAAAGACACGGTTGAGAGAGGGCGGTATTATGGCACAATGGTTCCCTTTTGGAGAAGAAATGACTTTTCATGCAGTAGTTAAGTCTATAAGTAAAGAATTTCCTTTTGTGCGTGTTTTTCACTCGATTGATAATTGGGGTTATCACTTTTTTGCTTCGATGGAGCCTTTTGAAATGCCCAGTGCATCAGATTTTGTCAAGCGGTTACCGCGCGATGCTGCTTCTGATTTTATAGAGTGGAATACAGGCAAAACACCCAAACAGCTTTATATGGATGTAATACAGAAAGAAATACCGTTACAAAGGATTCTTCCGGCCGATGTTACATTTTCCATTACAGATAACAGGCCTTTTAACGAATATTTCTTGGTACGCCGTAAAATAAATAAATTAAAAAATCGACATAGAAATATTTGGTAAAAAATATGGGTTATGAAGCAGCGTTGAAGAAAGCATGGGAATGTGTAGAAGAATCAGCTTCTGAAGAACTATATGAAGTAAGGTTTTTAAACAGGGTTTTTATTATTAAACTAAACGATAAAAGTGCTGTTGATAAAACAGATGGCAGAAAAGTAAAGGATTTTATTTCAATTTTGATTTTACATTATCTTGAAAAAAGAATAAAAGGGCTTCCCTTGATAGCTGGAGAATGGATATCTTTTAAGGAACTTTCAGGAGGACAAAGTTATTATAGCGCTTTTCATAAAAATGCCATCGAACGGTTGATTAGTAAATTCGAAAAAAATCCTGATATACTTAGTTGTTTGCCGGACGGATTGTCCTGCAGACGTGTTGAATACGGAGACAGCGGAATAATAATTGATGTTTTTGAGGGGGTCCCGGTAATGATTACCCTTTGGAAAGGTGATGATGAATTCAAGTTTAATGCCAATATACTTTTTGATAAGAATATTAGCCTTATATTTTGTACTGAAGATGTGTCTATCCTATCCGGGATTTTAGTACGAAATATAATTAGTTAGAGAGTCTGATCCTGCCTGAATATACCCCATTTTTACCCCCACACCAATGGTCCGTCTATTGGTGTGGGGGTTTACTTGACTTTTCCGGTTTTATTTGATATTATAAAATGATAAAATTTCGCAGTATCGGATTGAAAATCCGATACACGCGAATAAACGCGAATATAAGTAAAAACGCTGATAAACGCAAATAAGTCATCAATAAATTCGCGATAATTAGCGTTAGATTAGCGATCATTTGCGTTGTCCGAGTCTGCCTTGGCGGACGAGGAGTATCTTGTGAAAAGAACTCATAATTGTAATGAATTGAAGGGTTCCGATATATCAAAGAGAGTAACTCTCTGCGGCTGGGTACAAACCCGTCGTGACCATGGAGGGGTTATTTTTATTGATATAAGGGATAGATATGGTATTACACAGGTTGTTTTTGATAGTGAAGGTATTATTGAAAAAGCAAAAGTATTAAAGCCCGAATATGTTATATTGATTGAGGGTAATGTAAGGAAACGGCCGGACGGAACGGTCAATACCAATCTTCCGACCGGCGAGGTGGAAGTGGTTGTTGAAAAATTTGATGTACTAAATACTTCCAAAACCCCGCCTTTTGAAGTTGTATCGGAAAATCTTCCATCCGAGGAAATTCGTTTAAAATACAGATATATTGACCTGCGTAGGAAGAAAATGCAGAAAAATCTTCTTTCCAGACATAGTATAGTACTTACCATAAGGAATTTTTTGGATAAAAATGGTTTTGTGGAAATAGAAACACCTCAGCTTACAAAATCTACCCCTGAAGGAGCCCGTGATTTCCTTGTTCCGTCACGGTTTGAACCTGGTAAATTTTTTGCACTTCCTCAGTCGCCACAGCTCTTTAAGCAGCTTTTGATGGTTTCTGGTTTTGATAAATATTTTCAGATTGCGAAATGTTTCAGGGACGAGGATCTTCGTGCCGACAGACAGCCGGAGTTTACGCAGGTTGATATGGAGATGTCCTTTGTTGATGAGACAGATGTTATGGATATTACGGAGAAAGTGCTTGCTGAGACCTTTAAAACAGCGGGTATTGAGGTGAGTATACCGTTTCCAAGAATCTCCTATGATACGGCAATGCTGAAATATGGCAGTGACCGTCCCGATCTGAGATTCGGACTGGAAATTTTTGATTTAACAGAAAAACTTAGAAATACCGGATTTAAAGTTTTTTCGGAAACTATAAAAAATAAAGGCATTATAAGGGGAATTTGTGTCCCGGCAGGCTCGGGCAAAGCCGGCGGTAGTTGGTCCCGGCAACAGATAGATAATCTTATAGAATTTGCAAAAAAGTTCGGTGCAAAGGGACTTGCCTGGATGAGAATGACAGAAAACGGATTTGAATCAAATATAGTTAAATTCTTTTCAAAAGATGAATTGGAAGATATTAAGAATATATCCGGTGCCGGTAAAGATGATATAGTATTTTTTGCAGCAGATAAGGAAGATGTGGTCTGTGATATTCTTGGGAACATTCGCATTCATCTTGCAAAAACACTAAATTTAATTAATAGTAATTCATATAAATTCTTATGGGTTATAGATTTCCCGCTTTTTGAATATAGTGTTGAAGAGAAAAAGTGGAATGCGATTCACCATCCGTTTACCTCGCCCATGGAGACTTCGGAGTTGAATCCGCCAGCTGGCGGAGAGAGTTCGGAGTTGGGAAATCTGAAAGCAAGGGCTTATGATGTTGTATTGAATGGTGTCGAGCTTGGCGGAGGGTCTATAAGAATTCATAAACAGGATGTTCAGGAAAAGGTTTTCGAAATATTAAAAATTACAAGGGAAGATGCGCGAAAGAAATTCGGATTCCTTCTGGATGCTCTTGAATATGGTGCTCCGCCTCACGGCGGTATTGCGTTGGGACTCGATAGAATTATTGCTATTATCAGCGATTCCGAGTCTATAAGAGATGTTATAGCTTTTCCAAAAACTCAATCCGGTAGCTGCCTTTTAAGTGGTGCTCCTGCTGAGGTTTCTGAACGGCAGTTAAAAGAATTAAAAATAAGACAGGATAAGATTAAAAAATGAGTTTTAATCTAAAATCGTTTTTTTTACCCTCACACCAACGATCAATTTCCCCTCGCACTAATGGTCAGTCTATTAGTATTAGGGTTTGTTGGTGTGCGGGTTTACTTGTTATTTGTTATTTTTTACTTGTTACTTTTGTCTATGCCAAACAAAAGCCGAAAACATACAGAGTGTGGATTTGGCAAGAAAATGGCGATTGTCTCTGGAATATAGCAAAAAAATTCTATGGTGACGGAAGAAAATGGGTAATTATATACGAAGCAAACAAGGATGAAATAGCTGATCCCGGAAAGATATACCCAAAACAAAAGTTAATAATTCCTTAATGGAAACACGAAACTGACACAGAACTAAACACGAAACCGGTGCGAAACATTTTTAAATATAGGTTTAGTGTCAGTTTTGTGGGATTTTTAAAGTTTCGTGTCAGTTTGGTGGTTTTCATATGTATACAAAAAACATTTTTATTTCTGATTCAGATGATGCGCTTTCAATTTTTGGGCAATATGACTCCAATTTAAAACTGCTAGAGAGAAGATTTAATGTGAAGATTTTTGCCAGAGGTGATGAGATTACAATAAAAGGTCGCAAAAAAAATGTTGAAAATACGGAAATTGCCGTGAATAATATTATTTATAAACTCAAAAATGCAGACAAAAAAACAGAATCGTCTGTTGTGGATTTTTCTCCTGATGCGCTTGTGGTTACCGAAAGAGGTGCACAGATAAGACCTAGGACAGCCAATCAAAAAAAGTATATTGATGCAATGAATAAGTACGATATGGTTTTTGCAATAGGGCCGGCTGGTACCGGAAAAACATACTTAGCCGTTGCCCAGGCTATAAAACTACTTAGGGAAAACAGAATTTCAAGGATAGTCCTTTCAAGGCCTATTGTTGAAGCAGGAGAAAAGCTTGGTTTTCTTCCCGGTGATTTTTATGAAAAGGTAAACCCATATCTTACTCCGCTTTATGATGCGTTTTATTCGATTTTGGGGCCGCATCATTTTACAAGATATAAAAGCGAAGGCATTATTGATATTGTTCCGCTTGCCTATATGAGAGGGCGAACATTGGATGATGCTTTTGTAATTCTGGATGAGGCGCAGAATACAACACTCGAGCAGATGAAAATGTTTTTAACCCGGCTGGGCAGCGGTTCGAAATCTATAATTACAGGGGATATAACCCAGATAGATTTTGAAGAGAAAAAATCTTCCGGACTTGTTTTAGTCTCGAAAATTTTATCATCAATTGCACAGATAAAGTTTATAAATTTTACCGAAGAAGATGTTTTAAGGCACGGGATTGTAAAAAAGATTGTCAAGGCATTCGAGAAGTGGAACAAGAAAAGCAGGCAGTAGGCAATAGGCAGTAGGGTGTAGTAGTGAAAACTTCTACTGCCTACACCCTATCCCCTACCCCCTGAAGTTATTATGCTTAATTTTGTTAAAAAAATTATAAAAAAACCGATTAGAAGCATTCTTCAATGGTCAGAGAAAACGTCAAAACCAACCGGATTTAAGATAACAATGTCGGTTTTTAAGAAGGATATCCACATCCCTACCGGTGTAATAGCTATCTTTATTTATATCAGCATACTTGTAGCTCTTTCGTTTGATCTAAGTTTGTCGTTGGGTGGTGTTTTTGGAATTATAATATTTCTTGCAGTAATTATGATACTTGCAATAGTTTATCTGAAATCCACAATCCCGGAATTTATTATGGACGATGAATCTGTAATGCTGACAGGTTTTGCCACAATTTTTATTATGTTTCTCTCCAGTGCTTTAAAAAATACCGGATTACCTGAGTGGGCTATACCTGCAGCTTCAGTTTCAATTTTAGTAACTCTGCTTATTTCACCTTCAGTTGCGGTTGTTGTTGCATTGGTAGTCAGTATTTCTTTAGGAATTTTGTTCGATTTTTCCTTTTCTGCATTTTCAGTTTATTTTTTTGGAAGTCTCGCAAGTATTTTTGTTTCCGCCAAGGCAAAGAACAGATACGATCTGATAAAGATAGGATATTATATAATTTTAACCAATACGGTTGTTATTGTTTCGTTAAGTCTTCTTGAAAAATGGTCGGCAGACATATTCCTACCATCTATATTATGGGGTTCTGCAAACGGTGTTTTTTCCGTTATGATTGTCTTATCTTTTCTGCCGTATATGGAGAGATTTTTTTCTAAAACTACTTCTATACGGCTTTTAGAATTAGGTGATTTTAATCAACCGCTTTTAAAACGTTTGATGCTTGAAGCTCCCGGCAGTTATCACCATTCACTTATGGTGGCGGCCCTTGCTGAACCTGCTGCAGATGTTGTTAATGCTAATCCTCTTCTTTGCCGTGTGGGAGCATATTACCATGACGTCGGAAAGATTACTATACCGGAATATTTTATAGAAAATGAATCTGCTAATCCATCTAAACATAAGGATTTAAAATCACAGATGTCATCATTTGTAATTATCTCTCATGTAAAAGAAGGTGTAAGGCTCGCTCAGGAATACGGAATAGATAAGATTATTATTGATATAATTCAGCAGCATCATGGGACATCACTGGTTCATTATTTTTATATGAAAGCACTGGCAAACGGAATATCGGATTCTGAAAAACAGGCATACAGATATCCCGGCCCTTGCCCAACAACAAAAGAATCCGCAATTATAATGCTTGCCGATTCCGTAGAAGCTGCTTCGCGTACACTTGAGGATGCAAGTTATCCCCACCTTAGAGAAATGGTTTTGAAAATAGTTAATAATAAATTTATTGACGGCCAGTTTGATTCCTCTGAATTAACACTTGCTGATTTACATAGAATTGCCGAAAAATTTATGAATGTTCTTGCAGGAATATATCATTCAAGAATAGAATACCAGGAAGAAACACAACCAACAGATAAAAAGAAACAGGATGCCGATAAGAATTTTCAATAAACAATGTAAGGTAAAACTAAATATTAGAAAAATTCATCCGTATTTATCAAAAATTAAGAAAAAATTACGGTTATTGAATCTATCGCAGCCGGCTGACTATAATATAGTTTTTGTAGATGACAAGGGAATAAAGAAACTTAATAAAAAGTACCGTAAAACCGGCTGTCCTACCGATGTTCTATCGTTTATCCCGCCTTCGAGTAAATATCTGGGAAAAAGGTTGACATCTTTCGACAATAAGATTGTTGATATTTTTATATCTGTCGAGACAGCAAAGAATAATGCGGTAATTTATAAGCAGAAATTTTATGTTGAAATTTTGCGATTGATTATTCACGGAATACTGCATTCTTACGGTTTTACCGATTATGTAAAAATAAATAAAGAGAAAATGTGGAGCAGGCAGGAACAGATTCTTAAATGTATATTATAATACAAGTAGTAATTATTGTAGTTTTGTTTTTTTTATCCGCATGGTTTTCTACTACAGAATCAGCATTAATGTCGCTTTCCCGTGTACGAATCAAGAAAATAATAAATGAGTCATATAAAAAAGCTAAAGGATTGAAAGTATGGCTTGAAAATCCAAATCAGGTAATTACAACGATTCTAATAGGCAACAATATTGTTAATGTTTCTGTTACTGCCATTGCAACTTCATTTACTATACAAATTTCCGAAATCTATGGATTTAATAGAGCAGTAGCTGTTACTATTTCTGCGGTTTTAATAACCCTTATACTTGTTATTTTTAGTGAGGTATCAGCAAAAATTTTTGGAATACATAATTCGGAAAAGTTTGTGTTGTTTTCAATAATACCGCTTTATTACTTGAATAAATTATTAACACCTATCTCTGATATATTTGCCAAAATCGGCGGTTTTATTGCAGGACAATCCAGCACTAAAAAAATTCCTGTACTTACTCATGAAGATATAAAAACAACTATAAGCATAGGCCATCAAATCGGAGTTTTTGGTGTTGAAACAAAACGAATGATGCATTCTGTTCTTAATTTTCCCCAGGTAACGGCAAAAATGATAATGACTCCAAGGGAAAAAATGGAAGTCATAAATGTTGATACTGAAAAGGAAAAATTTATTGATCTGGTTGTTGAAACCGGGCACTCAAGGGTTCCTGTATATAAAGATACCTCCGATAATATAATCGGTATAATTTATGCACGGGATCTTTTGGATATGTGGCGTGCGGGCGAAGTTTTTACAGTGGGAGATCTATTAAGGCCTGTTTTTTTTGTTGAAGAAACAAAAAAAATCAATGAGCTTATGAAACAGTTTAAGAAAGGAGAAAGCCATGTGGCGATTGTAAAAAATAGTCAGAATAAGATCGTCGGTCTTATTACCATTGAAGATATTATAGAAGAAGTTTTTGGGGAAATTCTGGATGAATATGATGTAGAGGGATTATTTAGGGAGTAAACGCAAATGACCACAAATCAAAACCCGAATGGCCACCCGCCGCGGCGGAGTAATTTGTCCGCCGGCTGGCGGATTAATTCGCGGTAATTTGTGAATTAGCTGAGCGATATGAAGAAAAAAATTCAACCATGGGCATTGTTTTTACCTGAATTGAAGGAGCTTATTTCGGAAAAGCAATTCCCTGAGCTTAAAAAACTGCTTAAAAATATACATCCTATTGATCTGGCGGAGGGTTGGATAAATTTTACATCACAGGAAAAACTAGTCGTTTTTAAGCTTCTAGACGATAGAAAATCCATCGAAGTTTTCGAAGAATTGGATTTCGAGGAACAGGAGTTTATAATTAATAATCTCGAAGATTCATCAATTTTGGAAATTTTGGAGGATATGGCGTCCGATGAAAAGGCAAAACTTTTTAAAAATGTGCCTGATAGGATTCGGAAAAAAATGGTAGGACTTCTTAAAAAAGAAGATGTTGAGGTGGTCAGAAAAATAACCGAATATCCGGAAGGTACCGCCGGTAAGCTGATGTCAACCGATTTTATAACGTTAACACCCAACTTAACAGCAAGCCAGGCATTGGAAAAAACACAAATATCTGCCCGTTTTCACAAAGTAGTAACCATTAGTGCTTTATATGTTGTAGACGATAAAAATCTTCTTATCGGCGGAGTGACGCTTCGTCGTCTTATTTCTGCTCCGCAGGATATAAGGATTTCAGAGATAATGTCACCTGTGCAACTGATAAAAATAACTGCTGATGCAGATCAGGAAGATGTGGCAAAGAGATTTTCAAAATATGATTTAACCGCTGCCCCTGTGGTTGATAATGAGAATCATCTGATAGGTGTGATTACAATTGATGATATCGTTGATGTAATCCATCAGGAAGCAACTGAGGATATCGCAAAAATGGGAGGAACTTCTGCAAGAGAACTTTCTGCTGATTCAGTTGCAAAGGTTGTGAGCTACAGAATGCCTTGGCTTTTTGCTACATTTTTGGGAGGATTAGCTACCAGTTTGATAATCTCGCATTTTCAAAGAACGCTTGCCGAGATAATTGCTCTGGCAAGTTTCATACCTGTTGTTCTCGGCATGGGAAATAATATCGGAGTGCAGAGTGCTACAATTGTAATAAGGTCTCTGGTTATAGGGAAATTCGATATTGCAAAGATTTTATCATCGCTTTTTCGCGAGTTCAGAGTCGGATTGATTATAGGACTTGTTTACGGCCTGTTTTTGGGAATAGTTGCGTATACTAAGCAGAATGTTTCTCCGGGATTTTATTTTTCTATTGCTGTTGGAGCCGGTATTTGGGCAGCGATGACCTTTGCCGCACTTATAGGGATGCTAATACCGGTTGTATTTTATAAACTTAAAATAGACCCTGCGGTTGCTTCCGGACCGTTTGTCGCAACAACAACAGACATTATTTCCCTATTGGCGTATTTAATAATTTCAACAGTCATATTGGTATGATTCATAATACACTAGCAATAGTTATAAAAAAAACAGATTTCAGAGATTATGACCGTATACTTACACTTTACACAAGGGAGTTCGGAAAAATAAAAGCTCTTGCAAGAAGTGTTAGAAAACCAAGAGCCAAACTTACATCTCTTTCAGAACTTTTTGTTATTTCTGAATTCCGTTTGTTTTTAAAGGAGGCATCTGCATTCGGAAAAATCACAGGAGGCATTAGCCTTGACTCAAATTCTCTGATAAGGTATAATATGGAAAAATACCATGAGGCATGCTATATTTGTGAGGTTATGGATGCTTTGACTCCACTCCGCCAGCCGAATGCTGAGAAATTTTTCTTATTAAAAGAAAAACTTCAACTCTTAAGTCAAAACATTTTGAATCAAAAAGAGGATTTTGCAAGAAAGCTTTTGCATATTACTGGTTTTGGAGTAGAAACAGGTATGTCTTTAGAAAAAGTTTTACAGGAACATCTGGCATACCCGTTGAAAACGCGAACAGACGCGAATACACGCGAATAGTTCATATTTTTGTAATCATTCGCGATAATTTGCGTTAGATTTGCGGGGATTCGCGTTAAGCGGAGCGAATAATGAATTTTCAGGAAATAATTTTAACATTAACGAAGTTCTGGGCTCATCAAGGATGTGTTATTGTTCAGCCCTACGATATTGAAAAAGGTGCCGGGACTTTTAATCCTGCAACATTTCTAAAATGTCTCGGAGAAAAACCCTGGGCTGCTGCATATGTAGAACCTTCCCGCCGTCCCACCGACGGCAGGTATGGTGAGAATCCTAACCGTTTGCAGCATTATTACCAGTATCAGGCAGTGATAAAACCGGCTCCGCGGGACATTCAGAAAACATATTTATTGTCATTGAAAACACTTGGCTTGGATCCTAAAAAACACGATATAAAATTTGTTGAGGATGACTGGGAAAGTCCTACGCTCGGCGCATCCGGTCTTGGATGGGAGGTTTGGTGTGACGGTATGGAAATAACCCAGTTTACTTATTTCCAGCATCTTGCCGGGATTGAGTTGAATCCGATAACGGTGGAACTTACATATGGGCTTGAACGTATCGCAATGTATATACAGAAGAAGAAATCGGTATATGACATCTTATGGAATGATAAACTGACTTACGGTCAGATGCATCTTGAGGATGAAAAACAGTTTTCGAAATATAATTTTGAACATGCAGATATAGGACTTTTAAAAGAACTTTTTGAACAATATGAAAAAGAATGTAATCAGTTGATTTTAAAAGGACTTGTTCTTCCTGCGTATGATTTTGTGATTAAAACATCTCATGTGTTTAATCTGTTGGATGCCCGCCGTGCAATTTCCGTTAGCCAGCGGGTTTCATATATTGCAAAAATCCGTAATCTTGCCGGTATGGTTGCAAGAAAGTACTTAGAATCAGAATAAAATGAAACAAACGAATAAAGATATATTATTAGAGATAGGAACCGAGGAGATACCGGCAAGGTGTTTACCCGATGTGACCGAGCAGTTAAAAATCGTCGCAGAAAACGAATTAAAGTCTGCCCGATTGAAATATAAAGAAATAAAAACATGGTCTACACCGCGGCGATTGGTTTTGTATGTTAAAGAAGCTGCCTGCCGGCAGGAACCGCTTGAAGCGGAGATTTTTGGCCCTACCGAAAGCGCGGCATTTAGGGATGGAAAACCTACACAGGCGGCAATTGGATTTGCAAATAAGTACGGTTTTGATGTCTCAAAAATTTTTATTAAAAACGGCCGTGCTTGCATATTGAAAAAAGAACCATTGCTTAAAACGGAAAAAATCCTTTCTGAAATGCTCCCCGAAATAATAACTTCGCTTTCATTCCCTAAAACTATGATTTGGGAAAAATCCGGATTTCGGTTTATTAGACCGATTAGATGGATTTTGGCACTTTACGGAAGAAAGGTAATAAAATTTAAAATAGCAGATGTTGTATCCTCGGATTTTTCATGTGTTCGTTACTTCAAAAAGATAAAAATTACAGACCCCGGAAAATTTATTAATATTTTGAAAAGTAATAAAGTAATTGTTGAACAATCTGTCCGGATTGAGATGTTAAAGAAAGAAGTTTTGGATCAGGTAAACCCCCGCACCAGTAGACCCCTACGCCAACGCATTGGTGTGGGGGTAATAAATACTGGAAAAGTTTTAGAAAATGATGAAGTTTTTGAAATGGTCAGCAATATGATTGAATTTCCTACTGCCGTTCTTTGCAGGTTTGATGACAAATTCTTATCGCTTCCGAAAGAAATAATTATCAATACATTGAAAAACCAGAAAAACTTTGTAGTTATTGATAAGAATAAGAAAATCCTGCCATATTTCATAGGTATTAAAGACAGTCCTGCGGTAAATATTGATGTAGTTCGTGAAGGTTATGAAAAGGTCGTTACCGCGCGCCTTGAAGATGCGGAATTTTATTTTAATAACGATTTGAAAACAAAGCTGGAAGAAAAAGTTGAGCGGCTCAAAGGGATTGTTTTTCAGGAAAAACTTGGAACAGTTTATGATAAAACCCTGCGTATTAGAAAACTTGCCGACTGGTTATCAAAGAACCTATCAACCTATCAACCTATCAACCCATCAACACTTAATCGCATTTGCTTTTTATGTAAAGCCGATTTATCTGCAGAGATGGTATCTGAATTCCCCGAATTACAGGGTATTTTTGGACGGATATGTGCGTCAAAGGATGGTGAAAATAAAATTGTTTCCAATGGAATCGAACAGCATTGGTGGCCGGTAAGTTATAACGATAATCTTCCGGAATCACCTGAGGCATCAATTGTTTCAATAGCAGACAGAATAGATACTCTTGTCGGCGATTTTGCAATAGGGCTTATTCCAACAGGTTCGGCTGACCCGTACGGACTACGCCGTGCTGTATTCGGAATTATAAGAATTGCAGTTGAAAAAGAAATTTCCTTTTCAATGCGTGAATTAATAACACAGGCATTATCAAATATGCCGTTTGAAATCAGCGGTTCTGCTCAGCAGGTCAAAGTTATGTCTCAATTGGATGAATTTTTCAAACAAAGGTTAAGTACATATTTAAAAGAAAAAGATATTTTGACGGATGAAATTGACGCCGTACTTTCTGCCCGTCTGGATAATATTGTCAACACTTCTAACTGTGCTGTGGCAGTCCATTTTATAAGAAAACTTCCCGATTTCAAACCTATTACAATTTCTTTCAAACGTATAGGAAATATACTTAAACAGGCGAGAAAAGCAGAGGGACGAGAGACTGTCGGCGAGGCAGGGATTAGAGAGTTAGAAATTAGGGAAGACCTGTTTAGAGAACCTGAGGAAAAAGAGCTTTATGAGAAATTTTTAAATATTAAGAATAAAGTCGAAGAAACAATCAAAAATAATGATTATCGCACAGCACTAAAAGAACTGGTTTCGATAAGGAAACCTGTGGATAGTTTTTTCGAAAAGATACTAATTATGGATAAAAACGAACAGATAAAAAACAATCGCCTGGCACTTCTTTCAGAAATACACAAATTTTTTATAAAAATTGCAGATTTCTCAAAAATAGCGGATTAAATAATTTAGAGGCCTCTAATATCTAGATATTAGAGTTAATTTTACCAGAGTATAAGCAGTATAGAGTATAAGCAGTATACAGATGTGACAAAATTCACATTGACATAGAAAATAGGTTATATTATACTTTTTTGTGAATGTATACAGAATTCACAGGGGGATTTTTATGGGAAAATTAAAAAAATTCTTAGGCCTACTCGTAGTTTTTACTATTCTCTACTCTCTATTCTCTACTCTCTGCCTTTATGCTTCCGGTAAAATAACTTCAATTAGAGGTACCATAAAAGTAAACGGCAATATTGCAAAACGGGGAAAAACGGTTTTTACCGGAGATATTATTACGGTAGGTCCTGATTCCAGAGCGATTGTTAGATTTACCGACGGCAGTATCACAAATATTTATAGGGATACAACCCTTGCTGTTGAACAGACGAATGAAAAGGAAACCGTACTCAAGATGCTGTTGGGTAAGTTAAGGGCAAAAGTAAGGAAATTTAAGGCGAAATTCCGGGGCGGCAGGAAGTTTGCTTTAAAAACGCCTACTGCAATATGTGCGGTAAGAGGTACCGAATTTTCAGTAGAGGTTTCGGCAGACGGTAAAACCGCAGTAGAGGTATACGAAGGTATTGTGGGTGCCCGGAATATAAAGGGAATCGGAGATGAGGTTACGGTTTATGAAAATCAGAAAACAGAGATACTTATGGACCAAGCCCCTTCAAGCCCGGAACAATTAAGAACGGAAATGCAGATGGAAAGATCTGCTGCTGAAAAAGCTGCAGTTAAAAAGGAAGTCGGGCTTCAAATGACCAAAGAGGAGGTCCAGGCCGCAGCTGCTGAAGAAATGCGTTTAGCCGAGTATCAGGAGGGTAAAACCCTTGTTGATGTTTTTGGAAAAAGGGTTCGTCTTGAAGAATATATAATGCGTCCTGCAGCCAACCAGTTTAAATTTGTCGTACTTAACGAAAGAGACGACAGGTTTGATTATTTTTATTATAAAGGAACATTTAATACAATTCTTCCGGATGATTTAAGTGTTGCATTAAATAACATGAATGGAAAATTAGGCGGTACAGCCCCCGTATATTATCTTACCGAATATGAAAAAGTATTTTCAAATACCAATGACAATTCAAAAGACACAGCTACAGGCGGCCATCTGGTAAAAATAGAATACAATGACGATGGGACATTCACAATTACCGACAATGATGACAGCACAAATACAAGAACAGTCGATACCGTTGATGCAACCAATGGAGCATATGATCCGACAACCGACACATTCGATTCAACAAGAAATACCGCACCGGAGATAGCTATATATAATCCTGATACGGATAATTATGATACTTTCTCTGCGGGGCAGACTCTTTGGAAAACCAGATTTAATACTTACGTTCATTCGCTGAATAGTATTACAAAACAATGGTACCTCCGTACCGATTCGTCAAAAAATATATTGGTATCCGATCTGGACGGTTACTGGATTTATCCTGCCAAAAACTCTGATGGGGGTACAATTTACGGTAACTGGGGGGTAGAATCAACAGAATCGACATATCCGGACGGAGATGTTTTCCACCACAGGATAAAGGTTACATATTATGATGACACTTTTGAACAGTATGATAATTATATAATTTCCGATGACGGTATAGTTGCCGGTTTTTCCGATTTTGAAAATATAACAACCGGAACTGCATACAAGCAGGAACTTTTGAAATGGAATTACCAGCAGGTTTTAACTGCAACGGAATTCGGTGCAAGGAAAATTGATTTGGTCGTTGAACCAAAAATATTTATAAAATCAGGCTTAATCCAATAAGGGAGAATAGAAATGAAAGTTCAGAAACGTGGTTTACTGTTTTTTATTGTGTTCACTTACTCACTTACTCACTTACTCACTTACTCACTTACTGCTGCCGTTAAGGTCATTCCCGTAGTTGACCTACAGTTATTAAGCGGGCAGTATTTTTACGACGGTTCTGCAAATAATCTTGCCGGAAACATGTTTTTTAATGTAACCCCTGCAATAAAGTTAAATGAAAAGTTTTCGATTATCCCGGGATTGACAACACAGTATAAAGCAACAAAACAGATTGAGGACCTGGCCGGAGGCGGAACCCTTTTTCAGGATGTACTGGACGGAAACCTATCCTCAAGGTTTATTTATAAACTGTTTGATAATTTAAAATTGAAGCTTGATACCAGCTATAAATTGGAATATCGCCGTGAAACAAAAGACGAGAGTATTGCGGACGGTCTTTTTGATTATAAAAAAGTTTCTTATGGATTTGAAACAGAGTATGCAATAAGTAAACAGTATTCAGCCCGTATAGGCGCCGACCGGTTTACAATAAAATTTCCTAACTATGAATCACTTGAATCCGGTACAACCGCCGCAGCGGCGGGATTAAGCAGAGAACTTGCGGGCAGTAATGTGCTGGATACAAAAAACATATCGGGTTCTGCAGGAGCTACGGCTAAACTCCCGTTTGATATAACACTTGATGCGGATTGTATTTATATAAAAAAGGATTTTGATGACCAGCCGATTGTTCTTCTTACAGGCAGTCTTTCGTCCGAGCAGAGAGAGGATAAAGTATATATAGGAAATTTGGGTTTGATTGCTCCGGTATTGAAAAAAGATAAATTAAAAATAATTGCCGTATGCAACGGTATGTATACAGTAACAAATTCCGATCAGAATCACTACGATGCAAGAAAAACAACCTTTATAGAAAATTACTATGATTATACGAGTAAATATTATAATCCGGCAGTAACATTTCTGTTCGGCACAAAGCCGTATGCTGTGACCGCCTCGTACGGTTTAGAAGATAAAAAATATAAAGACAGACCGGTTCAGGATGAAAACGGAACATATGATTTGGAAAGAAAAATCTGGTCGGAAACCCAGAACACAACGGTTTCATTTATATATCCGGTATCCAAAGGTTTTAAATTAAAAGCATCCACGACATATCTCTGGGAACGTTCGAATATGGGATACGAAGAGCTTTATAAATATAAATACAATACGGCAAACTATCTAATGGGATTTAGTTACGAATATTAAGAAACGCGAATTCACGCCAATGAAGAAGCAACGCGAATATTCGCGAATATTAGCGTTAGATTTGCGACCATTCGCGTATTTGGGGGAGTTTATGATTATCAAGAAATCAAAAATTATTTTTTCCGTGCTGACAGTAATTTTACTGCTCAGCAGAAACATATGGGCTACACCTGCATATATCAGTGATTTATACGCTGTGCAGGGCTCTACTCCGGGGAGCGTTTATCTTACATGGTACGAACCATATGATCCGGGTCCTCCTGCTGGAAATATTATGGGGTATGACTTAAGATATTCTACAACCCCGATTAACAATGATACTGATTTCAGTAATGCGACGGCGGTTTCCCCTCAGCCGGTACCCGTTGTTTCAGGTACTTACAGCAGTTATACAGTTTATGATCTTTCGGATAATTATTACTATTATTTTTCAATAAAATCTTTAGGGGCAGACGAAACGACATGGGGGCCTATTTCAAACTATGCCAGTTCGTATCCTAAGCCGAACCCTCCGGGGAATGTAACGACACTTACAATTTCACCGCTTCCCGGCGGACAGGGAGTAAAACTTCAGTGGATAGCACCTGGCGGCGACGGTACCGTCGGAACTGTTGCGGGATATAAAATAAAATATTATCCGGGTCCATCCCTTGATGATTTCTATTGGGACACTGCTTCCGAGGTTTATTTTTATAGTATTGACAGCTCCAATGACGATGTTGACTACATAAAATCAGGGAATATCACAGGTTTGGCTGACCCTCTCCAGCAGCAGACAGCATATGTTTATCTTTATGAGTCAAACTGCGGGTCCAATCTTAGTTTTGCAGTAAAGGCGTATGACGGCGGCTATAATTATTCCGATACCATTACAGGATATTCGACATTTACTTATATAGATTACGGGACCTCAAGTGAAGGTACTGCTAGTATGCTTCCGGCAACCAGTGCAGTAACCCAGCAGGTTACAAGCACGATAACATTTCTGGTTGGCTCCACACCTATAGGGCCAGGCGGCGAGATAGCTGTCAATATACCTTACGGCTGGACACTACCCCAGAGCTCGGATTCCGGCATGCCCGGGTATGTTTCTTTTGCCACTATAAGCGGTACTGCAAACGCAGGTGAGGGCACACTGGAGTTGACCACAACAGGGCAGTGGATTATTATCAGCCCGACACCGGAGTATGACAGTCAACTCTATCCCAACATAACCGGCGGCGAGGTTGAAATTTATTACAAAAACGGCTGGACATCATATACCAGCGGAAACCATACTTTTTATGTTTATTCCAAATCCTGCAAATCGAAAACAAGACAGCCGATTGCTGCTTCCCCTGTTATAACATTGTCTGCAGGTGAACCCTCCTACATAACCTTTGATACCTACGGGCTTACCATAGCACAAAATACCGCTTCACCAGCTATAACCATTGTTTCAAAGGACGAAAACTGGACCATAACCAATGCAACCGGCCCGTTGACCGTGACGCTTACAGGCAGAGTTTATAACAATAATACTTATATTTATGAGGCAGACGGGACCGCGGAGTTTTCGTTAAGTTCGGGTTTTGATACAACAGTTACAACTGTTACAATTCCGGAGGGTTCTTCATCGGCACCATTTTATTACAGAACTTCACAAACGGGCTGTACTCAGATTGAAATGTCTTATAATATAAAAGGTTATGAACAGACCGAGTATATATATCCGACTGTAATATCAGGAGGAGGAATAACAGATGCAAAGGTACATACGGGTAATTACACAGCCAATACAAATGTTATAATAACTCCGGACGGGGACGGAACAAATGATTATGCATATATAGATTTTTCAATATCAGATAACAATGCAAACTGGGAAGTTCTGCTAGCTACTTCAAGTGATTTTGCATTTCCCAAGTGGACATATTACGGGTACGGAACTCCATATTCCGGCCAGATAATGTGGAACGGGATGTTTGAATATTACGATCCTGTCACATATTACTGGATGTCTGAAAATGCACCGGCAGGTACATACTATATAAGAATCCAGTTTAGCGGAGGTGCGATATATAACGATACGCTCTACGTTACTGTACAGACAAACGAAATTGCGGGTACGGTCACCGATTCAAATACCAATCCTGTTTCAGGCGTATATGTTTATGCCTATGGTTCAGCTTATGCGGAAACCATGACGGATTCCAACGGTAATTATACACTTGCAGGATTACCCTCAGGCACATATACACTGAATTTCTGGAAAGACGGATATTCCTATCAGTCGCTTTCCGGTATTTCTGCCGGCACAACAGGTAATAATGTTACACTTACACAGCCGGCTTTTATAAAAATCAATGCACAGAGAAGTCTAAGCGGTTCAGTAGTAGACCCAGAGCAGTGGGGTTCTGTGAATCTTTGGAAAACAAGCGGTTCTTATGATAGTTATTATGGTACGCTTCATTTCGCAGTGGATGTTTCTACTTCTGATAACGGCGGATGGTTACCGGAAGGGACCACCAGTTACGAATATGTTAATTCTACCGCAACATATGAAGGTGGTAAATGGACCATACTTGAGGTTACACCCGGTACATATAGTTTAAATGCATTGTTGGAAGGATATGTGGATGTCAGCAAGACAAGTATATCTGCTGTTGCCGGACAGGTAACAACTATTACAGATATAAGTTTTACTCGCCAAAAAACTGTCACCGGATGGGTTGTATTGCCCGAGGTAGTTTCCGGCAGTTATAGTGCATGGATTTCTATAGAAGCAATACCTTCCGGATATTCTTATGGTACCGCTTGGGGTAATGTGGAGATACCTATAGGTAAATCTTCAGGTACCTATACTATTTACGGTTTATCTGCCGGTGGCTATACTCTGCGTACATATGCACCGGGTTATCAGAGGGGAACAACCACTGTGTCTATATCTGCAGGTGATGATAATGTTCCAGCATCTCAGATTACACTTACAACAGGTGGAACTATTACCGGAACACTTACAGTTGTTGGCAACACAAACAGCGAGGAGTTAAGTTCATATTTCAGTTCGGACCCTTATTATGTTTATCTTAACGCATGGTCACCTGACAGTTATTCTTACGGATGGACCGAAGTACAGATTACAAAAAGTGCTTCTTCTGCTTCAAACTCTTTTACGATTTCAGGGCTTGAAGACGGTACATACTGGCTCACCGGCTGGCTGTACGGTTTTGATCTGTCAGGTTCTGTGGGATGGAGCGGTGTCCGTGCAACTGTTTCCGGCGGTACGGGCAGTATTGACCTTACATTTAATAGATATAGCGGTTATATTACAGCAAAATTTGCCGTTCCTGGCAATGATTACGGTAATTTAAAGATTTCAATAAACGGTCCTAATTTATGGATGTCGGAAGGTGTGTCCACAGGTACAATTATTTCTAATTTCGGTGCTTCATTTGATCCTGCAACAGGGATATTGACGACACCGCCGTTAGGAACAGGTTTTTATGAAATAACAGGGCTTTACGAAGGTACTAAAATAACAAAGAAAAAAGCCATTATGGCGATAAACGGACAGACCAAAGATGCGGGGACTATTGACTTAACAGGTACAACATATTCTGTTTCAGGCAGGGTAAAAATAAACGCATCCAATCCTCTGTCATCTCCGTACAATGTTGTGGGATTCATTGTTTCCACAGCTCCGGTGCATAACGAAACATGGCCTCCTCCGACTTATGAAAGCACAACAAGTTTCAGGGTAAACGCATACGATTATTCTCTTGGAGACCGTATTTGCGGTACTGCTACTTCCGCAAAGAATAGTATGATTCATGCTGCATCAGGAGACCAGGAGGGAACATATCAGATTGACGGATTGACACCCGGTATTTATACACTGCAGATTCCGGCACTTGATTTCAACGGAGATTATGTTAACGACATGCAGGCACATAAAAAACAGGTAATCATAACTACAGGTAATATAACATGTAATTTTGAGCTTAGGAACGGCTATTCGATTTCCGGCAGGTTAAAGCTTCCTTCAGGGGTGACTGCTACACGGAATTTCGATATATATGTTTTTGATGCGAAGGATTACGGAATCAACACATGGTCAGGACAGGTGACCTATAAAAATATATCATTTGTCAACGCAAATTCCGTTAATTATACTATAGAACACCTGCTTCCCGGGGAATATGTTTTGTCGGTTTATGACTATGGTTACTGGGATAACGGGTTGGGGCAGAGTATCCCCAGACAGTATGCAAATACATCCATAAAAGTTAAAATAAAATCTTCCAATCTGCAGGGGCAGGATATTCAACTTACAAAAGGAGGAACCATAAAGCTTAAGCTTAAAGATACTAATTCCGGAACGGCAATAACTCCGTCCAACAGAAACCAGATGCTTCCTGCTAATTACGGTATGACTGCTATAGCCAATCCATGGGTTGAAGGAGGGTATGGTAGTCTTTCAACGGTTTCAGGTACTTCTTCCGGAGAGTATTTTGAATTGGATTTCCTGCCGGAAGCAATATATGATTTGAAACTCGGACAGTCGGAGTATGGGTTCGGATATTCCGGGTTTTCATCCATATCCGGAGGTTCCGCAAGCAATCAGACGAACTATGCCGAAAAAACAATAAACAGTATAGAGGTAAAAAACAATCAGACAACAGACCTTGGAACAATAGAAATAAAACAGGGACTTTCCATATCAGGAATTATTACTGATGAAGATGGTACTGTTTTACCCAATATCCCGGTTGTTGCAATCCCGTCGCTTACAAATGAATGGTCAGCATCTTTACGGGGATTTACCGATATTAACGGTAAATATACCATAGTGGGATTGGACCCTGATATAACATATTATGACATCATTGCCTGTCCGAGAATTGATATGAGTGACTTCGGCGGATATTACTTTTTCGGTGCAGGCGGACTCACATATGGCGAAAAAACCAAAACAATGATTAAAATCGCCGGCAGCGGATCTATTGATTTTACATTATCCGAAGCGCTCGGTTCTGTATCCGGTACAATTTTAACTGAGGACGGCGGACCGCTGCAGAATCCCAATGATTTTACTTTGCCGTCAGCATCTGTATTTTTACAGCTGGAAAATACATTCCCAAGAACAAACATGCTCGGTGATATTGTGGTTGATACCAATCTTGATGGGACATTCACAATAGAGGCATTGCCTGCAGGCACATACAATCTTACGGTTCTGTCCGGAGGATACGCCTCACACACTAAAACCATTACAGTAGGAGATACCCAGCTGGATGTCGGCAGCATAACACTTAAGGTCGGTGCCAAGATTTCTGGAAGCGTAACAAAAATTAACGGTGAGAAGCCGTCTAATAAAGAAATAGCCCGGCTGGTAGCTGCCACTGATGATTTTTCTGAAGTTTTAATAGGTCTGCTCGTACTTGCCGGAGATGATACCATAACCAGTTACGAGATAGCAGGTTTTCAGGCAGGCAGTACATATAACATAATGTTTATAGACCCGGGTGATGAAATAATACCTGCGGTTCTCGGTTTTGGTGTGGCTTATACTTCCTACACCAATACAGATTATAATCTTACATATCAGCCGTCTGCTCCTACGGTATTCAGCCGTGCCAAAAAAGACGGCAATCAATTTACGATTGCTTTTGAGTTGACAGGAGCGCTTAGGAATTCCATTCCTGCTGATGACGATTTAACCCAGATAATAAGTCTTGTTACCGGAGGAGGTATTCTGGCAGACAGGTATATTGCTCCTACCAGAAAATCACTAACATGTACCTATACCCCCCAGACAGGCGAAAACAGGTTTTCGATTAAACTGAGCGGTTACAGCAGGACAGAGAACCCTGAAACAGGTTCAGAGTTCTATATAAATGAGACATTGGAATATTATACAGGCATAGGCGCTAAAAACAAGGTAAAAATTTCCAACCTTAGGGGTGGAAAAATCACTCTTGAAGGTGACAGTTCAAATGTTTCGTTTAGTCCGGGTACATTTACGACAGGTTCTTCAACTGTGTCTGTCACCGTTGAATTTACCAGGGCGGAAGACCTTGAAACATTTACTAATGAAGCACCAAAGTTCGGTGCAGTAAAATTTGCAATTCCCAGTAAACCTGCAGCATATTCAGGTATGACATACAAAGCAATGGAGACATTAAAGACAACAGGTATCTCTCCGTTTTCGTCATTTTATGAAATAATGCTTCCTGCCGGTATTTCAAGAACTCTTAGAAAAGATGCCACACTATCACTGCAGTATTCAACGGTGACTGTATCCAACCCGAATGATTTAAATGTATATTATTACGATTCAGTAAACAATGTATATTTATTGGAGAACAGCAGTAAAACCGTTAGTGCTGATAACAACACCGTAAGCGTTACAATCAATCATACTTCCGTATTCGTACTATTAATGTCAAACCAGCCGACAATAAGAGGCAACACATATATCGGTGCGGACCCTATTGTATATAACTTCCCGAATCCGTTTGATTTTACGACCAAGACAAAATCACTTACACATTCCGGCCTGACAAAAACAACAAAAGGTACTGTTGTAAAGTATGCTATTCCTCCATCCTATGGAATCGTTGAGGTTGAAATTATAATCTATAATATAGTAGGTGAGGTAATAAGACAGATTGACGAAGGGGTAAAGGAAGGCGGCTACTATTACTACACGGATTGGGACGGCGAAAACGATTATCAAAAGGAAGTCGCTTCCGGTGTTTATATAGGAAAACTTAAAATTGAAGGTTATAAATCGAAATTCTTCAAAATGGCAGTAATTAAATAAAGCGAGTGAGCGAATAAGCGAGTAAGCGAGTAAGTAAACAAGCAAGGTAAGCGAGTAGGCGGGTAAGCGAGTAAGTAAACAAGCAAGGTAAGCGAGTGAGGGAGTAGGGGAGTGAGTGAAAAACCGCATAAAAAACTGAAGGTTTGGCAAGAATCTATAGTGTTAGCAAAAATGATTTATAAACTTACAGATAAATTTCCATCATCTGAAAAATTTGGTTTAATAAGCCAGATGCGTCGAGCAGCAGTTTCTATCGCTTCTAATATTGCCGAAGGCGCCGCTCGTAACAGTAGTGCTGAGAAAATCCAATTTTTTACAGTGGCAAGAGGTTCGATAAGTGAATTAGATACGCAATTAGAAATTTCTAAAAAATTAGGACTGATCTCTGATAATGAAAAAACACATAATAAAGTAGAAGAAGTGGGCTTGCTTTTATATGGTTTAATTGCAAGCCGTAGGAGGATGTTATGAAAAAACCATTTAATCATTTGTTTGCTCAATCACTTACTCGTTTACTAAGTATCTTTTTCCTTACTTGCATACTTGCTTACTCGCTTACTTGCTACCTTAATGCTTTTGCTTCTGCGGCAGACCGCGGCACCGCAGGTGCCCAGTTCCTTAAAATCGGTGCAGGAGCCCGTGCAGTCGGTATGGGCGAAGCATTTTCAGGCATAGCAAACGACGTAACATCAATATATTGGAATCCTGCCGGACTTGTACAGCTTGAACAGCCTGCTTTTGAAGCAATGTATCTGGATTGGTTTCAGGGTATGCACTACCAATTTCTTGCTTTTGCCTATCCGACAGAAATAGGAACACTGGGGTTATCATTGAGCGGTTTTGATGTTGATGATATTGAGAAAAGGGACGAGGATACTGCAGACCCGATAAGTGAATTCGGTGCAACTGATATGGCATATACCGTTGCCTACAGTAAAAAGGTTATGGAAGACGTCTCGGCCGGTTTCAGTATAAAAATAATCAGACAGGAGCTGGATACTTACGATGCGCAGGCATTTGCTTCGGATATAGGATTTTTATATAATGCTCCGATTGAAAGATTAACCGCAGGACTGGTTGTGCAGAACTTCGGAAGCAGGGTAAAATTCATAAGTGATCCCGATCCTCTACCGTTGACTATAAAACTTGGTTTAGGGTATAAGCTTTTTTCCGATAAGCTTACAATCGGAGCTGATGCTGCAGCTCCCAGAGATAATAAACCGTATGCCTCTGGCGGATGCGAATATGCAAGTAGAATAATTTCCGATTTATCGGGTTCGGTTCGTGCCGGTTATAAAACCGGTATGGAAATAGGCAGACTGGACGGTCTTGCCGTAGGTGCCGGACTGGGTTACAGGAATTTTAATCTTAACTGCGCCTGGGTCCCCTACGGTGATTTAGGCAACACCTTCAGATACTCCCTGGCAGTAAAGTTCTAAAACCTGCCTTGAAAGCCGGATATAATGTATAATTCAAGTTGTGTGTAAAAATTCACATTGACAAAATTCGGTATTTTTATTATAATTTTACCGGAACGAAGAATATAAATATATAGTTTTTATGTTGGAGGTATTTATGAGAAAAATTAAAAGATTTTTATGCTTAGCTTTATTTTCTTACTTTCTTACTTTCTTACTCTCTTACTCTCTCTATGCTGCTGCTAAAGTTCTCAGGCTTCAGGGTGAGGTATCTATCAACGGTACTCCTGCGTATAAAGGACAGAATATAAAACAGGACGACAATATCAGGACAGCGGCTGGTTCAACAGCCATAATTTCTGTGAACGGCCATAGAATCACCATTTCCGAAAAGACAAGTGCCGCTGTTTCCGAACTTAAAGGCGAGACATCCAGGCTGAAAGTATGGATAGGCAGAATCCGTGCAATGGTAAAAAAGCTCAAAGCAAGGCAGAAATTCGAAGTAAAAACACCGACAACGATATGTGCGGTAAGAGGTACCGAGTTTTCCGTTGATGTCGGCGATAGCGGTATCAGCCGTCTTGAGGTTTATGAAGGAATTGTTGCAGCTAGGGAGGAGATAACCGGTTCGGAAGTTCTGGTGAATCCGGGCCAGTATACGATTGTTGAAAGCGGTGTTGCACCAAAAGAGCCGGAACCAATGGATAAGGAAGAAACAAAAGCAGGGGAACAGGGAGGAAGAGAGGCGGATGATATAAAATCCGAGGCACAGAGAGAGATATTTATGGAAATATCACGAGATGCTGTTTTAGAGCGTGCTGCCGAAGAGATAAAGTCTGCAGAGTATCAGAACGGCAAGGCGCTTATTGATGTTTCCGGAAACCGTGTCCGTCTTGAAGAATATATTTATCGCCTGCCTGATAATAAAAAGCAGTTTAAATATGTTGTGTTAAATGAAAGAGAAAACCGTTTTGACTTTGGAAAAATTCTGTTTACTTTTAGTAATGACCTTCCGGAAAATTTAAATGACGCAACAAAAAATATGTTTTACTATAAAGGCACAGCCGAACCTCAGTGGTATCTTACAGACCTTGATTCCGTTATGTCTAACACCTATGATAAGATTCTGGAGGAAGCGTGGGGTGGTGTAATGGTTCCTGATGATCCTCAATCGGCTACGGAATGGAGGTTGTTTCTATCTAACTATAGATTTTATATAGGGAATGCCGATTCAACCGAGAATAGCGGTAAAGGAAAACTTATGTGGCAGTTTATTGATAACGGGGATAGGATTGCACAATCCAACGAATTTACCTATTTACCCGGAACAGCTTATGAAAGTCATACCGACCCCGCACTTACAACATTTAAATTGCAGCCCGATGGTCCTACCACATTTCATTTTGCATACAGGGACCAGTATGCAGACGGTACATGGATTGAAAAACATGATTATATTATAGGTGATGACGGAAAAATTCAGACATTTGCTGATATAGTAAATCCATCTGACGTTTCTGCGGATAAAATAAAGGAAAAGATTTTGACGCTTAATTTTGAGAATGTTTATACATCTTCTATGTTTAGCGATAAATATGAGAAAAAAATCGATTTGATATTTTCTTCAAAACTTTTATCTGATTGCGGGATACTGTCACTCCCAAGCTCTCTGAGTCAGGCACCCGGAACGAACTGATATGGAGAAATACATAGAAATTATTAGTAATTAATTTAAATTCGGAGGATTTTTTTATGCGTCGTCATCATTTTAAGTTTTTATCATCGATTTTGCTTACTTGCTTACTCGCTTATTTGCTTACTTGCCCTATCCATTCTGAGGTCAAGGTCACTCCTGTTGCATATGTTTCGCTTTTAGGCGGACAGTATTTTCTTGAAGGCGAAAGGGATTCTTTTGCAGGAAACTTTGATGTTTTCTTCTCACCGGTAATAAATTTTTCCGAAGACACCGCGCTTTTACCCATATATCAGGGGATTTACTCCGGTACTATGGATGTAACGGAATTGGTTGACGGCACCATAATGACAAGAGAAGTAATGGACAACTCACTTACGTGTAAATTTACACGTAAGTATTCCGATACATTCAAAGGCAAGGCAAAGGTCGGATATAAAGTTGAATATTTAAAGGAAACAGAGGATGAGGAATGGAATGACGGGCTTTTTGATTATAATAGGATACTGGCAGGTCTTGAGGCTGAAAAGATGTTCAAACGGACAAATTTACGTATCGGCTACGATTTTTATATAATGCATTACCCGAATTACTCCTCGCTTATTACTACATATGAAACAGCCCTTGATACCGCTACCTATACTGAAATCTCCGAAAATGCCGGAGAAGATGTTTTAGATTATACAACTCATGAATTATTTATTGAAGCTCTGTATTTGTTTTCAGATACTTTTTCCGGAAAAATCGGTTATGATATTGCTTATAAATATTTCAATGACCAGACGATCGTAGAAAGCGACGGCGGTTTTTCTTCGGATAAAAGAAATGATTTTGTACATTTGTTAACACTAGGTATTTCTAAAGAATTAAATAAGGTTTCAATATCGCTTTATGATTCCGTAGAATATAATGATTCGAACCAGAATTCCTATGATGCCAACAGAACACAGTATAATGAAAGGTATTATGATTATTTTCAGAACGATGTTGTTCCGTCCATAACATTTACAATGGCAGAGAATGCTAAATTGAATTTTTGGTGGGATCTTGCATATAGGAAATATTTCGAACGTCCTGCACAGGATACCGAAGGGAATTACAAGACTTCAAAAATCCATCAGTTTACTAATACTGCAGGGGTTTCTTTTAAGATTCCGGTTTTCAGGACACTTTCGGTAAAAACAGCAGGCAGTTATAGTGATTCGTCATCCAATAATAAATATGAGGCAAGCTACAGATATAATTATAATACTTTTAATTACTTTGGAGGAATAGATTGGGAATACTAAGGGGCAGAGAGCAAGAAAGTAAGAAGGTTCGAATTTAGGTTCAAAAGAAGTGTGTAAATATTCACATTGACAATTTTTAAAAATTTGATTATAAAAGTTACTGGATAACAAAAATGTATAATTGAGTATTATTAACCGGAGGAATTTATGTTGAAATTTAGGAAATTTCTAAACTTATTTTTGGCTATTACTCTGTTCTGTACACTTTGCGCTCTGCACTGTCTTTATGCCGTTCAGGGCCCTGTTGATCTTACCGTTCATACCGGCCGGGCAGGTGCATTTGTTGCGATATTGAATTTTGACACTAACGGCAATCCTGATCCATTAACCTCTCAATTTGGAACCGCCGATGGATCCGGCAATCTTACCAGAACAATAAATCCTAATACCGAGTATATAGTTTTTGCCACAAAACATGGATGGGGTCCTACAATCAGGGACCAGATGTTTAAAGATGCTGTCCATGTTAATACAGCGGCTTCTACAGACGCTTACCTGATGCTTGATAAGCCTGTTTCAGGTGTCGGACAGATCCGGATCGAGGTGGTCAATGTTACAACCGGTGCTCCGATAATGAGCGATGTCAGAAATGTTATTACTGACGAACCGGTAACATTTTCTATGGCTTATCTTGAAGATACGCTGGAGTGGAACGGAACCAACTATTTTTATATTGACAATATTCCCGCGGCTGTTGCCAATAGGTATTCTGTAAATGTCTTTGCTCCGAAGGATAATAAAGCATTGAATACAACGGTTTCGGAAGGACTCACTGCCGGAGGCGTGGTTACGGTTAATTTCGATTTTGACACCCAGGAGGCAATGGCACCGCAGACGCAGGATACCGGTGTTACTCCTGAAGGAAACGTTGCTTTTGAAGGTGTTGTTGTCAGCACAAATGGTACCGGACTTGCCGATATGAACATTTATATGTACCGTCAGTCGCAGAATTCGTATCAGCCGGATTGGACCGCTCAAGCGATGACGGATTCAAACGGCAGGTTCGCATTTTATAACGTTCCCGAGGGCAGCGGTTATTATATAAGCATCAACGGTTTAGGATATGCCGGCGTCAATGACGGTCCCCGGTATTATTCCAATCCTGGTCCTGGAGAAGGATATGGAGGTTATACTTACAGCGGTACGAAAATTGTTGTTCCTTTCAATCAGCCCCCTGCTGATGGTTATGCACTTGAATACAGTTACGCCAATGCTACCGGTAATACTAAATATGTCCTTCCTGCGGTTAATGGACGGCTCAATGGTGTGGTTAAAGTCGGAGGTACCGCCCTTCCTTTCGCTAATGTTGAAATATGGGGCGATTGTGACAGGTGGCTGGGGAGTGATATGTTTGCCTCTTCAAGTGATACATGGAGAAATTACGGCTCGCCAACCAATGGCCGTGTAAGAACCGGAGCCGACGGTACTTTTGACATTATAGGTATTTCAACCGGGAATATACAGCTTGCGGTTTGGTCCGAACTTATAGGTACGAATTTTATCTATAACAACAACGGCGACTGGAATGCAAGAAATATGGTGAATGACGGCGACTATGCCGGTTTTCGCACAGGCGACGATGTTCGTGTTGCTATTTCAAGCGAAAGCGCATCTAACGATGAGCCCGGCTGGATTGTTTATTCTACTGCCGGGGTTATGGATGTAACGCAGTCCACCCCAAATCCTGTCAATATAAATATTCAGACGGGAGGTTCTGAAACCTGTACAATCACGGGAACCATAAAATTTTTAGCGCCGGCAACCATTCCTGCCACAAATCCGATTGTTATAATAGCAAGAGAGGAGTTTCAAGGAGACTGGTCAACCCATAAATCCAAATCAAGATTTACAAAGGTTGACGGTACTTTCGCGGCCGGGGACACAACCAAATATTCAATAAACGTTGCATCTGCCGCGATGTATTGGGTTGATGTAAGAGCGGAGTATTGGGGAATCGTTAACAAGTTTGATACGCGTGCTGATTTTCAATATGTTGAAGCAGGCGATATTATTTTTGATTTTGCAATGGCACCTGCCGGTAAAATCAGGGGTGTGGTACGTATGCCTGACGGCACCATATTTAAGCCGGTTTACGACCAATTCAACGGTAGATGGATGGAGGTTCGTGCCCGTTCACGTTCCAGTGGCGGCGGACTGCAGGTTCCGGATTCCGGAGTTTTTGAGATAACCGGTCTTGTGCCAGGACTTTATAATGTCTCGACATGGGGTTCGGGTTACGGGTATGTCGGTCCGAGGACACTTTCTATGGATGACGTTATGGTTTCCGCTAATAAGGAAACGTATATTGAAATACCTCTTCCTCACGGTGTAAAATGCGAAGCTCTGGCGCCATATCCTATGCCGGCTATGCCGGCGGGAACGACCGGGTATTATTATATTATGGGTTTCAATTCCGATTTTGTTCTAACCGGCAACAAAATAGATACTATGATGGACAGTGATTCCAGCCTGCCTATGGAATTTGAATATTCACTTTCAACATGGACATATTCGTACGATGGTCAGGCGCCGGCAAAATCGCTCGGTTGGCAGCCGACGGTTGCCGCTCCAGGCAGGTACAATATGTATCTCATAAAATATGAGATGTTCGGCAATGCCGGAGAGATGGAATATGATATGAAGCTGCGTTCAGAAAATAACTCAATTACAATAATTTCCCAGGCGAAAAATGTTGAAATAAAATACGACCCGCTCCAGCCGGATGTAACGACATATATACCTTTTGAGGGTGCGGTTACCGGAAAAGGAAAAATCAGCGGAAAGATTACCGGGAGGAATATATGGACATCTTCCGACTATGAGAAAGCCAAAAAAGAGGGAGAGGATACTATATTCAGGAACATTCCTACTGTTATGCTTTATGATACGGCCGGCACCTGGCGCGGGTTTTCCGGAGCCCGTCCGAGAAATGATTCGGCAAGCATCGCTCCGTGGGAATTATTCTTTATGAATCCCAACGAGACAACAAAACAGAATGTGCTTGCAAAATCGCCCGCTTACTATTACATCGATATGCTTCCTCCGGGAAAGTATATAATGGTTGCGGAAACGCCGAACTACCCGCCGTTTATGAAAGAGGTTGTTATTTATTCAACCGCAGCTGTTACGCTTGACCTGGATTTTGACGAACTCGCAGGTTCCGGGATTTCCATCTCCGGTATTGTTACCTCCACAGCAAATGTTCCGCTTGAAGGTGCGGAGGTTGCCGTTACCCATAAATCGGTTGAAAAATATACCGTTACCAGTTCCACCGGCTATTTTTCTATCATAGGTTTGCCGAAAGGAATTTTCCGTATCAGTGTTTCTGCGCCGGGGTATGCGCTTGCCGGAGACAAGCTTAGCATAGGAAGCAATCTGACTGATGTGAGTTTTCAGCTTACAAAGGCGGATGCACAGTTGAAAGGTGTTGTGTATTCACAGAAGGTTCCTTTTGCAAAGACGATTGCCAATGCAAAAATTGCATGTTATGATGAAACATACAACACGCAGAACCCGTCAAGCTATCTGCCTGTGTATAAGACAAAAACTAATAAGAATGGGGAATATTATATTTCTGACTTGATTGCGGGCCATTTGTATAAATTGTATGTGATATATCCTGGCAAAATTGTGGAGTATGTTGAAATAACACCTGTAGCTGATACTGACCTTACTGATGATGCTGTTCCTGCCGGAAATATTCAGGATTTTGAATTAAAATCATTGCCGCCTAAATTGAAAATCACGGTAAAAAAGACGGAAGACCCGAAAAAATTCCTGTTCGTGTTTGAATCACCTAGAAAATTGGTTGCTCCCCCCGAATGCTGGTATAATTCAGGGGATAGTTATGATATAACCAAAGCAATCCGCGCACTTCCGCTTACGGGACCCAACAACACATATTCGCTTTATGTGAAACTTCTTGATGATAATTTGGGACAGAGTTATAATTTGCGCGTAATTTCCGATAACGGTGGAGAAGAGAATATTGAAGATATACAATTTGGCGGAAATGTCCGGCGCCAGTCAAAGAAAGAGGTTGCCGAAGGTATCGCTCAGGGTGATGATGTCCCGATAGACGAGTTAGGCGATGACAATACACAAATCCAGATGGATGCCGGTTCCCTGACCGCCGCTTCTATAAGCAGTGCGGAATCGCCCGGTCGCGGAGCTCCGTCTTTTGCCATCGGAGGTTTTTCGTCAAACATACCATCATTCAAATTGCAGGGTACCGATAATGCAATTGCTGCATCGCTTATAAGCATTGTTGAGGATGTGGTTGCGAGTGATGTGTACCAGATTGACCTGGACAATGCGCAGATGAACAAATCACTGACACTTACACTGGGTTATGATAAAGAAATTGTGACTGAGGACGATATGGATAAACTTAAAATTTACCAGTATAACTCCGACCAAAGAATCTGGGAACTGGTGCCGGGCGTAAAGACGGTTGACCCGATTTCCGGAACCGTATCTTTGGAAGTCAATTCAATTACAGATGCTGTAGCTTCTACAACCACAGCATCAGCATCCTGTTTGGGTGGTAGGGCGGTCATATCAAACGGCAGGTTTGTTGTAAATAAAGCGGCGGCAACATCACAGAGCGGAATATTTGCGGTATTTAAATCCCAGCCACCTACAGGCGAGGCATGGACAGGCGAATTTACAATGTTCAACTTCCCGAATCCGTTTGATTTGCAGCCAAAAATAGTAACATTACAGCATGGCGGTGCAATCACCGATTCCTACAGCAGTTTGACAGGCATCAATCTTTCTACAAAAGGAACGATGATAAAATACTGTTTACCTCCTCCTCATGGTGTTTACGGGAACGTGGATATATATATATATAATCTTGCCGGCGAACTTGTAAGGGAAATTGATGACGGCATCCGTGAGAGCGGCTATATTTATTATGCTGACTGGGACGGCACAAACGACAGGGACGATGACTGTGCCTCAGGGGTATATTTTGCAATATTAAAATTTGACGATAAAGCGTTAAATAGAAAAAGGCCGTTAAAAATGGCAATAATTAAGTAAGGATACCGGTGATACGGTGATAAGAAAATACGCTGATACGAATATATGACTTTACATATCAACGTATCAACATATAAGCATATCAACTGATTTTTAAAGTGTGTAAAAAATTACCTTGACATATTGTGAAATTTATATTATAAATATAGTGGACGGAGGTGGATTATGTTTACTGAAACAAAGAAGATCTTATCGGTTTCCTTTTCTCTTGTTCTCGTGCTCTCTTGCTCTCTTATTTCAAAGGGACTCGGAACCACAGGTTGCCAGTTCCTGAAAATCGGGATGGGTGCCAGGCCGCTTGCTATGGCTGGCGCTTTTAGTGCGGTTGCAGATGATGTCAATTCTATTTATTACAGTCCTGCGTCTTTGACTCGTACCGAAAAGACAGAAGTATCTGCTACATATTTAAAATACTTTGAAGATGTTAATGCGGGGTTTATAGGTTACACGGGTCGTGCTGCAGAAAAGCATTATTTGGGAATCGGGCTGACATATCTTAACATAACAAATATTCAAGGATATGATGTAAATGAAACCCCCCTTGGAGATTTTGGCGCACAGGATACGGCATTGTTTTTGAATTATGCGCGAAAAGATCTGGCAGAATCGGTTTTGGAAAATCTTTCGATTGGCGGAGGATTAAAGATTATTAACCAAAAGATAGAAGCGGAAAAAGCGTTTACAGTAGCGGTAGATTTATCTGCTTATTATCCTGCGGATGAAAAACTTTCGTTTGCATTTAATATCCAGAATATAAGCTATGGTGTAAAGTTTGTTGATGAAACAGACCCTCTTCCGTTGAATATAAAATTCGGTGCCGCATATGGAGCTATGGAAAATTTAACCATTGCCTGTGACTTAGATGAATATGTTGTTGATAATAAACTGTATGCATCTGTTGGGGCCGAATACTGGATAAAAGAAGTTTTGGCGCTTCGCAGTGGCTACAGGATAGGCTATGACACTGATTCGCTTGGCGGTATAGTTGGTTTAGGCGCCGGAGCAGGTTTCCGTGTCTGGGGTTTTACTCTTGACTATGCTTTTGTTCCGTTCGGTGATTTAGGCGATACTCATAGAGTTTCATTTGGCGCAAAGTTTTAACGCGCGAAACCCGGAATTACGTACCGGGTTAGCACGTTACACGTTACCCCGATGAATTGTTCCGATAAATCGGAATAATCGGGGTAAGTGTTATACTATATTTCCAATCATCCGTTTTTCCGACGGTAATTTTTTTTTGATTACCATTTTAATTTGCCCACCCCTTAACCTCAAAAATAAAAAATTTTAAAAATTAAAAAAGTACTTGACAAGTTTTTGAATTTTTAGTATATTATGAATGGACACGAAAAGTATCGTGTCTTGGTGCAAGCAGTTTACGTGCCTGCACAGAGTTGTTTCATAAAAAGCATTTATAAATTAGTAAACCCTAACTCAAATAATCCGCTGATGGCGGGATAGAAAGTTGAGATAGGGTATTGCTACGTAAAAATTGTTCTTTGAAAACTGAATGGATGTGACGAGGTTTTTAAGTCAATCAAAAATTTTAATTAGTTAATTCGAGCTTTTTCGAACAATCCAATTTTTTTGGAGAGTTTGATCCTGGCTCAGAACGAACGCTGGCGGCGTGCTTAACACATGCAAGTCGAACGGATTTTTACAGAGTATCGTAAAGATTAGTGGCAAACGGGTGAGTAATGCACAGGTAAACAACCATTAAGAGGGGAATAACCCTGCGAAAGCGGAGCTAATACCCCATAAGACCACATTCTGATTTCAGAGAGTGGTAAAAGTCCTGACGCAAGTCGGGACACTTGATGACGTGCCTGTGTCCTATCAGGTAGTTGGTAGGATAATAGCCTACCAAGCCTATGACGGGTAGCCGATCTAAAAGGATGAACGGCCACAGTGGCACTGAGATACGGGCCACACTCCTACGGGAGGCAGCAGTGGGGAATTTTGCGCAATGGGCGAAAGCCTGACGCAGCGACGCCGCGTGGAGGATGAAGGTTCTTTGAATTGTAAACTCCTTTTGTTCCTGACAAACGGCAGCAATGCTCTGATGGTAAGGAACGAATAAGCATCGGCCAACTACGTGCCAGCAGCCGCGGTAATACGTA
>JAFGLF010000022.1:97500-99184 GCA_016928195.1 Elusimicrobiota bacterium
AGTACCGCGAGGGAAAGGCGAAAAGAACCCCTGACGGGGAGTGAAAAGAACCTGAAACTGTATGCTTACAAGCTACCAGAGCGCTATATTGGTTACGAACATCCCGCTTTCGAGTGGGATTATTAGTGCCGAAATGCGTAATGGTGTGCCTGTTGAAGAATGAACCTGCGAGTTATTAGGTCGAGCAAGATTAATCCCGATGTGAAAGCTTCGGGAGGAGTCGGAGCGAAAGCGAGTCTTAATAGGGCGAATTAGTTCGATTTAATAGACCCGAAGCCAAGTGATCTAACCCTGGACAGGATGAAGCTTCGATAATATCGAAGTGGAGGTCCGAACTGTTGAGTGTTGAAAAACTCCTAGATGAGCTGGGGTTAGGGGTGAAAGGCCAATCTAACTTGGTTATTGCTGGTTCTCCCCGAAATAGCTTTAGGGCTAGCCTGTTGTGTTTAATGTAGGTGGTAGAGCACTGGATAGAGTAGGTACCTTAACCAGGTTACCCAATTTAACCAAACTTCGAATGCCTATATTCCAGAACAACGGAGTCAGTCCGTGAGGGATAAGCTTCACGTACAAAAGGGGAACAGCCCAGACCGTCGGCTAAGGTCCCAAAATTTATGCTAAGTGGTAAAGGATGTTGAATTGCTTAAACAGCCAGGATGTTGGCTTAGAAGCAGCCATCATTTAAAGAAAGCGTAACAGCTCACTGATCAAGCGATTCTGCGCCAAAGATTCCCGGGGCTAAAGCATAGTACCGAAGCCACGGCTTCTTGTGCTTCGCACAAGAATGATTAATGACTAATGTTGAATTATGAATTTTTTTATAGAATTTGTAATTTATCATTTATGATTTGTCATTCTCGCGCGGAGCGCGAGAGGGGTAGGGGAGCGTTCCGTATTAGGGTGAAGGCATACCGAAAGGAGTGCTGGACGAAACGGAAGTGAGGATGCAGGTATAAGTAGCGAGAATCCTGGTGAGAATCCAGGACGCCGAAAATCTAAGGTTTCCTTGAGCAACGTTCGTCGACTCAGGGTTAGTCGGTCCTAAGTCAAGTCCTTGATTAATAGGGGAGTAGGCGAAGGGCATCCGGTTAATATTCCGGAACCATATTTGTAGCGTTATCAATTTTGTATAGACGCAGGAGGGTATATCGGCCCCGTGTTGAATTACGGGGTTTGCCCCGATGGAAGTTGGGGTGACCAGTCCCGCCTATGGCGGGATGAAGCTGTTCAACCACACTGCCAAGAAAATATATAAAGTGAGTTGCAAATATGTCCGTACCGTAAACCGACACAGGTAGATGGGTAGAGAATACTAAGGCGCGCGATTGATCTATCGTTTAGGAACTCGGCAAAATAGCCTCGTAACTTCGGAAGAAGAGGTGCCTGAGTAGTACTTATGGAAGGTAAATTAGATAAGGTTGGAGAAGGGGTTATACCCTTCACTTCCGGATTCTGTTTACTGGATATCTGGAATGAAAAGGTTACAATAAAGTGGCCCCTGCGACTGTTTAGCAAAAACATAGGACTCTGCTTAAATCGTAAGATGATGTATAGGGTCTGACGCCTGCCCGGTGCCGGAAGGTTAAGGAGAGATGTGAAAGCGTTGAACCGAAGCCCCGGTAAACGGCGGCCGTAACTATAACGGTCCTAAGGTAGCGAAATTCCTTGTCGGGTAAGTTCCGAC
>JAFGLF010000023.1 GCA_016928195.1 Elusimicrobiota bacterium
GCTCCGACTCTTCCCGTTGATGGTATATGAGGGCCGGAACATAAGTCAGTAAAATCTCCGCAGGTATATACGCTGACTGTTTTATCTTTTATTTCATTTATTAACTCAATTTTATAGGCATTGTCTTTAAAAATTTTTTTTGCCTCATCTTTGCTTATTTCTCTTCTTTCAAATTTACAGTCTGCCTTTATTAATTTTTTCATTTCTTCCTCAATTAAAGCAAGATCCTCTGCGGATACATTTTTAGAAGTTTCAAAATCATAATAAAAACCTTCTTTTATCGCAGGCCCAATGGCAAACTTTGCATCCGTGAATATTTTTTTTATGGCTGCTGCCATTATATGGGAAGAACTGTGATTTAATATATCGCCGGCTTTTTTATTATTATCTGGAGCAATAATATTAAAAACAGAATCTTTTTTTACAGCGTAATCTAAATCAATAACCCGTCCTTCTGCGTTTTTCCCTGACCCGTTTACCAGTTCAGCCGCTATTGCTTTATCTGCTGCCCGCCGGTTAAGTCTGGCTAATGCTTCCCTTATGCTGGAGCCTTCTTCTATTTTAATTTTCCCTATATTTTTAAAATTAATTTCAATCATCTTTAATTATTTATATTTTATTAAATTTTAACCCCGTTTTAACAATCTGTAAATTTTTTAAAAAGTCATCCGGTTAATCATGGTATATATATCATTGATTATTTTTCTTTATTATTTATCGTATATTTTTGTTTATGAAGCACAACTATATCTTCTATAAAAAAATGGAGCGGAAGACGGGACTTGGACCCGCGACCCCCACCTTGGCAAGGTGATGCTCTACCAGCTGAGCTACTTCCGCCCGATAAACTTTTGATTAAGTATTATATTACCATTTTTTTTGCAAAACAAATATTAGCCAGTCAAAAAATTATTTTTCTATTTTTACTCTAATATAAACAGGGATAAAAAATTTATAGCCACTTACCCGTATATTATATCGGCTCTATTAAAAGAAGGCATCATTTACTCCAGCCTTACCATAGAAAGTAAAAAGGAAAGTACCAGGATAAATAAATTAAGAAAAAAAGATGCTCTAAAATTTTATGGATTACTGGACAGTATAATTAAAAAAAATAAAAAAGACTCTTAATCACTAAATACCGGTACATTCCCGGATGTATTCTCATTCAGTGCCTGGTATCCATATGCCAATATATTTTCATACTCCGAGCTGCTTACATACAAAGGCACATTTCCGTATAGATCGGCCGACTCAAATTTATAATTACTGTTTATTATTCTAATCCAGACACCTTTTCTGCCAAAATCTTTTGCCTCTTTTTTTGAATTAAAATATATATCTATTCTATTGCCTTTAATTTTTCCCCCAGTATCTTCTGCCGTAAATACTCCCATTTCTTTTATCTCAATTTTTGTTCCGAGAGGAATCACGTCGGGATCCACCGCAATTATTCCTTCCCTTACTTCTTCCCCTGTCGCAGTTATACCATCGGTACCCTGCTCAGGATCATTACCACTGTATCCGGAAGCAACAAAATAGTACCACTCAATTTCCCTTTCCACTTCTTTTACTTCACTGACTTTTACTTTAGTATCTATTATTTTCTCATTTTGATGGAGCCCGGAATTTTTTAAAAACGGTAAAATAGAACTGAATTTATAATCTTTCGAAAATAAAAATAGTAATGCTGCAGATAACAAAAATACTACAAGGATCCAGAATAAAATATGCACAGCTATGCTATACTTTTTCATATTTTATGCCTTTTCTCTATTTTATAAATTAAAATAATAATAATTTAATCAAAACATCTATTAATAATGCTATACAAAACCCAATATTATATATAAAAACTTTAGAAAATCAACCCCGGGATTATTACACATGGAAATCTCATAAGTCCCTATTGACCGAACAAATGTTCGGTAGTAATATAAAAACAGTTAATTTTATATACAAATCATTCACAAACTTAGTCAGCAGGGTCAGGTAAAATGACTTTTTTTTCACATCTTCATGTGCAAAGTGAATACAGCCTGATGGAGTCAACAGTAAAAGTAAAAGACTTAATTAATGCCGTTTCTGAAAAAGGTATGAAAGCAGCTGCACTTACTGATAAATACGTAATGAGCGGGGCCATAGAATTCTATAAAGAAGCGGTTATAAATAATGTAAAACCTATAATCGGTTGTGAGATCTGTATTAGAAACAGCAGGATGTTATCCCACCTGATTTTACTGGTAAGAAACAGAAAAGGATATGAGAATCTATGCCGGATAGTAAGCAAATCTCACCTGGAAAAAAAGGAGTCTTTACCCTCAGTCGGGGTTTTAGATATTCAAAATATGAGCGAAGGACTTATAGGACTTAACTGCAGTGAAACGGGTGAAGTCTCTTTGCTAATAAAAGCAGGAAAGGTTAAAGAAGCTCTCCAATCTATGTCAGCCTACCTGGAGTTATTTGAAGGTGATTTCTTCCTGGAAATCCAGAGATATCCAAAAACACGGATAGATCTCCACGCATTATCTCTCTCTGAAACATTGATCAACTTTGCCATGAAATATAACCTGCCCGCTGTAGCAACGAACAATGTACACTACCTGGCCAGAAAAGATTACAGGGTATACAGATATCTTTTTAAGATAAAAAGTATGGGAATAGACAGCAGCGCTGCTGAAAATCCGATTGATAACGATGAACATTATTTTAAATCATCCCGGGAGATGGCCGCAATGTTCAGTGACATACCCGGGACAATTTACGCCACCGAACTTATAGCAGATAAATGCAATCTTGAACTTCCCCTAACCGGCATAGATCTTTCATTCTATAAAAAGACACCGGGAAATAAAATAGAGGAAGAACGCCTTAGAAAATTATGCTTTAAAGATGGGCTGGGATGGAGATATAAAGATAATCCCTCTAAAGAAATCTATAGCAGGTTAAGAAAGGAACTGGAGATAATAACAGAAATGGGATTCTGCAGGTATTTTCTTATAGCTGCCGATATAGCAGGATTTGCCCGCAGGAATAACATCCCTATTTGCGGCAAGGGGTCGTCCGCAGGAAGTCTGGTGTCTTACCTGCTCGGCATCTCTGATATTGACCCCGTAAAAAACAATCTTTACTTTGAGAGATTCTTAAACAGAGAAAGAAAAGAGCCCCCAGACATAGACATTGATCTATCAAGCAAAAGAAGAGCTGAAATATTAAGGTATCTGAATGCCAGATATGGTAAAAACAGCATTTCCAGAGTATGCACCTTTTCTACTCTAAAACCGGGAGCCGCAGTAAGAGAGGCAGGAAGAATTCTGGGCTGGAGCAAAGAAGATATAGATAATGCAATAAAAAATCAGACAATAAAAACAGCAAATGCAGAGGGCCCTCCCTTTCCCCTGCGCACGGAGAGACGGCATTATATTAATACCGGAAGACCTGCCGGAGATACAGAGCACACAAATATAAAAAACACGTATTATGAAAAAATTAATTACATTTCCGGAAAAATTGAAAATTACCCGAGACATGTTTCTATCCATCCCTCCGCATTTATTATATCTGCACCGGGTCTGGGGGAAAAGATTCCGCTTACTCTTTCTAAAACAGGGGAAATAATGAGCCAGTATGATATCAATAGCGTGGAAGAGATGGGGCTCCTTAAAATAGACCTTATAAGTTCCATCACTTTAAGTTTAATAGATGACGTTGCGACCATGCTGGAGAAAACAAGGAATATAAGATTTAATGCCCGGGAAATAAAATATAATGACCGGAAGACATTTAACTTAATAAAAAACGGGGAAACTCTGGGAGTCTTCCAGCTTGAAAGCTTCGGTATCAGGAAACTGGCAAAAAAAATAAAAGCGTCTTCTTTAAACGATATCACACATCTTATCTCTCTTTACAGGCCCGGTCCGCAGTCTACAGGAATGGTAAGAAATTTTATTGAAAGAAAACTGGGTAGGGAAAAAATTACCTATATACACAGGGACCTGGAACCAATCTTAAGTGAGACATTTGGAATAATATTATATCAGGAACAGGTCATGAGAATAGCAGTGAGTATAGCAGGTTATTCGCTAAGCGAAGCTGACAATTTAAGAAAAGCCATGAACAGGCTCTCCGGGGAAAGGATGAAAAATCAGGCAGGAAATTTTATAAAAGGTGCCGTTGGTAAAGGTTATCCTAAAGATTTAGCAGAAAAAATTTTTAAATTAATATCCGGATTTGCCAGCTACAGTTTTGTGAAGGCCCATGCCGCTGCTTATGCCGGGCTGTCCTACAAAATCTGCTACATAAAAGCGCATTATCCCGCAGAGCTCCTATCAATTATACTGACAAATAATTCAGGTTATTACAGTAGAGTTCAGTATATTGAAGAAGCAAGACGGTCCGGCATAAAAATAAAACTTCCGCACATCAATAAGAGCGGTTGTGAATTTTCCGTTGAAGATGAGGGAAAATCTATAAGAATATCCCTGCTCGCAGTAAAGGACCTGGGACAGGCAGGCTCAGAATCAATATTGCGTGAAAGAGCCAAAAACGGAGACTTCAAAGATTTCACCGATTTCTATTACAGGATTTCAGAGAACTGCAGGGTAACAGGAAAAGCAATTGAAAATCTTATAAAGGCAGGGGCATTTGATTTCGCGGGACTAAAGATAAAGCAGCTGCTTCTCTACTATAATTATTTAAAGAATCTTAAAACCAATAAAAATATCCCCTGCTGTGGTATAAATTTTTTGCCTTTCAGGGAAAGCCATCCAGGAGATTTTAATTTTGATGAAAAGCTTATCATGGAAGAAAAAATTTTAGGCTTCTGCGCAAGCTGCCCTCCCCTGAAATATTTCAGAAACGAATTGAAAAAGTACCATACTGTAGAAAGCAGGTTCTTCGGTCCTGTACCGGATAAAAAAAATATATTCGCATCAGGAATTGTCGTCAGCAGAAAAATTAAAAAAACCAAAAACGGTAAAGATATGCTTCTGTGCACAATGGAAGATGAAGGCGGTATGTACGAAGCAGTATTTTTTCCTGATGACTGTAAAAAAAATTATAAAATAATAATTAATCATTCCGCTTTAATAATTGAGGGCAGACTCTTTTTAAAAGACGGGGAAATATCTTTAATCGGCAAAAATGCCATAAGTCTTGCAGATTTAAAAAAAACC
>JAFGLF010000024.1 GCA_016928195.1 Elusimicrobiota bacterium
AAACCTGATATCAATCCTTTAATCTATGAGGGAAGAATCAGGAAATTAGTTCCTTTCCTCAACAGCAAGGACATTGATCTTTTTATAATACAATCTTTTCCTTTTTACAGCCTGATACCAAAATTAAACAAGCCGGTCCTGGTTGTTGATCACGGGATACCCTCCCTGGATGATTTTTCCTTTAAAAGAAAACTAAGGTATAAATATATGGAGACAACCCAGAATCTCTACTATTTTAAAAAAGCCGGTAAAATTGTAGCCGTATCCCAATACCTCCTTAACTGCCTTCCTAAAAGCTTAAAGAACAAAGCCGCTTTCATCTACAACGGATGCGACCACTACCGGAAAGAAATATTAACCAGAGAGGAAATTAACGATTTCAGGAAAAATCTGGGAGTAAACCCTGAAGACACGCTATTATTATTTGTTGGAAGGTTAAATCTTACCAACCAGCCGTACAAAGGATTATCCGAATTAATGGAAATATACCGGGATATTTATAAAAAAAATAAAAGTGTTAAGCTTCTTGCCGTGGGGTATGGTTCAAAAAACGATGAAGAACTACTTAAAAACCAGGGAGTCCTATCAATAAGCAATGCTCCGGAAGAACTTATGTCCCTGATTTACAAATCCTGCAACATTTATGCCACCTGTTCAAGGTGGGAAGGATTTGATCTTCCTGTTGCAGAAGCTCATAGTTTCAGGAGACCTTCAATCTGCTATGATATAGGCGCCCACTCAGAGGTTTCTCAAAATGGAAAGACCGGCTTTGTGGTGAAAGATAAAGAGGAGTTTTCAAAAAAACTTGAAATCCTTATAAACGACCCGAAAAAAAGAAAAGAAATGGGACAGAATGCCAGAAAGTTTGCTAGAGAATTCACATGGGAAAACAGCGTAAAACAATACGATGAGCTTATTAAAAAAATGCTTGATTTAAAAGACGGGGATGTTAAAGCTACCTCTTTTGCGGGTAAATATAAACCGCGTCCATCCCATAAAGTCTCTGTAATCATTGTTAACTACAACTCTACTTATCCTGTTTTGAAGGAATGTCTTGATTCAATAAAAACCCAGACACATAGAGATACGGAGATTATTATTTTTGATAATAATTCCACGCATAATATCCTGGATGATATAAAAAAAGAGTTTAAAGATATAAAGTTAATCCACTCCGACCGTAATCTTGGCCTCGGTGAAGGCATAAATCAGGCTTTAAAGCATGCAGGTTCGGACCTTGTTCTCATATCAAACTTTGACGTAGTTTACAACAATGACGCTATTGAACAAATGGTCAGCTCTATTAACAGCATTGAAAGCACTTACCTGGGCGTGGCTCCAAAAATTAAATTTTACTACCAGAGGGATTTTCTCGAAAGTGTCGGTATTTATCTGGATAATAACCTGTATCTTGGCCATTACGGGCTGGGCCAGCTGGATTTGAGCCAGTATAACAGAACCGAGGATATTTTCGGGGTGTCATTCGTGTCCTGTCTCATAAAACGTGATGCCTTTTATGAAAATAAAGTCGGGGCCATAGACCCCACTTTTTTCCTGTTTTATGAGGACGTGGATTTCTGCTATCGTTCAAATCTTCACGGCTATAAATTCAGGTCATGTCCTTCTGCAATCTGTTACCACAGATATGCGTTCAGCTTCAGGGACGACGCAACTGCTTTTGTGAGAAAATATTACTATCAAAAACTGAACCTTCTAAAAACGGCTTATAAGAATTGTGAATTAGATATTCTAAATAGAATTAAAGCAAATGAATTAAACATCCAGAAGAAAAATTTAAAGGATGCCAACCTGAAAAATACCGCCGCGAAAATAATCAGGGATTTCCGGGGAAGCATAAAACATCTTAAGAAAGATAGAAATTATCTGGAGTTTTCAAGGCAATTATCAGACACTGATATCATAAAATACAGCTGGGGAGAAAATACATATTTTGATGTTGTAAGAAATGAACCTGTTTATTCTATTGAAAATCTTCATCACTCATACCGCAGGCTGTTTGCTCTTCTCGGTAATGAGAGATATGAAGGAAACGTTAATTATCTTATGAATTTAAGGGATACCAAATTCAGAATGGAGCCGAACCTGTTTAAAAATATACTTCATAATAAACTGGAATATGAGCCCACTTCGGTCCATAAATTTATAGATAAGATACAATAACTATACAATGACAGAAAGCGCTTTAAGAATCGGAATAGATATATCCACCCTGCTAAATCACGGACCGGATATCGGCGCCGGCAGATATATAATTAATCTTGTGCGGAGCCTGCTAAATATTGATAAAAAAAATACCTATGTTTTAACCGGAAGATACGTCTCAACCGATTATCTTGAAGTCATAGACAGTCTTAGAAAAGAATTTCCCGATAGAAGAATAGAACTAAAAGTTTTTAATTCTTCCCAAAAAAAAATTGATTTATGGAACAGATTTAAATTTCCTCCGCTTGAGCTCGGAGGTTTTAGGGCCGATATATTACACTGCCCGGATTATCTTATTCCCCCCACTTTAAACAGGAATATAATACTTACTATCCATGACCTTGCTTTTATGAGGTATCCTGAATTTAACTTTGACTGGTTCATAAAAAAGTATACCCGTATGGTCCAGAAAAATGCCCATACCGCAAAAATGATAATAGCAGATTCTCTAAGCACGAGAAACGATGTAATCGAGTTCTTTAAAATAAA
>JAFGLF010000025.1 GCA_016928195.1 Elusimicrobiota bacterium
GATTCAACTCATGGCGAACGAAAAACTATAAAGAGTAATTGTAAAACTATATTAGGATGGATCTATGGGATGCAGTTTATTAATTTAATTGTAGCAGAAATTCATAACATGAATGCAAGAGAATACCAGAGGTTTTCAAAAAATAGAATTAATATCGATTTTGGGTTTACTAACAATACCGAAGCAACACCGCAGTTAACATTAAGAAAAAGATTTTAGATTTACCCCGTATAATCCATCTTGGATTCTTCGGGATTATTTCCTGTCAAAAAATACGTTTTTTCCCGTTGCGGAAAGGGGAACTCCGAAAGCAATCTTTACATCCTTACCTAAAAGTCCATTTTTTACAGATGCATATCCTGCTGTATACATAATCCTGTTGTCAATACGGCTATCTGCAGCAATTGATACTGCAGAACCGGCGGCAATTCCCAGATCTCCGGAATTATAGGCACACACGGCATTTGATTCTTCACATTTCTTACAGCTCTCAAAACCGCAAAATCCGCAATCAAGCCCTATAAAAGAAACTTTTGTACCTATTAAGACTATAGCTGTTGCTTTTTTGAGTGCTTCTGCATCCCGCAAAAACGTATTTGTTCTGTAACCGCTTTTTGCCACCTCGACCATCTTTTCCGAAAGGTCAATCATTTCCTTATCTGTCAAAATTAATGTTACTATATTATCAATACCGCGTGCCTTAGGCGCTGTTTTTGCTGCAACACACATCAAATTCGCTGTATTCATAATACCATCTTTTTCCGCATTGTTTGAATCAATTTTCATCTTTACCCTCCATTGTTCGCTCCGCGAACACACGAATTACCGCCCGCCTTGCCGCGAGGCAGGCAAATCCACGACCAAATTACTGCTAATCATTTATTTACGTTGATTTATTTGAGGTCATTTGGGTTTTGATTTGTGGTAATTTGCGTTTTTTCTTTCTAGAAGCCGCTTTCACTATCATTGTCTATTGTAGGCAAAATAGGTATAGTTCTTGTTGAATGCTCAATAAGTCCGGTAATTCCTGTCGGAACTGTTACAGGGGAAGTTTCTGTTATCTGAACAGGTTCCGTCTCATCATCAATTTTTTCAACTACTGGCGGTTTTTCTTTATATATCGAGAATTCTTTCGGTTCGGTACCTGTTAAAAATGCCTCCAGATATGTTTCTTTACGATCCCCGAGTGCCAAAAGACCGGTTTGGGGGTCTATTTTTACGAATGTCAAACCAGTTGGAGGGGTAAAATCAAGTACCGGCTGTCTTCTCAATGCCGCTTTCATAAAATCAGTCCATATGGGGCATGCAACCCGGCCGCCGGTCATTTTTTTACCTATTGACCTATGGTCATCATAACCGACCCAGACACCGCATGCAAGCTGTGGCGTGAATCCGATAAACCAGGCGTCAGCACAGTCATTAGTAGTACCTGTTTTACCGGCTGCAGGTCTTCTTAAACCTCTTGCACGGGTACCGGTACCGTGCTGAATAACGCCTTTTAATAAATTTGACATTATGAATGCTGTTTGGGGTGATATTGCATCGATTTCTTCTGATAAATGTTCCTCTAGAATTCTGTCCTTGTCATCCAGAACTTTTACTATAGCATAAGGAGTTATTTTTATACCTGAGTTTGCAATACATCCGAATGCAGCGGTCATTTCCTGAAGATTAACTTCCGAAGAACCGAGGGCAATTGACACTGTTTTTGTCAGAGGTGATTCAACACCTAGGCGTTTTGCATAATATGCTACTGTTGTAGGACCTATAGCATCTGCCACCTTTATTGCACATATGTTTAACGAATGCTCCAGTGCTTTCCTTAAAAGAACCGGTCCATGAAACTTTTCGGAATAATTCTTAGGCTGCCATAAAACCTTTTCATTGGGATTTTCTGCTTCTTCATCTCTTTGTATAAGTTCATCCAGAAAATCCGTGTTTTTAACGTCTGAAAAATCCGTTGTTTCTGATAAAAGCTCCCAGTTAATTCCGTTGTTATAGAATGTAACGGGTGCATCATCTATAATAGATACAGGGGTATATCCGTTTTCTATTGCTGCAGTATAAACAAAGACTTTAAAAGCGCTTCCTGATTGTCTCTGCGCCTGATTTACTCTGTTAAACTGGCTCGTCTGAAAATTTCTACCTCCGATCCATGCTCTTATTCCGCCGGACTTGACATCCAGACACAACAGGGCACCTTCAATAGTGGCTGTCGATTCCTCAACGGAATCTGTCTTTAAAGCATTATCCATATTTGAGAGATGTTTCTCGAAAACTCTCTCTGCATCAATCTGCATTTTTTTATCAAGTGTGGTATAAATCTTAAGACCCCCCTGATAAAGCTGATGCCCGTATTTTAATTCCAGTGACTGCCTGATATAATCGATAAAGTATGGTGCAACTTTGGTCGATACATGCAAGGGGGCAATAATAACATCCTTTTTTTCTGCCTCCATCTTCTGTTCTTTAGTAATGAATCCGACTGCATGCATTCTTGACAAAACGATTGCTCTGCGCCGGATTGCTTTATCCGGATTTTTAAATGGTGAATACCTCGAAGGTGCGCGTATAACACCTGCCAGCAATGCGCATTCCTCAAGTGTCAGTTCTTCCACATTTTTACCGAAGTAAATCTTTGAGGCAGTGGCAATACCATACGCCCCGCTTCCAAAATAGATCTGGTTAAGATACATCTCCAGTATTTCATTTTTAGAGTAGTCCCTTTCAAGCTGAATGGCTAATATTACCTCTTTAATTTTCCGTGCAATAGTTTTTCGTCTCGATAAGAAAAGTACTTTGGAAAGCTGTTGTGTAATTGTTGAACCGCCTTCAACTATACCTGCTGCCTTAATATTTGCCAGAAAGGCACCCATTATCCTGTAAGGATCAATCCCCCAATGTTTAAAAAATCTTGTATCTTCAACTGCAATGACTGCGTCTATCATGTTTTTCGGAATTTTCGAAAGCGGGACAATGGTTCTTTTCTCGGTAAAAAGCTCTGAAACAACCTCGCCGTTTATATCGTATATTTTCGTTGTTAACGAAGGAGTGTACTCGGAAAGCCTTGATGGATTAGGAATATCACCAAGATACTTAATAAGTCTTTCAATAAAAGCAAAAAACAAAATGATGCTGATAATAAGAATTATCCACTTTTTCATTTGTCTATTATATCTGTCAAAAATGTGCTTGTCAAGCATTAAGAAATTTTGTAGAATTGTCATGTATGGGAAAAAAAATATTAAAATTAATTGTCTATCTATGCATTTTTCTTATTTGTTCAGAAATAACCATAAGACTGGCAAGTTATTTCCTCCTGCGTTTTAACATCGGATATTTTAAAAATAATACTATGGAACATATAATATTATGCGTAGGGGATTCCTTTACTTATGGTATAAATGTGGATATGGGGCAAAAATATCCCAAGATTCTGGAAAAAAAATTAAATGAAACAAATTTAACACATAAATATAAAGTAATAAATCTCGGTAAGCCCGGTGCATCTTCCGGATATGTTCTGGCCTCTCTTCAGAAATGGATAAAACAATTCCACCCTGAAATCATTCTGATACTTACCGGATGGAATTGTAATGACCATGATTTTGCAAAATATAGTATGAAAAAAAAAGATACCAAAGAATTTAAAAAAATAAAATTTTATCTTTTTATCAATAGATGCAGAGTTTACCGTCTTATTAGATATATTCTTGCAAAATTTAAAAATGTTTCATATGAGTCCATATACCCGGAAGTTATAAGTATGCGGCTCTATAATTTTTCCGATTATCAGAAGATTTGCCTGGAAAACCTGATGAAAATATGTGAAATAGTTAAACAACATAATATCAAAACCGTTCTGCTCAATTATCCTCAAACACAGCCGCCGGCAAATCCCTATACAAATATTGAATATTATCATTATATCTTTGGGAATACACGAATAAAGGAAACGGATTATCTGATAAAAAAACGGAACGGGAAAAATGCAGTTAATTCAATTATAGAATTCGTAGCCGGCAGCTTTTCAATTCCATATATAAACAACGCAGATATTTTCTCTAAAAGCCGGAATAAAAAGCTGTTTATTGACGGGGACCATCATCCTAACGCTGGTGGCAATGATTTAATGGCTTCAAGTGTATACGAGAAACTGATTAAAGAAAAATTTATAAAATGAGATTGTCGAAAAACCCTAATAACAAATGACACAAATAACACACTCGAATTCCATTCACCCCGTACAAAAGCGAAGCTTTATACGGGGCAGGTAAAACTCATTCGTGCTATTCGTTATCATTCGTGTGATTCATAAATCGTTGAGGACTTTTTCAACAGACACAAAATGAAGAAAAATATTTATATACTGCTTTTTTTTATATTTCTTACCTTTATTTTCTTTCCCAAAATATTTTTAATGACACACGTTCCCATTACACCCGGACCTGGCGGAAGTGATATAACCGATTTAAATTTCCCGTACAGGTATCTTTTGTCACAATCAGTGAAAAACTTTAAAACTTCCACATGGTCAGACCTGGTCTGGTGCGGATATCCGCTTCATGCCGAGGGTCAAGGTGGTTTTTTCTATCCTTTGAATATTCTAATCTTTCTAATTTTTCCATCTGATATTGGTTTTAACTTATCCATTATTTTAAATTTCATATTATGCTGTTTTTTCAGCTTTTTGTTTTTTAAAGAATTAGGCCTTAAAAATCAAACTGCAGTTTTTTCCGCATCAATATTCTCATTCTCCGGTTTCTTTTTGTGTCATATTATACATTTAAATATGCTTAATACTGTTATATGGTTCCCTCTTATTCTTTATTTTACTGAGAAATTTTTAAAAACAGGGAGATTTATAAATATTGCCGCTTCGGGAATTTCATTAGGCATTCAGATTCTTGCCGGATTCCCTCAATTCGTATATTATACTATTGTTATTACTTTTGCATATCTAATTTTTACTAAAAATTCCCAGTCATTCATTAAAAAAACCTGTGCTTTCGGAATTTTTGTTATCATCGGATTAGGGTTTTCTGCTATTCAGTGGCTTCCCACACTCGAGCTTGTGGGGTTTACATCAAGAAAAGCAGGTTTTGCAAAGGAACCTGCAAGATGGTGGTGGGCGTATGGTTTTTCCGACCTTATAACTTGGATAAATCCTTTTAAATACGGGTTACCGTTCAATAATTCTTACAATAAACATCATTCAATATTTATTGAGAACTCGTTTTTTATTGGAAAAATTGCTTTACTGATAGGACTTTCAGGATTTATTTTGAAATTTAGAAAATATAAGTTTTTTGCTTTTACCGCAATCTTAACATTCATTATTGCCTTATCGCCATCTTTAAAAATTACGCCATTTCTGGACAAAATACCCGGATTCGAACAGTTTAGACTGCATCAGAGGACTTTGATTTTCGCTGTTTTTTCCTTTTCTTTATTCTGGGGAGTAATTATTGATAAATGGTCCCGCAAAAACGGAATAAATATTCTATTATTTATTATTATTATATTAGAATTGTTTGGTTTTGCCAAAAAACAAAATGCATTTTATAAAAGAACTGATTGGATGGACATTCCGCCTATAGTTGATTTCTTTAAAAATGACAATAGCCGATACCGCGTCTGGACAATAAACTCATATGACAGGGCTGTATCCGCTGCCGGTGGTTTTTCAGGGGATCTGACACCCTATTTTAATTACAGAAATTTTTTACAGCCAAACTCCAATATCCTGTGGAATATACCGGCCATAGAAGGACACGGGGGGTTACGTCCGAAAAAATTTTATGAAATATGGGATGTAATGATGCAGAAAGGTATCGGTTTCGAAACACTGCGTTTTATCGGACTGGCCGGCGGAAAATATGTAATTACAAACTATGACCTCTCTATTCCGTACCTTTCGCTCAAAAAGGATTTCTATTTCTACGGGAACCTGTCCCCGATAAAAATCTATGAAAACAAACTCTTTTATAGGACGGTTTTATTTATCAACAGTGCCGTTGTCCTACCGGAGAACGATATAATCGAACAGTTGTTTGATAAAAACTTTAGTCCGATTAGAACTGTTATACTTGAAGAGACCCCTTTAAAAACCCGTTATACAGGACTTGGAAGGGTTATTATGAAAAAACATTCAGAATCGGAGGTTGTTGTAGAGTCAGACTCGGAAAACGGCGGATTTCTGGTTTTAATGGATACATTTTACCCCGGCTGGAGAGCCTTTGTTGACGGCAGAGAGACCAAAATCTACAGGGCTGATTACATTTTCAGGGCCGTAGAAATACCATCCGGGAAGCATACAGTCAGGTTTATATATAAACCCCGCTATTTTACAGTCGGGAAAACGGTATCAATAATAACGATTTTTTGCTTGATTTTTATTTTAATTTTTGGTAAAATTAAAAAATATGAGTTTAAATGAACAGTTGTTCAAGATAAAGCGCGGAAGCGTTGAAATAATATCAGAAGAAGAACTTATATCCAAATTAAAATCCGGTAAACAACTAAGGGTAAAACTCGGGGTTGACCCGACTGCTGCAGATATTCATCTCGGCCATACCGTTGTTATAGAAAAACTTAAGACTTTTCAGGATCTCGGACACATCATTGTCTTTATAATAGGCGATTTTACTGCAAAAATCGGCGACCCGTCCGGCAGAAGCGAAACAAGGCCTGTTCTGGGGGAGAAAGAAATCCTGGATAATGCAAAAACATACCAGGAACAAGTCTTCAAGATTCTTGACAAGGAAAAAACCGAAGTAAGGTTCAATAGTCACTGGCTTTATTCACTTGGACTGGACGGTCTTTTGGAACTTACAAAACACTCAACTGTTGCACAGATGCTTGCCAGAGCGGATTTCAACCAGAGGTATAAAAACGGCGGCGATATTACTATTCTTGAGTTTTTATATCCGCTTTTGACCGGATATGATTCCGTATCGGTAAACAGCGATATTGAACTGGGGGGTACGGACCAGAAATTTAATCTGTTGATGGCACGGGAAATCCAGAAGGATTACGGTCAGACACCCCAGGTAGTAATAACTATGCCTCTTTTAGAAGGAACCGACGGGGTACAGAAAATGTCAAAATCGTACAATAACTATATAGGCATTACCGAACCCTCGTCGGAAATCTTCGGAAAAATCATGTCAATTTCCGATGAACTTATGTATAAATATTACGAATTGTTGACTCATGAAAATCTGGACGAGGTCAAAAATGGTCATCCGAAAGAAATGAAACAGAAGTTGGCGAAAATTATAGTAACAAAATTCTATTCAGCAGATATTGCAGAAAAAGCCGAAGAAGAGTTTAATAAAATTTTTGCAGCAAAGAAATTGCCTTCACATATAGAAGAAGTCGCGATTCCCAAAGGAAATATAAAACTTTCCGAACTCTTGATTAACACAGGATTATCCTCAAGTAAAAAAGAATCCGAACGATTGATTAAACAGGGCGGCGTGAAAATCAACGAAAAAAAAATAACAGCCGATAAGCTTCTGGAATTGCAGGGAGAAATTCTGGTACAGGTCGGAAAAAGAAAATTTAAGAAAATAAAAATAGGATAATATAAAAATGTGTATATTATATACATTTATTCAGTTATTAATTTACGGATTTATAATCTATATCATTGTAAGGGCTGTTTCTGGCGGCAGAAGGAGGTTCCTTAAACGCCTGCAAAGGGAAATAATTGTATGGGAGAAAAGCAGCATTATTTCTTCGGAACAGGTTAATTCAATTCTACAGATATATGACCTTAAAAGACCGGATATTGGCAGAAAGATGGACACTGTTAAGGTTATTACACTAACCGGTTCTATATTCCTGGGGTTAGGTGTAATATTTCTTGTAGGGTCTAACTGGCATGAAATACCGGATTACATACGGACCATTATGCTTCTAGGAGTAACTATTGTTACTCTTTTTCTGGGATATTTTTATAGTTATGAAAAAGACGGCTATCCCAATTTGGGAAAGAACCTGCTGTTGCTTGCAGCCATTCTCTGGGGTCCCTGTATAGCGCTTATTTGCCAGATTTACCATATTTCATCAGATAACTGGACAATCATGCTTTTATGGGCTTTCCCTATACTGCCGATATCCTATTTCTTTGACAATAAATATGTGTTTATATTAGCCACTGTCCTTTGCTGTATATGGAATTTTTTATACAGCGCGAGCAACAATGCAGCTAATTATTATTATCCTTTAATTGCTTTTACCTTACTATTGCCTGCAATATGTAATAGTAAAATAGCTTCTTTTATAAACATAAGCGGATTGGTTCTTGCCAGCTTTTACTGCTGTTTTTTTAAATATGAATGGCTTTCCCTGTTTATCAGTATAGGTCTTTTGGTTTATTATCTGGTAAACCAGGACAAAAAAGAATTTCTCTATGCTTCGTCGATTTCGTTTATTGCATGGCAGATAACATACTTTACAATACGGGATACTCAGCCTAACTTCTATTTTCTTGTTCCTTTAACAGTTTTATTTTATTTTACTTACAAAGACAAATTAAAATTCAGTTTGGTTATAAACATCTTAAACATAATTATATGGTTCCATTATATGTTATATCCATATTCAAAGATTCTTAATGACAAGTATGTATTTCTGACTGCATTTGTTATGCAGACACTAATCGGATTATTGCTGTATATTATCGGAATAATACACAGAAATAAAAACAACCCTTTGGAGGACGTTTATAGAATGTTGGGTTACTTAACTACTTTTGGATGTATTTATCTTTTATCTTTTAAAAAGTTGTTATTATCCGGTTCTAAAATTAATTTTAACTTATATTATGTTGTTTGTCTGGTTTTAACCGCTGTTTCTGCAATACTGATTCTCGGTCAGTTTAAAAAAGGACTCTTTACCTCAAAGTCATCAAAAATAGAGTTGACCGGCATGGCTATTGTTCTGGCCGGCAGTGTTTTTATGCTGACAGGTTATGATTATATACTTGTCAATACTGTAATTGCGAATTTTATTTTAGTTACATTCGCAGCAGTAAACATATTTTACGGTGTAGAAAAACAAAATCCTGCAATATTTAATTCCGGAATAATTATCTTTGTATTCTTCATAATTACAAGATATGTGGATATTTTCTGGGAACTTAAGGAAAAATCCTGGTTTTTCATTCTCGGCGGTTTGTTTATGATATTCGGCGGAATATATCTTGAAAAACAGAGAAAAAGAGTAATAGAAAAAATGAAAACATGAGTAAAAAAAATATAACCTTTGTAATAGCGGTTTCATGGCTGTTTATCGCAATAGGACTTATTGCTTCAAAGCAGTATACCCTTTCAACCGGTAAAAAAGTGTTGCTTGAAACTACACCTGTCGATCCACGGGATTTTTTACGCGGCGATTATGTTGTGCTGGGCTACAAAATCAGCACTCTGGATTTACGGAGTATTAATTATCGGGGGAATCCTGCTTATCCGGACAATTTAGTTATTAAATATGGTGAAAATATTTATATAAAACTTGAACAAAAGGAAAAATACTGGGAAGCCGTTGAAATTAAAGAAAAAAAAGATATAAAAACAGGCGATATTGTAATAAAAGCCAGGGTATCCTATGCTCCAATACACAGCCATAAACTTGTTGTCAAATACAGCAATATAGAAAAATATTTTGTTCCTGAAGGACAGGGCAAAAAAATAGAGAAAAGCATGAGCAGCAGAAAAAATAAGGGTTCGGTGGAAATTATCGTGGATAAATCCGGTAATGCAGTCATAAATAGACTCTTTATAAACGATAAAGAAGTGAAATTTGATTAGGGGGTAGAGCAATGGCAAAGATTGACTTTGGAGGAGTTGTGGAAGAGGTTGTCACAAGGGATGAATTCCCTTTGTCTAAAGCACAGGAAGTTTTGAAGGATGAGGTCGTCACCGTAATCGGATACGGAGTTCAGGGGCCTGCGCAGTCACTGAATATGAGAGATAATAAAATCAATGTTATAATCGGTCAGAGACGCGAAGAAAAAGCTTATTGGGATAAAGCCGTTGCTGACGGCTGGATACCGGGTAAAACTCTTTTCAGTATAGAAGAGGCTGCTCAAAAAGGTACAATTATACAATACCTGATTTCGGATGCCGGACAGATCGCAGTTTGGCCGAAATTAAAACCTTTTCTTACAAAAGGAAAAGCATTATACTTTTCCCACGGGTTTTCAATCGTATATAAAGACCAGACAAAAGTTATACCTCCAAAAGATATAGATGTTATCCTTGTTGCACCTAAAGGTTCGGGCTTGAGTGTAAGGCGAAACTTTCTGGCTGGAACCGGCATAAATTCAAGCTTTGCCGTTTTTCAGGATGCTACCGGAAAGGCCATGCAGAGAACCCTTGCTTTAGGTATAGCAGTTGGCTCAGGATTTCTTTTTCCGACAACTTTTGAAAAAGAAGTTTTTAGTGATCTTACCGGAGAGAGAGGTACTCTGATGGGTGCATTAGCAGGGATACTTGAAGCACAATATAATCTTCTGAGAAAACAGGGTCACAGCCCGTCAGAATCTTTCAACGAAACCGTTGAAGAACTTACACAGAGTCTTATAAGACTTGTTGCGGAAAACGGTATGGACTGGATGTTTGCAAACTGCAGTACAACCGCCCAGAGAGGGGCTCTTGACTGGATGCCGAAATTCAAAAAGGCGGTTGAACCTGTATTTAAAGAATTGTATGAACGGGTCCATACAGGCAAGGAAACAAAAAGAGTAATCGAGGCAAACAGTGCTCCTGATTACAGGGAAAAACTGGACAAAGAATTAAAACAGATAAGGGACTCAGAAATGTGGCGCGCCGGCGCTGCCGTGCGCTCATTAAGACCCGAAAACTGGGGAAAAAAGAAGTGACCGCGAATAGACGCAAATGAAAGTCGTTATTCGCGACCATTAGCGTTCCCTGCCTGCCGTCAGGCGGGGATTAGCGATAATTCGCGTTAGTAACGGAGTGAATATGTTGAACGAAATGTCGAAGATCCACGGTGGTGGAAAATCCGCCTCCCGCCCCGATAAATTGGGGCGAGGCTCGCCACAGGCGGCTGGCGGACAGAAAATCAAATATAGAGCTGTATTTAAAAGCAGCGCCTGGATTTTTCTGATCTGGGGTGCTATTGTAATATTAAAAGGTCTCTACGATGTTTTCTGGGGACTTCCCGAGTCGGAATTTATTACGCTTGTCAATTGGGCAAGATACTCGGGTTTCGAGGTTGTTTACGGTATTGCCTGTGTATTGACCGGACTTTTTATTTTCGAATTTGCAAAACGCCTCCCGGAGATACTGGAACGCGAATAGCGTGACGTTGATATTTAAATACGTTGATATGTAAACCCGCCTGACAGCCGTCGGGCAGGTATGTAAAAACTTTTAACCGTATCAGCATATCAGCTTATCAACATATAAGCAGTACTTTTTGTAATGAACGAAGTGAATTATGATTAAACAATCTAAAAAACTTAATAAACTGCCTCCTTATATTTTTTCAATAATAAATGCTCTGAAATCAGAAGCATATTCCAAAAAACTGGATGTTATCGATCTGGGTATGGGGAATCCTGATATGCCTACTCCCGAGGCAGTCATAAACCGGCTTGTAGATACCATAAAAAACCATCCCGGTACTCACCGTTATCCTCAGGCAAAAGGTATGCCGAAACTAAGGAAAACAGTTTGTGACTGGTATAAAAAAAGGTTTGATGTTGAAATAAATCCCGGGAATGAAGCAATTGTTTTAATAGGTTCTAAAGAAGGTATTGCACATATGTGTATGGCTTATCTCGACCCGGGAGATATAGCCCTTGTCGCTAATCCGGCATATCCCGTTCATTTCAACGGCGTATTTCTGGCAGGCGGAAAAGTTTATGATATGCCTCTGGGAGAGAAAAATGAATGGCTTCCCGATTTGACAAAAATTCCGGAGAAAATTGCAAGACGTGCAAAACTGATGTTTTTGAACTACCCCAACAACCCGACCACTGCTGTTGTAAATGACATTTCTTTTTTCAAAGAGGTTGTCAGGTTTGCCAAGAAATATAATATAATCGTCTGTCATGACAATGCATATTCAGAAGTTACTTTTGATGATTATGTTGCACCTTCTTTCCTGCAGACTCCGGGAGCAAAGGATATAGGAGTTGAGTTTTATTCGCTTTCAAAAACATACAACATGGCGGGATGGAGAATAGGTTTTTGTCTTGGTAATTCAAAAATCATTGCCCCGCTCGAAAAATTTAAATCGTTCATAGATTACGGCGTTCCGACATTTTTACAGCTGGCTGGGGTAGCAGCATTAAATTCCAGAGACGATATGATGAAAAAAACATTAACGGAATACAGAAGACGCAGGGATAAATTCTGCGATGGATTAAATAAAATAGGATTTAATGTTAATAAGCCCAAAGCTACTATGTATCTCTGGGTAAAAATTCCGGAAATAATCAGGAATGGGCAAAAACTGGATTCTTTAAAGTTTTCGGAACAGTTATTAAAAACTACAGGCATTGTTTGTTCTCCGGGCTCAGGTTTTGGAAAATACGGCGAAGGTTACGTAAGATTTTCGCTTGTCACACATTTTAACAGATTTCATGATGCATTATTGCGGTTGAAAAAATTTATAAGAGGTTAAAAATGATTAATATCGGACTTATAGGATGCGGTAATGTCGGCTTAAATGTCATAAAAATCCTGAAAAAACATTCCGTAAGTATCAGAAAGAAATGCGGATGTAATATTAATATAAAATGGATTTGCGATAAGGATATTTCCCGCTTAAAACAGATAAATATGCCTCATCAGAAATTGACTTCCGATCCAAGCAAAGTTATACTGGATCCGTCTATTGATATTCTGGTAGAACTTATAGGCGGAGAGGAAATACCAAAAAAAATCATACTGGAGGCAATGAACCGCGGTAAACATGTCGTTACCGCAAATAAGGCAGTACTTGCAAAATACTGGGATGAAATATTTTCGCTTGCCTTGAGAAAAAAACTTCTTGTATATTTTGAGGCAGCTGTGGCAGCAGGAATTCCCATAGTTCAGTCGCTGAACGAAGGACTGGCTGCAAATAAAATACAATCAATCACCGGAATCTTAAACGGTACGACTAATTTCATACTTACGAAAATGACGGATGAAAATATGACTTTTAATGAGGCGTTAAAACTGGCGCAGAAGTCCGGTTTTGCCGAAACAGATCCCTCGCTTGACATAGACGGTTCTGATACTGCACAGAAACTTTCTATACTTGCGTCTATTGCTTTTGGTAATCATTTACCGTTTGAAAAGATTTACAGAGAAGGTATATCTCAAATAAGCTCTTTTGACATAAAATATGCAAAAGACGAATTTGGCTATATATTAAAACTTCTGGCGTCCGTTAGAAATGAAAATAATAAGATTTCCGCAACTGTTTATCCTACGCTGATATCCAAAGAACATCCTTTGGCAACGGTGGAGAATGAATATAACGCAATTTATGTTGACGGCGATTTTGCCGGAGATATTATGCTTTACGGAAAAGGAGCCGGTGGCCCCGCAGCTGCAAGCGCAGTTGTTTCGGATATAATTTATCTTGCAAGAAACATTTTTTACGGAACTGCCGGAAAATCACCATATATATCTTATGACAGAAATATAAAAATAAATCTAAACCCCATCGAAAAAATAGAATCAGAATACTATATAAGATTTATAACGGCAGACAGACCGGGTGTGCTTTCCAAAATCTCGGGCATTCTGGGCAGAAACAATGTTTCTATTTCCGCTTGTTTTCAGGAAGCGCGCTACAAAAAACGTGCTGTTCCCATATTAATGCTTACACATAAGGCAAAAGAAGGAAATATAAAAAAAGCAATAAATTTAATTGACAAACTGCCCATTGTTAAATCAAAAACAGTCGTATTGAGAATAATGGAGTAACTATGCCGGATAATAGGATAATTTATGAGGGCATAATAGAACGTTATAGAAAATTTTTGCCCGTATCGGAAAAAACTCCGATAATCACGCTTTACGAAGGCAATACGCCTTTACTGCGCGCAAAAAACCTTGAATCTGTCGTAGGCGGGAATATTAACCTGTATCTTAAATTTGAAGGTGCAAATCCCACCGGCTCATTCAAAGACCGTGGTATGACAATGGCAATATCCAAAGCGGTTGAAGAAAAAAGCCGGGCAGTTATCTGTGCATCAACCGGGAATACCGCTGCATCTGCCGCAGCATATTCTGCAAAAGCAGGTTTAAAATGTGCGGTTATAATTCCGGACGGCTCAATAGCACTTGGAAAACTTTCACAAGCAATGATGCATGGCGCAAAAGTCATTGCATTAAAAGGCAACTTTGATGATGCTCTGAGAATTGTTCTTGAAATTACAGAAAAATATCCTATAACGCTTGTAAATTCTTTAAATCCTTATCGTATTGAAGGACAGAAAACCGCTGCCTTTGAAATAATCGATTTCCTGGGCAGAGTGCCGGATTATCATTTTATTCCGGTCGGAAATGCAGGAAACATTACAGCATACTGGAAAGGATATAAAGAATATTGCGGATTCTCAAATGCGAATTGCGAATTTAAAAATCCGAAATCCGAAATCCGAAATCCGAAATTACCTAAAATGATGGGTTTTCAGGCTGCCGGAGCTGCACCTATTGTGAAAGGCAAACCGATAAAAAACCCGAAAACAATTGCCACTGCAATAAAAATCGGCAATCCGGCAAGCTGGAAAAAAGCAGAGGAAGCAAGAGATGAATCCGGCGGGATCATTTCTACGGTTACCGATACTGAAATTCTTAAAGCATACAAATTGTTGGCATCGCTTGAAGGCATATTTGTAGAACCTGCATCAGCAGCATCCGTCGCAGGATTGATCAAATACAGTTCTAAAGTTCATAAGTTCTCGGGTTCTGAAGTTATTGTTTGTACATTAACCGGGCACGGGCTTAAGGATCCGGACAGGGCGATAAAATCTGCCGTAAAACCAAAAATTATAAAACAGGATATGAAAAAAATATTAAAAGAAATCGGCTTATGAAAAAAATAAAAATCAGGATTCCTGCTACGACTTCAAACTTCGGTTCCGGATATGATGTGTTCGGAGCTGCGCTTAAATTGTATAATGAAGTAGAAGTGACAGTCCAAAGTCCAAAGTCCAAAGTTAAAATTCCGAATATTGAAATACTTGGAGAAGGAAAGGATACACTGCCGAGGGATAAGAGAAATATAGTTTGGCAGGCAATGAAAGAAGTTTTTTCTATCTGTCATCTGCCCGCTCCGCTCTCGCTTAAGCGAGGCGAGTCATCTGTCATCTGTTATTTGCGATTGATAAATCGCATTCCTCTGGCAAGGGGCATGGGGAGTTCGGCTGCTGCAAGGGTCGGAGGATTGGTAGCTGCAAACAAAATTTGCGGAAACAGATTGTCGGCTGACGAAATTATAAGAATAGCGACAAAACTTGAGGGGCATCCCGATAATGTTGTTCCGGCATATTTCGGAGGTCTTTGCATTTGCAATTATGACAAAAAAAATGTAAAATACTTCAAACTGAAAATGCCGAAGGACCTAAAAGCAGTTTTTTGTATTCCGGAATTCGAGGTTTCCACTGATAAAGCAAGAAAACTTTTACCGAAAAAAATTCCACATAAGGACGCTGTCTTTAACTCCGGAAGAGTAGCTCTTTTTGTATCAGCTATTATCCGGAAGGAATACAAATTATTATCAATGGCAATGGAAGACAAACTCCATCAGCCATACAGAAAAAAACTTATCCCGGGAATATCAAGTGTGTTTGAAACTGCAGTAAATTCCGGAACATATGGTGTAGCTGTATCTGGAAGCGGGCCGTCAATATTAGCGATCAGCAGTCAGCGGATAGCCGGCAGGATAGGAAAAATGATGCAAAAAGCATTTAACAGACATAATATAAAATCAAGATATATTGTCTGCGACTTTAATAATAAAGGAACATCTTGCGTATGAGTAACCTTTTTGTAATGAAGTTCGGCGGTTCATCGGTTGCTGATTCGGACAAAATAAAAAGCGTTGCCGAACGTATAACAAAAAAGGCCGAAAAAAACAGGGTCGTTGTGGTCGTTTCGGCACCCGGAGATACCACCGACGACTTGATAGAAAAAGCCAGGTCTATTTCTCGGTCACCCGACCCGCGCGAGCTGGATATGCTGCTAGCAACTGGGGAAATGCAGTCAATAGCACTGCTTTCCATGGCAATAAAATCAAAAGGTTTTGATGCGATTTCCCTAACCGGCCCTCAGGCGGGTATTTATGCTGATAATGTTCATACAAAAGCAAAAATAAAGAAGATTCGTCCTGTAAAAATTATACAGGAACTAAAAAAAGATAAGATCGTTATAGTTGCAGGGTTTCAGGGAATAAACCCTAATGATGATATTGCAACACTTGGACGAGGGGGGAGCGATTTAACCGCTGTTGCACTTGCAGCAGCACTTAAATGCAGAGCGTGTGAAATCTATACTGATGTAAAGGGTGTTTATACCGCCGACCCCAGGGTGGTACGTAATGCAAGAAAACTTAATAAAATTTCTTATGACGAAATGCTCGAGTTAGCAGGTGTAGGCAGCCAGGTTATGATGGCGCGTTCGATCGAAGTTGCGAAAAAATTCAATGTTACCCTGCATGTTCGTTCAACCTTTTCAGGAGAAACCGGCACAATAATAACAAAGGAGGCATCCAATATGGAAGATGTTGTTGTATCCGGCATAGCTTATGATAAAAACGAAGCTAAGGTTTCGATTTGCGATGTACCTGACAGACCCGGTATTGCCGCAAAAATTTTCGGAACACTCGCCAAGAAAAACATAAACGTCGATATGATAATCCAGTCGGCGGCAAGGGAAAGATACAATGACGTGTCTTTCACTGTTTCAAAAAACGATTTAAAAAATGCAATACTATTATTAAAAAGTGTTGCAAAAAGACTGGGTGCAGGACCAATAATTTTCGATAAGGACGTAGCAAAAATTTCAATAGTCGGCATTGGCATGAGAAGTCATCCGGGTATTGCAGCGAAAATGTTCAGAGTATTTGCTGAACAGGGTATAAATATTCATATGATATCCACTTCGGAAATAAAGATATCATGTATTATATCGCGTAAAGACACTAAAAAAGCCGTAAGAATATTACACAAAAAATTTAATTTGAGCCATACATAGACGGAGCGAACAATGAATGTAAAAATCTTAGACACAACTTTAAGGGACGGTACCCAGGGAGAAGGGATCTCTTTAAGTGTGGATGATAAATTAAAAATTGCAGCAGCTCTTGATAACTTCGGAGTCCACTATATTGAGGGCGGATGGCCTTATTCTAATCCGAAAGAAGTTGCATTTTTTCAAAAATTACGAAAACTTAAACTTAAAAATTCAAAAATAACCGCTTTTGGTTCTACAAGACATAAGGATAAGAACCCGGAAAAAGACGAAAATCTTTTATCTATATTGAAAGCAAAACCGGATTGTGCATGTATATTCGGAAAAACATGGGATCTGCATGTAAAATCCGTTCTGAACACAACCATGGATAAAAACCTGGAGATGATTTATTCATCGGTAAAATTCTTAAAATCAAAGGGTTTGGAAGTTATTTATGATGCTGAACATTTTTTTGACGGTTATAATGCAAACCCTGAATATGCGATAAAAACACTTCAGGCAGCAGCAAACGGAGGCGCAGATAATCTCTCTCTCTGTGACACTAACGGAGGGATGCTTCCGAATCAATTAAAGGAAATAATTGATTCGGTAAAAAACAACGTTTCCGTTCCATTGGGAATACATACACATAACGATTCCGATTGCGCCACTGCCAACTCAATCGTTGCAATAGAGTCAGGATGTACCCTTGTTCAGGGAACATTCAACGGCTGGGGAGAAAGATGCGGTAATGCCAATTTATCGTCAATAATTCCGAATATCAAACTTAAACTTGGAATTAACTGTGTTCCCGACGAAAAACTTAAATGGCTTACCGAAACATCCAGATATATCTCGGAAATTGCAAATATTATTCCTAATGATAAACAACCTTATACGGGTCATTCGGCATTTGCCCATAAGGGTGGTATCCATGCATCTGCTGTTGCAAAAAAATCGTCAACCTACGAACATATTGACCCTTCGGTTGTCGGTAACCAAAGGAGAATATTAATATCAGAGCTATCAGGCCGGGCAAATATTCTCCTCAAATCCAAGGAATTAAATATTGATTTTGAAAAGGATACCGATAAAGCGAAAAAAATTTTACAACTGGTTAAAAACCACGAAAAAAAAGGATATCTTTATGAAGGTGCTGAAGGCTCATTCGAACTTTTGGTAAAAAGAAATGTCGGCAAACATAAAACCTTTTTTAAACTAGGGGGGTTCAGAGTCGCAGTCGAAAAAAACATAAGAGGTCATCTTAAATCCGAAGCAACAATAAAAGTTTTTGTTAAAAATAAGACGGAATTAACTGCAGCCGAAGGCGACGGACCGGTAAATGCACTTGATAATGCTTTAAGAAAAGCACTGGATAAATTTTATCCAAAATTAAGAAATGTCCGTCTTTCCGACTTTAAGGTCAGGATTATAGATCCATCTGACGGTACCGGTGCAAAAGTAAGAGTTTTAATCCAATCAACCGACGGCAAGGATGAATGGAATACAGTAGGAGTTTCCGAAAATATAATTGAAGCGTCTTGGCAAGCGCTTGTAGATTCAATAGAGTATAAGCTCCTAAAGGAGTAAACGCTAATATACGCAAATTAAAGCCCGAATATCCGCTAATCGTTTGCGGTAATTCGGTTGTTGATTCGCGGTAATTTGTGCATTGAGCGTAGCGAAATAAGGGGGATTAATGAGAAGTGATGATGTAAAAAAAGGCGTTGAGCGGGCACCGAACAGATGTCTTATTTATGCAACGGGAATTTCGAAAGCATCAATTAAAAAACCGTTTATAGGGATAGCATCAAGTTATTCCGACCTGGTTCCCGGGCATATTTCCATGCGGGAACTTGAAAGATTCATAGAACGCGGAGTCGAAGCATCATGCGGCACTCCTTTCATCTTTGGTCTCCCGGCTATATGCGACGGAATTGCTATGGGACACTCAGGTATGTGCTATTCCCTGCCCTCAAGGGAGCTTATTGCGGACTGTATAGAATCAGTTGCTAATGCACATAAACTTGACGGACTTGTTTTGCTGACCAACTGCGATAAAATTACACCTGGAATGCTTATGGCTGCCGGCAGACTTAATATTCCGTCAATAGTTGTAACCGCGGGCCCTATGTTGTCCGGGTTTTATGATGGCCAAAGACGGTCGCTTGTACGGGATACTTTTGAAGCTGTCGGACGTTTCCGCGCTAAAAAAATAAAAGATAATCAGCTTGAAGCACTCGAGATGTCCGCATGTCCGGGTGTCGGAAGCTGTCAGGGACTTTATACTGCAAATACAATGGCATGCTTAACCGAAACAATGGGAATGTCCCTGCCGGGATGTGCTACGGCACCGGCAGTTTCAAGCAAGAAAAAACGTATTGCATACGAATCGGGATGCCGCATCGTAGAACTTGTTAGTAAACAGATTTTGCCCAAAAGAATTATGACTGACGAAGCTTTTCACAATGCTATCGTTATGGATATGGCTTTGGGCGGTTCAACAAATACTGTTCTGCATATTCCTGCAATAGCAAATGAATGCGGAAAGAAAATTCCGCTTAAGCTTTTTGATGATATATCCAAAAAGACACCCAATATAGTAAAACTTGAACCGGCGGGAGATGACTATATGGAGGATCTTGACAAAGCCGGCGGCATCCCTGCGGTTATGTCGGTTTTAAAAGGCAAATTAAAGGATAATCCTACAATATCCGGAAAACGTGTATCTGAAATTATTAAAAGTGCCAATGTTGAAAACAGCGATATAATAAGACCTCTGAATAAGCCTTTTAATCCTACAGGTGGAATAGCCATACTTTTCGGGAATATTGCGCCAAACGGCTGCGTTGTAAAACAATCTGCTGTAACACGTAAAATGTTGAAATTTACAGGAAAGGTAAGGATATGTGAATCGGAAGAGTCGGCAATGAACCTGATCACACTGAAAAAGATAAAGAAAGGGGATGTTCTCGTAATCAGAAATGAAGGTCCAAAAGGAGGTCCGGGCATGAGGGAGATGCTGTCTCCCACTGCCGCGATCGTAGGCATGGGGCTTTCCGAATCGGTTGCGCTGTTAACGGACGGAAGATTTTCAGGCGGTACCCGGGGGCCATGTATAGGACATATATCTCCGGAAGCAGCTGTAGGCGGACCAATTAGTATAATAAAAGACGGAGAAGAAATTTCCATCGATATACCGAATAGAAAAATATCTATTCGCCTTACAGATGTAGAAATAAAACTCCGCATGACACGTAAAAAACCATTTGAACCAAAAATAAAATCCGGCTGGCTGTCCAGATATTCAAAGATGGTAACATCGGCGGATATCGGAGCAGTACTGAAGTAAATAGAACCATTATAAAAATTGAAAAATTAGAAAGATTTTAATTTTTTTAATCTTTACAATCATTTAATTTTTCTAATTTTGTAATATTAAGAGGA
>JAFGLF010000026.1 GCA_016928195.1 Elusimicrobiota bacterium
GTAAAAATAAGATACTCGGTTTTTTATTTATCCGGGGAGCAGTATCAATTGTTGAAAGCCTTTCACTTGGCTTTAAAGCACTGAGCTATTCTGTTAATGAGTCTACGGACCAGGAAATAAAATTTTCAAAAAAGGAAATGATTATATCCATAGTAATCGCAGTGTTATTTGTAGTGGGTATTTTCTTTATACTTCCAACTGTAATTGGCAGGACTTTTTCTAATTTTTTCCCCAGCATCATAGTTTACAATCTTTTAGAAGGTTTAATAAGAATTGGATTTTTTTTAATATATATATTGGCAGTTTCGCAGCTTAAGGATATAAAGAGAGTATTTGAGTATCATGGAGCAGAACATAAAACCATACAGGCTTATGAGAACGGCGAAGAATTAAAACCAGAAAATGTCATAAAATACAGCAGGATCAATGTTAGGTGCGGTACAAGTTTTTTAATGATTGTCATGATTATAGCTATAATTGTTTTTGCCCTTCTGGGTAAACAGCCGATGTTATGGCGGATTTTATCCAGAATACTTTTAATACCTGTTATTGCGGGCATTTCTTATGAATTTATAAAACTTGCCGGGAAATTCAGTAATACTAAAATAGTTAAAATACTTTTTTATCCCGGATTGCTTCTTCAGAAAATTACCACCAGAGAGCCGGATACCGGCCAGATAGAAGTGGCTATAAGTTCATTAAACAGTGTTATAGAAGCGGAAAAAACATTAAAGGCAGGTCAAAATGTCAGCATTACTGGATAAATTAAAATTATACGAAGATAATTATATAAAACTGACCGAAAAACTCTCAAATCCTGAAATTTCGCACAATCCCGAAAAGTTAAAAGAATATGGCAGGCAAATTGCCGAAATTGAAGAAATCGTAAATGTTTCCAGAAAATACGGGGAAGTCCTTTCTTCTATCAGGGAAGCCGAGGAGATGTTAAAGGTTGAAAAAGAAGAGGAGATGAAAGGTTTCTTAAAAGATGAGCTTAAGGAGAATATTGATAAAAAACAGAAACTTGAGAGAAAGATAACGATACTTCTAACTCCCAGGGACCCCAATGATAAAAAGAATGTTATAGTTGAAATAAGGGCCGGTGCCGGAGGAGATGAAGCTGCATTATTTGCTGAAGTCCTTTATAGATTGTATACAAAATATGCGGAAAACCGCAGATGGAAGTATTCGATGCTAAGTTCCAGTACACTTGGAATCGGCGGTTTTAAAGAAGTAATATTTGAAATTGAGGGTGAAGGCGCTTTCGGGATTATGAAATACGAATCCGGAGTACACAGGGTTCAGAGAGTTCCGGCTACCGAGTCTCAGGGGAGGATCCATACCTCGACTGCTACAGTAGCTGTACTTCCTGTAGCCGAAGAAGTAGATGTTAAAATAGACGCTTCTGATTTAAGAATAGATGTTTTCCGTTCCAGTGGGCCGGGAGGACAGTCTGTAAATACTACAGATTCAGCGGTAAGAATAACCCATGTTCCCACCGGCATGGTCGTAACCTGCCAGGACGAAAAATCACAGCTGCAGAATAAGGAAAAAGCTTTAAAGATTTTAAGAGCAAGGATTAGGGAAATAGAAGAAGAGAAACAGATGAATGAACAGACTGAAAAAAGAAGAATGCAGATAGGCTCGGGGGATAGAAGTGAAAGAATAAGAACCTATAATTATCCTCAGGGCAGAGTGACCGACCACAGGATAAATTTAACCCTATATAAACTGGACGAGATTCTTGAGGGCGATATGGATCAGTTGACAGAACCATTAAGAAATGCAGATAATGAGAAGAAAATAGAAAAGATAGGGGCTTAGATTATTTGCGAATATGGAATGTAAAAAACATTTTAGAATGGGCTATAGATTATTTTAACCGGAAAGATATTCCCCAGCCAAGATTATCGGCGGAATTACTGCTAAGTTCTGTTCTTGACCTGGATAGAATAAACTTATACTTAAACTATAACCGTATTTTAAACAAGCAGGAACTTGCCACATATAAAAAATACATTTTAAAAAGACTGGAACACACCCCCATACAGTACATCTTAAATGAGGCATACTTTAGAAAGATAAAGTTATATGTGGATAAAGAGGTACTGATACCGCGGCCTGAAACTGAACTTATAGTAGAAAAAGCATTTCAAATCCTAAAAGGCGGCTTAAGTAAAGATAAAATCAATATTTTAGAGATCGGCACCGGAAGCGGCGCTATTACCATAAGCCTGGCTTATGAGATTTCAAATGAGTTAAAATTACCCGATGAATTATGGGAGATAGCAGCTACAGAAAATAATCCCGGAGCACTTGCAATAGCTGAAAACAATGCGCTAAATATTCTTGGCAGTGAGAAATTTAATAATATAAAATTCATTGAATGTGATATTGTACCGCAGGAAGGCTCAGGATTTTTTAAGCAGTATAGTAATAAAATCAACCTTGTAATTTCAAACCCTCCTTACATTTCTGAAAAGGATTACGAGAATTTATCCCGGGAAGTAAAAGAGTATGAGCCAAAAAATGCTCTCCTGGGTGGCAAAACAGGCCTGGAAGTATATGAAAAGATCCTTTATAAAATAAAACCATACCTTTGCCCGGGATTCTGTCATATCTTATTTGAAATTGATTCTGCGCAGAGCGCGCCTTTAGAAAAATTATCAGAAGATATTATCAGTCCTGCGGAAATAAAAATAGATAAGGATTATAATCACAGAGAGCGCATTATGACAATTAAAGTTTAAAAAGCCGCAAAATATTAAAAAAAATAAATTTAAAAAAAA
>JAFGLF010000027.1 GCA_016928195.1 Elusimicrobiota bacterium
GAATTTTCTGACACCGGCCGGAGAAACGGGGTGCTGGTAAAGGGCGCGGATGATCTTGCCGCATTTATTGAAGCCTATCTTGCCCTAAAAAACGGTATAAGAAACGAAGACCTGGTTTATGCTAAAAATAAGTTAAAAAATAAGTATGAATCCAGGATTATCGAGGGTATAAACTTTGGAAAAATTTACGATGATTTTAAATAGTCAGGACAGTGCCGCATATGAATATAAATCTTATAAATATATGGATAAATTTATGGATAACGCATGGATAAAGAAATAATAATATCAAAATCAAAATATCTTGCCGGGTTGCAGTGCCTCAAATATTTCTGGTACCAGGTTAATGCCAGAGAAGAGATTCCGCAACCGGATTTTGTAAATCAGTTTATTTTTAACCAGGGGATACAGGTGGGTGAATATGCAAAGAAGCTTTATCCTGGAGGAATCGATCTTGGTAAAATAGTAAACTTTTATGAACAGCCGGCAAGGACCCTCGAAATTTTACAGGAGAGAAAACCAATTTTTGAAGCAGCCTGCAGAAGTAGAAACATCTATTGCAGGGCAGATATCCTTCTTCCGGCAGATGAAAATAAATGGGATATTGTTGAGGTAAAAAGCTCAACCCAGGTTAAGGAAGAAAATATTCATGATGTTGCATTCCAGAAGCATTGTTTTGAAAGTGCAGGCATTGGTATAAGAAGATGCTATCTTACCTGTATTAATAATCAGTATATAAGGAAGGGAAGCATTGATCCTGAAGGACTATTCAAAAAGACAAATATTACGGCAGAGGTAGAGGAAGCCCTGGAAGGAATGGAAGAGAGAATACGGGAGATGCTGGATACGGCAGAAAAAAGAGAACCCCCGGGGATTTTAATCGGGAGGCATTGCCATGAGCCATACACCTGCCCGCTTAAAAATAAATGCTGGGGATTTTTGCCGGAGAATAATGTCTTTAATCTATACGGAAATAAAGATAAAGCAGTTCAACTTTATAAAGAAGGGATTCTCTCCATAGAAAATATTCCCGACCGGTATGAATTGAGCCTTAAACAGCAAATACAGCATCAGTGTGCTAAGAAAAAAGAGCCGATGGTAAACAAAAAAGAGATATTAAAATTCATAGATAATCTAAAGTACCCGTTGTATTTTTTTGACTTTGAGACTTTTTCCACGGCTATCCCGCTATATGATGGAGTAAAACCTTATCAGAGAATACCGTTTCAATATTCAATACACTTGCTTGATTCTATTGACGGGCAGCCGGAACATCATGATTTTTTAGCAGCAGATTTAGAGGATGCGAGAGGGAAATTACTTGAAAGCCTTAAAGGGCATATAGGGGAAGAGGGGAGCATAGTCGTTTATTGTGAACAATTTGAAAAAGGTGTTTTAAATGAACTGGCAATAGCCTTACCTGAATATAAAGAGTTTATAGATTCAATACTTCCGAGGATAGTCGATCTCTATAAGCCTTTTGGGAATTTTTATTATTATCATTCTTCACAGAAAGGGAGCGCTTCGGTTAAAAGCGTTCTGCCGGCAATTACAAAGCTTAGTTACAAAGGAATGGAAATAGCCGACGGTATGGCTGCCAGCGTATATTTTCTTTATATTTACGGAAATTATAATTCTCCAAGAAATTCTAAAAAAAGCTTACCTTCGGAAAATGAGATAATCAGGATTAGGGAATCGCTGATAAAATATTGTGGATTGGATACCGGAGGCATGATTCATATTTTAAGAGCGCTGGCAAAAGAATCTGCGCAATAAATCCAAAAATCAGCAAGCTATCCTTAAAAAGCTGTAAGAAAAAATAAGAAGAAGATGCTACTGTCTTTTCTTAATAGAAATACTTATAACTGCCAGAAGAAGAAATGCCACACCTGTTACGGCCAGGACAAGTATGTTAATAAGAGGAGAAAGTTCCCTGCCGTTGAAAGAGAAAACAACTCCCATCATCTGCTTAAAGTCAGTGAGTGCCTTGGCCGGCGCACCTGCAAAAGCCTCCGCCAGCGGCTTTTCCATCATAATTTGCCGGAAAAGGGATGCTGCGTGACTTATGGGAAATATTTTTATTACGGTCTGTACACTGGAGGGGAATTGCCCGACGGGGATATATATTCCTGTCAGAAAACCGATGAGAGTCCCTATTATAGTGCTTGCAGTAGTATAAGCATTGCTGCTTTTAAAAAATGTCACAAAAAAGAAGACCATTGAGGAACTGGCAAAAACAGATATCAGCATCACTCCGAGTAATTTTAGTAATGACATAAAGCCAAGAAGTTCCCCGCCGTTAGAAAGTATGTAAATTTCAGCTATAACCAGTGCTACAATACTTATGATAACACCAATTATAAAAGAGCTTATCAAATATCCACTGGCAAGTTGTGAGCGTTTTAGGGGAGCTGAGTAGAAGTCTTTTAAAATTTTTTTTGTCTTATCCTCAACCATAATACCGACTGCACCCATTGTTGTAGTTATTGAGGTAACGGATAGGATTCCCGCCATAATCCAGCTGTCAATAATGAAACGGCTATTGCTTCCGAGCAGGCCTTCATACCCTTTAACCATCATATTTCCCAGAAAAAAAACATAAAGCCCGATTATTATTAATACGGCGAGAAGTGAGAAAAATACAGAGGTCCTATCACGGAAAAAAAGTTTTAAATTTCGCTTAATTAAATTAATCACAGCTGCCATCTAGTTTGCATCCTCCCTCATAGCATGACCGGTAATTTTCACGAAGGCATCATCCATGTTCCCGCTTATTACTTCAAAGCCTGATATAAGTTTTTCTAGTTTGTTTACCAGCGGCAATGCCTTAAGAGTATCTGAAATAGAAATAATAAAAGCCCCTCCGGATACAACAAATTCTATATTTTGTTCAATTAAAAAACTTTTAAGATCTTTGATGTCTTTCGGAATAAGCTGAAGGGTGTCCGTGCTGTATTTTGCCCGGAGCTCAGAGGGGGTGCCACTGGCGGAAATCAGGCCGTTATCGATTACTGCAACATAATCAGCTTTTGCTGCTTCTTCCATATAATGAGTGGTGAGAAATACCGTCATCTCGGTTTCATTCTGCAGGTTGCGGATTGTATCCCATACACTTTTTCGCGTTTGCGGATCAAGACCAGTAGTAGGTTCATCTAGAAACAGGATTTTAGGTGTATTTACAAGAGCTCTTGCAATATCAGCCCTGCGTCTCTGGCCGCCGGAAAGTTTCCCATAGGAGCGCCTGTAAAAGCTTTTAACATCTGCGGCACCGGCAGCTCTTTCAATGGCTTCGGAAAGCTCTTTTTTTGGCACGCCGTAAAAACTGCCGCGCGTGTAAAGATTTTCCCTTACGGTTAACAGATCATCAAGAATATTATCCTGAAATACGACCCCGATATCTTTCCTGATTTTATCATCCTGCGTGCCGAGCGTATAATCGTTAATTGTTACTTCCCCGCTGTCAGGCTTAAGAAGGGTGCAGATAATATCTATGGTAGTAGTTTTCCCCGCGCCGTTTGGACCAAGAAATGCGAATAGCTCGCCCTTGTTCACATGGAAATCTATACCTCTGATGGCCTTAACGTTTCCATAATTTTTTATTAAACCTTTTACGCTTATTATATGCGGGGAAGACATCTTTTTAGATTTATTAAAAATTATAAAATCAAGAAAATAAAACTACAGCTTTAAAATTAAATTAAAAATAAATGTTATTATATTACCTGTTTTTTATCCAACCTTGCCTTGAAAAGATTATACATTATACAGGTGTTATTTCAATCAGGAAAATTATATTTCGTCTGCTTAATGAATAGACTTGATGATAAATTGCCCGGAAAACCCGGTGCGCTTTGATATTGATAAGGGCAAATCCATCGAGCACCATAAAGATCTTTTAGGAACACTGCATGTACCGAAAAGAAAACTGGATGAGATAATTCATATCAATTGCTTTTAAAATTGCAGGAGCACCTATCCCTCTACAAAGAATAAGTTATAAAGCAACAGTGAATAATATCAGGGCAGTATAATTTAAAAAAGTAAGGGTATGGGGTTTTGTTATGCTCTGCTTTTGCGGATTTCCTCAAAAATTATGATACAGGGACCCTGACCTTTGCAAATCTGTTTTTCAAGTTTAAAAGTTATATTATCTCCGAATTCTTTTGCCCATACCATGTACTCTGTATTACAAATGGTGCTTCCGACTTTTTTTGAAAAGTCTATCCGCCCCGATTTAATCATTATATTATGCCAGGGACAGCTATGGATTATTATTTTTATTTTGTGATCATTCAGTTTTTCTGTTTTGAATTTAAAGCCGTCCAGTTTTAATTTTACTTTAAAGCATTCAATGAGAGCCTTAATGCTATTATCTAATTTTAATTTATTTTTTATGAAACGTGACTGTATCTTAGGCATAACTTCCCACACTTTTTTATCTATATCGAGGGCTGTGTCGAATCCATATTTTTCTTCAACTTTTACAAACCACAATCCGTCCACTGCAGTATAAGAGCGGTGAAAATATTCCAGCGTTTCTTTATCTGAAAGTTTCATGCTTTCAAAGTAAAATCAATTATTTATTAATTTTAAAATTTCTTAAGGGTAAATAATAATATAAAATATAATACACTTTATATTAAAAAATGGAATAAAAAATGAGTTTATAAAAGGCCGGTCAGTAACAAAGTTATAAAAGGTAATATTTTTAAAAGAATACCTTGCATTGTATTATACCTTGTGTTAGAATGTTCCATAAATTGAAAGGAGAGGATGTGGTGCTATGAATATACAATTTAAAAAAGGCGTTCTGGAATTGTGTGCGCTGGCTTTGCTGGCAAAGAAAAACCGGTACGGATATGAGCTGGTAAATGAAATCTCTAAGAATATATCCATTTCAGAGGGGACAATTTATCCGCTGCTGAGGCGCCTTAAAAATGACGGCTATGTTACAACTTATCTTGAGGAATCCAGTGAAGGAGCTGCAAGAAAATATTATCAGTTGACGGAAGCCGGAAAGAAAATGGGAAAAGAACTTAAA
>JAFGLF010000028.1 GCA_016928195.1 Elusimicrobiota bacterium
ATAAATTATATAGATAATAGGTAGTATGAAAACTAAATACATCAACGTTCGAAATTGGCAGAATTTTTTACTTAATCAAATAGAAAAATATGATGTTTTTTCATTGTTTGAATCTGCCGAAGCGGATAGGGTCGATTATAGATATTTGCTACTAACGGCAGAAAACTTAAACAATACCGTAGTAGGTAAATATCGTTCAGTTATACCGATTAAATCATTTTTTTTCCCACCTGTTGAAAAAATAAGTTCTATTGATGTAAAAAAACCGAAAATTCTCGTAGGGGTCAAAGCATGTGAACTGGCCCATCTTAAACTCCTTGACGCTATGTTTTTAGGCGGCGAATACAGAGATCCTGTATATGAGGAAGAAAGAAAGAACACTATAATAATATCTGCGGATTGTACATCATGTAAAGACAGCTGCTTTTGTTCCATCATACAAGGGCAGCCGTATCCGACCTCTGGATTTGATATGAATCTTCGTCCTGTTGGGGATGACTTTGTTGTTGAAATTTTAAGTGAAAAAGGAAGGGAGTTGGTTGATAAAAATAAACAGCTTTTCCAGGATTCACTACAGGACCATGTTGATGAGTCTGAAAAGAATAGGCAAACGGTAAGCGAACTTGTCTTGAAAACAAACAAAGATTTCAAGTTTGATAAATCACTCAATACTGTTGTTCGGCCCCAGAAAACGGATTTATGGAAAGAACTTGCAAAGGAATGTGTTGAATGCGGAGGGTGCAGGTTTTCGTGTTCTACCTGTTATTGTTTTTTAATCGGCGAAATGGAAAATTTCGAGAAATACCGCTTATGGGATGCATGCCAGTTTAAAGGGTATGCCCGTGTTGCAGGTGGCGGCAATCCAAAACCAACAAAAGAAAAAAGATATAGAAACCTGTATTCCTGTAAGTTTGATTATAGGTTTGAGAATTTTGGGTTTTATGCCTGTACCGGTTGCGGCAGATGTATAGAGGTCTGCCCTGCCGAAATCGATGTAAGAGAAGTATTATCGCGTTTAGACAACGCGAATAAGCGCTAATAGAGAGGCAACGCGAATAGACGCGAATAGTAATTCGCGATAATCAGCGTTAGATTCGCGACCATTTGCGTTAAGGCGAAGCGGAAAAATGAAGAATATATATAAAGCAATAAAAGCAGAAGTGATAAAAGTTACTGATGAAAGCTCTAATATAAAAACGGTTACGTTAAAACCTGCCGCGAAGTTTTCGTTTGCAACCGGCCAGTTTATTGAGCTTTCGCTGGATGGTGTAGGCGAGGCGCCGTTTACACCTTCGTCTTCTCCTTATGAAACAGAATATATAGATGTTACTATAATGCGTGTCGGATATGTAACAGAGAAAATTCACCAGTTAAAGAAAGGAGATACTGTCGGTATTCGCGGACCTTACGGAAAAGGCTATCCGCTTGAGCAGATGTTTGATAAAGAAATTTTAATCCTTGGTGGTGGCGTCGGTATGGCGCCCTTGCGGTCATTTCTTTTAACATTAATTAAACAGATTGATAAATTTAAAAAGGTTATTTTGTGTTATGGCGCAAAAACGCCGGAAGATATCATTTATAAAACAGAATTTACGGACTGGAAAAAAGTTAAAAAAGTTGATATTCTGAAAAGCGTAGATAAATGTACATCCGGAACGTGGAAAGAAGATATAGGAGTTGTAACATGCCTTCTGGATAAGGCAAAATTTGATTTAAAAAATTCGGTTTCTGTTGTATGCGGTCCTCCGATTATGATGAAATTCGGAACCAAAAAACTTTTGGAAATCGGTTTTAAACCTGAAAATATTTATCTTTCAATGGAAAAAAATATGTCCTGTGGGTTGGGTAAATGCGGACATTGTCAGTTGGGTCCATACTTTGTTTGTAAGGATGGGCCTGTTTTTACATATGAGCAGATAAAAAATTTTGAGGATTTGTGGGACTAGTAAAGAACGCAAATACACGCGAATAGAAAATGCAACGCGAATACACGCAAATTAAGAGCAGTTGTTCGCGATAATCAGCGTTAGATTCGCCATAATTAGCGTTTAAGCGAAGCGAATATGAAGAAGATTCTTATTGATTTGGAAAAGTATTATAAAATTAAATCTTTTGGCGGCGGTGTTATAGCAGAGTGCAGCTATTATTATCATCAGTTAACGGGTATGGATGCTCCTAAAAATAACGGAGTTGAAAAACTTCTCGCAAAGGCGGCACAATATGTTATTTGCCGTCAATGTAAAAGTGCAGACTGTATTTTAGCTTGCCCGAATGAAGCACTGGAAAAAAACGACAAAGGGATTCTGCAGAGATACTCTATGAGGTGCACATCCTGTAAATCCTGTTCCGTTGCATGTCCCTTCGGTACGATTTATACGGATATATTATCTTATAAAACATCACAGTGCGATTATTGTATAGGACGATGCAAGGATAAACCGCCTCTGTGTGTGGAGACCTGCAGAGATAACATCTTGCAATGGGTGGATATGAAAGAAGATGAATCGAAGAATATTTATAAAATATCAGATAAGCTTTTGGTATACAGTTTAAAATGGAAAAAGTGAGCGAAGCGGATAAATGAGAATATTGTTAGAATTTATTATTTTTCCGGGATTTTTATTTACTGCAATTATAGGCATGATTGTCTCGTGGATTGACAGAAAGGTTACGGCTCTCGTCCAGTGGCGTCAGGGACCTCCTTTTTTACAGCCGTTTTATGATTTCGTAAAACTTTTAACCAAAGAGGTAGTGATCCCTGAAGCGGCAAATAAATATGTTTTTTTATTGTCCCCGTTTTTTGCAATATCCACAACCACACTTGTTTCAATAATTCTATGGAAGGCTATATTGGTTCCGCAAACTCTTTTCGTAGGTGATTTGTTGGTTGTAATATACCTTTTAGCAATTACTCCGGTTGCTGTAATTTTAGGCGCTTCTGCTTCCGGTAATCCGATTGCTTCTCTTGCGGCATCGCGTGAAATGAAAATGTTTTTATCTTATGAGCTGCCTTTTTTACTTGCAATTTTGGTTTCTGTAATAAAACTGAATACAATAAAATTAGGAGAAATTGTTGCATACCAGCAGGCGCAGGGCATAGTTTTTTCTTCATTATCCGGTGCAATTGCTTTTATAATTTTTATTATAGTAATTCAGGCAAAGTTAGGACTTATACCGTTTGATATAGCGGAGGCCGAACAGGAGCTTGCCGGAGGTGTTTTTATAGAATATAGCGGGATACTTCTTGCAATGCATAAACTGAATCATCTGATGCTTTTGTTTGTACTTCCGGTTTTCGCAGTGATACTTTTTTTGGGTGGAATAAAATTCGAAGGATGGTCAATCCTGTGGGGTATATTAAAATATGTTATTATACTTGTATTAATGATTTTAATTAGAAATACAAACCCAAGGATAAGGATTGACCAAGCGGTAAGATTTTTTTGGAGAGGTTGTTTGGTTGTTTCTATTTTTGCAGTAATTTTAGCATTAATAGGATATTAAAATGTCAGCACCTATAAAATTGAAAGCATTAACAAAATCGATATGGGTATTTCACGCGGCATGTAGTCCGTGCAATAACTGTGATATTGAGATACTGGACGCTCTTACTCCGAGGTATGATCTTGAAAGATTCGGAATTCAGCTTGTCGGTTCGGTTCGGCATGCCGATGCTATTTTAGTTACCGGTATGGTAAACAGGAAGGTTGTGGACAGGATTAAGCGGGTTTATGAGGAAGCTCCAAAGCCATGTGTTGTTGTTGCGGTCGGCGGTTGTGCCTGTTCGGAAATAATATTTAGGGATTCGTATAATGCCTGTGGTCCCATTGACAAGATTATTCCCGTAGATGCATATATCCCGGGCTGTCCTCCCAAGCCGGAAGCCATAATAATGGGTGTTGTAAAACTGGTAAAAGCATTACGCGGAGAAAAATAAAATATGGGTACGGTTGAACAGATAAAAAAGAAACTGGGTAATAAAATAAAAAAGTTTGAAGAGAAGAACCCGAGACGGTATTATATCGATATGTTACCTGAAGATATTGTTAATGTATCGGAATTTCTGTTTAATGATTTGAAATTAAGGTTCATTATCTGCTCGGGAACTGACAGGAGAGACGGAATTGAAATACTTTATCACTTTGCAGAGGATAAAACCGGAAAGGTTGTGAGTGTCCGTGTTTTGATTACTGATAAGGAAAATCCGGAAATCGAAACAATATCAGGTGTAATAAAAGGTGCCGAATGGATTGAAAGAGAAATGTGGGAACTTTTGGGCATAAACTTCAAGGGGCACCCTAATCTTAAACACCTTTTGTTGCGCGATGACTGGCCGAGTTGTAATTACCCTTTAAGACAGGGGCAGGGTAAGAGAGAAGATTAATATTATGAGTGAAGATAAGAAACGAACAGTTATACCGATAGGTCCATATCACCCGTTACAGGAAGAAGCAGAATTTTTTAAACTCTATGTTGAAGGTGAAAAAGTTATTGATATGGACATTGAGATAGGATACAACCACAGAGGTATTGAAAAAATTTCCGAATCTTTGCACTGGGATCAGTCGGCATTTCTTGTTGAAAGAATCTGCGGTATATGTTCAACCAGTCATCCGTTTGCTTATGTTAACGCGGTTGAAGATCTTGCGGGGATTGAGATATCGGTAAGAGCAAAATATATCCGTTCGATTATCGGCGAACTTGAAAGAATTCAGTCGCATATGTTATGGCTTGGTTTGGCAGGACATTTTTTGGGTTATAATACTGTATGGATGTGGTCATGGAAATATCGCGAGTTAGTTAATGATATATTTGAGTTTATTACAGGGAATCGGATGCATTATGCAATGATGAAAATCGGTGGTGTCCGCAGGGATATTGAAAATAAAGACATTCCGCAGATTGAAAAAATGTGCAACGACTTAGTTCCTGCACTTGATATGTTTAAGGGTGCTGTTATGGATGATCCCGTCATTCATGCAAGAACAAAAGGTGTCGGGGTTTTACCAAAGGAAAAAGCGATTGAATACTGTGTGGTCGGTCCGACTGCCAGACCGAGCGGAATTGATATTGATATCCGCCGGGATGACCCTCAAAACAGTGCCTATAATATGGTTGACTGGAATGTTATTGTTACTCAAAACGGAGATGTTTTTGATAAGGTAGTAGTTAGAATCCTTGAGATGTACGAATCTGTAAAAATAATAAGAGGCTGTCTTGAAGGTTTGAGAAAGGAACCTGAAGGTAATTTTGATTTGAAAGTAAAGGAGATCCCTCCGGGCGAGGGAATAGGTCGTTATGAGGCACCGCGCGGTGAAGTTTATCATTATGTGCGTTCCGACGGCGCTTCCCGTCCGGTAAGACATAAAGTCCGGGCACCTTCTTATGTTAATGTTCCTTCGAATCAGTATGCGGTGAAAGGTGAAACGGTTTCAGATGCGGCAATAATTCTTGCTGCAGTGGATCCTTGTTACTGCTGTACGGAAAGGGTTGCTGTTATTGATAAAGAAAAGAATAAAAAATTAATGAACGGATTTGATTTAATAAAACTTTCTCAGGAAAAAACAAACAAAATAAAAAAAGGTTTAGGATTTTAAAGGTTTATGAGTTTGATAATTTCTCTAATCGGGGTTCCTATAGTCGGCGGGATTTTATGCCTGTTAATACCGAAATTAGAAAGGGTTGTTGCCGTAATTATATCTTTTATAACCCTTTTTATTGCGGTACTGATTTTCTTTAATCCTGCATACTCCGAATTCTCGTCAACTTACTTTATTATCGATAATCTTGCCAGATTTGTTCTTCTGGCAATAGTTTTTTTCGGATTACTAATTGTTTTATATTCCTTGAAATTTATTAAGAAGTTATCCGAGTATAAAGACATTTCTGTATCACAGTATTATTGCTATATACTTATGACACTGGGCGCAAGTTTCGGTGCAGTTTTATCCAATAATTTGATTCTTTTATTGGTTTTTTGGGGTTTTCTTGGACTTACACTATATTTATTGATACAAATAGCCCCGGATTCAACTTTCTCTTCCGATCACGAATATCCGGCTGTTGATGCCTCTGCTGTTGCAAAGAAGAGTTTTATTATAATAGGCGGGTCTGATTGTTTTATGATACTTGGTATAGCATTGATATGGATATTAACCGGAACTTTACAGATGGACATGATACATATTAGTTTATCTTCAAATAGTTTTATAAATTTATCAGTAATTGCCTTCATATGTCTGGCAATTGCTGCTTTTGCAAAAGCAGGCGCTATGCCGTTTCATACTTGGATACCTGATATGGCAGTGGCTGCCCCGATACCAGTAACTGCATATTTGCCCGCATCACTGGATAAATTGCTTGGGATTTATTTACTGGCAAGGACCTGTATTAATATGTTTGATTTAACCGGATCGGGTTTTGATATATATATATTACGTAGTATTCTTTTATTAATAGGCGGGGTAACCATAATAGCAGCAGTATTTATGGCAATGATTCAACATGATATAAAAAAATTACTTTCTTACCACGCTGTTTCACAGGTAGGCTATATGGTTTTAGGTATAGGGACCGGTAATCCTATAGGTATTGCGGGCGGATTGTTCCATATGGTGAATCATGCTATCTACAAAGCATGTTTGTTTTTGAGCGGAGGTTCAGTTGAATATAGAGCTGGAACAAGCGACCTGTCAAAGCTCGGCGGCTTGGCTAAATATATGCCTATAACATTTATAACTTGTTTGATAGCAGCTTTGGCAATATCCGGTGTTCCGCCTATAAATGGATTTGTATCAAAATGGATGATATATCAGGGAATAATTCAGTTCGGCACCAATGGTTCGGGGTTATTATCTAAGTTCTGGTGGGTGCTGTTGTTGGCTGCTATGTTCGGTTCAGCATTGACCCTGGCATCATTTATGAAACTTATTCACGGAATATTTCTTGGGCAGAAGGATCAGCATTTGCAGCCTGATAAATGTAAAGAAGTTCATTGGACAATGTGGCTGCCTCAGGTTGTACTTGCAGGACTATGTCTTATTTTTGGAATATTCGCATTTCAGGTTCCTTTGAAGTTATTTATTTTTCCTTCACTTTCAGCTATGGATGCTAAAATTTCTTCAGAGTTTATCGGTATATGGCAACCGGGCTTAGCAACTATGTTTATTATTCTGGGACTCATAGTGGGTTTTGTTATATATCTGGTATCAAACATTAAATACAGAATGGGAAATACGTATATCGGCGGTGAGATTCTGCCTGACGATGCACGTGTTAACGGGACGGATTTCTATAAAACGATAAAAGATATGGAGTTTTTTGAATCAATGTATTATTTTGCCGAGAAAAAAATGTTTGATATATATGATTGGGGCAAAAAAATAGTTTTTAAGATTGGTTCAATCCTCTCGGATATGCATAGCGGCAATCTGCAGACATATTTAAGCTGGGGTCTTATTGGTATAGCAGTTTTACTTATTACGGTATTAATTTAGTTGATCTGTCGGGTTATTAAGGAAAAAATGTTGGAATTACAAATTCTTCTTGTTCTTATGATTATAGGTGCTATTGCGGCAATTGAAATGAAGGATTTATTGTCGGCAGTGGTAGCGGTAGGTGCCGTGGGATTGGGATTATCGCTTGCATTTCTCATTTTGAAAGCACCTGATTTGGCAATGGTACAGTTAGTAGTAGAGATTCTGGCACTAATATTTATGATTCGTGCAACAATCAAAAGAGATATTATACAAACAGAAAAGTCCCCTAAATTTCTTGTAGTGTTTACAAGTTTGGCGTTTATCGCGGTGTTTATGGTATTTGCTTATTTCTGTTTAGAGAATTTGCCTGTATTTGGAAGTCCTACGATGGCGGTTTCCAAACATTATATTTCAGAGGGACTGAGCAGTACGGGCGTAACCAATTTAGTGTCTTCGGTAATTCTTGATTTCCGTGCCTATGATACATTAGGGGAAGCGACGGTACTCTTTACGGCAGTAATCGGTGCACTGGCAGTATTAAGGAAAATTGGGAGAAAAAAAGGTGAGTAAAGAATCTGAAAATAAAGGCATGACATTAATAGTTAAAACTGTGACCCGTTTGACTGTCGGGCTGATATTACTTTTCGGGTTGTATGTCGTTTTTAATGGACATCATACTCCCGGTGGGGGTTTTGCCGGAGGTGTAATAATTGCTTTGTCTTTCGTTCATCTTATGCTTGCTTTCGGCAAAGAAGCCGCATTTAAAAAATTTAGCCAGTCTGTCGCATCTGTTTTTTTGAGTTTAGGAGCAATAATATTTATTACATCTGCTATTTTAGGTTTTTCAGGAGGGTATTTCTTTCTTAATTTTTTAAGCAAAGGGGAATCTTTTGCTCTTTTTAGCGGCGGTACAATTCCTTTATGTGAAATCGCCATATGTTTTGTGGTTTCCTCCGGTCTTTTTGCTGTTCTTGTCGCCATAGTTTTGTTAAAAATTAGGAGTGGTAAGGAATGATTTATTTTCTTTGTTTAATTCTTTTTTGTGTAGGTTTATATGCTGTCGTAACAAAGAAGAATCTTATAAAAATTATTATAGGGATAGGGATAGCGGAATATGCTGTTAATTTATTTCTTATCCTTATAGGATACCGCATGCATGGCCGTGCGCCTGTTTTAGCCGACGACCAGGTAGTAAAAAATATAGTGGATCCATTGCCACAGGCATTGGTTCTTACGTCTATTGTCATAGGACTTGCTGTGACAGCGTTAATGGTTGCGGTTGCCATTAGATTGTATGAGAAATACGGTACTTTTGATATAACTCAAATTCGTAAACTTAAAGGATAAATATGATACCTTTATTTATAATAGTTCCCTTAACTACAGCGTTTGTAATATCACTTGTCGGTAAGTTTTATAAATCTATGAGTGACATATTAGCAAGTCTGGCATGTTTTACACTTGTAGTTTTATCTTTTGAAATGGTGTATACTCTAAACATTGTAGATCATATGCCGTTAATTTACAAAGTTGGCGGATGGGTGCCCCCAATCGGTATATCCATGGTGGTTGATGGTTTAACAGCGGTCATACTTCCGGTTGTAAACATCGTTGCGTTAATGGCGGTTATTTTTTCAATATCATATATGGAAAGATATACCGACAAAGTGAAATATTATACACTTTTTATGTTGATGCTTGCTGGGATGAACGGGGTGGTTATCACAGGAGATATGTTTAATCTGTATGTTTTCTTAGAAATAGGGGCTATATCATCATACGCACTTGTTGCGTTCGGGACCGAGCATGAAGAACTTGAAGCATCATTCAGATATATGGTATTAGGCAGCGTCGCATCACTATTTATTTTGTTTGCTATTGCCATTATTTATAGTTATACGTCAACTTTAAATATGGCTGATATTTCACAGAAGTTAAGTATGGGAAAAAATTCTGTTGTAATTGGATTTGTAACAGTACTTTTTTTAATGGGTTTTGGATTAAAATCCGCTATTATTCCTTTTCATGCATGGTTGCCGGATGCTCATCCTTCAGCTCCGGCTCCGATTTCTGCTATGTTATCAGGAGTATTAATAAAATCTTTGGGTATATATGCGTTAGTAAGAATAATGTTTAATGTTTTAGGTGTAAACAGTTAATGGTAATGGATATATAAAAATGATAATGCAAATTTTAATGATTCTTGGTTGTTTGTCAATGATTATAGGTGTATTATTAGCATTATATCAATGGGATTATAAACGCTTATTGGCATATCACTCTATAAGTCAGGTCGGATATATAATATTGGGGATAGGACTTGGCACGCCGCTGGGAATTTTGGGCGGGCTTTTTCATTTAATAAACCATTCAATTTTTAAATCATTGTTGTTTTTAACCAGCGGTGCCGTTGAATATACAACAGGCACAAGGGATTTAAGGAAAATGGGAGGATTGAAGGATAAGATGCCTGTGACGGCATTTTCGTCATTTATAGCTTCCATGTCTATTTCAGGCATTCCGCCTTTTAATGGTTTCTGGTCCAAACTTATAATCATACTTGCATGTATTCAGGCAGGCAAGTTTTGGTTAGGTTTTATTGCGGTTATCGGGAGTGTGTTGACATTAGCAAGTTTCCTTAAAGTTCAGAAGTATGCTTTCTTTGGGAAATTAAACCCTGAAAATAATAATATAAAAGAAGTTCCGATTTCTATGCAGTCTGCAATGGTAATATTATCAATTTTGTGTATAGTTACAAGTTTACTCTTACTGCCGCAGGTAAAGGAAATATTTCTGAATCCTGCAGTTGAAGTCATAAAAAATGGAATGGAATATGGTAGAATCGTACTTGAGAACGTAAAATGACAAGTAGAATTATTTTATTCTTTTTTGCTTTTATTGTATGGACAGGGCTTACATGGCCGTCTGATAAACAACATGTTTTTGTCGGGTTACTGGTTGCCCTGTTTATAGCTGTCCTGACTGGAGACATGTTTGTAAATAGACCGCATGTATTTAAAAATCTTAAGCGGTATGTATGGTTTTTGTATTATATTCCTGTTTTTATATGGGAATGTTTCAAAGCAAATCTAGATGTGGCATACAGAGTCGGGCATCCCGATGTCCCGATTAATCCCGGAATAGTGAAGGTAAAAACAAAGTTAAAGTCTGAAACAGGTCTGACATTTTTGGCTAATTCCATTACTTTAACACCGGGAACTTTGAGTGTAGATATAGACCAGGAAAAAGGTTTTATTTATGTGCACTGGATAAATGTCAAGGAACAGGATGTGGAAGCTGCTACAAAATTAATCGTAGCTAGGTTTGAGTCAATTTTGGAAAATATATTTGAATAACTAACCGCAGATTACACAGAAAGAATCGCGGATTACGCAGAATAAAGGTGAATATGAATCGTAGAATACAATGGTTAATAGGGGCGGTTATACTTATAGTAATTTTAGCTATAATTACTATTAGAACTATACCGATATTATTTTATCCGGATTTACCGTATATTGCATTTTTTACAAGATGTCTTTTTATACTTTTACTTGCCAGTATATTCTGTCTTTATAGGGTTGTAAAAGGACCTACTGCCCCCGACAGAGTAGTAGCTATTGATATACTCGGGGTTTTGATCGTAGGTTTTTGTGCGATTTTATGTATTCCTACTGGGCGAAGCTGGTATATAGATATCGGAATTGCATGGGCTTTACAGAGTTTTATTGCCACAATTGCATTGGCCAAATATATAGAAGGAAAGGATTTCGACGAGTAATCCGCCGGCTGGCGGAGCGGATTATCCCGCCAAGTCGGGCCCCCGCTGTAGCGGTGGCGCAGATAAAGAGAGAAAGAAAATGATTGATATAATTGGAATGATTTTTATTGGTATAGGACTTTTCTTTGATTTTTTAGGATGTTTGGGACTAATACGGCTTCCTGATGTATATAATCGGCTTCAGGCATCCACTAAATGTGTTACTTTCGGGACTTGTAGTATTTTATTTGGTACTTTTTTAATGCTGGGATTTACTGCCGGAGGAATAAAAGCATTATTTTGCATGGTTTTTATAGCATTGACCTCGCCGGTATCAGCACATGCTTTGGCCAGAGGGGCACATAAATCCGGAGTTAAACTTTGGGATAAAAGCGTTTGCGATAAGTATGAGGAAGATAAAACTAAAATAGAAAAGATTAAGAAAGATTGAGAAAGATTATGAAAAATTTTAATCTTTGTAATTTTTTAATCTTTTAATTGATTTTATGAAATATCCGAAACTTAGAGAACTTAAAGAAGCGATAAAAGCACTTATAAAAGGACCCTTTACGACAAAGTTTCCTTTTGAGCCGCATACGCCCTTCCCGAGGTTCAGGGGCATTCCAGTGCCTAATGAAAAAGAGGGTTGCATAGGCTGCGGTGCCTGTGCCGATGTGTGTCCTCCGAGGGCAATTAAAGTTGTGGATGATTTAGCAGCAAATCCTCCGATGCGTTCCATCAGATGGCGTCATGATTATTGTATTTTCTGCGGCCAGTGTGAACGTCTCTGCACAACAAAAGAAGGAGTTAAATTATCCAACACCGAATTCGATATTGCAGATCTTAATAGGAACAATATGTTTGCAGAAATAAAGAAGGAACTGATTGTTTGTTCCGACTGCGGAGAGGTTATTGCACCAAAAGAACAGATACTTTATATTGCCAAAAAACTCGGACCGATGGGATATAGCAATATCAATCTAATTGTTTTTACACAGCAGGAGTTTTTGGATACTTCTCATATCGCCTCCGAAAAATCTTCACAATCTTCCGGAAGACAGTCTGCATTTAAAATTCTTTGCCCTAAATGCCGCCATCAGGTATGGGTATTTGACGACCACGGAAAGTAATGATATATTTAATTGCCTTCCTTTTTACAACTATTACAACGGTAGTTTATTATAATTATTTTTATAGGGAAGATGTATCGGTCGCTTTAGCCATATTAATTCATTTTATTTTTTTCCTCCCGATTTTATTATTTTTAGTAAAGAAAGGAATAGAACTATTTCATTTAAATCTTATTACAATTTTAGGGTTCTGTGTGGGTTTCATCTGTTTTGCATTTTTAACAAATAATAATATTTGGCCCATTGCATTAGTTATATGCTTTATGCTAAGTGTTCCCTCTATTGTCGTTTTAAACCTAATTTGTTTTTTAGTAAAAAAAATAACTAAAAGATAACGGATTAATCCGGATAACCTTCCGTTTATCAATATAGTTGCTTCCTAAACAAAGGGGGCTTTTTTATTGCTTGATTCTCTTTATTTTTTATG
>JAFGLF010000029.1 GCA_016928195.1 Elusimicrobiota bacterium
ACTGGTTCAATGCAAGTACATATAAAAAATTTGATGGGCTGTATAAATTCTCTATATTCAGTATTTTCTCAACTTTTTCTACACCCTCCTCTGTAATTGCAGCTGTTTTTACTTTTTCATCTATATCAAAATCCTCATTTATTTTCAGCATAGGCACTATCTGCGCGAATTTTCTGTAAATTTCAGTAGTCCCCTGGGCAACCCCGGAAATTATAAGTGGGGTCCTCGCTTCATCTATCAGAATACTGTCGACTTCATCTACAATGGCATACCAGTGGCCATTCTGTACCATATTGTCTTTAGTCATAACCATATTGTCTCTCAAGTAATCAAATCCAAATTCATTATTTGTACCATGGACTACATCGGACATATACTGTTGTTTTTTTTCAAAAGCAGGCATCTCATGCTGGATAAGTCCGACTTTCAATCCCAGGAATTTATAAATTGAACCCATCCATTCACTATCTCTTTTAGCCAGGTAATCATTTACCGTTACCAGATGGGTACCTGTTCCGGTTAATGAATTTAAATATACGGGGAGTGTCGCTACCAGTGTCTTTCCTTCACCGGTTTTCATTTCAGCAATTTTTCCTTCAAAAAGAACGGCACCACCCAGTATCTGTACATCAAAATGCCTCATATTAAGAGTTCTTTTTGCTGTTTCCCTGACTACCGCAAAAGCTTCGGGCATCAATTCTTCTAATTTTTCCCCATTTTCATATCTCTGTTTAAACTCTGCAGTTTTTGCCTGAAGTTTATCATCGGTAAGTGCGCTTATATCTTTTTCAAGATTATTTACGGCATTTATTAAATCAGTATATTTTTTTAATTTTTTTCCTTCACCAAATTTAAGAATATTTCCAATTTTCTCAAACATATACTTTCACTTTCGTTAAATCAGTTTGATTATGTGGAAGGTTCTATCAAACCATAATTTTGATCTTTTCTGCGGTAAACGACCGCAGTCCTTCCCGTATCAGAATTTATAAAAACAAAAAAATCGTGCCCGAGCAGTTCCATTTCCAATACCGCCTCTTCCGGAGTTATGGGTTTTAAAGCAAATGTCTTAACCTTTACTATTAAATCTTTTGTTTTGTCACTGGCAATTTTAGATTTTAAATTTTCCTCCCCGGCCTCCTCAAATTCTTTCCGACTACTATTTTTCCTGCCCCTGCTGACCAGTTTTTCTTTGTATTTTTTTATCAATCTTTCCAGCTTAGCGCTGACTTTATCAACCGCTTCAAAAACATCCGTTCCCGAATCAGTCGCTCTTATGACCGTGCCTGCTGTAAAAACTGTTACTTCTACCTTATTGTTTAAATTGATTCTCGGATTTTTTTCAAAAATAAACTTTATTTCTGTCTTTGTTACTTTATCCAGGATTTTAACTATCTTATTTTTAATTTTCTTCCCGGTATAATTACGTATCTTTTCATCCAGCTCTATATTTTTGCTTTTAATGATAAATTCCGCCATATTGCCTCCTTATCTCTAACTTATTTTAATCTATCGTAAAATTTAATACTGGATTGTATTAAAAATTTCTTAATCACACTTTTAAAAGTCCGGCCTTTAAAGGTGCCGTTTTATTGCCATTACTTTTTTCGCAATACTGCCCCTATCATCTTTATCCAGTTCAAACTCTACTTTCTGGCCTTTATTTAAAACTTTAAATCCATCCATCAGTATAGAAGAATATTCCACAAAAATATCACCTGTCTCTTCCTGTTCTGATTCTATAAATCCAAACCCATTCTCCGGGCTGAACCACTTTACAATTCCTTTTAATTTTGATGTTTTTATTGTATCCCCCTTGCCAGAGTCAATAAATAAATCTTATCAGCACCAGCTTTTTTTAAAATATCTGCAATTTCCATCATTGTGCTTCCGGTAGTCCAGACATCATCTACTACCAGAATATTTTTCCCGTAATACTGAAGACAATTTTTAACCTTAAAAGCTCCTTTTATATTATTTCTTCTTTGTATAAAATCCAGACCCTGCTGTTTTACAATTTTTTTTATTTTTATTATATTACCAGTAAATGGGATTTTAATTAACCCCGATAATGACCTGCAGAGTACGTCCATATGTCTGCCCGGGACTGTTTCCAGATAATCAATTTTTTCATATTCATAGTTTTTAATATAAGTATGTCTTAAAAATAAGCTGATAATTTCTTTTAAGGCATATATTCTATTGTATTTATATTTTCTTATTACTTTTTTTATTTCACCGCTATATAAAGCAAAGCTCCTGTGTCTATAAAAATTAAAATCTTCCTTCCTGCAAAAACTGCATCTCTTATCATTTGCTTTATTTCCTGACAAAGGTCTGCCGCAGCAACTGCATACCGCATCTTCAATCTTTTTAATTTTGGATATACATTGCCTGCAGAGTAATTCAGAGTCAATTTTTCCGCAAACAGCACACAGCGGCGGAATGAATATATCTTTTAAAATATCTAAAAAATTTTTATTAACTTTTTTCGGTATTTTTTGTATCAATATCAATTATTTCATTAGACATGACTTTTACACTCGGATGAATCCTTATTCCATCCTTTATAACGCTTCTTGAGCCAATTACTGCTTTTTCAAGAATTGAAGCTTTATTATTTATTTTTGCATCATATCCTGTAATAGCGCCTATTAAAGAAGCATCTTTACCCACATAACCGCTGCCCCATTTTATACCTCTGTACAATACCGCTCTTTCATCTACAATTGTATTATCTCCGAGAATTATAGGACCAAAAAGCTTTGCATCTTTTTTTATGGTACAGTTATCCCCGATGCATACCGGAGGAATTATAACCACACCTTCCTGGATCTTACAGTTTTTCCCGACCCAGACTCCTTCTTTTATTTTTTCCCCGGGAATGCTTACATTGACTTTGCCTTCAAGGGCATCAAAATTACCCTGCTGGTACTCGTCAAGACTCCCTACATCATTCCAGTACTGGTTATGGCGGTAACCATAATATACAATATTTTTACTTAATAAACCCGGGAAAACATTTTTACCAAAATCGCAGAATTC
>JAFGLF010000030.1 GCA_016928195.1 Elusimicrobiota bacterium
ACCGTCAATAACAGAGGCTATTAACCCTGTTACCTTCGTCTTCAATTGACAGAAGTTTACGATCCGAAGACCTTCATCCTTCACACGATGTCGCTGCGTCAGGCTTTCGCCCATTGCGCAATATTCCCTGCTGCTGCCTCCCGTAGGAGTCTGGGCCGTATCTCAGTCCCAGTGTGGCCGATCACCCTCTCAGGCCGGCTACCCATCATTGCCTTGGTAAGCCATTACCTTACCAACAAGCTAATAGGACGCAGGCTCATCTTAAAGCGGAAGCCTTGCGGCTACCTTTTTTATATCAATCATACGGTCAATATAAAATATTTAGTATTAGCCTCCCTTTCGGAAGGTTGTCCTAATCTCTAAGGTAGATTGCCTACGCGTTACTCACCCGTTCGCCACTGACTTTGCAAAAGTGTTGCCACTTCTACATTGTCCGTTTGACTTGCATGCATTAAGCACACCGTTAGCGTTTGTCCTGAGCCAGGATCAAACTCTCAAAAAATTCAATATTAGAGTATATTTTGCTTAAAGAAACTTACACTATTTAGTTCTCAAAGAACACGGAAATAACCTGCAGAAAAATAACACACAAGAGTTTAATTGTCAATAAAAAAATAGAAGTTTTCAAATGACAGAAACTGCTAATGTATCTCTCTTTTGGTAATTCTTATTTAGCGTAGTAGATTATAGCATTAAGACAATATAAGTCAATAGCAGCTTTTACGGCGCTTTTTTAGTTTAAAATTTATTTTTTTTCTTCTTTACTATCTTTCTTATCTCTTTTACCAGTATTTAAATTTAGCATATTTTTTACTTTTTCTTCAATCTCATCCATTACTTTTGTATTCTGAGCTAAAAACATTTTTGCATTTTCTCTGCCCTGCCCTATCCGTTCATTTTTATAGGAGTACCATGATCCGCTTCTCTCAAGAATTCCTAGCTCTGTTCCAACATCAATTACACTGCCTTCTTTTGATATGCCTTTCCCATACATTATATCAAACTCCGCAGTCTTAAACGGAGGAGCAACTTTATTTTTAACTATTTTAGCACGCACTCTGTTTCCTATTGCTTCGGTTCCACTTTTAATACTATCAATTCTTCTTATATCAATCCTTACCGATGAATAAAATTTTAATGCTCTGCCCCCCGGTGTTACCTCCGGATTACCGAACATAACCCCTATTTTTTCTCTAAGCTGATTAATGAAAACTACTGAAGTTTTAGTTTTGCTTACTGTTCCGGTTATTTTCCTCAAAGCCTGCGACATCAGTCTTGCCTGCAATCCGACATGAGAGTCTCCAATTTCACCCTCCAGTTCCGCTTTAGGTACAAGAGCAGCTACAGAATCTATTACTATCACATCCAATGCACCGCTCTTTAATAATATCTCACATATTTCAAGGGCCTGTTCTCCATTATCCGGCTGAGAGAGCAGAAGTTCTTCTATGTTAACACCCACATTCCTGGCATAACCGGGATCCAGTGCATGTTCAGCATCTATAAAAGCGGCAATACCTCCTTCTCTTTGAGCATTAGCTATAATATGTAATGCAAGGGTTGTTTTTCCGGAAGCTTCAGGACCAAAAATTTCAGTTACCCTTCCCCTTGGTATTCCGCCGATTCCCAGTGCTATATCAAGTTCCAGCGAATTTGTTGAAATACAGCCAATATCTGACAGCAGGTTCTTTTCACCCAGCCTCATTATGGCACCGCCGCCATATTGCCTTTCAATTTGAGACACGGTATTTTCTATGATTTTTTCCCTGTCCATATTAAATCCTCCAGATAAAAATTATTTTTAGAATAAAATAATAAATAATAATAATTATATGTGCTTATGCTCACAAGCACATTATAACATATAATTAATAATTTTAATAAAAATTATTTAATGAGATTTCTTTATTTTAAATTAAATTTATTAATAATAATATACTCAGCTCCATACGGTTTCAGCCTGCTTTCAAATAATGTAATTTCCATGCAATTCAGAGTGGTATTTAAAAATTTTTTTTGACCTGCTATTAACTCTTTTATATTCTTCCCGTCCTTCAACCTGGCAATAGTCACATGTGGGGAAAATTTTCTTTTTTCTCTTTCTATCTTAATTTTGCTGAGATTATTTTCAAGTTCATTATAAATCTTACATATTTGCTCACTACCCTTATCAACTTCCAAAAAAACGACCCTCGCGTTCCCGGTATCCGGAAATGCGTTTATTCTTCCACTTATTTCATATTTAAATTTCTCAAATAAATCCGCTGTTATTCTTATGGCATCTTCTATTTTCCCTGTTTTATTAATATTTATATCTCCTAAGAATTTTAAAGTTATATGGATATTCGGAGCAGGTACTATTCTTATATGTCTTTCCTCAGGCAGCGTTTCCGTTGCTAAATTATATATATTATCCTTTACAACTTCGGGGATATCCACGGCTATGAATAATCTTTTTTTAAACTCATTTTTATTAAAATCCTTTATATTATCTCTTTTTTTAGCATCTCTCATTTACAGATTTTCTTAATTCATTTAATATAAATTGCGCAGTCCTGAATTTAATCTCACTCCTGTTACCCTGGAAAAATTTCTCATATATTTTTTCATAGCAGTCCGGTCCAATTATGCAGCAGTAAACCAGGCCAATTTTTTTATTTTCTGCCTCCGGTCCCGCATAGCCTGTCACACTTAATGAATAATCAGAATTAAAAATTCTTTTTACTTCCTTTGCCATTTCTATGCATACTTCCCTGCTTACAGCACCATATTTTTCAAGAATACTTTCGTCAATATTTAGTAATTTGACCTTCGAATAGTTTGAGTAAGATACTATTCCACCTAAAAAAAATTCTGAACTTCCCGG
>JAFGLF010000031.1 GCA_016928195.1 Elusimicrobiota bacterium
GCAATAAATTTTTTAAAATCCAGCAGGATTTCAAATATGGATTCTCAGGAATTAAAAGACAAAATACTCAAGGAGAAATTAAAAGAATATGGATTCACAGAATAAAAGCGAATATTTTTACCCTGTAGAAAATATAACCTGTGATATAAAGAAGGGAGAAATAATAATTATTGTTGATGACAGATCGCCCAATAATGAAGGCGTATTCTTTCAGGCTGCAGAAAAGGTAACACTGGATTCAATTAATTTTTTCATAGCTCATGCCAGAGGTTTGATTTTTCTTTCCTGCGAAAGAGAAAGATTGAATCAGTTAAAGATACCGGTCATTAACTGGGAGGGAAAATCTCCTTCCAGTGATGCCAGGACTCTGGCTGTTTCCATAAATGCAAAATCTGTAACCGGCAGCGGAATTTCTGCAAGTGACAGGGTAAAAACCATAAAAACTTTCATTAATCCCGGTACCGTACCGGAAGATATATCAATACCGGGGCATATATTTCCACTGTGCTCGCATGACGGCGGCATTCTTATTAGAGCCGGACATACAGAGGCAGCAGTCGATCTCGCAAGAATAACCGGGTTATATCCTGCCGGAATCATATGCGGGGTTATAAGAGAAGACGGGGAGGCAGCCCGTCTTCCTGATTTGATAGAAATATCAAAAGAGTTTTGTTTAAAAATCATAACAATAGAAGAATTAATAAGATTCAGAAAAAGAAAAGAAAAACTTATTGAAAAAGTTGCCGAAGTAAACCTGCCTACAAAATGGGGTGAATTTAAAGTTATTACTTACCGGTCAACTATAAACCCTGAGTTTCACATCGCTTTTATTAAGGGGAAAATCAGGGGGGAAAAGGATGTGCTGGTAAGGGTACATTCGCAGTGTCTCACAGGCGATACATTTGGTTCAACAAGATGTGACTGCGGCGAACAGCTGGATAAAGCCTTTAAAAAAATAAATGAAAAAGGTTCCGGAGTGCTACTTTATATGTCTCAGGAAGGAAGGGGAATAGGGCTTTGCAATAAAATGAAAGCCTATGAACTTCAGGAAAAAGGACTCGATACCGTTGAGGCAAATTTATACCTGGGTTTTGACGCTGATTTAAGAGATTACGGTATAGGGGCTCAGATACTTTCCGATCTGGGTCTGTCCACTATACACCTTATGACTAACAATCCAAAAAAAATAGTAGGTCTTGAAGGTTACGGTCTTAAAATAACCAGAAGAATACCTCTAGCAATCCGCCCCAATAAAAATAATAAAAGATATTTATCTACAAAAAAAAGTAAATTAAATCATATGTTATGATAAAAAAAAGGAGAAAACCATGAAAAAGTATGAAGGCAAACTAAATTCAGAAGAATTAAAATTTGGAATAGTTGTGAGCAGGTATAATGATTTTATAACGTCAAAACTGCTGGATGGCGCGCTGGACTGCCTTAAAAGACACGGGTGCGAAGACAACAACATAGATATAGCACGGGTGCCCGGCGCATTTGAGATTCCTTCAGCAGTAAAAATTATGGCCGAATCAAAGAAATATGATGCTATTATCTGCCTCGGTACGGTTATAAAGGGAGAGTCATCACATAACCATTATATCGCCGGTGAAACCATTAAAGGAGCTGCTAAAATCAGCCTGGATACAAATATCCCGGTTGCCTTTGGCGTTATAACTCCCGATAGCCTGGAACAGGCTATTGAGAGAGCAGGGACAAGGAGAGGAAATAAGGGCTGGGAAGCAGCACTGAGCGCTATTGAAATGGCGAATTTATTTAGAGAAATAAAATCATAAAATAAGTAATGGGTTAATTTTTATTTACTCAAATTTTTTTATGTTGTATACTTTTAAAGCATAAATAAATTGTAAATCTAATTAAAAATTAACGCTAAGCGTTTTAGAGCAAATAATTTTTATTTTTTAAATGCCAATAAGTGCCAGAGAGAGTTTAAATAAATTAGACAGGGAAGTTATTAGCTGCAAAAAGTGTTTGGATCTGGTAGAAGCAGGAAAACATCCCGTTCCGGGCAAAGGTGCATCCAAAGCGAACATAATGATAGTAAGTACGTTCCCGCTTATAAATAAACTTGAAGATAAAAATGTTTCTTCCGGGTCATATAACCAGAATGAATTATTAATAAAAATATTTGAGAGAACAGGACTATCCCTTATTAAGGATACCTATATTACCAGTCTTATTAAATGTGCGCAGGGAAAACCCGTAGAAGAAAAAGGGGATTCCCCTGCAAAAAAAACAAAACCTCTAAAAAAACATGTTTATAACTGTATTTCATACTTGACCGGAGAAATCTCGATAATTACGCCTCATATCATTGTTTCACTGGGTCTTGATGTATCTAACATTATTCTAGAGAAATATTTTTCAATAGAGAAGAAATACAGGGATATAGAAAAAATACACATGAAGGTATTTGAAAATCCATCTTTCAAGCTGGTTCCCTTTTTTGACCCGCAGGATGTTATTATAAACGGTACAGTAAACAAAGAAAAATTTCTAAAGGATTTTGAATCTCTTTCAAAATTCTTAAAAATGGCTTGACCTGATAAGTTCATAAGTTCCCAGGGGTTAATCTTCAACAAGATATATTTTTATCTTCCTCCTGCCATACCTAAAGCAATCTTCTAAAGTTTCAAAACAGAGGTCAACTCTATTGCCCTTTATCCATCCACCGGTATCAGCAGCCAGAGCTTCTCCATAACCGGGTATATAAAGTTTTGTACCCAGAGGAATTATTCTCGGATCAACGGCAACTATGCCTTTTCTTGCTCTCAATCCTATGGCCGTTATACCATTTCCATTTATATCATTACCGCCCTTTCCAAAAGCATAGTATGCCGTAGCGACCATATCCCATTCACCAATCAGAGTAAGGCCAGGAGGCTGGATCAGCGCAATTCTTTTTTTTATTTCACTTAAAAGATTCTGGATCTCTCCTTTTTCGCTTCTTGCTTTCTCGAGCAGGATTTTATTTTCTTCAATACTCTTTAGCAGCTCCTCCTCTTCTTCTTCTATCACATCCCTGGCATTTTCAATTTCTTTCTTTTTCTCTTCAGACTTGCGGGAGATCCTATCATATTCTTCTTTCTCAAAACGCAATTGTTCTATTAAGTCTGCCTGGCTTTCCATAATACTTTTAAAAAGATAAAGATTGTTTATGACTTCATTCAAATCTCCGGCAGTAAGTATAAGTTTCGCTACATCATCATTCGCATATTTGTATGAAAAAACAATTTTTTCTTTAAGTGCATTTTTCTTA
>JAFGLF010000032.1 GCA_016928195.1 Elusimicrobiota bacterium
CATGGTTGCACCTCCTGAATCTGTTAGCGAGCATCTACAGGCTATTGCAAAGATATCCCGGCTTTTAAAGGATAAGTTTTTTAGACAATCTCTCAGGGATGTACAGACTTCTGAAGAGGCTATTAAGATAATAAAAGAAGAAGACGAATTATAAAAAAACGCGAATACACGCAAATAGAAGGGCAACGCAAATGTACGTGGATAAAGTCTTGAACATAAGTATTCGCGAATATTAGCGTTTGATTAGCATTTATTTACGTTAGTGAACGGGGTGAATGGTGGAGAATACAATTACTGTAAGGAGTCTTTTTGAAAAAAAAGAAACGGATTTTTCGCTTGAAATTCTTTCCGGTGAGGAGGGGCTTGGCAGAAAGATAACCGTTCCTGAAACGCATCGTTTAGGACTTGTATTGACAGGTTTTTTTGAGTATTTTCCATATCAACGTATTCAGATATTAGGTCTAAGTGAGGTAATGTATTTAAAATCGCATAAAATAAAAGACGATATTTTTGAGAAGTTTTTTTCTTATAATGTTCCGGCGGTAGTAATAACAAGAAGTCTTAATATTCCGGATAACTTCTTAAAGTTGTTTAAGAAATATCAAGTTCCTATTCTTAAAACAGCAATGGAGACAGGAAGATTCTCAACGCAGTTAACGTTATTTCTTGAGGATATGCTTGCTCCGTCAACCGTAAAACATGGTGTGCTGGTTAATGTTTCCGGTATGGGTGTTTTAATAGTTGGTGATTCCTCTATTGGTAAATCGGAATGTGCGCTTGAGCTTATAAAGAGAGGACACATACTCGTTGCTGACGATGTAGTTAATATTAAGCGTCGTCCGGGAGATGTACTTGTTGGACGCGGAGAAGAACTTATAAGGCATCATATGGAAATAAGAGGTGTTGGTATTATTGATATAAGGAATCTTTTTGGAATTTTTTCTGTTATGGATTTCGCAAAGATTGAACTTATTGTGCAGCTTGAACCATGGACTGGTGCAAGGGAATATGAACGACTCGGCCTTGATGAGAAATATACCGAAATACTTGGTGTTCGTATCCCCGAGGTGACCATGCCTGTTAAACCCGGCAGAAATATTGCCGCTATAATTGAAGTTGCTGCAATGAATCAACGTCTTAAACTCAGAGGGTATCACGCTGCGCAGGATTTAAATAGACGTCTCATTGAAAAGATGAAAGAAGAGAGCGAATAATGGAGAAGCAATTTTTTATCATTACCGGTATGTCTGGTGCCGGGAAAAGTCAGGCAATAAAATGTTTCGAAGATCTTGGTTTTTCCTGCGTTGATAATTTGCCGCTTTTTTTGATTGATAAATTTGTATCCCTGAGTATGAGTTCCAAAGATAGTAAATTTAAAAAGATTGCTCTTGGTATAGATATCAGGGAAGGTGAGGATTTGTCAAATTTTTCTAAAATTATATTCAATTTAAATGTTCGTCCGAGGATATTATTTTTTGACGCATCCAATGCGGTTATAGCAAGACGTTTCAATGAAACACGCCGCAGGCATCCTCTCCGGAAACTTATTGCCGAGTCAATCAGGGCGGAACGTAAAATTTTATCTGACATAAAAGCACAGGCTTCGAAAGTGATTGATACCAGCGATATGAATCTTCAGGAATTGAAAGAAACCATTGCCAGATTATTAAAAGTTTCACAAAAGTCTGAAATGAGGCTTACTATTATATCATTCGGTTATAAGCACGGGGTTCCTGCAGATGCCGATATAGTTATGGATGTAAGGTTTTTGCCGAATCCGTATTATGTTAAAGGTCTTAAAAACAAGACCGGTCTTGATAAAAAGGTAAAAGATTATGTGATGGGTTTTGCAGATGCAAAGAGATTCGTAAAGTCATTTTTTTCTATGATTTTAAATATAATTCCAAAATACATAAAAGAAGGAAAATCTTACTTAACAATAGCAATTGGCTGTACCGGAGGTCACCATAGAGCTGTTGTTTTATCGGGTCTGTTAAGGGACTATTTAACAAAGAACAAATTCTCTGTAATATTGAAACACAGAGATATAGATAAATAGAATAAAAGGGGGTATTATGGCAAGTATTTCGTCGCCTAAACCAGAGGGAAAGAAAAAAGTCCAGCCGTCCGAGGCAGTATATGTGGATACCGGATATCCGATTCCGGAAAGATATAACGAAGACCGGTTAATAATTTTACCGCGGGATCCTCACTGGATATTTGCGTATTGGGATTTGGCCGATAGGACGGTGCAGAAGACAAGAAAAAAATACGGTAAAGATATTTTTGAGAGTTCGCGTTTTGCACTTCGTCTGCATGACATTACCGGTATAAAGAAATTTTCAGGGAGCAATTCGCATAGTTATAAAGAGATAATTATCAATAACACTGCCAGAAGCTGGTATATTGATGTTGAGAATCCCGGTAAGAAATATTGTGTTCAGCTAGGGCTGAAAACAAAAGACGGTAGATTTATTTCATTACTTATATCCAATAGTATTGTTATGCCTACCGGCAGGGTTTCCGATGTTATAGATGAACAGTGGATGCTTATTTTTGAAGACTATGAAAAACTTTTAAAACTTTCTGGAATTGATAAGATAGGTGCCGGTTCGCTGGATATGGCAAAGCTTTTGGCAAAAAGGTGGGAATTCCTTGGCGCGATTTCATCCGGGGCATTTTCAAGTATTTCTTCCAGATTTTTTAAGGCACCATCGTCCATTAAATCGGATAGACAGCCCCCTGTCAAACCCGGAAAATTTTGGCTTACTGCTGATGCTGAATTAATTGTTTATGGGGCTACTGAGCTTTCTGCTACACTTAAGATAAATAATAAATTGGTAAAGCTTAACCCCGACGGAACATTTTCCCTAAAGGTTGGTTTTCCTGCCGGTAAAAAAGAGTTTGCAATAAAAGCAATCTCTGCCGATAAAGTTAAGCAAAGAAAAATAACCATAGCTGCAGAAAGAAAAAAGTAAAATACCGCGAATGGTCGCAAATGGAAAAAACAACGCGAATATACACAAATAATATTTGTGATAATTAGCGTTAGATTAGTCCGCCGCGGCGGATTAACGCGGAGTGAGGTATTATGGATAAAGGTTATTTATGTTTGGTTTTACATGCACATCTTCCGTTTATTCGTCATCCGGAGTATGACGATTTTTTAGAAGAAGATTGGTTTTTTGAAGCTCTTACGGAAACATATATTCCGCTTCTGGATGTATATGAACGGCTTGTTTCCGACGGTGTTGATTTCCGCATAACGATGTCGTTAACTCCGACGCTTTGCGGTATGTTTTCGGATAAACTTTTGCAGGACAGGTATTTGCGGCATTTGAATAAAGTTATAGAACTTTCGGAAAAAGAACTTTTCAGGACAAGATCTCACAGGCAAATCTGTAAAACAGCCGGTATGTATAATAAAAAACTGAAAAAATGCCGGCATGTTTTTGAGAAAAACGGAAATAACATAATAAATGGTTTTAGAAGAATTCAGGATGCCGGTAAGCTTGAAATTATTACCTGTTGTGCCACACATGGTTTTTTACCGCTTATGATCCATGAGAATGCTAAGAGAGCACAGATAAGAGTTGCAGTTGCTGATTATAAGGAAAAATTCAACAGGGAACCAAGAGGTATATGGCTTGCGGAGTGTGCTTATACTCCGGGTGTAGATTCTATTTTGAAGGATAATGGGTTGAGATATTTTTTTGTTGATGCCCATGGTATTTTGTATGGATCCTCACGGCCAAGATATGGTATTTTTGCTCCGGTTTATTGTCCGTCCGGTGTTGCCGCATTTGGAAGAGATATAGAATCTGCACAGCAGGTATGGTCTGCTGAAGTAGGTTATCCCGGTGATTCCAGGTATAGGGAATTTTACAGGGATGTCGGGTATGACCTGGATTACGAGTATATTAAACCATATCTCCATTCTGACGGTGTAAGAAGAAATATCGGAATAAAATATTTTAAAATCACCGGGAATGTTGCTCTTTCGGATAAACAGCCGTATGATTACGACATGGCAAGGTCTGCTGCAGCCGAACATGCCGGTAACTTCATGTTTAATCGTGAAAAACAAGTTGAATATTTGTTTGGTTTGATGAAGAGAAAGCCAATAGTTGTTTCTATGTATGATGCAGAGCTTTTTGGTCATTGGTGGTATGAAGGACCTGACTTTCTTGAGTTTTTATTCAGAAAGATTTATTATGACCAGAAAAATATCAGAATGATAACCCCTTCAGAATATTTGAAAATACATCCGGATAATCAGGTTTTACAGCCGTCTATGTCATCATGGGGGGATAAAGGATATAATGAATTCTGGCTCAATGGTGCAAATGACTGGATTTACAGACATCACCATAAAGCTTCGGAAAGAATGATTAAGATTGCGAAACAGAATCCTTCAGCACGGGGTTTGAAAAAGCGTGCACTTAATCAGGCGTCAAGGGAATTGCTTCTTGCTCAGGCATCGGACTGGGCATTTATTATGAGTGCAGGCACAACAATCCCGTATGCTCATAAAAGGTCAAAGGACCATATTTATCATTTTACCAGGCTATATGAGCAAATAAGAAAAGGACAAATAGATGAAGGATTTCTGGCTGACTTGGAAAGAAAGAATAATATTTTCCCAAATATTGATTACAGGGTCTATTTATAAGGCAGAGCAGAAGAGCAGAAGAGCAGAAGAGCAATAGCAGTTACTTCTGCACTTTTGTACTTGCTGCTTTTGCGCTTATTTGCGGAGTGAGTAGAATGCTGAGTGGAACGAAATCCGCTTTCGGCGGAAAGAAAATCAATTTTATTTTTGGTGTGCACAATCATCAGCCGGTAGGAAATTTCGATAACGTTTTTGAAAGTGCTACAAAAACGGCATATGAGCCGTTTTTGGATGTTATTGAGAGGCATCCGCAGATAAAAATAGTAATGCACTATACGGGTTGTCTTATTGACTGGTTGGAAAAAAACAGGCCGGAGATACTCAATCGTTTAAGGAGTCTTGTTAAAAAAGGTCAGGCTGAATTTTTGACGGGCGGATATTATGAGCCGATAATGCCTATAATTCCTGATGTTGATAAGACAGGACAGATAAAAAAGCTTACTGATTATGTAAAAAAGAATTTTTCATATAATCCTAAAGGAATATGGATTGCAGAACGGGTCTGGGAACCGTCGCTTGCCAAGGTATTGAGTGAAGCAGGTGTTGAGTATATTCTTTTGGATGATACGCATTTCCTTGCTTCCGGGATAGGAGAAAAAAGACTACGCGGGTATTTTACAACCGAGGAACAAGGTACAATGTTAAAAGTTTTTCCGATAAATAAACATCTCAGGTATATAATACCGTTTGCCAATCCGGAGGATACTATAGAGTTTCTTAAAAGTGAGGCATCAAGCGATCCGTCACAATTACTGGTTATGGTGGACGACGGCGAAAAGTTTGGTATATGGCCGGACACATACAATACATGCTATAATGAAAAATGGCTGGAGAGGTTTCTTGTACTTTTAGAGGAAAATTCTGATTGGATTAATATTACAACACCTTCCGAATACGCAAAGAAGTTCACAGCACAGGATTTGGTTTATCTTCCGACAGCTTCGTATATGGAGATGAGTGTTTGGTCGCTTCCTGCAAAAGCCCAGGTTGATTTTGCTGAAATTGTGAAACATTGTGATGATAATTTAAAAAGGTTTTTAAAAGGCGGATTTTGGCGTAACTTTTTAACAAAATATTCAGAATCCAATAATATGAATAAGAAAATGCTTCATATCAGTGAGAAACTACAGAGAGCAAGAGAACAAGAGAGCACTTGCCTCGCTCAAGCGAGAACGGAGCGGGAGAGAATAACTAAAAAAACAAAGGAAAATCAAGCACTTAATCACTCACTCTCTCAATCTCTTAACCTCTTGTATAAAGGGCAGTGTAACTGCGCCTATTGGCATGGAGTTTTTGGTGGATTATATCTGCCCCATTTACGGCATGCCGTATACAAAAATCTCATAGAAGCAGAAGTCCTATCGATTTCCAACAGTAATAGTAATAATAAACTTTTAACTGAGGTTGTTGATTTTGATAAAGACGGACAGAAAGAGGTAATTCTTTCAAATGATAGTATTAATGTTTATATTAAACCGTCTTATGGCGGTGCGATAACAGAGATTGATTTTAAACCGATCTGTTATAATGTGACGGATGTTTTAACGAGAAGATTCGAAGCATACCATAGAAATGTTAAAGATGCAATTATAAAAACAAAAAATGAAAATGAGGAGCCGTTTCACAGTGTTTATTATACTAGAGAACTTGGTCTGGAAAAGTATCTAAAGTATGACTGGTATAACAGATATTCTATTGTTGATCATTTTTTTCACAATAACACGACAATTGAAAAGTTTGCAGATTCGGAGTACGGTGAAGTAGGGGATTTTGTAAATCAGCCGTATAATATAGTGAAAAAGAGTAAAAGTTCAAAAGAAAAGAGTATAGAATTTGTAAGAAAGGGGAACCTATGGTTACAGGATGGTGTTATACCGGTAGGGATTTCAAAAAGACTTAATATTGCAGGCTCAAAAGTAAATATGCATTACGAAATTACCAATGATTCCGAAAGAGAAATGGATTTTTGGTATGGCTCTGAATTTAATCTGGCATTTTCTAATCCTGATGATGAACAATGTTTTTACTCGGTGCCGGAAAGTGTAAAAAAAGAAAAATTTTCGGCAAGGGCATCTTTCGAAAAAATAAAATCACTTAAAATGAATGACCGTTATGCCAATTTCGGTATAGAGTTTAATGTTTCTGATGATTTTGATTTCTGGGTTTTTCCTATATGGACAGTCTCAATGTCTGATGCAGGATTTGAGAAAACATATCAGGGCAGCAGTATTACTATCAATAAAAAATTTCATCTTATGCCAAAAGAAATATTCAAATTTGATTTAATTATGTCGCTAAGGAAACTTTGATATGATTGAAAAGATAATTACAATAAAAAATAAACTTGGGCTTCACGCCCGTCCTGCAGCACTTTTTGTACAGACAACGTCAAAATTTAATTCATCTCTCAAAGTTATTAAGAATGGTCAGAATGTCGATGGTAAGTCGATAATGGGATTGATGATGCTTGCTGCCGGTCTTGGAACCGAACTGCGTCTTTTGGCTGATGGTCCTGATGAAAACGAGTTGCTTTCTGCAGTTGAAGAGCTGATTAATAGAAAATTTGATGAAGAATAGGGGGAACGCAAATAAACGCAAATAGAAAGGAAACGCGAATGTATGCGAATAAAGGCTTGAATATAAGTATTCGCGAATATTAGCGTTAGATTTGCGATAATTAGCGTGTTCACGGAGTGAACTATGTTATACAAAGGAAGCCCTGCATCACCCGGTATCGCAATAGGCAGAGTATTTCTGCTTGAGGATGAAGAGTTTTGTGCTATAAAAAGAACTATTTCAAAAGAAGGTATTCGTAAGGAAATTGAAAGATTTAAAAGAGCGATTGTAGCTACAAAAAATGAGCTTAATAGAATTACGAACAAGGCAACAAAACATCTTTCTAAAAAACATGTAAAACTTTTTGAAGCTTACCTTTTTATAGTTGATGACCCTGTTTTCAAAGAGGATGTGATTTCCAGGATAACAAAGGGATTGGTAAATGCCGAATATGCATTACAGGAAGTAACAGAAAAGAATTTGAAGGTTTTTGAAAAGATAGAAGATGAGTATTTTAAACAGCGCGGTAATGATGTTTTGGATGTCAGCAAGAAAATTATGCGCCACATGGTTGGTGCCCAAAAGAAAACACTTGCAGAAACACCGGAGGATTCGATTGTATTTACACACAACCTTACACCTACGGATACAATTACTATGAAGGATGAAAATATTTTGGGATTTGCCACGAATATGGGGGGTAAAACATCACATACTGCCATTATGGCACAGGCAATGGAAATACCTGCGGTTGTAGGACTAAAAGATATTACCTCGCATGTTAAACACGGGGATAGCGTTATTATTGACGGCACAGAGGGAGTTGTTGTTATTAATCCTGATGAGGATACCCTGGCAAACTATAAAAGAATGCAGCAGCGTTTCATTACCGCAGTAAAAGAACTTAATCAGTTTGTTGACCTGCCTGCGGTTACTACAGACGGTAAAAAAATAGTTGTTGCATCAAATATTGAAATTCCGCAAGAGATAAAATCGGTAATTTCACATGGTGCTGAAGGAATAGGTCTTTTTAGAACGGAATACCTTTTTCTAAACAGAAAAACTCTGCCGTCCGAGACGGAACAGTTTGAGTCCTATAAAAATGTAGTTGAAAAAATTTTCCCAAATCCTGTAATAATCAGAACAGTGGATTTAGGAGGCGACAAGCTTTTTCATAATGTGGAGATTAATAAAGAAAGGAACCCTTTTTTAGGACTTCGTGCAATAAGACTTTGTCTTAAACATCCTGAAATGTTTAAGAAGCAGCTAAGAGCAATTCTCAGAGCATCGGCATTCGGAAACGTTAAATTAATGTATCCCATGATTTCAGGTGTTGATGAACTTCGTGCCGCAAATGCCGTATTAAGCGAGGTAAAACAGGAATTAAAAAGCAAATCGATTCAGTTTGACGAAAATATTGAAGTCGGCATAATGATTGAAATACCTTCCGCTGCTTTGACTGTTGATGTTTTAGCAAAAGAAGCTGATTTTTTATCAATCGGGACCAATGATTTAATTCAATACACTCTGGCTGTTGACAGGATTAATGAATATGTTACACATCTTTATGAGCCGTTGCATCTTTCTGTTTTGCGTCTCTTAAAAAATATAATCAATGCAGGTCATAGGGCAGGGAAATGGGTTTCAATGTGCGGTGAGATGGCAGGAGATCCATCATATACAGAAATACTTTTGGGATTAGGGCTTGAACATTTCAGTGTGGTTTCTGCGTCAGTGTTGAGAATAAAAAAAGAGATAAGAAAAACAAATTTTAAAGCCGCAAAAAAAATAACCGACGAGATACTTTCTGAATCAAGCAGAGACCTGCTTGTAAAAAAGATTAAACAGCGAAAATCACTCACAAGTTAATCCGCAGATATATGAACCCGTCAACACATGAACATTTTTATATTTTATGAATATTCGCAATTTTTCCATTATAGCTCATATTGATCATGGGAAATCCACTCTTGCTGACCGTCTTTTAGAATTTACATCCGAAATTACAAGGTCCCATCATGCACAAGTTTTGGATGCAATGGATTTGGAGCGCGAACGGGGGATTACCATAAAGGCAAAAGCGGTACGTCTGAACTATACTGCAAATGACGGGCAGACATATCAGCTGAATCTTATAGATACTCCCGGGCATGTTGATTTCACTTATGAGGTTTCCCGTGTTCTTGCCGCATGTGAAGGATGCCTTTTGCTTGTTGATGCCTCACAGGGTGTTGAAGCCCAGACCCTTTCTAACTATGAACTTACAAGACAGCATAAATTAAAAGTGATTCCGGTAATAAATAAAATTGACTTAAAACAAGCAGATGTTTCAAAAACACAGCATCAGATAGAAAAAATATTAAAGATTTCCGAAGAGCCGCTGCTGGTTTCTGCCAAACAAAATACCGGAATTGAAAATGTTATAAATGCTATATTAGAGAAAATATCAGCCCCTTCGGGTGATACGAAAAAGCCGCTCAAAGCACTTGTATTTGATTCTCATTATGATTCTTTCAGAGGTGTAATAATTTATATCCGGATCTTTGAAGGACAAATATCTTCAGGCGAAAAAGTACTTTTTTTCTCAAGCGGAGAAAAATTTGATGTCGAAGAAGTTGGTTTTTTTAGAATACAGAATCCTTCGGCTCCTGCCGGACGTCAGAAAATAAATAAACTTTCAGCAGGTGAAGTAGGTTACATAATACTCGGGATAAAAGATATTCATAAAATCAGAATAGGTGATACAATTACAAGTGCAGAGAATCCCACGTCGTCTGCGCATCCGGGATATAAAGAGTTAAAACCCTTTGTTTTTTGCGGTTTATATCCAGTACAACCTGGCGATTACGATAATCTTACAAAAGCCATAGGAAAGCTTCATCTTGAAGACTCCGCGTTTTTCTATCAGCCTGAGACATCTGCCGCACTGGGTTTCGGTTATAGATGCGGATTTTTAGGACTTCTACATATGGATATAGTTAAAGAACGTCTGCAGCGGGAATTTGATTTAAATCTCATTATAACGTCTCCCAATGTAAAGTATAGGATTAAATGTATTGATAACAGTAGACCTGTTACAGGCAAGACCGGAAATGCAGCAATAATCGAGATTGAAAATCCTTCAAAATTTCCTGAGAGACAATTTATAGAAAAGATTTATGAGCCGTATATTCTGGCAACTTTTGTGCTGCCGTCTCAATTCGTAGGTAATGTTATGTCTTTATGTGAAGGAAAGCGTGCTGATTTTTTGGATATGGTGTATATTACCGAAGAAAAGGTAAAACTTACTTACGAGATGCCTCTGTCGGAAGCCATTGTGGATTTTTATGACAAGCTTAAATCGGTCTCTTCCGGATATGCTTCTTTTGACTATGAACTTTCTGACTATAAAGAATCACAGCTTATCAAACTTGATGTACTGGTAAACAATGAATCTGTTGATACCCTTTCGGTTGTTGTTCATAGATCAAATGCCGAATTTTATGGTAGAAAAATAGTGGAAAAATTGAGAGGACTTATTCCCCGTCAGATGTTTGAGATTCCCATACAAGCGGCGATTTCCGGAAAAATTATTGCCCGTGAAAATGTCCGTGCTATAAGAAAAGATGTTATTGCTAAATGTTACGGAGGGGATATAACCCGTAAAAGAAAACTTCTTGAAAAACAAAAAGAAGGAAAGAAAAAGATGAAGCAGTTTGGTAATGTGTCTATTCCGCAGGAAGCATTTCTCGCTGTATTAAGGCTGGAGGAATAGCAGGATTTGTACCGCCCCGATATATCGGGGCGGGGTTGACTTTTCAGTATAGTTTAATATAATTTTTCATACAGATTCGAATTTACACGTATGAAGGCTAAAATCACGAATAAAAAACGAATAAAGGGAGATGAGTGTTCGTAATAAATTCGTGAGCTGTTATATAAAGCGAAGTGAGGAAGAGATGAATCTTATAATATTTCTATTTTTTACGATTGCCGAAGTTATAACTATTGGATATGTATTTTTTAAGATGCAGGAATATCCGATGGAGCTTAAACTCGGAATAATTATTGTGGTTTCCATTATTACAGCAATCGTATTAAGAAAAGTTTTAAAAAAGTCTAAAGGATTTCTAAAAAAAGCGGTTGCTGAAGCCATTGAGTGGGCTGATACCCTTATATGGTCAGGTATTGTTGCTTTTCTTGTAATGTATTTTCTATTGCAGGCATTTAAGATACCATCTGGTTCTATGCGAAATACGTTTCTGGAAGGGGACCATCTTTTTGTCAATAAGTTCATATACGGAACCAGAATTTTCTATCCGAGTTTTTCCGGCGGTATAAAGCTTAAAATGAAAAGGATTTTGGTACTGAAAGAACCAAAACGCGGAGATATAGTGGTTTTTTCTGCACCTCCGCAGGCACTTGAACCGTATGAGAGAGAAGCAGGTGTAAAGAAAGATTTTGTAAAGAGATGTATAGGTATTGCAGGAGATAAAATAGAGATCAGGAAGAAAAAACTGTATGTTAACGATGTTTTACAGAAAGAGCCGTACGTGATTTTAACAAGTATGAGCGACGATATTCCGCAGCGTGATAATTTCGGTCCGGTTAGCGTCCCCGAAGGTCATTATTTTATGATGGGTGATAATAGGGACAATAGCAAAGATTCGCGTTTCTGGGGAACTCTTGATAAAAAATACGTTAAGGGCAAACCGCTTTTAATTTACTGGCCGCCAAAAAGGGTAAAATTAGTTAAGTAAAAAACGGGCGAAGCCCTGTACCAGAGACTTCGTCACGGTACAGGGCGAAGTGAGGTAAATATGTTTGAACACTGGTTAGCATGGGCTGTAGTTGCGGTTGTACTGGTTATTATTGAGATAATTTCACCTACGGTATTTTTCTTTGTTTGTCTTGCTATTGGAGCTATTTTTGCATCCATTGCCACTATTTTTCATATTGCCTGGCTGCCATGGGTTGTATTTATTACTATTTCTTTTTTGCTGGTTGTTTTCGCAAGACCATTGATAAACAAATTTGTGAATAGACCCGGCCGTCCGGCAAATGTGGATGCGTTAGTAGGGCAGAGGGCATATGTGTTGGAAGAAGTGAAACCAACAAGATATGGCAGAATAAAAGTTGAAGGCGAAGAATGGATTGCAGAATCACCTGAGGAAATTACAAAAGATACCTGGGTAAAAATTACCGAAATCAAGGGCACCAGAGTGGTAGTAGAGAAGACAGATCAATAGAGCATAGAGGCAGAGCATAAGAGCAGAAGTGCAGAAGTAACTGCTGCGCTTTTGCACTTGCTGCTTTTGCACTGAAGTTAAGGGGGTATTTATGGGTCAAATTCCTGTTCCGTTAGTGATTGTAGTACTGATATTGTTGGTTACTTTTGCAAAGATGGCACTTCGTATTATCAGACCTTATGAAAAGGGTCTTGTGGAGTTTTTGGGTAAATTCAATAGAACAGTTGATTCGGGGCTAGCATTTATTATTCCGATTTTCGAAACAATAAGAAAGGTAGATATGCGCGAGCAGGTTCTGGATGTTCCCCCTCAGGATGTTATTACAAAGGACAATGTTGCCGTGATCGTTGACGCTATTGTTTATTTTAAAGTTACCGACCCATTCAAAGTAGTATATAATGTTGCTAATTTTATTCAGGCTGCGATTAATCTTGCCCAGACAAATCTGAGGAATGTTATAGGCGAATTGGCTTTGGATGAAACACTGACTTCTCGCGAGAAGATAAACACCCAGCTGCGTACTGTTCTTGACGAGGCAACGGATGCGTGGGGGGTAAAGGTAACCCGCGTTGAACTGCGTAAGATTGACCCTCCTGCAGATATCACCGCTGCAATGTCAAAGCAGATGAAAGCAGAAAGGGAGAAGCGTGCAGCTATTCTTGAAGCCGAAGGGTTGCGCCAGGCAGCAATTCTGAAAGCAGAAGGTTCGAAACTTTCGGCAATTTTAGAGGCAGAAGGTAAAGCAGAAGCGATAAAGAGAGTCGCAGATGCTGAAAAATATCAGATAGAAATTGTTTATAATGCAATTCATTCGGGAAAACCCACGAATGATTTGATCGCAATCAAATATCTTGAAACTCTCGAGAAGGTTGCTGACGGAGAGGCAACGAAAATATTCCTGCCTCTGGAGTCCTCCGGAGTACTTGGTTCCATAGGCGGTATTGCGGAACTTTTTAAAGATAAAAAGAAAGAGGAAAAAGATAAATCATAAATTTATCAAATGAAATCTACAAATTTTACAGATAATGCAATGGCAGGGGTTTGCCCCCACACCAAAGGTTTTGGCGTGGGGGTTTACATTCATATCCCGTTTTGCAGAAAAAAATGCAACTATTGCGACTTTGTAAGTGTGGCCACGAATAAAAAACACGCCTGCCCCGACTTTACGTCGGGGGATTACGCAGATAAGTATCTAAATGTATTATCTAAAGAATTTGCTTCTTGCTCCTCTCTTCTATCTTCTCTCTCTCCTCTCACATTGTATATCGGAGGCGGTACACCGTCGATACTCTCGGAAAAACAGATTGAATTTTTGTTTAAAGAACTGTTTTTGTATTTTCGTTTGGATTCTATAAGAGAAGCTACTTTTGAGATAAATCCAGAATCTATTACGGAAGGAAAATTAAAGTTGCTAAAAGAATACAGGGTTAACCGTTTGAGTATCGGCCTGCAGTCTTTTGATAACAATATATTGAAATTATTAGGCCGGGTTCATGAGGTTGGTGATTTTTTAAGATGTTATGAGTTAGCAAGAAAAACAGGTTTTGATAATATAAATGTTGATTTAATTTTTGGGATACCGGGACAGCCGCTGAAAATCTGGAAAGATACTCTTGCTGAAACAATAAGATTGCATCCGGAACATATTTCAACTTATAGTCTAACTATAGAAGAAGGGACAAGTTTTTTTAATCAGGATTTAAGAAAAGATACGGATCTGGATGCGGATATGTATGAGTTTGCAATTGAATTTTTAAAAGAAAAAGGGTATTGTCATTATGAAATTTCGAATTTTTCTCGTCCGGGGCTAGAATGTAAACATAATATAAATTACTGGAGAAATGGCGGATATTTTGGTTTCGGTTTGGGCGCTGTGTCGTATATAAAGGGTAAAAGAATAAAAAATACAGAAAAATTTGACGAATATCTTGCCGGAAAGTTTCATGCAGAAACTGAAGAAAATGATAATAAAATAAAACAGTCAGAGGATTTAATTCTTGGTTTACGCATGATCAAAGGAATAGAAATAAATGACGATATAAAAAAGAGATTTTATTCCCAAATTTGTGCCCTGAAAAATCAGGGTCTGTTAAATGAACAGGACAATTCATTGAAATTGACCGATAGAGGCATACTATTTGCAAATCAGGTGTTTAGGGAGTTCGTGTGAGTATCGCTCAGGAAAACTTTTCTTGAGTAATTTGACAATTGGCGTTCGCAAGCAAATTTTTCGGACACGCTCAGCCGACCGCCCTGCTCGCCTCGCTGAAGCGAGAGCGAAGCGGGTCGGCTTCGCTCTGGCGTCGCTCCTGTAGGGTGGTAGTCGCTCCTTAAGGGTGCCGAGAAAATTTTTTACTCACGCCTTTGGTTCTGCAAATATGAACTATCTTTTAGGAGTGGTGCTCGGGGTTGCGGTGTGGAAAATTTTTCCTTCGCATCTTAGTGTAAAGTATTGATTAGGAGGGATGGGGTGAAGGTATTTCTTGTAAAACCATATAACATTTCAGATCATATTCAGCCTTCGCTTGGGCTGGGATATCTTGCCAACTCGATAAAGAAGGACCATGATGTTAAAATAGTTGATTGCATAAAAGAAAAACTTGACATAGATGGTCTTAGGGAATTTGTGAAAAAAGACCCGCCTGATGTTATAGGTTTTCAGTTTTACACTTATGATTTTAGTTTTATCAAAAGTGCGGTCCGGATGATCAAGGAAAATTTTCCTGATATTACCACTGTTGCCGGAGGTCCTCATCCTTCGTCCTGCGGTCTTGAGATTATTAATCAGATAAAAGAAATCGATTTTTTGTTTCAGGGAGAAGCAGAAAAAGGTTTCCCGGATCTATTGAATGTACTTTCTAACCAATCAGGTCAGCCCTTAGCCGGAAAGAGCAATGATTTTTCTAAAATCTGCGGTCTTGTATGGAGGAAAGACGTCTGCCAGCCGGTCTGTAATCCGCCGTCGTTTTCCGAAAATATTGATTCGCTCGGTTTCCCGGCATGGGATTTAATACATCCCGAGACCTATCCTGAAGCCCAGCACGGCGCATTTTTTAAGAATTTTCCGATTGCTCCCATAATTACGACAAGGGGGTGTCCGTTCAGCTGTACTTTCTGTGCTGCCTACAGGACAACAGGAAAAAAAATGAGGATGAGAAGCGCGAAGAATGTTGTAGATGAAATAGAATTACTTTATACTAAATTCGGGATAAGAGAAATTCATATTGTTGATGATAATTTCACGTTGAATAAAAACCATGCCAAATCAATACTGAAAGAATTAAAAGAAAGAGGATTGAAAATTTCATGGGCTGTACCAAACGGAATCAGATTGGGCACACTTGACACCGAACTTCTTGAGTTGATGAAGGAGACAGGCTGTTATCTGGTATCCGTCGGTGTTGAGTCAGGTTCTGATAGGATATTAAAATTAATGAAGAAAAGTCTAACGGTGGATGTTATAAGAAGAGAAATAAAGTTTATAAAATCGTTTGGTTTTGAAATGGCGGGATTTTTTATAGTGGGATTTCCCGGAGAAACCGAAGATGATATTAGCAAGACAATATCATTTGCAAAAGAGCTTCCTTTAGTACGGGCAAATTTTTTTACTTTTCTTCCTTTGCCGGGAACAGAAGCATATGCCGGACTCGAAAAATCCGGCGAGTTAAGTAATGTTGACTGGGAAAAGTTTCTGTTTACTTCTGCGCCTTATGTCCCTAAGGATTTAACAAGAAAAGGGCTGAAAAGACTTCAGCGGAAAGCATTTTTGAGCTTTTTTATGAGACCGAATATAGTAATTAAGAATATACTGGCTATAAAGTCGTTCAGACATTTTAAATTTCTTTTAAGGAGGGCATTGAATTGGCTGGGTTAGAAGCAGTTTCACTTATAATGCCTGTTTATAACGAAAGGAACACAATTGAAGGTGTGATTAAAAAGGTTATATCGCTTTCCCCGAAAGAGATAATTTTGGTTGACGACGGTTCAACCGATGGAACAAAGGAACTGCTGAAAAAATTACAAATTACATCCGCCAGCCGGCGGATCGAAATCCGAATTGTATTCCATGAGAGGAATCAGGGAAAAGGCGCAGCGGTCAGAACCGCATTGGAACATATAAAAGGTGAAATAACCGCTATACAGGATGCGGATCTTGAATATAATCCTGAGGAAATCGGTAAATTAGCTGTTCCTATAATTGAAGGGAAGACACCTGTAGTATATGGTTCAAGATTCCTGCAGAAACCTATAAGAAATGTTTATAAAAGATATAAATTGGGCAACTGGTTTTTAAGTAAACTGATAAGTGTTTTATGTGGCCAGAGGATAACGGATTCTTATACTTGTTATAAAGTTTTTAAAACGGATGTTATAAGGGGAATTAATTTGATTTCAAGAAGGTTCGAAATCGAAGCGGAGATTACTGTTAAGCTTTTGAAAAAAGGAATAAATATTCTGGAACTACCTATCAGTTATAATCCCCGCAGGCTCGAGGAAGGCAAAAAAATAGGATGGCTTGATGCTGTAAAGGGAATTTTGACAATAATAAGATATTCGGTATAAACTGCTATTCAAACGAATAGTGATAGCGGATTCAAACGGATGTACATCTGTCTTCATCTGTGCTTTTATCTGTTTGCATCTGTAACATATTGCCTTATTGATATGAAGAAATCAAAGATAAAAAAGAATAATCAGAAACAGCAGAGAGGTTTTATATTCCCCTCATGGATAGTATGGTCTGTTACGGCTGTATGGGGTTATATTGTATTAAAAAGTTATTATTCTGTGTTTAAGCCGAATCTGAGTAATTTGGGAATCATGCTGTCTTTTGACCAGTATCTGGGTATATTTAATGTAACCAACCTGATGATTTTCAAGCATCTTTTCAATATTTTGCTGGCAGCGGTTTTTTTATTTTCCGCATTTTCTATAGGGAGAATTTTATTAAAACGGTCTGGTATTAAATGGTTTAATTCTCTGGAAGAGATAGTTTTTTCTGTTGGTTTTGGTTTGGGTATTATTGCATATCTTATTTTTATAATGGGCATTTTAAAAATGCTTTATACTTTACCCATAATTGTAATGATTGTTCTGTTTTCCATAGCGGGTGTTTTGGATTTAAAAAGAAATCCTGTGAAAATGATACTTATCGAAGACAGATTGTCTTTCATTGATATCTTTGCGTTTATACTTCTTTCGATTGCAATACTTTTAAATTTAGCAGGAGCTCTCAGTCCCGAGATTTTCTATGATTCGCTTGTTTATCATTTGGCTGTTCCGAACTACTACAAACTTCACAATGAAATACTGAATATGCCGTATGTTTTTTATTCTAATCTGCCTTTGGTTCATGGGATGCTTTTCACTGCAGGCATTATGATAAAAAACGAATTCGTAGCAAAACTTATAAATTATAGTGCAGGTGTGTTAACCTGCGCTGTTTTATTTTCTATTGCCATAAGATATTTTAATTACAAGATAGGATTGTGGGCATGCCTGGTTTACTATACCATTATGCATGTTATGACAAGTTCATGGTCTTGCGGAACAGAAATGATGCTTACATTTTTCGGTATACTTTCTTTATATAGTATAATGAATTATACAAGTGAGGAAAAGCGGTGGCTTATTGTCTCTGCCATTTTTGCCGGTTTGTCTATGAGTGTAAAATATACAGGACTTTTTGTCGCTGTCGGGGTACTCGTTACATACATATTTCTTGAGAAAAACCTTTCTTTAAAAACAATAAAAAATATTTTCATATGGGGTTTAATTTCCTCGGTTATTGTTATGCCGTGGCTTGTCAAAAACTATATATATAAGAATAATCCGGTATATCCGTTCATGAGCGATATTTTTCCCAAAGAACCGTATTCGGACTACGAAAAGTTTAAGGAATTTACTATAGAAACAAGGCAGTTTGAAAAATTGGGGATCGGGAACTGGCTTAAACATCCGTGGCTGGTAACTATGGGAAAGGTTCCTAATTCGGAACATTTTACTCCGCTTTTTCTTTTTTTACTTCCCCTCATTATAATCTTGGGAAAGCCTTCTAATGCACTGAAATATGTTATTATATATTTTTTGCTAGTATGGATTACATGGTCTTTCTCAAGCACTATGATAAGATTTATGATGCCTGCATTCCCTGCCGCAGGGCTGATTATTGCATATTATTTAAAGACGGGTCTTTATAAGTCATTAAAACAGATATTGCTTTGGGTCGTATTGTTTACTTGTTTTTTTAGTATATATATGTCAGGGTGGATATATTATATTCAGGGCGGCTGGAACGTTGTTACGGGCCGTCAATCCAAAGAGGATTTTCTTGCTACTACGCATTCATCGTATCCATATGGTTATTATGCAGGTGTTGAATTTATAAATAAAAATCTTCCTAAGGATTCTAAGATTCTTTTTATAGGTGACGGACGTAGTTTCTACATTGAAAGAGTTCCGGTTGTTTCATCCGCGCAGGATATGACACCCCTTGTTGAATATGCAAAAGCATCAAAAAACGCTGATGAATTATATTTAAAAATGAAACGAAAGGGTATAACTCACATTTTTTTTAATCTCGGTGAAGCCCGTCGTCTGGGAGGGAATTACAAAATGTTCCAGTGGGATAAGAAATCCTTATCCGTTTACAATAAATTCTGGGAAAAATATGTGAGACAGGTTTTTTCCAAGGATGAAATGATGCAGGGGCAATTTGTAAACCGGATTGCTGTTTATGAAATTTTATCCGAAAAAGATGCTTTAATACCGCATAACCCTCCGTTTAATTTGATGAAAGAAGTAGTTGTTAAAAATATTCCAATCAAAGAGTAATTTTCAGTAATTTTCATAAATTTTTTAAAAAGAATATGAATAGTAATATTTTTAGGTCATTCCGTCACAGAAATTTTCGCCTTTTTTTTATCGGCCAGATAATATCGGTAACAGGAAGCTGGATTCAGATTACGGCGATGCCCTGGTTTGTTTACCGTATTACCGGCTCTGCTTTGCTTTTGGGATTTGTAGGTTTTCTGAGCCAGATTTTTATGTTGGTTGTCTCGCCGTTTGCCGGTGTCGTGGTTGACCATTATAATCGTAGAAAACTTATAATTATAACCCAGATTCTGGCGATGTTTCAGGCACTTATCCTTGCAGTGCTGGCGATTTCCGGAAAAATCCAAGTCTGGCATATAATCATACTGGCTGCTTTTCTCGGCCTTGTTTATGCATTTGATATGCCTGCTAGACAGGCGTATCTTGTCGAAATGGTAGGGAAAAGTGATTTAATGAATGCAGTTGCGCTAAATTCTTCTATCGTCAACAGTGGCCGGCTTATTGGTCCGGCCTTGGCAGGTATTTTAATTGCTGCAGTAGGAGAAGGGTTTTGTTTCCTCATAAACGGTATAAGTTTTCTCGGTGTTATTATGGCATTATTTTTAATGACGGATACCGGTGCCTTTATAATTGATAAGAAAGCGTCTTTTTCAGAGAAGTTTCGTTTAGGTATTAAATATATACATAAGTCAAAAAATCTTTTCTGGATTATGATTATGGTTTCGGTAACTGCATTGGTAACTGCCTTTCCGGCTGTTTTGATGCCTGTTTTCGTAAAGGATATTTTTAACCTGGATGCTTCGGGGCTAGGACTTTTTATGTCTTTTATGGGTATAGGGGCTCTTATAGGTAGCGTTAAAATTGCATCCAAGAAGAACAGTGAGAATCTGGAACGGTATATAGTTAATGCCGTGCTGGGTATTGGATTTTGTGTGGTTGTCTTTGCGGTTTCAACCAATATATTTATAACACTCTTCTCACTTGTGTTACTCGGCTATTTTACATTTACCCAGTTTGCCTTAAGCAACACATTGATACAGATTATAATACCGGATGAGATGCGTGGCAGGGTTATGGGGTTTTTTATAATGGCTCTTTTGGGTTTTATGCCTCTGGGAAGTCTTGCTGCCGGATACTTCACGCATAAACTTACAGCTCCGATGACCGTTTTAATAAGCGGTATTATAGGTATAATATCAGCATTGGTTTTAAGAAATAAGATTATAAACACTCACAGAGACTTATGAATAGAATGCATTTTTTATTTTTCTTTCTAATATTCTTATCGATTTACCTTGGTGTCCACTATTATGTGTACAGCCGTATAGCTTCCGGATTATTGTTATCCTCAAAAGCATGTAAGTACTTAAGATTATTTTTTTTGTTTGCTTCGTTATCGTTTATTCTGGGTGAGTTTCTAAGCAGGCGCATGGATTATTCCTGGGTGGAACCGGTAGCGCTTACTGGGGTTGTATGGTTTGGAGTAATTTTTATTGCAGTTACCGTATTTTTAATAGCGGATATACTTAGAATATTTTTTCACTCGGAGTCCTTCAGGTACTATTCTGTAATTTTTTCACTTATTACAGTATTTTTTATATCTGCATTTTCTGTTTATAACGCTGCTGTCCGGAGAGCGATAATTAAAGAGATAGAGATAAAACTAGAAAAACTCCCGAAAAAATTATCGGGTTTTTCTATCGTTCAACTTTCAGACCTCCATCTAAATTTACTGAAATCGGAAAAATGGCTTTGTCAAATTGTCAGCAGGACTAATGAACTTAATCCGGATATAATTGTTATCACAGGCGACTTGATGGATTCTGAATTGGGTGACGCACGGGGGTTTTGCAGTATATTAAAGGGATTAAAATCAAAATATGGCGTGTATGCTGTTTCCGGAAACCATGAGTTTTATGCCGGGTATGATAGATTTCTGGATATTGCGGGAAAATCAGATATAACTGTTTTAAAAAACGAAAAAATTACAATTGCCGGTTCAATTGAACTAGTGGGAATAGATGATGAGACAGGAAGAAGATTTTCAGAACCGGGTTCGGATCTGGAAAAGGCATTTAAAAACTGTGACTTAAAAAAACCGATAATTCTTCTTTCGCACCAGCCTGATGTATTCGACAAAGCAGTTGAATTCGGGACTGATTTACAGCTTTCCGGGCATACCCATGCCGGTCAGATTCCGCCTCTGGATTTAATCGTTCAGTTTTACTTTAAGTATCCTTATGGATTATACTGTAGGAACTCCTCATATATATATACTACCGCAGGTACAAGCACATGGGGTCCTCCTATGCGGCTTTTCACCCGGAACGAGATTATAAAATTTATCCTTAAAAAATAAATATTTCAGGAGATGAAAGTTATGGAATTCAGAGAATTGGTATTAAGACGGTATAGCTGCAGGAAGTTTCAGAACCTTCCTGTGGACCGTGAAAAAATTATTCAGTGTATTGAGTCTGCCCGGGTTTCTCCTTCTGCCTGCAACGCACAGCCATGGAAATTTTTGATAGTTGATGAGCCTGAGTTTGTCCAGGAGGTTGCAGAAACAGCATCTTCCGGTGTATACAGTTTGAGTAAATTTATTAAAACTGCCCCGGTATTGATTTTTGTCTTGGCTGACAAAGGAAGTTTTTTGTCCCGTGCCGGTTCTCTGGTAAGGAATACAAGGTTTTATCTTATAGATATAGGGATAGTTTGTGAGCATATTGTTCTTCAGGCAGCGGAACTGGGGCTCGGGACATGTTATGTAGGGTGGTTTAATGAAAAAGCAGTGAAAGAATTTTTGAATATATCAAAAAACACGGAAATACCTTTAATTATCTGTATGGGTTATCCGGATGACAGCTATAAATCCAAGGATCCTATCCGCAAGCGTGCGGATTCCGGAGGGAGAAAACATATTGATGATATTTTAGTTTTTAATAAATATAAATAAAATTCAGGTAAGATATTGTTTATGTTAGAAAGAATCAATTTTAAAGATGAATATGTTTGTACCATAATAGGACTTATTGTCAACGGTCTTCTAACGTTATTTAAATTTATAGCCGGCATTTTCGGACATAGTCAGGCAATGCTTGCAGATGCTATACATTCGCTCTCTGACGGATTTGCCACGGTCATAACCTATATTGCCCTGAAACTTTCCAAAAAGCCGGAAGATAGAGAGCATCCATACGGTCATGAAAATATAGAAATTATTGTTTCATGGATGGTTGCTGTTCTTTTGCTTTTAACTGGAATTTATTTAGGATATTCTGCAATACATACTTGTTATCACGGGCAGTATACGGTGCCTACGAAAATTGCGGCAGTTGCTGCCGTGACCTCTATAATATTAAAAGAAATATTATACAGGTATACGATTCATATAGGTAAAGTTTTAAACTCGCCTGTATTGAAAGCAAATGCATATGATCACCGCTCCGATGCATTTTCTTCAATTGGCGCATTGATAGGAATTATAGGTGCTATTTACGGCTGGCGTTTCCTTGACCCGATTGCTGGTCTGGTAATCTCGGGTTTCATAATTAAGATGGGTCTGGATACCATGAAAGAAAGCAATAAAATTGTTATGGATGCTTTGCCTTCCGAAGAACTGGTGAATGAAATCAGGGATTTCATTACTAAATATAACGGGGTTAGGGGCTGTTCGAACCTCAGGATACATCCGGTTGGCAGGCATTATATAATCGATGTTTCTATCAGTGTTGATAAAGACCTTACTGTACAGCAGGGTCATATAATAGCAACAGAGCTGAGAGAGGCACTAATTAAAGAAAAGCCGGACTTAAAGGATGTTATTATACATATAGAACCATATTGATTTTATGTGTTTTATACGGCTGAAAAAGGCAGGGTTGACTTTTTTGAATTTTTTAATATAATAAAATTATGTTAGGATTTTTTAAGAAAATTTTATTTCCAAAACACTGGCCGCTTTACAGACAGAACGAAGAGATATACCTGGAAGTTCTTTCTGCGCTTGCCGAAGCAATTGAAGCAAAAGACCATACTACAAAAGGACATTCCGAAAGAATGGTCAAGTTTGTCACATTCTTAGGTAAAACTCTCAAAATGTCAAAGCAGGAGCTGAAGGATCTGGAAATGGCGGCAATCTTACATGACGTGGGTAAAATAGGCATCGATAAATCCGTTTTACTAAAACCCGGTAAGTTAACTCCGGAAGAATACGAAATCATCAAGAATCATTCCATAATCGGTGCAAATATAATAAGCAGGGTAAGATTTTTGAAAGGTGCTGCGCAATATGTAAAACATCACCATGAAAGATGGGATGGCAATGGCTATCCCGATAAGCTGAAAGGTGAAGAGATTCCTCTGGGTGCAAGAATACTTGCCGTCGTTGATTCTTTTGATGCTATGATGTCCGAACGGCCGTATAAAAAACCAATGACGCGTGAAGAAGCATTTGCCGAACTTAAGAAGCATAGCGGTTTGCAGTTTGACCCGGCAGTAGTTGAAACATTCCTTAAATGTGATTTCCAATAGAAAAGTCCTCTCTGAAAATGTATAAAAAACTCTTTCGCACAATTACAATCCTTATAGTTGTTCTGTCATGCGGCACGCTTGGTTATGTCATAATTGAAAAATGGAATTTTTTCGATGCGCTTTATATGACAGTAATAACACTAGCCACGGTCGGCTATGGTGAAACACATCAATTGACTTTTCATGGGCGGATTTTTACAGTTTTTTTGATAATATCAGGGGCAAGCATTATGCTGTATGCTATATCGTCAATAACATCATTTATCGTAGAGGGGGAATTAAGCCATATTTTCAGGAGGAATAGAATGCTGAAACAAATATCCCAGTTGAGAAAACATTACATAGTGTGTGGTGCCGGACGCTCAGGCAGTCATATAATTTCTGAACTTGCAAAAACAAAAAGGAATTTTGTAATCGTGGATAAGGATGAAAATGTGCTTAACGGGTATAAAAACTATCTTTGTATAAATGGCGATGCAACCGAAGAGAATACCCTTAGGGAAGCAGGCCTGGAAAGAGCAGCAGGGCTTTTTGCCGCTATTTCCACAGACGAGGATAATATGTTTTTAATCGTAACCGCGCGGGAAATGAATCCGGGCGTAAGAATCGTTGCCAAATCTCTTAAGGATGCATCGGCGAAGAAACTTATGACCGCGGGTGCATCGGCTGTGGTACAGCCGAACCTTATAGGCGGTCTTCGGATGGCGTCAGAAATGGTAAGGCCTGTGGTGGTATCTTTTCTTGATATTATGTTAAAGGAAGGATATGGAGACCTGCGGGTTGAAGAGATTGAAGTGAAACAAACTGCGGTAAAAACATTGACCCAAATAGATATACAAAAATCAGGTTCTTTACTTCTTGCCGTTGCCACAAAAGAAGGATATAAGTTTAATCCATCCCGGAATACGGTAATTCATCCTGGCGACAAACTTATAGTTATGGGAAGTGCCGAACAGGTCGCCATGCTTGAAAGCCACTTGTAGGAATCATTGTGTTTACTAAAATATTTTTAGCCGTAATTTTTGCAGTTGCAATGGGATATCTTGAAGCTGCAGTTGTTGTATATTTAAGAGAACTTTATTATCCCCGGGGATTCAATATTACCGTAAAGGTTGGGTTCCCGTTTATAAAATTCGGTCCTGTCAATGAATTGAGGCCTTTCTCAAAAAAACTTATATGGACGGAAATAGGAAGAGAATTCTCGACAATTATAATGCTTCTTACTTTTGCCCTGCTTGTCGGAAGTTCGCCTGCGGAATGGTTTGCATATTTTCTTTTAGCATTCGGTATCTGGGATATTTTTTATTATGTTTTTTTAAAAGTAATTCTGAACTGGCCGGAATCACTCAATACTACTGATGTTTTCTTTTTGATACCTACTCCATGGATAGGCCCGGTATGGCTTCCGGTTTTATGCTCGGTAATAATTATAGTAATTGCACTGTTGATACTGCTGTAAAAAACTCGAATAGTCGCAAATAGAAAAAATAACGCAAATACACGCGAATAAAGATTTGCGATAATTAGCGTTAGATTAGCGAAAATTCGCGTTGAAGCAAAGCGAGCAATGGATTATAAAAAATTTACTGCTTCAAAAAATAATAAGAATCTTAAGAGGTTTCTGTCAGTTCCTGCGGACAAACGTATTATTTTTGTCCCGCAATGTCTTAGGAATGTGAAAAAATGCAAAGCAGAAGAGTTTGGGAGTTTTTATATATGTGCCGGATGCGGTGCCTGTAAAATAGCAGCGATACAAAAAGCAGCAACCGATAAAGGATATATAGCTGTTCGGATTCTGAAAGGCGGCAGTACTGTTAAAAAAGCAGTCAGGGATTTAAGGCCAAAAGCAATTCTGGGGGTCGCCTGTTATTTTGAAGGAGCTCAGGGAATTAAAGAGTGTGAAAAACGTAATATACCTGTATATTTTTATCCGCTTTCCAGAGATGGTTGTGAAAATACTGATTTAAAACTCCCTGCATTACTAAAGATAATAAAAGGAGAGACAGGGTAGATATATCCGCCACGGCGGATTTCGTTCGCTTCGCTCTCTCAACAGAAATTATAAAAAGATTTTAATCCGTGGCATCAGATTTCTTATTAAATTCGGTTATTTTGTTTCTACCTGTTTGTTTTGATTTATATAGAGACATATCTGCTTTTCTAAGAACTTCATCTCCTGTATCGCCATCCTTGGGATAATGAGCAATACCAAAAGAGGATGTAACTCTCAGTTTTTCCAATCCCACTGTTATTTCTGCTTCTTCGATAGCCTTTCGGATTTTCTCTGCTTTTATTACCAAACCGGCAGGATCGGTTTGCGGGAAGATTGTAACAAATTCTTCTCCGCCGTATCTGGCAGCAAAATCGGTTTCATAAATAGAATTTTTTAATATCTCTGCCACTGTTTTAAGTACTGTGTCTCCTGCCTGATGACCGTATGTATCATTAACCTTTTTAAAATGATCAATGTCCATCATTAAAATCGAAAACTTTCCTCTCCATCTTCTTGCCCTGAATTCTTCTTCTTTAAGGCGTTCGTTGAAATATCCGCGTCTGTAAAGTCCGGTTAATCCGTCTGTTCGTGACAGCATTTCAACCCTTGAATATAAGATTGCCCTTTGGATCGCTATTTTTAATTCTTCTACAAATGCTGCCATAGCATCAAAAAACTCATTATCTTTTTCATACTGCGGAGGTATTCTTGCCGATATAATACCTATGGATTTTTCGCTGATAAGCATAGGTATTTGAATAGCCCCGTCTGCAACTTTCTGGGTTTTAATATTTTCATCAATGTTTATCGGAGTTCCTTTTTTAAAGATTCTGTTGTTATCAAATATTTTCATAGTTACATCTTTTATAATAAACTGGCTATGTAACGATTGTGTGATTAAGTTAAACATATTTTCAAAGTTCACATGGCTGGATATGTCTTTAGATATCTCGTAAATATGTAAGATGTTTTTTATTGTCTTTTCATTTTTTACTAGTTCCATTCTTGCTGTTTCGGAATCTTTTTTTACGGACCCTAACTCGTTAACAAGTTTGTTAAGTTTTTCATTATAGGTACGCCTAATAAGAAGCAGTTGTTTATAAAATGCCTCGAGGAAAAATATCGTAAGACCTAATGAGGTAATTACGGAGATTAGATATAGGTACGATGGATAGAAAAATATTGCAAGCAGTAGTGAAATAACCGTAATCATTCTTGAGATACCAATCCCAAAATTGTATCCTGTAAAAATTACCAATAACGGCAAAAAGATTATCATTCTTTCCATATGGTTCTGTTCCGTCCCGATGTTTTTGCTTTATAGAGTCGTTCGTCTGCTTTACGAATGAGTTGATTATGGTCATTAGCATCGGCAGGGAATGATGCGACGCCTTGTGAAATAGTGAGGTGTTGTCCGCTTATGGTTTCTTTGTAAAATTCTTTTCTTATGTTTTCTGCAATTTTCACACATTCGTCTTTTGAGGTTTCCGGAAGTATAACTGCAAACTCTTCGCCGCCATAGCGTGCAATAATATCCGTTTCACGGCAAATCTGTTTTAAAACCTTTGAGAATGTTTTTAGTGCTTCATCGCCTTCCTGATGGCCATAGGTATCGTTAAATTTTTTGAAGTGATCCACATCGCAAAGAATCAGGCATAGGGATGTTTTGAATCTCGAAGACCTTGTTATTTCTTCATGGAGCCGTTCATCGAAAAATTTCCTTACATATGTACCGGTTAAACCGTCTATAATCGAAAGTTCTTTTGTTTTTTCTAAAAGTCTCAGGTTTTCTACGGTCATCGCAGCAACATCGACCAGTATGGAAGTTACTCCGATATCTTCCTGAGAGAATCTGTTTTCTTTATCGGTATCAGCCCGTATAATTCCGATGATATTTTTGTTGTGAACCAAAGGTACCGCTAGAACCGATTTTATGGTTTTTGGTATTGCGGAATAGTCGAAGCGATAATCTTTAAGAGTATCCTGAATCAGCAGAGGTGACTGTTTCCTGATAACCCATGCATCAAAAATATCCGGAGGTCGGTCATCTGTAGGAAGAAAGGTTGTAAAACGTACATTGGTACAGTTTAGAATTTGCTGTACGACAGTCAGAAGTTTTGTCTTCAGTTTCTGTAGATTGGTAACATTTGTAATTTCTTTGGTTGCAGATGTAAGATTCTTATATTGAGTAATTCTTTCCAGTGTTTTTTCTAATTTATTTTTACTGGATAAAAATGTTTTTTTAGTATCTTCAATTTTAGCATCCATGTTTGAAAGTTCACGTTTATTTACTGCCTGTTGGTAGCGGATTCTGTCATTAAAAAGATAAATAAGCCATATGATACACCATATGGAAGCAATTTCGCTTATTAGAATAAACCTGCCCCAGCCCGCAGTTGATCCCATACCGAATAAACCGACCATGCTTATTAAAAGTGCAATAAGATTTGTTATGGTCAACTCAATAAGAAACTGTGAGGAAATGATAAGCAGGAAAAAGAGAGAGAAAATTTCCACTGTTTTATCGGGGAATATAAATAAAAGTGAAGATATCCCCAGAAAGGCAGCAAGAATTATTATAGGTCCCATTGTCTTTTTTGTCTTCATTATTCGCTATCGCTTATTAACGCAAATCGTCGCTAATCCAACGCTGATGGTCGCGAATTTTCTATTCGCGTGAATTCGCGTTTCTTCTGATATTCGCGTGAATTCGCGTTTCTTTTATAAGTTCTTCTGCATGTTTTATTGAGGTGTCGGTAGTTTTCTGTCCGCCCAGCATTCTTGAGATTTCATCGGTTTTTTCTGCTTCACTTAGTTTTGTCACAGAGGTTATGGTTTTTCCGCCGGATACTTTTTTCGATATGTGAAAATGAGTTGACGAAAATGCTGCAAGCTGCGGCAGGTGTGTAATACAGAATATTTGATGGTTTTTTGCAAGAAAATTCAGCTTTTTTCCGACAACCTGTCCTATGGGACCGGATATGCCCGCATCAATTTCATCAAAAATCAGTGTTGGTATTTCATCTGCTTTTGCGAGCACTGTTTTTATGGCAAGCATTACCCTTGACATTTCCCCGCCGGATGCCACTACTTTAATGGGTTTTAGATTTTCGCCGACATTGGGTGCTATTTTATATTCAATCTTGTCAATGCCGTATGATTTGAACCGGTAATTACCGCTGTCGTCCTTTTCCTGTTCGACAGTAATTGAAAATCTTGATTTTGCCATACCGAGTTCAGAAAATTCTTTTTCTATTTTTTTTGAGAGTTCTTTTGCTATAACTGATCTTTTTTCTGAAAGTTCAATAGCCGTTTTTTTCAATTTTGAGTATATAAGTTTAATTTCCTTTTCCATTGCCGAAATATTTTCGTCTGCTTTTTCAAATAAGTTTATTTGTTTGCGGATTTTCTCGGCATATTCAAGGATTTCTTCCGCCGTAGGAGCATATTTTCTTTTAAGCTTTTTTATAAGTTCTATTTGAGATATGATTTCTTCCAGTCTTTTCGGGTTAAATTCAATTGTATCTTTGTACCGGCGGAACGTTTCTGCAACAGCTTTTATTTCTTCCAGCGTCTGAGAGATAGTTTTTATGCTGTCACTGTTGGACGAATCAACCGTTGATAGGGTTTCGATAAGTTTCCGTGCTTTTCCCAGATTTTCTACTACAGCACCTTCTGATTCGTATAGAAGCGAATATATTTCCTGTGCATAGTTGGAAAGTTTTTCTGAATTATTCAGACGGTTGAATTCATTTTCCAGTTCTTTATCATCGGTTTCGGATAGTTTTGCACTGTCTATTTCTTTAAGCTGGTATTTATAAAGGTCGAGTTTTTGCAGACGGTCTTTTTCTGAATTCTTCAATTCATTCAACTGTTTTTCGGTAGAGATAAATTTTTCGAAGATATCCCCAACGGCATCTCTCGGTTTTTCAAGGTCTCCGTAACCGTCAAGCATTTCTCTCTGGTTTTCGGATTTTATTAGAGATTGGTGTTCGTGCTGACCGTGAATATCGACAAGTATAGAACCTATTGTTTGAAGCATTCCGACAGTTACCGGGTTCCCGTTCACAAAACATTTTGTTTTTCCATCGGTAAATATTTCGCGTTTAATAATGAGGGTATCTTCCGGAGCGATATCGATTGTTTTCAATGCTTTTTTTACCTGCGGCAGGTTTTCTATATTAAAACAAGCTGTTAGCACACAGCTTGAAGCATCCTTTCTTATTATTGATGTTGTTGAACGTTCCCCGAGAATAAGGCCTAAAGCGTCGATTATTATTGACTTACCCGCACCGGTTTCTCCGGTAAGTATATTAAGCCCTTTCCCGAAATCTATGGTCAGGTCGTCAATAATAGCATAATTTTTTATAAGAAATGTCTGCAGCATAATGTTTAAAATATGTTGAGGGCTTTAACCGTATAATCTTATCAACGTATCAACGTATTTCCTTGATTTTAACGTTTTCCCCAATTGAATTTTTTCCTCAGAAGCTCAAAATAATCGTTTTCACCGGTTATAATCAGCTTTACCGGTATTTTTGATTTTCGTATTTTGACAATATCTCCAATGGATAATATCAAATCTTTTTGACCATCTACAGAGACCATTACATCCTTATGATTTGAGTTTATAACAACTGATATTAAATAATCATCCGGTATTATTACAGGCCGCTGTGTTAGTGTATGGGGCGCTATCGGAGTAAGAATAATGTTTTTTGTTTTCGGATGAACAATAGGTCCGCTTGCGGCAAGTGAATATGCGGTTGAACCCGTAGGGGTGGATATAATAATACCGTCACCTATAATTTCAGTAACGAATTTTTTGTTTATAAAAAGATTCAGGTTTATAACCCTTGCTGTTTTGCCGTTTTTAATAACAGCATCATTCAGTGCGGTAAATCTATGTATTAGTTTTTTTCTACGGTATATATCGATTTCAAGCATATTTCTTTCTTCGGTTTTATAGTTTCCGGTAAGAATCTTTTTCAGTAAAGGGAATGCATTGTTTGCATTTGTTTCTGCAAGGAAACCCAATTTGCCGAGATTAATCCCGAATAGTGGTATATTCTTCTCAGCAAGCTGTCTTGCGGATTTTATCATCATGCCGTCTCCTCCGAGGACTACCGCAAATTTTTCTATATTATCGGTTTTTTGTTTTTTTAGCCAGTTCGCTATTTTCCCGGCAATTTTTAAAGCTTTAGGTTTTTCTTTATTTGCAAGAATTAAAATATTTTTCATCCTTTACCTCCATTCGCTCCGCTCATTAACGCTGATAATCGCGAATCAAATCCGCCGCGGCGGACAAATTGTTTATTTTATTCTTTATTCGCGAACATTCGCGTTGTCCTGCCATTGGTTTCAATTATTATTGCTCCTGATTCTGATGTTGAAAATACTTTGCATCCTTTCAACTGTTTAAGTATTTTCTGTGATGGCTTATCTGTTGATATTATAGCAAATTTCGGAGAAATTTTTAATAAGAAATCATGCGATAACAGTTTTTTCCCATGGCATGGAACAACTAAAAAGGTTGACCCTATGTCGCTTTCAGTTAAAATATTTTGTATGTTTCCGGCATTGTCACCGCAAAATAAAACAGAAAAGTCATCATAAACCATTTTTATAACCAAAGAATTTCTGTCAGCATTTTGTGCGATTTTTTCAGGATTTAGCATTTTTATTTGTACAGGTCCGTTTTTAAGATGCATACTCTTTTTTACTGTTTCCATAGGTACTGATTTTTTCTTAAGAATTGCCATAAGTTCCCGGTATTCATCTTCCTGAGAGTTATTTTCTGTAGTTATGAATCTGCGTATTTTGAATTTTTTTGCAACGGCAGTTAATCCCTGATAATGGTTCATATGAGGATGTGTCAGAACAACAGTGTCAATACTGGTTCGACCCCTATGCAGTATTACGGGTGCAACCACAGTTTCTCCGATGTCATAAGAAACAGCCGGATCCCATGACCCTCCGCCGTCTATCAGCATGTTTGACCCGTTTGGGAATTCGCAGTAAACCGCATCTCCGAGACCAACATCCATAAAAGTTATAAAAAACGGTCTTTTATGCGGAAGAGATTTAATAGCGAATATTACGAATAAAATACATACTGCTGTGATTACAGTCCGTTTCCATATGTAATTTTTAAATTTTGGTATACCGGCAATAATAATATAATACAAAACCATAAAATAAACAGGCGGTGTTATGGTTGTTATTGTTGAGTATTGAATGTTTGCAAATAAATCGACAAGAAAAATTATAATAGATATTAAAATGCCTGTTATTTTAGAAGTTATCATGAGCAGTCCGGAGTATATAAAGGCACTGAAAAACATTGCAAAACCGAAAATAAGAACAATGAACACCATGGGCGGTATAATCAAATTTGATATTATTGCGATTATTGATATCTTGTTGAAATAATAAGCCGTCAGGGGGAGAATTGATATCTGTGCGGATAGGGATACGCAGGCAAGACCTAACGGCCATTTAAGGACAGAGGGTGTTTTTCCGGTAAGCCTGAAAAATTTCGGGGTAAAATAGATTATCCCTATTGTTGTAATAAAAGACATTTGAAAACTTGCTCCGAAAAGTGCCGAAGGATTTATTATAAGTATAATTAATGCGGCTAAAGCAATTGATTGGAAAATACTAATATTTCTGGAGAATAGAAATGACAAGATTACGGTGATTGTCATTAATGATGCCCGTATTACGGGCGGAGTAAATCCCGCAATCATTGCATAGAAAAGGACTGCCGGTATCAAAAACACCAATGCAGTTTTTTTTCTTAGCCTGAATATTTTTCTGAATATCCAGAAAAATATCAGGCTTATTAATCCTACATGGAGTCCGCTTACAACCAATACATGCATGACTCCGGCATCGATAAAAATATCCTTTAAATAAGGGTCAAGTCCTGCGCGTTCTCTAAGCATTATTCCAGATATAACAGCGGATTGTTTTGGGGTAAGATTTTCCCTGAATACCGACAGTATTTTACGTCTGGTTAAAAATGCTGCCTGTTCCAAACAGTATGTTTTTCTGCCTATAATATTAATATTTTTTTTATCATAAACTGAAAGCATAGAATATATTTTTTTTCCGGAGAGGTATTTTTTATAATCAAATACCCCGGGATTAGACGGGGAGGAAGGTTTGAGGAATTTTCCTTCAGCTTCTATTATATCGCCGTATGAAAAAATATATTCAGAAGAATAGATGTTTACTAAAACTTTTCCTTTGACGGTTTTGCCGTTTATGCTGTTTGTATCAAGTATAAAAGATATCCTGTTTGTTTTTTCTTCCGGTACGGAAATAATTCTTCCCTGAATTTTGACATTAATACCGGTTGCTTGTCTTGCGATGTCGGCTTTGGGAATTTTATCCAGTATGCCCAGTTCCCCGGCCGCTATGATAATCAGGATATAGATAATAGTTATAAGTATTAAAGGTTTTTTCATAACCCGTATTTTTATAGAATTTCTATAGTGTTTTTAATAAACATTTGCATTTTATAAAAAAACCTTGATTTTAGCAAATCATTTTGTTACAATAATATTAATGAAAAGAACTATTTACCTTTCCTTATTCACTGCTTACTATTTAATATTCGCTGTTTTTTTTGGCTGCAGTAGTAAAAAAGCCGTTGTCAAGAAAGATATCTCCCGGGAAAAGAAAAAAGAAACGCAGGATATTGTTAAAACCAAACCTTTAGGTGGCGATGTAATTGTTGCTCTTTTACCATTCAAAAGCAGTATTGATGATCAGGATGCCAGAGAAAAAGCCAGAAAACTATTTAAATTAATCAACTCTCTTCTGTCGTCTAATGATAAGTTTAAGATTATAGAACAGCATAAACTGGAAGAGATATTATACGAAATCAGTTCCGGATATACGGGTATAGCAGATGCCAGTACAGCATCCCAGGTGGGCAAGTTGCTTGGAGTAAGTATAATAGTATGTGGAAGCTTTGCGGTAACAGACGACGGAGTTCTTCTATCAATACAGCTTGTAGATGTGGGAACCGGAAAAGTTATAGGGGATGCAATTGAGTGGGATGGCGACATTTCCACTTTCAATAAATTTGTCAAAAAAACCTCCAGGGAAATAACTACGGCTGTAAAGAAGAAAAAATAAAGCCCCCCTTAAAAAACCAGATAGAAAGTATTATCATTATTAATTAATTATAGAGGTATCTGCAATGATAAAGGATTTGGTACTGAAAAATAGAAGTTGCCGCAGGTTCCGTCAGAATGATACTGTAGAGTCCGAAACCCTGAAGGAGCTTGTCGAACTTGCCAGATGTTCTCCTTCCGCTGCTAACTTACAGCCGCTGAAATATATTCTTTCCTGTGATGCTAAGAAAAATTCTCTGATATTTCCATATCTCTCATGGGCCGGTTATCTTAAGGACTGGCCGGGTCCCTGTGAGGGCGAGAGGCCGTCTGCTTATATAATTATACTTGGAGATACTCAGATAAGTAAATCTTTTGGTTGTGACCACGGAATAGCTGCCCAGAGTATTCTTCTGGGTGCCGTAGAAAAAGGTTTGTGCGGTTGTATGATAGGTTCGATAAAAAGAAAAGAACTTCAAATCGCATTAAAGATACCTTCCCGTTATGAAATCCTTCTTGTCTTAGCTCTCGGCAGACCAAAAGAAACGATAGTACTGGAGACGGCTGGTGCCTCAGGGGATATTAAATATTGGCGGGATGATAAAAATGTTCACCATGTCCCAAAACGGCCGTTGGATGAAATCATCATCGACTAAAAGGGAACGCAGATGTCCACGAATTAAAATCCAAATAACCACAAATAAGTGATTAGCGCCTGCCCGCCGATGTTTAGTGGCGGGGCAATTTGGTCATTGATTTGAGGTAATTTGTGTATGAGCAGAGCGAATATAGGGGAAAAGTATGAAGTCCATTACAATGGAAGAAATAGCAAAGAGTGCCGGTGTGTCCGTAAGCACCATAAGCCGTTTTTTAGACGGGAAAAATATAAATAAGGTCAATGAGAATACGCGTGCCAAGATTTTAAAAGTAATTAAGAGAAAAAGATTTTATCCGAATCTTCTTGCCCGTGATTTTGTCCGTAAGACTGTAAGGACCGTAGGGTTGGTTTTCCCGTACGGAATGTTTTTTTTTGGGAGTAATTATACGAGTGAAATATCCAGAGGTCTGGTAGAAGGTTTTGAAGAATTTGGAAAACATATTTTGATGCTGGCTAACCGCAATCCTCTTAAAAGGTTTGACTACAAATGGTATTATCATACAAGAACCATAGGGGGGCTGGTTTTAATCGCGCCTGGAATAAAAGACAGAAATGCGATCATGAAAATTAAAAGAGAAAAGATACCTTTTGTGGTTGTAAATGCCGATTTGCCGGATAAAAATATTTGTTGTATCGATAGCGATAATATGACAGGAGGATATCTTGCTACAAAGCATTTAATTCAGCTTGGACATAAAAGAATTGGACATATCCGGGGATATACGGATTCATGGAATGCTTGCCAGCGTTTGGAGGGATATAAGAAGGCTCTTACTGAAAATAATATACCCATAGATAAAAACTTAATAACTACAGGTTATTTTACAGAAGAGGGCGGAGCAAAGGCTATGGAACAGTTTTTTTCCAGACAGAATTATCCGGAAGCAATTTTTGCCGGTAATGATGATATGGCAATCGGGGCAATTAGAGTTATAAAGAAAAAAGGGTTGTCTGTTCCGGGTGATATAGCCGTTGTAGGGTATGATGATGGGGTTTTGGCGTCCGTTGTAGACCCTTCCTTGACAACAGTAAAGCAAAGTATTTACGAAATAGGAAAAAAAGCTGCTCAGATATTGGCGGAAAATATGGATAATGATAAAAAGACAGTAAGAAGAGAAATTTTACCGGTCGAATTAGTTATCCGTTCTTCTTGTGGGTTTATACACTCATAAAACTTAATGTCTCGAGAAAAGGATAATCGTTTTAGGATATGCCCTGTTTGTAATAAAAAATTTTTGCGAAATAAATATTCTCCATGGCAAAAAGTTTGCTCTAAAAATAGGTGTCAGAAAATCAGACAACTGAGTAATCTTAAAAAATGGAGAAAAGTTAATTTAAAATATTTTGCAAAATATTTTAAGCTTATACCGCCTGCGTTGTTGGAAAAATATAAAAAAATAAAAATGCTATGGCAAAAAAGACATCCGGGTTACTTAAAAAACTGGAGAGCCAGGCATAATAAAAATCTTGAAAAGAAAAAAAGTTAGATAAAATCCTTGACAAAAAGTATATTTATGTTATATTAATTGTAGGTATGTAATTTTTTTTCCCGAATGTTGCAAACGATTGCAAAATCTTAGATACCCCAAAAACATCCCGGTTCTTTGATAAGGTAAGAAGTAAAAGCTTTTTTCTTGTGAAATTATGTTTAAAGTAGTGAGGTACAAGAGAATGTCTTTGGTTTTATCCTTATTATTAGCAGTTATTATAACTTTAGGGTCCCCTACCTATATATTAGGGGCATTGAGCAGGACCTCACCAACAGGCGAAGAGGTCTGGAGGATTAACTGCGGTGCCGGTGAACACACGGATTTATCAAATAACCTCTGGATGACGGATGAAAGCTTTACCTCCCTTTACAGATGGGGTTATAACAACGGTAATTCCGCCTCAACAAGCAATCCAATTTCTGGTACCGATAATCAGACCATTTTTCAGTCACAGCGCTGGGGCGGGACAGGCATGTCTTATAAAATTGAACTGCCTGATGGAACCTATAGTGTTAAGTTGATGATGGCTGAAACCTACTGGCAGGAAGCAGGAAAAAGAGTTTTTGATGTTGCCTTGGAAACAAACACAGTTCTTAGCAATGTTGACCTGTATTCCTGGAGAGGATACTGTGCTGCCTATGAAGAAACATTTTCTGTTACGGTAAACGACCAGTGTCTTGACATTACCTTCCCCGTTATTTCTGCCGATAATGCACTTATCTCGGGTATTGAAGTAAAACCAATCAATGTTACAAACGAGGCGTTTCTTGAATTTATTCAGAAAAAAATGTTCTGGTATTTCTGGAACGAGAGTGACCCGGATACCGGTCTTGTTAAATGGGGAGAGAATAACTGGGAACAGGGTTACGGAGATGTTTCAAGTATAGCAAACGACGGATTTGCCTTGTCCGTTTATACAATAGGTGCAAGCAGGGGCTGGGTATCAGAATATGATGCATACCATAAGACAATGAAGATACTGAATTCCTTTGATACCCTTCTGGATAATATTCACGGCTTCTGGTACCATTATGTAGAAATGGATTCAGGCGAAAGGGAAGGGACATCCGAAGTATCAACAGTGGACTCGGCGGTTTTTATTATGGGAGCATTGCAGGCAGGAGAATATTTTAAAAACACATATCCTGATGTAGCAGCAAAAGCTGATTATTTATATAAAAGGATGGACTGGACATGGTTTACAAACATCAGTGACGGCGATGACTCAAAGAAAAAATTTGTAAATATGGGCTGGAAACCTGAATACGACGAAGGTTCACCTCACGGATATATAATACCAAGCGGAAAAACAGAGGGCGGTTATTATTGTAATGACTGGTGGGATAGATATTCCGAATCGGTATTTGTCAATCTTTTGGCGTTGGAGTCACCAACTCATTCTATTAATAAAAATGCATGGACAGATATGTGGAAATGCTGGGTTGGTGCATTCGGCTACCATTTTGTTCAGGAACCCCCGCTTTTTACACACCAGTATCATCATTTATATTATGATCTAGAGAACAAACACGATACAACACTAAACTATTTTAACAATTCCAAGTTTGCTACTTTGGCAAATCGCGAGACCTGTATTCAGGATTCACAGGGAAGATATGAAAAAAAGAGATGGGGTCTGACAGGTTGTGGCGGACCTGACGGGTGCTACCATGCATATGGCGGGGATCCGGGCGGTGACCATGACGGCACAGTAGCTCCGACTGCAGCAATTACGTCTGTTATATTTACCCCTGCAGAATCAATAGAGACAGCAAGATATATGTATTTCCAATATAAACATCATATATGGGGACGGTACGGATTCTGCGATTCATTCAATGTTCAGCAGGATTTCAGGCACTGGGCAGTTAATGCTTTAAACAATGCTGCAATGGTTATAGGTATTGAGAATTACCTCACCGGACTTATAAGAAACAATTCCATGGCAAATCAGTATATAAGCGGCTCTTTAACAACAGCAGGGTTTAAAAGTTATGCCGAAGAACCTCTTATAACAGCATCTTCATATGAGACATATAATAGAAGAGGTCTAAAGGCGTTTGATGATGATGTTGGAACAAGGTGGGCGTCACAGTGGAGTGACCCCCAATGGCTGTGTGTTGATTATGGTTCTTCAAAGGACATAAATAAACTAACAATTAACTGGGAAACCGCTTACGGCAAGTCATATAAAATTCAGGTTTCAAACGACGGGCATAACTGGACCGATGTATATTCAACAACTTCGGGTAACGGAGGAGAGGATGTAATAACATTTGATACCGTAAATACAAGATATCTGAGAATGTACGGTACAGAAAGAGGAACGGAATGGGGTTATTCCATATGGGAGATGGAAGCCGAATATGAAGCAAAAAATCTTGCAATAAACAAACCGTCATCCGCATCATCGGAAAAGTGTTCGTCTACTGTATCCGGCAAAGCGTTTGACGGTAATATTTTAACAAGATGGGAGTCAGAATGGTCGGATACTCAATGGATTCAGGTTGATTTGGAAACATTACAGAAGATAAACAAAGTAGTTCTTAATTGGGAAACGGCATATGGTAAAATATATAAGATACAGGTTTCTGAAAACGGAACCAGCTGGGTGGACGTTTATTCGGAGTCAAACAGTGATGGCGGTATAGACGAAATAGTTTTTGCGGAAATTTATGCAAGGTATATAAGGATGTATGGTATTGAACGGGGGACTATTTGGGGCTATTCACTCTGGGATATGGAGGTTTATTATATTTCTTCCCAGGGGCCGATGACTTCTCCGGAAAGAGTATCCCTTGCAGATCCGTCGTTTAAATTAGGGGAAATCTACAGTTTCCCTAATCCTGTCCGAAGTGATAGTTCTGCGGCGAATCCAACGCTTCATGTAGAGTGCGGGATAGCAGACAGGGTAGAGATTAATATATATAATGTTGCAGCAGAGTTAGTACATTCAGCAGAGATAGCAGGCAGTGGGTCGCAGGTAGTAGATGGA
>JAFGLF010000033.1 GCA_016928195.1 Elusimicrobiota bacterium
AGGCGGATTCCTGGAGCGATGTATCCAACTCGACATATACCTATGCAGGACCCGATGTAACAGAACCTTCCCAGATAACCACTTTATTGGCATTGACCGGCGACTATGCAGGACAGATAAAGCTGAGATGGCTTGCACCCGGAGACAACGGTACAGTCGGTAATGCATCTGGATACCTTGTTAAGTATTCCACCTATGAGCTTACCGATTTCAACGGCACCGATGTTTCTACCTATACACAGTCATGGATACCGCAGTCGCCTGCCAATTCTGAAGAAAAAGTACTTGCAGGATTTACAGAAGGTGCATCATACTGGTTCTCTATAAAAGCATATGATGACGTAGACAATTATTCCGTTATGTCAAATACGTCAAGTGCTACTGCAGGACTGCCCGGTGCTGCAGCAGGTATGATAGTTTACAGCAGCCAGACGGTTGCTGCTCCTAAATATATGTTATGGGACGGTGCTGTATGGGGTTCGGAACAAAACGGTGTAGATGCTACAGGTACAATCCGCTGGGTTATTTCAAGGCCCTGCAATATACAGAAAAATGAAACAATGTCAGGAATACTTTCATCAGACGGTACACTTACTATACAGAGATGGAACGGACAGACAACTTCATGGTCAAACCAGTTCCAGACCACAGGAATCGGTTCGTCTAATAGTATCTACCGCGGTTTCGATATTGCTTATGAACAGAATTCCGGAAGAGCTATAGTAGCATATTACGACGGTGCTGCCGGCTATGTTGATTACAGGATATGGTCAAGTACCGCCTCCGGCTGGGTGGTATCGGAGGAACAGATTGACATGGGCGACCTTACCGGTACGATTTACTGGGTAAGATTGCAGCCCAGACCCGGTACAAATGAAATTATGCTTACAGCACTTGATTCCAATAACGACATCTATTCGATTTGCTGGAACGGAACTTCATGGGGTAACGGAAAAACCAATACCTATTCCGCATCAGTTAACAATAAACAATGTTTTGATATGGCCTGGGAGTCGACAGACGACAGATGTATGGTTCTCTGGGGCGAGGGCACAGGAACAAGATATGATATATGGGATTCCGGGACTAGCGATTGGGACGGCGGAGGCCCTTATGCAGGACCGAACATTAATGCTGTTGCCAACTGGATAGAACTGGCAAGCGATCCTTCGTCAACAAGAATCGGTTTTACCAGTATGGATGCAGATTCCGACTGGTGGAGAGGCGTATGGACAGGTTCATGGAATGCGAGCGAAGGAGATGCTACAACCGAAGGACCTGTGGGCAGATGTACAGATGTCGCATGGGAAAAGGATTCCAATAAATGTATGTTTGTTTATGTTGATGTTGACGGTTTGTCATTCTATTATCAGACATGGGACCCTACGGGCGGATGGGGTACTGTTACTTACGACGGAGGATATTCATGGGCAGACGATATTACATGGCTGCAGCTTATCCCTGACCCGAATGTGAACAAGATGACGCTTTTGGGAATAGATATAGACAGCGACGTACGGTCGCGTAACTGGACAGGTTCTGCATGGACCGGCGGAACGGTTCACTGTAAGACGGTTTCGGATTACAATTATGAATGTGCAATGATTACTACTGACAAATATGACCAGACACCTCCCACCGTCAGCAATTATCAAGCAGGCGACGATACATGGCGCAGTACGAATTCCACCGCGTATAATGTCGATTTCAGCGATACCGGAAACAGTAAGTTATCATACTTCCAGACAAAGGTTTATTCGGTATCCGGACACTCCGGCAGTGTTCTGGACGACTGGAGAGATGTTGGAATAGGTATAGTTGCCGATTCATATACAGCCGACTGGCAGTTGGAAACAGAAACATGGGATGCAATGCAGCAGGGAAATAACTATGTGTCCGTCAGGGTTTTCGACGGTGTCGGAAATATTTCAAATATAAACGGTGAAGAGGTTTTCTATGTAAAGAAGGATACTGTCCCTGCAGTTGTCAGCAACTATCAGTCCGGCGACGACACATGGAGAAATACAGCAGGCACGACATATAATGTTGACTTTGCAGACAGTGTTTCTAAACTTGATGATGCTTTCTACAGAATATGGACATCATCCGGACAGTCGGGTACGCTTATTAATAACTGGGAAGCCGTATTTACGAACCTTAATAATGCTTCATACACAACGGACTGGGCTATAGATTTTTCGACCTGTGTTAACGGATATAACTATATCAGCGTGCAGGTGGTTGATATGGCAGGAAACATATACACCGAAGAGGATGTATTCTATGTTAAGAAGGATACAATTCCGCCTTGTGCAATAACCGACCTGAGTGCCGTGCCCGGAACAACCAAAGGACAGGTAAGACTTACATGGACAGCGCCCGGCGACGACGGAACAATAGGCGACAATACAGCTTCTGCCGTTTATCAGGTAAGATACCTTGCAGATACTCCTGTAACTGATGTTAACTGGGCAACGGCAAATGTTTTCACAAACACATGGTCTGTCCAGCCGTATGGTACCTCCGAAACACAGATGGTTACAGGCCTTGCCACAGGCATTACATACTATTTTTCCGTAAAGACCGTTGATAAGATTTCCAATACATCAGCCGTATCTACAACCGACCCGCACAGCATACCTCAGGCAGGAAGTATTTATGTAAACGAAATATATGTACAGGGCACAACATCAGAGGATGACTGGATAGAACTTTACAGCGACCTGCCGGACCCTGTTTCACTGGATAATTATAAATTAGTATATAATCAGGGAAGTATAGATGCCCCGGGCTCCGATATAGCCGTCTGGACAGGAACCCCGTCGGACCAGATAACTTCAAAAGGATTCTATCTGATTGTACCAAGCAGTAATCTTGTATCAGGGTTAAGTTATCACCTTAAGTTTAACGACGATATCGCCAGCCGTGTAGATACCGTCCAGTGGCCCAATACAGGCGGTGCAGGAATAAGTTTTGCAAGGATATATGACGGCGACGATTTCTTTGAGAACGACCCGTCACCGACAAAGAATTATGCAAACTCCATTTCCACAGGCGTAATAAAGATTAATGAGGTTTCATACGGTTCACTGACAAGCGAATTTATAGAACTGTTCAACACTACCGATACACAGAAGACATTAACCGGCTGGACACTGAGAAATTCCAATTCCGTAAAGTTCCAGTTCACAAAGGTTGTTGATTCTCAGACATTTACCGCAATAGATTTCTCGTCGATAGATAACGGAAGCCAGTCATACGATACATGTTTCGGTGCTTCGGGACTTAATGCAGAATCCGATTTTGCTGTTCTTGAAAATCCCGTAGGTCAGGTTGTAGACAGGGTTTCGTGGCAGAGCGGAGCTGTATATACATATTATAATTACAAGACGGAACCTGTTTCGTATGAAAACTACGCATACGGCAATGTTGCTGCAGGCCATTCAATAGGCCGTTCGCCTTCCGAAGGTAATGATACTGATACGGATTCATCCGACTTTGCCGATAAGGATACACAGACCGAAGGTTCGCGTAATAATCCCGGAACAGCGCCTCAGAACAATACATTAACCTATCCTGTTTCATCTTCGGTTATACCGTGCAGGTTTAAAACCGATATAATCCTCGGAGGAGATGATTCACAGGACGGATTTACAGATACCATATGGTTTATCCGTACAGGCGGAAGCATAGACGATTATTCGCCGCATATTTATAAACTGTCGGATTTGGGATTTGATTTAACATCAACCGACAGCCAGTATAGTATTATAATCGGAACAGGTACAAATGATGTTGACGGAAACAATCTGGTTGACGGTGCGGTATATAAGATGGTACTGAATTCAGATACAGGTTTGGGCTCTGCGGACCGGATAGTAAGAACCGGTATTACATACGATGCAAGCGTACATACAATAAATGTTACAGACCCGGCGGTAAATGTTGAAGACCGTAATCTGAATACCGGAGTAAAAGAGGACATGCTGAGAATAGATATAGTCAACAACAGTCCTTCCGGAATGAATGATGTTGAACTTTCAACTATTGCCGTCAGGTTAATGGACGGTTCCTTGAGTCCGCTGACAACACAGCAGGCAAAGGATATGTTTGAAAATATTTATATCATTGCCGACAGCTTGGATGCAGGAACAACAGGTGCATATGAAGTTACCTTCGATACATCCATTGTCGGTTCTGTAAATAAATCGGTTTATGAACTTACAGACGGTGTCCAGATAATAGAGCTTGATAATCCCGACGACCCTGATGCTGTTACCGGAGAAAATACCGCAAAGATATATTTCCTTGTAGTAGAGCTCTCATCATATGCTTCAGGTAATTTCTGTGCAAGGATTGATGCTGATAATGATGTTTATCTGCGTGACGCACCTTCGGATGTTGAACAAAGGATTAATGATACGTCTCAGGTAACATCCATTGTAGCTGCTGCAATAGAGCCGGCTCCTCCGCCTCCCGATTATGTACAGCCTGAAATAGGAGAAGAAATTAACTGTGCTATTACAACAGACCATACAGGGAAGACCTATACCGGTGCAAATGACGGTGTATTCAGATGTTTCTCTTCAACAGGTACGGAAAAATGGTCGTTTAGTCCTGCGGAAGGCCAGTATGCGATTAAAGGAACACCCTACAGAGTTCCTACATGGGATGAAGCGGTCAGCGGTAAATATATATACTTTGGTAATGAAGGCGGTTACTTCTATAAACTGGAAGAAGCAGCCGACGGAAACAGCGTCAACCAGAAGTGGGTCAGAAATCTTGGGTCCACAGGTGCCAACTGGTTGCTGCCTGCAACCACTAATTATCTGTATATAGGCGGAAAAGAAGGAAATGATTACAAACTTTATAAGATTGACGATTCCAACGGAAATGATTTTTCAGGATGGAATCCTCCGACTCTAAACGGCAACATAACCGGAGCACCTATGTATGATGATTTTTCTGCCGACGGATTAAAAGGTGTATGGGTCGGGACAGACGGTCAGGGATTCTACTATGTAAATCTTACAAACGGGACAATAAATTCCAATGCAACAATACCCGGCACAATTGTCCCGGGATATTCCATAGATGCAGGACTTTTCGGGGGAAGCAGTCTGCATTATGTATTTGTCGGTTCTTCGAACGGTAAAATTTACTGCCGTAAATGTGACGACCTTGCAATTGTTCCTGATACATGGAAAGAAAGAACCGGACAGGGAGAAACCATAGACGGAGAATTTGACTGCGGAAGCCCGATAACAACTCCTATATACTTATACTGGTCCGATAATCCTAAATCAATGTACTTCGGTGCAGAGAACGGAAAACTATACAGGGTTGAGTTTACAAGCGGAACAAAGGTCTGGGAGTACCAGACAGGCGGTGCCATAAGGTCAATGCCGGCACGCTGGGGTAGTTATGTTTATTTCGGTAGTGATGATGGAAATATATATGCTATAAATGTGGATACAAAAGAACCGAAAGCAGGATTCCCCGTTCAGACAGGTGCAAAAGTAAGGTCGCATCCTACTATTGACTGGATAATGTCCAGGATATCCTTCGGTTCTTCAGACGGAAAGATATGGACTTTCGAAGGCCCGTAAGATTACTGAAAAGTCAGTAATCTTTGATTACAGAGATAAAAGTCAAGATTACGGAGATAAGATTCAAAAAGGAGTGGTTAAAATGTTGAGTGAAACGAAATCCGCCCGTGGCGGAAAAATAAAAAATTATCAAAAAATAGTTGTGAGGTTTTTACTTACTCACTTACTCACTTACTCACTTACTCACTGTCTTTATTCAGCTGACTGGCGTGCTTTCCGCCGCGGTCCTGAAAGGACAGGTTTTGCAAAGGAACAGGCATATCCTTATACGGCAGGTTCAGTTCCCGGCTGGCATTATAAAACTTTCGGGAAGATTGCTTCATCGCCCGTTGTGGCATACGGAATGGTTTTTATAGGCAACAGGTCAGGTGCGTTGTATGCTTTTGATGCATATACAGGAAAAATTATATGGCAGTATTCTGCCGGCGGATGGATAGATTCGTCGCCTGCTGTTTATAACGGCAGGATTTATGTTCAGTGCAGAGACGGTAACCTTTATTGTCTGAATGCGTATACCGGAGAGGAAAACTGGATGTATGAAACAAAATGTCTGGACGGTGCATCGCCTGTTATCTCCGGAGGTAGAGTATATGGTGCGCGCGGATATCCGTATAAGGATGTATATATAGTTAATGCCGAGACAGGAGAACCGGAAGGAACTTATTCGACGGGCCAGTATGTTTATTCTTCTCCTGTAATTAATGACGGAAGAATATTCGTAGGTTCGAATGACGGAAAACTCTACGGGTTCAATACTGATTGGGAAGGCCAGCCAAAGGAAACAATGGGTATATTTCATTTTGCAACACTGACTGTCGGAAACCTTTCAAATAAAACGGTTGTTTACGGTGCTCCGAGGGGCGGTGACAAATATGTTTACTGTTTCGATACCGGTACAGGTGCTCAGATATGGAAGTCAACATGTCCTCTGGCAGACCAGTCCACACAAGTTTCGTCGCTTGCTCTTTCCGATGACGACCTTGAAGACGGCATAGCAGATACCTTATATATTGTCAGCGGAGGCACGACATACAAACTCTTTGCCCTTGAAGCAGGCAGCGGGGAAATAAAATGGTCGACACCGGTAGGTCCTTCGACTGAATTTGATTTTCTGTCTTCGCCTGCTGTTGCAAATGATGTTGTTTATGTAGGGTCAGGCAACGGAAATCTTTATGCCATAAGCACATCCACAGGAGGAATTATAGCAACATATCCTTTGGGAAGCGGTATTGTTTCTTCACCATGTATTGCAAACGGCTGGATATATGTCGGCACAGTCGGCGGATATATTTATGCGTTTCAGGCAAGGAAAATCGCTTCCATTTCAGGTCCCGAAGAAAACTCAGTTGTAAACGGAATAGTAAACATCAAAGGATTTGTTATAAATCCCGATTTAACAGAGTATAAACTTGAATACGGAAAGGGGGAAACACCGGGTACCTGGTATACAATAGTCAAAGGAAAAACCTCTCAGGTAAACGGCGGAGTATTGGGTTCATGGGATACAAGGTCATTACGCGACGATTACTATACCATAAGATTGACTGTTGATGACGGTACAACCCTTATGAGTAAATCATTTGCCGTATTTAAGACAAGCAATGAAACAGTAAGCGAGTTTATAAATGCAGCAAACGGCGGAACCATATCACTTGCAGACGGCACCGAAGTATATATCCCGCCGGGAGCGCTTAAGGTTAATGATACGGTAACAATTAAAAAACTGTTAGAAGGATATTCCGAACAGGGGATACCAAACAATCTCAGAGCAACAAGTATCGTTAGAGAGTTTACACTCGGCAATCCGGTAGGCAACAGCGTGTTTAACAAACTTGTTACAATTAAACTTCCGTATACAGCATCCGATATATCCGGAATGACAGAGAAAAAACTAAAGATGTGCTGGTGGGATACAAGTAAAAGCAGATGGTCTATAGTAAACACGTCACAGGTATTGGATGATGAATCCAAAGTAAAAGCAGATATTAACCATTTTTCAGTATACAGGATACTGGAATTTGTTCCCGGCGGCGAGCTTATAGAAGAGGCAAGCGTATATACATATCCTAATCCTGCAAAAGGAAACACACTGTACTTTAAATATTATCTTTCTGACGACGCAGAAGTGGAAATCAACATATACAACATAGCAGGAGAGAGAATTGCGGAATTGGTTAAAGGAAACAATACCGGAGGTATTGTTTCGGAAATTCCATGGGACATAGAAAATATAGCAAGCGGTACATACATATATCATTTTGAAGCAAGGTCGTCAACACAAAACAAAGCAATCAAGAAAAAACTAGCAATAATTCACTAATTGTCACACGGAGGACCAAATGAAACCAATAAAACTAGTGCAAAGTGCAGAGTGCAAAGTGCAAAGTAAAACCATAAACATATGGTTAATATTCTTCCTTACTCACTTACTCACTTACTCGCTTACTCACTGTCTCTACGCTGCTCGAATCCGGTCCAACGCAGGTTCTACATCCGCTGCTTTCCTGAAAATAGGAATAGGAGCAAGACCTGTAAGTATGGGAAGTTCATACGTAGCTGTTGCTGATGATGCATACGCAATTTACTGGAATCCTGCAGGACTGCTCCAGATCGATAAAAGGGAAATCGCAGGAGTACACAACACATGGTTCGAACAGATTCAGCATGAGTTTCTGGGTTATGTCCATCCCCTGTCCGAGAAAAATGCGCTTGCATTCGGAATGATAGGGCTTTATACGAAAAAGGATATAGAAGGGAGAACAGGACTGGGAGAACAGTTCGAAGGTGTTCCGGACCCGTATGAACCCTTGACTTCACCTGAGTGGTATTTCCGTTCCTATGATTTCGCGGCAGTAGCAAACTACGCACACAGAGTCGGCAGAGGCCTTGATGCAGGGATGGGGCTCAAACTTATTAAACAGAAGATAGATGTTGAAGAGGCATACGGCGCAGCACTTGATTTAGCCGGACTTTACCGTACCGGGAAACTTATAAAGACAGGGAACGGATTGAGTATGGGCTTTGCTGTCCAGAACATAGGGCCAAAAATAAAATTTATTGAAAAAGGATTTCACTTGCCTCTTAATTTCAAGGCAGGATGTGCATACAGGTTACTTGATAAAAAACTGACTACAGCATTTGATATTAACCAGTCCATAGACAACTATATGAAGTTTTCTGCCGGTGCGGAATATCTGTTGATGAAAATGCTTGCTCTGCGCGCAGGTTACGGGTTCAGATTGTACGGGTCGGAGCCGGGCGCTTCATCCGGAATTTCCGCAGGTATGGGATTTAAAATGAATGATATACAGATGGATTATGCTTTTGTACCCTTCGGTGTGCTCGGCAATACGCATCGGGTTTCATTGCTTGTACGTTTCGGAAAAACGATGACGCGTAAATATGTATATGCCGAGGAAGAGAAGATTGTACGTCCTGAAGACGTTGTTCTTCCCGAACAGCTTGCAGAAGCTTCGGCTATTACAAATAAAATAAAGGATATACGGTTTACGCCTATCGGCATATCTGCAGGCAGGACAATAACAAAAGCAGAGGTTGAACTGGACGACAGAAATATTTCCGAACTGACATTTTTTACCAGAGTACAGACATCAGCCGGCATCAAAATCGGTGTTGAATCCTCAAAATCGCCTATTCAGGAGACGGACCTGCCCGAACAGCTTAAGGAAAATGTTTATGTCTTTTTCAAGCTTGAAACCAATCTGAATCCTGTATATGTCGGCAGGCCGAAACTGAAGTTTAAAGTGGATAAATCATGGACAGAGCAGAATAAGGTTGAACCCGAGAAACTTGTTCTGTACAGATATCAGGACGGAAACTGGCAGATGCTTCCTACAAAACTTTACGAAACTGAGGATAAATATTATATCTGCTCGGCAGAGTCGGACGGCGTCGGCCTATTCGCAGTAGGGAATGCTGAATAACACAGCATCCCTGATTACACAGATTTCTAACTACGATTACACAGATTAGATTCAAAACCTGACTTTTAAATCTGTGTAATCTGCCATTTAATCTGTGTAATCAAATTTTTTATGAAGAAAAAATTATATTACGAAAATCTTGCACGGAATATGCTTCTTTATAAAGAACTTGGTAAGGTTTTAAAGGTTCTCAATGAAGCACAGATACCGGTTTTGGTTATTAAAGGTGCAGCACTTGCCCAGATGGTTTATGACAATATCGGACTCAGGCCTATGGAGGATATAGACATCTTGATTCACAGGGATGACCTATGGAAAATAAAAGAGGAATTGTTAAAGATTGGGTATGTTTTAACTCCTACAGGCGAATGGACATTTGCAAAGGAGGGCACCCAGGCAGCTATTGACGTACATACCGATATTTTTTATGTAAAGGATGACGAGCTCTGGAAAAATGCGCAAACAATAGAAATAGAAGGTCAGAAGGCACTGGTTATGTCGCCTGAAGACAGCTTGATTTATGTTGCAGCACATTCCTCGGTCCATCACGGAACAGTCAGTAAAGTATGGATGAAGGACATTGTATATATAATTAAGCGTTACAGGGAAGAACTTGACTGGAATATTGTAGTAATAAAAATCATGCGATACGGACTGCAGATTCCGCTTTATTGTATGTTTGCCGTTATACAGAAACATACAAACTGCATACCCCGTTTTGTGTTTAAAGACCTTGAGCCCAAAGGGTTAGGGTTTTTCAAGCAAAAACTGTTCCAGAAGATACTTTCCAGGCATTCAGTTGACGATATAGGGCATATTCTCTATCCGCTTGTTATAAAAGGTTTTATGGTCAAGGTAAAATATTTAATCAATTTCCTGTTTCCTCCTGTTGAATTCCTATACCGGAGGTACAATATAAAGAACCCCAAAACCGCCCGGCTCTATGTCCTCCTCAGACCATTCCTGCTTATTTACAAGCTTATCACCCTTCTGTTTAAGTTGGTTTCAGTCAAAAGGTGATAACCCGCCTAACTGTGTAACTGTTGGCGGGTAGAAATACTGCTTGATTTTTTTATTATTTTTGATATACTACTTATTAAGGAGTTAGGAGGTATAATATGCAAAATATATTGATTAGAGATAAAAAATATTTAGGACAGTATGTAGCAATAAAGGATTTCGATAAACCAGTCGTGGTTGCACACGGTAAAAATCCTAAAACAGTACAAAAATCAGCTACAAAAAAAGGATTTGCTGAACCGGTTATTTTGTTTGTACCCACGAAAGGTATGGTACAGATATATTAGATTTAAGTTATTGGATTGAATGAAAGTATTAACCAAACCTTTTATAAAACTAACCCGCGAAGGTATTTCCCGTCCATGGTTACCAATAATCATAGTTAACCCGCATACAAGTAAACGAGTAAAAACACTTGGATTGATTGATACCGGTGCTGATGAATGTGCATTGCCGTCTAAATATGCAGAATTACTTGGACATAGTTTAAAAAAGGGTAAGTTAAAGGAAATAAACACCGGTAATGGAAAAACAATTGCATATTCGCATACCGTAAAAATAGAAATACCGGATTTTTTTGTCCAGGAAACATTAATTGATTTCATGCCCAATTTGCATATACCTTTAATCGGGGTAAGAAGTTTTCTGAGTAATTTTATCCTGACCGTTAATTATTCAAAACAAACCTTTTCTTTATCGAAATAACCAACCCGCCTAAATGCAAAGCTTTTGGCGGGTAAACCACTAAATACCATCCCCGCCTTGTAGTTAATCTTCTAAGTCTTTAATCTGTGTAATCTACGCCTTTAAATCTGCCCGCCTCGACTCGCCGCCTTCGGCGAGGCGGGTGTAATCAGCGAATAGCCCACTATTCCCTTGAAAAGAAGATAAAAAAAATGTATAGTATTACCGTTGAGGGAGTCCTCTTTGTAGGACCGTTGAGGGAGTTCTCTTTAGAGGACGACCGAAATCCACTGTGGTGGAAAATCCTCCGCGGAGGAAAATCCGTCTTTGGCGGAAGGTCGTTATAACGACCGAAGTTCTTTAATGTTATATGAAAAATATTATGAAACGGGAGGAATTATGAAACATTCTGCATCAGTTGTAATTATTGCGTCTCTATTATCGGGACTTATTACATTTATTCTTTCGTCTTGGTTTTATTGGAATCTAGAAGAAAGAAAAATTAAAATTGACACGGCTAAACGTCTAATGGGTTACCGATACGATTTGAGAGGTGAGGGGTTTACAAAAGCTATAAATGAATCCTTAATTATTTTTGCAGATGACGAAAATGTTGTAAAAGCTATTGAAGAATTGTATACCACTCTCTCTGTACCGGAAAAACCTGATGCAAACAGTAAGATGCTTGCATTACTTAAAGCAGTTTGTAAAGATATAGACAGGTTACCCAAAAATATCGATAATGATGCATATTTTTTAAAAGTTTTTAATAAAAAATCTTAAGGGACGTCTATGAAAAAATAAAAATTGTATTCTGAGAAAATGATTTTTAATAACGAATTTGATGGAAAAATTACTTTGGCGGGATATACAATCTCTGAAAAGCTAACCAGTTTTTATGAAAAGACAATAAAACATATCAATGTTAAAGTTGAACCTTTGGAGTTAGCTGATACAACTGGTTTGCGTGCTGGATGTGATATTGATAATTATCCAATTGTGAAGATTGGATTAAATCTTAATGGGGAAAAATATAGAATTAAAGAAAGTTTATTTGAACAAACTGTAGCCCATGAAATTATGCATGCGGTTCTTTGGTATGAAGGATTTCCTGAAGTTAAGGCACTAAATGATCAATATGTAAGATATAGAGGGATAATTATCTCAGATTTTCAAGACCCTGTTATCAATAAAAGACTTGTTGCTGAGGGATTTAATAGTGAGGAAAAGATACGAATAGAAACTAATGACACTTTAGAAGGATTGGCAGAATCTCATAAAAATCAGATACCTTTGGTAAAATTCCCAAAGATACAAAAATTTATTTTGAGCTTGATTTATCTGTATCATTATCTTGAGTTGAAGTATACTATAGAAGATGAGGGAGTGTGGAAATTATTTAAACAAAGATTTAGATATGTATATCCAAAACTATGTATATTTTTAGATGCTATAGAGGAAACTATTAATACTATTGGATATGAAACACCTGAAAAGATGATAAATTTGATGAAAAAAATATTAAATATTTTCCGATTAGATGACGACTTTAAGGTAATAACACGTTGTTGAGGGGTAAATGGACACATAGAATAAATGGGGACGTCCTACATTTAAAAAAAATTATAATTTATCTGGAGGTAACATATGAACGAGAAAAAAGTATGGTATCTAAGTATTGTATTTTTTTATTTGTTTTGTTTACATAATATGTTAATTTGCCAAGAAAGAGAAAAAATTGCAGTAATGGATATTCGCGCATATGATATAGATAAAAAGATAGCTGTGATGGTAAATGAATTTATACGGAATGACTTATTTGAATTAGGTAACTTTGAATTAGTAGAACGTTCGCAAATTGAGTTGGTTTTAAAAGAACAAAAATTACAAATGTCAGGGATATTAAGTAATAAGAAGGCAGTTAAAGTAGGTGAGGTGGTGGGTGCAAAGAAAATTGTAATAGGCACTCTTTCTCGGTTGGGAGAAAAATATTTTCTCGTTCTTAGAATTGTAGATGTGGAAAATTCAGTTATTCTAGCTTCAAGAGCCGGAGAATGTATGAACGATGATGAGCTAAAATTTCTTAGTAAAAGAGTTGTATCGCGTTTAATCGCAGTGGAAAAAACACATGAAAAATATAACGACTTAGACGATATATTAGATTCACATATGAAGCGTTCAGGGCGAGATTTGCATACTCCGTTTGGGATAATTAACGGAATTGGATGTGGCGCATTGATAGGAGCAATAGCTGATGATTCTGGCACGGTAGTCCTTGGTATTATCGGAGGAGGAGGAGTGGGTGGTGCATTGGGATACCGTAATGGAAAATCTATTGACCGGGCAAATGCAATATTAAAGGTTCATCCTGAAATTAAGGAATTAGCAGAAAAAGAAAAGAAAGCAACATGGAGTGTTTTCTCTACCGTTTTTGGATTACCTTATGGACTGCTCTCGGGAGTTATTGCTGCTGGAATATTCAATGACTGGGAAAATCCGGCTTTGATCATTACCGGAATGGTAGGTGGTGGTTATATTGGATATAGAACTGGTCGTAAAATTGACCGTAGTGATGCTGTTAATAAAATATATAAGCGTGAGTATAGAGGAAAAAAAGGTTCGTTTTATTATCAACCTCAGCCACAAGAAAAGATTACAGTTAATTTAATACCAGCAGGAGTGTATATTAGATTTTGAATAGTGTTAGAGAATAACGAGGTCAGGTAACGTTCTAGGGGACGGTGTTCAAATGGTTAACTTAACTTTTTCGAAAATGGGGACGGTTCTGATAAACCGGTTCCGATAAACCGTGGCTCCGAAAGTAAAATATGAAAAGAATAATATTTATAATATTAATTATAAGTTTAATTGTTGCTAATGGGTGTATTATATCAAGGCATACATTTGATGATGTTAGTGACCCAAACAAATCATATGAAATTGAAAAAACCTTAAAGACCACGGAAGAAAAACAGAGCTGGAAAAAATTGAAGAATGAAAAAGGTTTTATTATAATTAAAGATTCAATAGATAAACAGAATGAAATAAAAGAAAAAGAAAGAGAAAAGGCAGTTGAGGATAGTATAATAAAAAAATGAAGGGGAAAAATGGGGACGGAGCTTCGAGGGACGGAGTTGCCTTGGCTCACTTTGCTGTGAGTAGTAAAAACTGTGTGTTATCTTTAATGAATTGGAATAGGGAATTGTAGTGAAAGTATTAGATTGTGAATCAGTTGAAACAACGTATTTGTCTTTAGAGAATATATTAAACATAAACAAAAAAGATATAAAAAAATTTCTTATAAATAGATAAATAGTTTTATGGGACGGAGTTGCCTTAGTTCACTTAACTTTTCCATCTTTGAAAGGTTAGAGGATTTTTAATGGAGAAAAAGGATAAAACCAATCAGATGAAACGCAGTGTAGTTTTCACTACAGCAAATGTTATGGAAGCTGACCTTATAAAAGGGCTGTTGGAATCAAACGGTCTTGAAGTGTTTTTATATGATTCAAACATTTCACGAATGTACCCGTTAAGTACCCAGATATTTGGGGCAATAAAACTGGCGGTTCCTGAAAGTCAAAAGGAAAAAGCTGAAGATGTGCTTTCCGAATATCTTGCTAAGGATGGGAAAAACCCGAATTCGGGTTGTCTGACACCTTTTGATAGTTGTAAACCCGACGACGAAAATAAGAAATAACTGGGACGAATTCAAAATGGACATTTGTCCATTTATGAATGGGGACGGTTCTAATAAGACAGAATTAATCCGCCACGGCGGATCTCCGTTTCACTACGAGGAGGGGAAATTATGAAAGGTAGATTTGCACTATTGATTTTTATCCAATGTCTTGTTGTTACAGCAATGTTTGCTGCACCGATTGGGCAGATTGAATTAACCGAGCGAGTCAGCAAATTAATACTTAAGTATTATCCCGAAGCTGAAATCGTGCAGGATAATGGCAAATTCGTTGCTAAGTATGGCACAATGATTTTTACTGTTCACGGCCGTTTGAAAACAGGAGAAATTTTAGAGAAGACAAAGGAAGTTGAAGGTCCCAATTTCAAAGGATTCATTCTATCTATTTCTGTAGAAAACGGGAAATATTTGGGTCAGGCAGTAATCCCTCAGACTCTGAGCAGGAGATACTGGAATACATACATTGATCGTCCCCCAACCAATGACGGTAAGAGCTACTATGTTATCGATTTTTCGTACGGTTCCAGTTTGGACCCTAAATTTATGAAAGCAGTATTGGAAGTATTGTCAAAGACCAGGATATCAACAAAGTAACTGGGTCGGGGCAGATACTTTAGAATTAAGAACTGATCCGCCACTGATGCTTGGCGAGATCTACGCTGCGCTTCGAGAATTAATCCGCCACGGCGGATCTCCGTTTCACTACGAGAACTAAGAATTAAGAGTTAAGAAAAAATAGGACGTTAATGTCTTAGGGGACGGAGTTGAAACGAGTGAATTAGTAAAAAGGACATTTGTCCTTTTTGAAATGTGTAAGAGTATACAGGGGGAAGCAATGAAGTATTTCAAGCACATACAAGCAGGTTATGCTGTCTTTTTTACGCTGTGTGCCCTCTCCATCCTCAGGTTGGGAAAAGGGCCGTATTTTCATATTGTTTTCATGGCTGTTCTCTTAGCATGGTTAGTTTCTTCAGTCGGTTTGTTTTTCAGGAAACAATGGGCTTGGTGCGGGAACGTCGTCTCTGTTGCATTCATCTGGTTCTTGCTTGTCCTCAACCTTGTGGCATCCATCAGGACTAATCCGGGCCACTCGGATTATGCACAGGACATTATTATTCTGGTGACAATTTTTGTGGTTCCTGTAACCCTGATTCTGTATGGACTTTGGAAGACACGAAATTACGGAGATGGTTGTGAAATACGAAATTGAGTGGATAAACCCGGAGAGATTGTTTATTGTAAAGACCTACGGCGATATGACCGGCAGGGATTTTATCGCTATGGCAGAAGATATATTAGGTAAAACTGATTACAAGCCCAATGATAATGTTTTGTTTGACCATAGGGAATTAAATTTTGAAAATGTGACCCTTCGGGAGATAGAGGGGATAAGGGATTTCCACAGGGAAAATGAGAGTAAAATCGGAAACGGTAAATCAGCAATTGTTGTAAAGTCTCTATCCGGATGGAATAATATCTGGGATCGGGGAGAAAAAATAAAAACAGGGAATGTCGTTAAAGTATTTGATGATTTTGATAACGCACTTAATTGGATAAGGGTTAAAAATTAAGGATTAATCCCGATGGATCGGGATCTTCGCTACGCTTCGGCTGCGCTTCGAGAATTAATTAATGGGAGGAAATTATGAAAGGTAGATTTGCACTATTGATTTTTATCCAATGTCTTGTTGTTACAGCAATGTTTGCTTCCCCGATTGGGCAGATTGAATTAACCGAGAGTGTCAGCAAATTGATACTTAAGTACTATCCTGATGCTGAAATATCACAGGACAATGGTAATCTTGTTGCAAAATATGGCACAATGACCTTTACTGTTCACGGCTGTTCTAAAATAGGAAGGATTTTTGAGAAGACAAAGAAAGTTGAAGGCCCCAATTTCAAAGGATTCATACTTTGTATTTCTGTAAAAAACGGGAAATATGGAGGCCAAGCATGCGTTCCTCAGACCCTTAGGAGGCCGTACTGGCAGACATACATTGATTGCCCTCCGACCGATGATGGGGAGGGTTACTATGCCATTGATTTTTCGTACGGTTCCAGTTTGGACCCTAAATTTATGAAAGCAGTATTGGAGGTATTGTCAAAGATCAGGATGTCAACAAAGTAAACAGGAGTAAAAAATGGATAATAATTCTTGGTTTTCTCAAATTTCTTTTAGACAGCGGGTCTGGCTGTTTGTAACTTTGATAGGAATGTTTGTTATTATAGCCGTTGGGATTTTAACGGATTCTTCACAAAAATCAGAACAATTGCAGGATTTCAACATTAATATGTCAATTCAGGATATTGCACCTAAACTGGATATCACAGGCAAAGGTCTTGCGCGTGAATTTAAAATGCCGCTCAATGTTCACAAGAATAGGCCGCTTGGTTCGTTAGGGGTGACAGACAAAGAACTTAAGCATGTTACCGGACATCTTCTTTCTCATCGTGATACTACACTCAAGTATTATGTGTTTACAGCATTGGTCCTTTGGGGCCTTGTATTTCTGGTAAAGCTTGGACGCCCGGAAGGTTCTGATATTAAAAATCGCCGTGGATGGTATCCAAGAATGCCGTATGTTATTTCTCTGTTGCTTTCTGTAACCATTGCCGGATTTTTTATGGGGAAATCACCCAATCCTATGGAAGGTGTAGTGAAAATATTTAAGTCAATGGTGGGACTGTACCCTGACCCGATGGCTAAGACAGTTGCCTTTTTTTTCTTCATTGTTCTTGCCGTTGTGGGTAATAAGATAATTTGCGGGTGGGCATGTCCTTTTGGTTCTTTGCAGGAGTTGATTTATAGCATTCCCATTTTGCGAAAAATCAAGCAGCGAAAGCTTCCGTTTGTTTTAACAAACGCAATTCGTGTATGTCTTTTTACCGCTATGATTTTTTTCTTGTTCGGAATTATTGGAGGAAACAAGGGGTTTGTAATTTATCATAATATTAATCCTTTCAATCTGTTTAACCTTGATTTTGAATCTGTTGGTATTTTACTTACAGTTATTATTGCTTTATTGGGTGCGTTCTTTGTTTACCGTCCTTTTTGCCAGTTCGTTTGTCCTTTTGGATTTGTTTCATGGATAGCCGAGCGATTTAGTATTTATCGTGTCCGAATCGACAAAGATAAATGTACTAAATGCGGTGCTTGCATAAAAGCGTGTCCTTTGGAGGCGACAAAAGGCCTGGTTGAAGGAAAGAAATTGCCTGCAGATTGTTTCAGTTGTGCCCGTTGCCTGAATGTTTGCCCGACAGATGCTATTAAATATACTTCTAATGCTAGGTGATGAGATATGAGTAAATATAAATGGTTTTTGATTGTTATTTTTGTCATTGTCTGGATATGGGCAGCTATTGAGCCGAGATATCCTCATGACTGGCTGTTGGAAAATTATTTGGTTTTTGTATTTGTACCAATAATACTATTAATAAGTCGTCGTTTTAAGCTTTCAGACCTGTCTTACACGCTTCTTACCTTATTTTTCATTCTTCATTTGGTCGGGTCTCATTATACATACGCTGAAGTTCCATTTGGATACACGCTTCAGAATTTACTTGGAGCAAATAGAAATATGTTTGATCGGCTTGTACATTTTTCTTTTGGGTTTCTTCTTGCATACCCGATTCGTGAAGGTTTTCTGCGGATAGTTAAGGTGAGGGGTTTTTGGTCTTATTATTTACCGTTTGACGTTGTCCTTTCTTTTTCTGCGGTTTACGAAATAATAGAGTGGCTGGCAGCAGCAAATGTGAACGAGGCAGCAGGTATTGCATTTTTAGGAGCACAGGGAGATATCTGGGACGCCCAGAAGGATATGCTTATGGCGGCTATAGGCGCAGTATTGGCTATGACAATAATTGCTATTATAAATATGAAGTATAATGCTGACTTTACAAAGGATATTAAAGAAAGTTTTAAACCAGGTCATGATGACGAGATACTTGGCGAAGTAAAGTTGAAAAAAATGCTGAACGGAAAAACAGATAAAAAATAAATGATATTGAAATACAGTAGAAACACAATAGAAATACGCTGGAAATATATTGTTCCGATAAGTCGGGGCTTCGGGAACTAAGAAAGGATGTGAGGTAGGCCAGATGAGAAGATTGTTTTTAATATTTATGCTGGGACTGTTTACAATAACTACGGGTTGGACGGAGACAGACGGTATCAGCCGGGATGAAATGGATAAGTTAATTAAAAATATTGACAGTGAATTACTGGCAAGGGTAAGGTATTCTCAGTTGATTATTGCCGGGAATACAATAGAAATTGACAGGGTAGAAGGAGATTGCGGCCCGGAATTGGATAGAAAAGCGGTATTGTTAAATAAGGGGATAATTAAAATAGATGAAATCCTGAAAGGGAAGTATGATAAGGATACAATAACCGTTTTTTCCGTACCGAAGGTAGTAAAGTTTAATAAAGATGAAAAGTGTATATTTTTTATAGATAAGTTAAATTCCGATTCGATATCAATAGATATCAGTGTTGAAATTAATCCCGTTAAAATTAAAACTAAAAAGTGTAATTTTATAAGTAATTGTATCCATGGCGGGGGGCTCCAGACCGGAGCTAAAATTGAACTGAGAGATGAAAATTATGCAGCAACAATTTTAAATGAAATAAAGAATTATATCAAGTTGTCTTCTTTGATAGACACGGATAAAAAATTGCGGGAGAGAATTATTGTACGGTTTAAAAATGACTTGAATAATGATTTTTTTGCCGTTGCAGGTTTATGTTCGGTAATTTCATCACAGGATAAAGAAAATATGTCTATGCTGACTGACCTGATGAGTGACGGGAACAATAATTCTCATGTCAGGATGTATATAGCCGGGGATATCGGAAATAGAAGATATAAAGAAGCTGTTGAACCGTTGTTTCAAATTGTAAAGAATGGGCTTCTGGGTGAGTTACCTTTTTCTGCAGCTAGTGCATTGGGAAAAATAGGCACCGGGGAATCAATCGAATCATTGGTAAAGGCAATGGACTTGTCGAAATCCCCGATACCCGGCGCTTTAAGGATTGTAGACCCTCAGACAATAGACCCGTTGATTGAAGCACTGGATAATGAAAATTATACTATAAGCTACTTTGCAGTAGAGCAGTTAGGAATGATTGGCGATAGAAAAGCAGTCGAGCCCCTGATAAAGTTATTTCCTGAGCAGAATATGCTGATGAAGATAAAAATTGCGGTTGCTTTGTATCAATGCGGAAGTGAAAAAGGGGAGCAGTTGCTTTATGAGATGTTAGCCGATAAAAATAAGAGATATGTGGTTGCTGACAGCTTGTCTTGTGTTGAAAGAAGAGACATAACTCCTTTTATCGGAGATTTGCCGGATAGCGGGAATGAAAAAGAAAAAAAACTGGGTGAGCGTTTAATGAGACAAGTAAATAGAAAAAAGGTTTTAGCGAATTTTGCGGGTAAAGCGGATTGAGTTAATAAGCAGGTATTTTTTATCACTGTAATCATACATTAATATGAAACGGGTATTGCCGGCATTGATTATTTTTTGTTTGATTTCCGTTTTTTTCTGGAAAGCAGCCACACTTCAGGGTATTTTTTTTACACCGGGAGACCAGGGCAACGACATAATGAATACACACTATGCTTTCCGGGATGTCCTGCACAAAAGTTTAAGAAATTTTTCCATTCCTTTATGGACACCTCATATCTTTACCGGCTATCCTGTTTTTGCCCACGGAGAGGGAGGTTTTTTTTATCCTCTTAATCTTGTTCTTTTCGGTTTATTACCCACCCATATAGCATATAATTATTCCGTTCTGTTAAGTTTTTTTCTTGCAGGTATTTTTCTTTTTATGTACCTCAGGTCTATAGGGCTGGGGTATTACCCGTCTCTTTTTTCTGCTGTTGCTTTTTGTTTTTCCGGTTTCTTCATAATGCGTATTCCTCATATTAACAGGATAAATGCCGCATGTTGGGCCCCTCTCTTATTTTATTTTATTGAAAGATTTTTACAAAAACAGCAGATGAAATGGATAATATCGGCAGGAATAGTACTCGGGCTGCAGTTTCTTGCAGGTGCTCCGCAGATAGCATATTACTCTTTTTTAGTTGTCACAACATATCTTCTGTTCCGCTGCTGGAAAATAAAGGGTAAAATACTGTTGTTTGGAAAAAGTATACTGATTTTAGGTATAGTCGGCATAGGGCTTGCTGCAGTACAGCTTATTCCGACATATGAGCTTACCCGGCAATCCACCAGAGCCAAAGGCGTAACATACGAATATGCTTCAAAAAGCAATACATATTCATTTAAAAATCTGATTACTTTTGTTGCACCGTATTTTTATGACAACCCTGCAGACGGTTCATACAAAACAGTCAGAAACGGAAAGGTATATATTTTCAGCGAGAACTGCTGTTATATGGGGCTTATAACCCTTATTTTAGCTGTAGGAAGTATTTTACTCATAAAGAATTCTCATATACGCTATTTCTGGCTCTTGATGATTGGTTCTCTTTTATTTGTTATATCCGACCTGCCTTTTTATGAAATGGGCTGGTATGTTATACCCGGATTCAGGTTTTTCCGCGTTCCCCAACGGCTTCTTTTGTTTACAGCTTTGGCATTGTCGGTTCTTGCTGGTTTCAGTATGGAACATATATTAAAAGTGTTTCCCGCCTCAGGCGGGTCCGCCCGTGGCGGAAGAAAATTACAGGTTTATGGCATAATTCCGACGTTGGCTATTGTATTATTAACTGTTGACCTGTTTGTTTTCAATAATAAGTACAATGTTACAGTCGGAAAGGAATACCTTAACCGTCCGGAAACCGTAAAGTTTCTGAAAGAGGATGGCTCAAAATTCCGTATCCGGAGTTTAAATCCCGAACGGACAGCTATGAATATTTACAACATGTTCGGGGGTTGGGATAAGAGTTTAGGCCCTTATTTTGTTTACCGTGATCTGCTTCCGTGTAATTCAAACCTTATATGGAATATTTCTTCTGCTAAAGGATATAGCCCGCTTCCGCCTGCACGCTATAAAGATATGGAAAGACAGGTAAAGTTTTCTTATTCTCCTGAAGGGCGGATACAGTTTGATGATAAGGCGATGAAGATTTTAAATTTACTAGGATGCAAATATCTGCTCTCGTTATGGGATATAAAAAGCAGGGATATTGTATTGAGAAAAAAAATCAGTTATCCATGGGAAGATATTCCGGCGTTAAAAATCTATGAGAATAAAAAAGTTTTACCCCGTGCATTTATTTTAAACGAAATGCCTTCTCTCGATTCAGTTTTAAATATTAAGGGAGAGGCGGAGTTTTTATTGGATGAACCGCATCAGGTAATTATTCAGGCAGTTACGGATAGTCCCGGTTTTCTTGTGCTGAATGATATGTATTATCCGGGGTGGAAGGTTTATGTTGACGGTGTGAAAAGCAGGATACTGCCTGCAAATTATCTTTTTAGAGCAGTAGAATTAAAAAAAGGAACGCACAATGTACGTTTTGTCTACCGTCCTTATTCTTTTTATATAGGGATGATAATAAGTATGATTACTTTGCTTGTAGCTGTTGTGTTGCTGAAATACGGTAGAAACACGGTAGAAATACGGTAGAAATACAGTAGAAATATGGTGATATGGTGATACGGAAATAGGAGAAAAATATTTAAACCTAAAATGAAAAAAACTATTATAATTTTTTGTTTAGGGATGTGTGTCACTGCTGTTTTTACGAAAAAATATATTTCGGGAAGCGGTAATGAAGCAACAAGAATAGCTTTAGTGGAATCACTGGTTGAAAGGCATACATTCTGTATCGAGAAGGCAAAAATAGATACACCCGATAAGGTCCTTATTAAGGGGCACTATTATTGCGATAAACCGCTTGTTTTTCCGGTTCTCAGTTCTGCCGTATATTTTATATTGTACAATGTTTTTAATTTGTCCTTTTCCAAAAACCCGCAGATTGCTGTTTACCTTTTTACCGTGTTTACTGTAGGAATTGCTTATGCCATACTGCTGGTTTTCTTTTATAAAGCATTATCGCTGACAGATATATCCGAATATTATAAATATTTACTTACCGCATCCTTGGGATTGGCTACGCTTATTTTTAGTTACAGTGTTACTTATAATAATCATGTTGTTGCCGGTGCATTTGCGTTCATGGGTTTTTATTATTTGTTGACATCACAGTATTTTCTGTCGGGTCTTTTTAGCGCTTTAGCTTTCAGTACCGATATTCCGAACGGGTCGTTACTGCTTGCAGGATTCTTTATTTTTTCCCTGTTGTCTAAAAGGTGGAAAAATTTTTTTACGGGGGCATGTATCCCGGTAATATTCTGGCTCATACTTAATCTGATAATGATAGGGGATATAAGACCCGCGTACCTTTATCCGGGTGCATACGAGTTCCCCGGTTCTACCCATACGTCGTCTGCAGCAGGTCTCTACAGGCCGGCCGATGTTCTGGGTTATGCATTCCACTCCTTACTGGGTGCACGCGGTTTGTTCTCCTATACGCCTCTGCTGATACTGCCGATTATCGCAATGCTGGGGATTTTCAGAAACAAAAAACACAGGTTTTATAAGGAGGCGGTTATAATCATCTGGGTTTGTGTGATGTCGGTTTTATTCCATACGCTGATGACAGGCGACTATGGCGGATGGTCCTACGGATTCAGGTTTTATATTGCGATTGTGCCTGTTTTATTTTTCTTTGCAGTATTTTATTTTGAAAAAAATATTTCGTTATCAAAACGGGTTTTTTTCTATGTGTTGTTGTGTACTTCTTTGTTAACTGCTGTTGTCGGAGCATATAATCCGTGGACTGTATGCCATAAAGGCAGGACATTTCATGCTATCGGGGATGAGGTTAAAAGTACTTTTTGCGGCAATCTGGCGTGTATGCTGGCTGAAAAATCCATTTTCCCGTCAGGTTTAAGACGCTGTTGTATCAGCAAGGATGATTTTAAAGCGTACAGGTATATGGGGCTTGCATATCTGAATATGCGTAAGAATAAAAAAGCCGGGGAGATGTTTGAAAAAGCTCTGAAAATAAAACCCGATGACCGCGCAACACGGTACTTTCTTTCGTTTACGAAAATCCGACAGGATTAACAGGATTAAGAAAACCTATCAACATCCTGCTGTATTCTGTCAATCAAGATTGCCAGAATTTTAGTTAAAACTTATTATTTAAATTGTAAACTTTGGTATACAAAGTTTACAACAAGCTGAAGTTAAATCCAGTAAATCCTGTCAGAGAGACTTTGAAGGAAAAAGTATAGGGGAGAGCGACCCCCCTAGTTCCCCGATGGACATCGGGGAACTGACAGGGGGGCTTCGCTACGCTACGTGAGGAATTTTAAAGTTTTGGTTTTGCTTGTCTGGGTAGTGCTTGTTTTACTGATAGCACTGCAGAGAAATATAGGACCTGATACATGGTGGCATTTAAAAGCAGGGGAATATATCGTTGAAACGGGTTCCATACCGACCGAAGATATTTTCTCATATACCGCATCCGGACGGTTCTGGTACCTTTATGCATGGCTTCCTGAGGCGGTTTCTTTTCTTGTATATTCCAAATTCGGTTTCCCGGGACTGATTCTGGTTAAATTACTGGTTGTTCTGTCCGCTTTTCTGATACTGCTGAAACTTATGCTTGAAAATAAAATAAATTTTTCTCTTGCTTTGATGGTTACGCTTCTTGCGGTGTTTGTAAGCAGAAAGTTTTTCCTTTTAAGACCTCATATTATATCCTATCTTTTTATCGTATTGATATTGCATTTTCTGGAATTATATTACCGGAAGGACAGGAAATGGCTGTGGTTCTGCCCGCTGTTGTTTGTTATCTGGGTGAACTGCCATGTAAATTATATTTTAGGATTGGCAATAATGGGTATATATTTTGTTACGAAATTTGACCGTGATAAAAAAACTCTGAACGCAGGTATTATTATTTTTATAAGCTCTCTTGCCTGTTTGATAAATCCTATGACATACCGTCTGCCGGGTTATCTCCTGTCTCTTTATAGTACGTCGGGTTTGATTTCCGGAACACTTGGCGAGTGGCATTCTCCTATGATAGAGTTTGATGCTACACTGTATGATTTCCTGCTGATTCTTGTACCGCTTGTTATAGTCATCCTGCTTTCGTTAAAAAGAGTAAATTTTACCAAAGTACTGCTTATTCTTTTTCTGGGGTATTTAGCGGTTTCTTCGCAGCGGCATATCCCGTATTTTGCATTGGTTTGTGCATATGTGCTGTCGGAACATCTGCAGTATGTGATTGATAAATCAAAACTGATGAAGAAAGATATTGCGGATTTCCGGTTCGTCAGGCGTTTTGCCGTAGTGTTTTATGTAGTTTTAATAGTTGTTTTATTTGCCGGCGTATATAAAGTAAGCGAAAAGGTTGTCTGTTATAATCCTCACCGCGAACGGGATTTCCTTTTCCCCGAATCAATGATGGAATTTATAAAGATAAATAATCTTCCCGGAAAAATTTACAATGCTTACTCTTACGGCGGGTATATTATTAAACATTTATATCCCCAAAAAAAAGTTTTTATCGACGGCAGGGCAAATACCGTTTATCCCGATGATATCTACAGACAGTATCTTTCTGTTAAGTATCTGAAACCCGGATGGGAAGAGATCCTTGAAAAACATCAGGTCAATCTTTTGTTATTGGACGACGGAACACTTATAAGAAAAAAAATGGAGAAAAGTGATGAATGGGAAAAAATATTCAGGGATATTGTCGGAGCATTGTTTATAAAAAAATCACCTGAGAATAAAGGTATTATAGATTCGGTTTTAGAACTAAAATATCCCGATACAGCGTTTGGCCATTTTTCAAAGGCCTTTGCTTACGGAAAAAAAGGTATGCTGGATGAAGGCATTGAGGAATTGAAAAAAGGGATATCGGTTGACCCGGAAGAACCCGACCTTTATAATGCACTGGGCAGATTTTATGATACAAAAAATGAACCCGGCAATGCCGTTATATACTATAAGAAAGCCGTTGAACTTGAACCTGAACGTTTTCTTGCTGCACGGCGGAACCTTGCTGTTGCTTATGAAAGGAAAGGAATGGTTAAAGAAGCAATAGAACAATATGAAATTATTGTAAAATTAGAACCGGAAAGCAGTATAGGACTTAGTGCAAAAAACTCGCTCCGCCGAATAACCCCGGTACCATCCCGATAAAGGGGCGAGTACAAATAATTTTATGATGAAAAAAGTACATCCTGGTTTAGCTATATTTCTGTTCGCACTTATAATACGCCTGGTTTATCTTTACCAGATAAAAGACAGTCTTTATTTTCAGATTCCGATACTGGATGCCGCTTTTTATAATGAATGGGCTGGCAGAATTTTATCAGGCGGCTGGATAGGAAAAGATAATTTTTATCTTAATCCGGGATATCCGTATTTTCTCGGGATAATTTATTCTATATTCGGAAAACACATTATTATCGCAGTGTTGATTCAGTTTATATTGGGTTCCCTGAGCTGTTTTCTGATTTATTCGATTGCAGATAAGTTATTCAATAGAACCGTAGGGGTTATTGCGGGAATAATTTCTGCGGCTTACAGTGTTTCAGTTTATTACGAAGGGTTTCTTGTCACGGCTTCGCTGATTAGTTTTATAAACCTTCTGGCTGTATGGATTTTGATGACCGGGCTAAAAAAGAGTAAAATATTTACTGCAGGTTTATGTTTGGGATTCTCTATATTGCTGAGACCAAATATTTTACTGTTTGTTTTTATTGTTCCTGTATGGATCCGGATTGCACATAAAGATAGTATCCGGAGTTTATGGTATTTTATTGCGGGTATTTTCACAATGCTTTTTCCGGTAATGCTGAGAAACTATTTTATTATCGGACAGCTGGCATTAGCCGTCGGATCAAGCGGGATGAATTTTTACATCGGGAATAATCCTTATGCCGACGGAGCGTACGGAAAAATGTATTTTAAAGCGGTTTCCAATCCTGCCGAACAGGCAGAAAGTTTCAGAAGGGAAGCAGGCAGGATATTGAAGAGAAATCTGAGTTATTCCGAATCGTCGTCTTACTGGTATAAACGGTCTTTTGATTTTATAAAAAATGAACCGGTGAAATGGATAAAGTTATTGTTCAGAAAGTTTGTTTTATTCTGGAATAGATTTGAAATCAAAATGAATTATGATTATTATTTTATCAGGCATAAATTTTTTCTGCTGAAGGCAGCTTTTGTAAACTTCTGTATTGTTGCTCCGTTATGCATTATGGGGCTTGTCTTTGCGATGAGGCCGCAGAGGGCAATGAATCCCGCTAAAGCGGGACGCAGAGAGCGCAGAGAAGGGATCTCTTTATTATTTTTTTATGTATTTTCGTACGTGCTGGCGCTGATTTTATTTTTTGTTACTTCCGAATATAGATATCCTGCGGTATGGGCGCTGATAATTTTTGCCTCTTACGGAATTTATTATCTTTACGGGACTGTAAAAAGAAAGGATATCCCCGGGTTGGTAATGGCGGTATTGGGGTTGTTTTTTGCCGTATATCTTACTTCTGTGAACTTTTATGAGTCGGACTTTGCGCATGATTTTAGGAATTTTGCCGGTGAGTTTTATGAAAAGGGTTATACGGAAGAAGCCGTTAGCAGTTATAAAGAAGCAATCCGCATTAAACCTGAAAAACCCGATGCGTATTATGATTTGGGTACCGTGTATTTGCATCAGAAAAAATACGATATGGCTATTTCATATTTAAAAAAAGCACTGGAAATAAAACCGGATTATGATAAAGTTTACAATAACCTCGGGTTAGCGTATAAACTGAAGAAAGATTATCCCAAAGCAATAAAGGTATTTAGGAAATGTATTGATATTAGTCCGGAACAGCGTGCAGCAGCTTATAATAATCTTGGGCTGGTATATGTTGAAATGGGGGAATTAAGCAAAGCATTTGAAAACTTTTTAAAAGCGGTGAAACTTGACCCCGGATCATCTGCTATAAGAGGAAATTACGAAAAGTGCCGTAAAATCCTGTATGAAATGGGAAAGTAGTGTATTGGGTTGCGAGCCCTTAGAAAAGTTAAAGTTAACTGTACGCTTTTTTGAAAAATTTTGAAATATTTAAGAAAGTACTTGACAAAAT
>JAFGLF010000034.1 GCA_016928195.1 Elusimicrobiota bacterium
ATTGAATATATATAATTTTTCCACTGACTATGCATTTGTACCCTACGGCGACCTCGGCAATACACATCGAATTTCCTTCAGCGTGAAGTTCTAGTACACGGAATCCGGACCTACCGGGCCGAACGAGAACACAATCCCGATTTTTGTATCGGGATTTGCCTTTCTACTTGACAAGAGCGTACTTTTTTTGTATATTTAAGAACACTTAATTATATTGCGGGTGTAATTCAGTGGTAGAATGTCTCGTTGCCAACGAGAATGTCGTGGGTTCGAATCCCATCGCCCGCTAGTGTAACATATTTGGTTATGGTTTCTATGGTGGCGTACCCAAGTAGCAAGGGAGCGGTCTGCAAAACCGTTATTCGTCGGTGCAAATCCGACCGCCACCTAATATAAGTAATAACTGATAACGGATGACAGATGACAAATAACAACTTAGATTATATGTCATAAGTCATTAGTCATAAGTTATTCTAGGGTGCGTAGCTCAGTTGGTTAGAGTACCACGTTGACATCGTGGGGGTCACAGGTTCAAATCCTGTCGCACCCACCATAAAGGCAGTAAGTAGGGAGCAGAAAGTAGTGAGTAAAAAACAAACAGAAGAAGAAGTAGGTTTAGATGCACTCCGGCATTCAACCTCCCATGTAATGGCTCAAGCAGTTTGTGAGCTTTTCCCAAATACAAAACTTGCAATAGGACCTTCAATCAAGGATGGTTTCTATTATGATTTTGACACATCCAATCCTTTTACGCCTGAGGACCTTATAAAAATAGAAAAAAGAATGAAGGAAATAATTAAAGAAAACCACAAGTTTGTCCGTACTGAAATGACAAAGAATGAGGCGATAGAATTTTTCAAGAAAAAGAATGAAATATATAAATTAGAACTTATAAACGATATACCTGACCAAAAAATGTCATTATATCAGCACGATACTTTTATAGATTTATGCAAGGGTCCACATGTAGAATCTACAAAGAATATAAGATATTTTAAACTGCTTTCCATCGCAGGTGCCTACTGGCGCGGTTCTGAAAAGAATAAAATGCTCCAAAGGATATATGGCACTGTTTTTAATACCAAAGAAGAACTGAATGAGTATCTGAAAAAACAGGAAGAAGCCAAGAAAAGGGATCACAGGCTTTTAGGAAAATCACTGGATTTATTTTCGATTCATGAAGAAGTAGGTGCAGGACTTATTCACTGGCATCCTAAAGGTGCGCTTATCCGCCAGATTATTGAAAGGTTCTGGGAACAACAGCATATAAAAAACGGATATAAAATTGTTTATACTCCGCATATTGCAAGCGAGGAAATTTATAAAATCAGCGGTCATCTGGAAAAATATTCCGAAATGATATATTCACCTATGGATATCGACGGTAAACCTTTCAGGGTGAGACCTATGAACTGTCCCGGACACATACTTATTTATAAATCAAAACTTCATTCTTACAGGGAAATGCCGGTGCGCTTAGCAGAGATGGGGACTGTTTATCGTCGTGAACTATCGGGTGTTTTGCACGGGCTTTTGCGCGTAAGAGGGTTTACGATTGATGATGCACATATTTTTTGTACAAAAGAACAGGTTGAAGATGAAATAATATCCGTATTTAATTTTACTATAAATTTTTTGAAAGAATTCGGTTTTAAAAAGTTCGAAATAGCACTTTCCACAAGGCCTGAAAAATTTGTCGGTGAAATAGAAAAATGGGATATGGCGACGGAATCACTGAAGAGAGTTCTTGAAAAAACAGGGTATAAATATAAAATAGATGAAGGCGGCGGAGCATTCTATGGGCCAAAAATCAGTATTGAGATAGAAGATGTTCTGGGCAGGTATTGGCAGTGTTCGACAATACAGTTTGATTTTAATTTACCGGAAAGATTTGATATTACATTCAGGAATTCTGCAGGTAAGGACGAAAAGGTTATAATGATTCACCGTGCAGTTTTTGGCTCTTTAGAGAGGTTTTTCGGTGTTTTGATTGAACATTACGGAGGCGCATTCCCGCTATGGCTGGCTCCGGTCCAGGTAAGAGTTCTTCCGATTACCGAAAAACAATCTGAGTATGCCCAAAAAATCAAGAATGATTTGACAGATAAGGGATTCAGGGCCGAGATTGATTTGCGCAATGAAAAGCTTAATTATAAAATAAGAGAAGCACAGATGGAGAAGATTCCATATACCATAATTCTCGGTGAGAAAGAACAGAATTCCGAATCCGTTTCGGTGAGGAAATACGGAGAAGCAAAGACCGAAACATTTCCTGTCTCAAAATTTTTTGATGCAATTAAAACACTTGACCCCGAAAAATCCTGAAAAGGATATATACGGGGTTGACAAATAGTATTTAATTTGTATAATAAAACCATGTAAAAAGAACTCCTATTATTATCGGGGTCACCTTAATCCAGTGGAGAAAAGGTAGATTTGTTTAAACAAGTCTTATATAAGGATAGCCACTGGGCTATCTTTTTTTTATAGAACAACGCAAATACACGCAAATAGAAAAACAACGCGAATGAATACGAATGAGAAGCAGTTATTCGCGATAATCAGCGTTACCCCGTACAAAAGCGAAACTTTATACGGGGCAGGGATTAGCGATAATTCGCGTTAAAGCGAAGTGAATAGGAGGTGATATAGTATTAAAGGAAATTTAAGAATTAATCATCAAATTCGTGCACAAAATGTCCGGCTTGTTGATGAAAACGGCGGACAATTGGGAATAAAGCCCATACAGGAAGCGGTTCTAAAGGCTCGGGAATCGGGATTGGATCTTGTTGAAATAGCTCCGCAGGCCACCCCGCCTGTTTGCAAAATTATTGACTACAAAAAATATATATATATCCAGAGTAAAAAGCAAAAGGCGGTGCATAAAACGGGCGTGCTAAAAGAAATAAAAATGAGACCTAAGATCGGAGACCACGATTTGGAAGTAAAAATAAGACACATACAGCGTTTCCTTGAAGACAAGAATAAAGTAAAAATTACTATGCAGTTCTTTGGCAGGGAAAGACAACATCTGGCAGTTGGTGGGGAAAAACTTAACCGCGTGCTTGAAGCAATCAGCGAATATGGTGCACCGGAAGCTCCTCTGCGCAGAATGGGAAATTCAATGAATATTATTCTTATGCCGAAGAAGTGAATAACGCAAATATCCACGAATTAAAACCCGAATGTCCATCCGCCGCGGCGGAGTAATTTGGTTGTTGATTTGTAGTAATTTGCGTATTAGTGAAACGAAGGAGAAACTAATGCCGAAATTAAAATCACACAGTGGTGCTAAGAAGAGGTTTGGCAGAACGGCAACCGGAAAAATAAAAAGAAAAAAAGCGTTTGCCCGGCATATTCTTACGGATAAATCATCCGGCAGAATACGTCATCTAAGAAAATCCGGGGGTCTTAATAAGACAGACACTAAAATGGTGAAAACAATTTTACCGTATTTATAAAGGAGGCAATTAAATAGATTGGGAAGATTGAAAAATTGAAAGATTGAAATATTTTAATCTTTATAATCTTTCTAAATTTTTGTAATCTTTTAATTGATTTTGTTATGCGTATAAAAGGTGGTGTTGTTACAAGAAAGCGGAAGAAACGGCTGTTTAAAAGAGCAAAGGGTTTTAGATTGTCTAATAAGAATGTCTATATCCATGCATCTGAAAGGGTGGATAAGGCATTAGTCAATTCTTATATAGGCAGAAAACAGAAGAAACGGGACAAAAAAAGTCAGTGGATTATGACGCTTAATGCTGCTGCACGTATGAAGGGTTTATCATACAGCAGGTTTATTAGCGGAATAAAAAAAGCGGGGATAGTAATTAACCGTAAAATGTTGGCTGAAATTGCTGTATCATCACCCGATGATTTTGCACAGCTTGTAGATATTGCAATTCAGCATGGCGGTCAGTCACAGATAACATCTGGCTGATATTATGAAGCTTTCACCGCAACAGATTCTTATAATCGGTTTTGCCGCAATTATTATTAGCGGAAGCGTTCTTTTATCTTTGCCTGTATCATCTGTATCCGGTGTGTCTACTAATTTTACTGATGCATTTTTCACTGCGACATCTGCAGTCTGTGTTACCGGTCTGATTGTTGTTAATACTGCTACCCACTGGTCTATATTCGGTAAAGTTATTATTGCTTTACTTATTCAAATTGGTGCTCTGGGTTATATGACGCTTGCCACACTTTTTTTAATTATGATTGGCAAGCAGATATCATTAAAAGACCGCCTTGTATTTGCAGAGGGTATACAAACACTGTCATTTGTTGAGTTAAAGAAGTTCATTGTTTATATAGCAAAAGTTACTTTAATTGTTGAGTTGCTGGGCGCAGTATTGCTTTCGTTAAAATGGATTCCCGAGTATGGGTTTTTAACTGGAGTCGGTTATTCCGTTTTTCATTCTATTTCGGCTTTTTGTAATGCGGGTTTTTCGTTATTTGAATCTAATTTTGTTAAATATATAGGTTCTGTACCTGTAAATTTAATAATAACAACGCTTGTTATTATAGGCGGTATAGGTTATATAGTAATGAGCGATATTTATACTTATACAAAGACAAAAAGGTTCCTTTTACATACGAAGATTGTAACGACAACGACCTTTATTCTTATTATTTCAGCTGCGATTTTAATATTCTGTTTCGGGTATAATAATCCGCAGACACTTGGTCCGTTACCGTTAAAATATAAAATATTAGCATCGTATTTCCATGCCGTGGTTCCGCGTACCGCCGGGTTTAATACACTGAATATTTCAAATTTTTCCACGCCAATGTTATTATTATTTATGGGACTTATGTTTATAGGAGCTTCGCCGTCCGGTACCGGAGGCGGAATAAAAACAACAACATTTGCTACAATTATTGCAGCGATAACTTCAACTCTTACAGGTAAAAAAGATGTTTCAATTTTCAAAAGGACTGTTCAGCCTGAAATTGTACGCAAATCTTTTGTTCTTGTATCTTTGTCTCTTATTTTCATTTTTGTTATGACTTTCTTTATACTTTTTATAGAAGGCAAAACATTTATAAAAACACTTTTTGAAGTTTTTTCTGCTTTTGCTACCTGCGGATTATCCACGGCTGAAGGAACTCCGTTATCATTTTGTTCACTTTTTACTCCGTTGGGTAAAATCTTAATAGTCATTACTATGTTTATAGGCCGTTTAGGACCGTTAACAATAGCCGTTGCGGTTATGGAAGAAAACGGAGCAACAAAGTTTAAGTATGCAGAAGGTAAGGTTGCGGTAGGATAAGGAGGCAGTTAGAAGATTAAGAAAGATTGAAAAATTGAAAGATTGAAATATTTTAATCTTTATAATTTTTCTAAATTTTTATAATCTTTTGATTGATTTTAATATGAAACAGGTTGCAGTAATCGGGCTAGGAACTTTTGGAGCAGCTGTTGCAAAAGAACTTTCTAATAGAAAGGTTCAGGTTTTAGCCATTGATATAAATGAAGAAAAGATAGAGGAATTTTCTTCCATTGTTACTCAAGCAGTAGTTGCCGATGCTACAGATGAAAAAACAATGAGAGAACTGGGAATACAGGAACTTGATACCGTAGTTATTGCTACCGGAGAAAACCGTGAAGCAAGTATACTTGCTACCTTAATATTCAAAGAAATGGAGATAAAACATATTATAGCTAAGGGGCTTGATGCATTACATGCAAGAGTGCTTCAGAAATGCGGAGCTGATAAGATTGTTTTTCCTGAACGGGATATGGGTGCGAAGCTTGCAGAGATGCTGGTGTCTCCGAACATTGTGGATAAAATACGTATTTCTTCTGAGTATAATCTTGCTGAGGTTATGGTACCAAAAGCATTTATTAATGAGACTATTAAGAATCTGGATATTCGCGCGAAATATAAATTACATATCATAGGAATAAAAAGGAAAGAACCTACTGTATCAGAAGACGGAGATACCGATTTTAGTGAAGAATTGGTAATCGCACCGCCGCCAAGTGAGGTTTTGCAGGACGGGGATACTCTTGTAATTATAGGTAAGTATCCTGATATAGAGAAAATTAAAAAAGTATGATTACGAATGATGCGAACTCGCCGCGGGGGACGAATATCGCAAATCTGGACTCAATGAATAAGTAGTTTTTTAGTGTGATTCGGAGATTTATTCGTGTAATTGCTCTTTATGGAGGTTTAATAGAGTGAAAAAAGAAACTAAAAAAAATGCTTCCCAGGAAGAACTTGATCTGATAGAGAAAGGAAAGTTTTATTTTTTGAGCGGGAAATATAATGCAGCAATATCCGAATTTGAGAAAGTATTGAAAATAAATCATAAGAGTGCATCTGCATATTTTAATGTAGGGATTGTTAAAGAGGCAAAAAATGATATAGACGGAGCAAGGGAGATGTACGAGAAAACACTTGAAATAGACCCTGCTCATCAGTCCGCAAAAAAGCATTTGGATAAGCTTATAGGATTGTGAGGAGATAATTAAAAGATTAGAAAGATTGAAAGATTTTAATCTTTATAATTTTTCTAAATTTTTATAATTTTTCAATTGGTGTTATTTATGGAAGATTTTGGAAAAAAAGCTATAGAAGAAATATTGAAAATCGGGAATCTGGAAGAACTTGAAAAGGTTCGTCTTAAATATATCGGAAGAAAAGGCATTATTACTGAAAAATTGTCCAATATTTCAAAGATGCCTCTGGAAGAAAGAAAAAAAGCCGGTAAAGAATTGAATATTATTAAACAGAATATTACGGAAGAGATAGAAAAACAAAAAAACGTGTTAAAGAAAAAAAAATTTCAATCTACAGAATGTCCGGAAGGTATGAATGATGTTACGCTTCCCGGTAAACCTTTTGATGTAGGGAAAATTCATCCGTTAATTCAGGTTATGAATGAAGTAAAAGAGGTTTTTTTGGGTCTTGGTTTTACGGTTGCAACAGGACCTGATAAGGAAACAGATTATTATAACTTTACCGCATTGAATATTCCGAAAGACCATCCGTCAAGAGATATTCAGGATACATTCTACATTAAAACCAAAGAACCCAAGAACTCAAAAACTCAAGAACTGTTGTTGAGAACCCATACAAGTCCTGTGCAGGTAAGAGTGATGGAAAAGCAAAAACCGCCTGTACGTATAATAGTACCGGGCAGGGTTTACCGTCATGAAGCAGTTGATGCATCGCATTCGTTTGTCTTCCATCAGGTTGAAGGACTTGCGGTTGACGAAGGGATAACATTTTCGGATTTAAAGGCAGTGCTTGAAATTTTTGTTAAAAAGGTGTTTGGCAAGGATGTTCCGACAAGGTTCAGGCCGAGTTATTTTCCTTTTACGGAACCTTCTGCGGAGATTGATATACAGTGTCAAATCTGCAGAGGAAGCGGCTGTAGTGTATGTAAACAGACAGGCTGGGTTGAACTTCTCGGCTGTGGTATGGTCAATCCAAAGGTTTTTGAATTCGTAAAATATGATACTGGAAAATATACAGGATATGCTTTTGGAATAGGTATTGAACGTATAGCCATGGTGAAGTATAGAATTAACGATATGCGTCTTTTTTACGAGAACGATTTAGAGTTTCTAAAACAGTTTTAAATGGAAAATCTTGACTTTTCCGTAATAACATATATAACAGTTTTTTTCAGCGGTGTGCTTGCCAGTTTTACTCCCTGCGTATATCCATTGATACCGATTGTGGTTAGTGTCATAGGTATAGATAGAAGTAAAAGCAGGCTTTCCGGCTTATCTCTTTCGGCATCCTATGTTTTAGGACTCTCAATCACATATACGATTTTAGGTGCCATTGCTTCGCTCACTGGAATTTTTTTTGGAAAAATACAAACAAGCCCGGTTACAAATATTATTGTTGGAATTATAATAATCCTTATGGGTTTGTGGATGCTGGATGTCATTAATATTCCTATACCTGTTGTTTCAACCCCTAGATTTTCAAAAAAAGGAATTTTGGCTGCATTTACAGTGGGTTTTATTTCGGGATTTGTAGCTGCACCCTGTACTACTCCGGTTTTGGGGACAATTTTAACCCTTGTTGCCGCCAGACAGAACATTCTTTTTGGTACCACTCTTTTGTTTGTTTTTGCCCTTGGTATGGGAATGCTGTTGGTAATTGTCGGGACATTTACCGGAGCCGTAATCCCGAAATCAGGTAAATGGATGTTAATTGTTAAAAAGGTGTTTGCTTTTTTGATGATTGTTTTAGGAGCATATTTCCTGTTTTTAGCCGGGAAGTACTCCTAACCAAGAAAACATATCGATGATATGGTGATATGTAAACCCGTCTGCAACGCCTGTGGCGTAGCCACAGCGGGCAGGTATGTAAAAACCTTTAACCGTATCAGCATATCAACATGTAAACATATTTACGGTCGTTGGTATTTTTAAATCATATGAGTGAATTGCGGTGTACCAGAATCTCTGAACTTTTAAGAGGAATGATATCCGAAATTTTCACGAGACATCTGCGTGATGAAATAGGTTTTACAACAATTACGGAAATAAAAATTACTCCTGATTTACGTAATGCAACTGTTTACTACAGTGTTTTGGGCAGTGATGAGGAAAAAGAAAAAACGGCAGTTGTTCTTGAAAATGCACGGCCTTTTATTAATAGTCAAATCGGCAGAAACCTGCATATTAAGTATACACCCGTCATAAAGTTTGAATATGATGAAACTCCTGCACGTGCTTCCCGTGTTTTTGAACTTCTGAACCAGATAGAGGAGGAGAAAATTGCTAAAAGTACCAAAAAAATATCTAAAAAACCTCGCCGATATAAAAAACGTTCTAAAAAACGCAAAAAATAAGGCTTTTTTCGTAACAGGACACAGAAGACCTGATGGCGATGTAATCGGCAGCATGCTGGCGGTATATTCGCTATTAAAACGTCTTAGGAAGAATGTTTTTTTATACAACTATGACCCTGTCCCATCCTTTTTAAGGTTCCTCCCGTATTCGGAAAAAATAAAAGTCAGCAAAAAAGTAGAAAAGAAATTCGATGTTTCCATAATATTGGAGTGTCCGGAAGTTAGGCGTTTTGGTAATATAATAGATATAAAAAAACAGGTAAAGAACACTATAAATATAGATCACCATCCCGGTAACGGAAGTCAGGCAAATTGGGCGGATTTGAACTGGGTTGATGCGGGTTCTGCTTCACTTGCAGAAATGGTTTTTTATATGTTTAAGTTTTTAAAAATGCCTTTAACAAAGGAAGAGGCTGTATTGCTTTATACGGGAATTGTTACGGATACACATAATTTTAGACAGATAAATACCACAGCTCAATCGCATATTATAGCATCAGAACTTTTAAGTTGCGGAGTTGAGCCTGCAGAGATTGAAAAACATGTGTACGGGACAAGGACACTTAATGCGCTTCATCTTCTGGGAGCAGCATTGGGTAATATTAAAACCGATAAAACCGGGAAGATTGCATATACAACGGTTAAAATGGAGGATTTTGGAAAAACAAAAGCATCTGCGGAGGATACAGAAGAAATTGTCAATTATCCTGGGATGGTTCCGGGTGTATTTGTATGGCTGCTTTTTAGGGAAATGCGTTCGCCGGCCGGCGAAGATCTTGTTAAAGTGAGTTTTCGTTCCGCAAAGAAAATAGATGTTAATAGAATTGCCAATAAATTTGGCGGAGGCGGTCATAAAAATGCAGCAGGATGTATCATTAACGGCGGAATAGACAGTGTTATAGACAGAGTAATTTGTTTGGTTTCGGATGAACTTGGGAAAGACGATGCAGACAGATGAGAAACACAGATGAAAACAGATGAAGTCACGGATTCAGACAGGTGTAAATCTCTGTCCGATCCGCTGTGGCGGAGTCAGGCGGGTATTTGTATCCGAAATAATCCGTCTAAATCTGCGTTTTTATCTGTTTGAATCGCAGTTATTATTTTATGGGAAAAGTTCTTTTAATAAACAAACCGCAAGGCATTACTTCTTATGATGTGATAAGGGTTATTAAAAGAAAACTTTGTCCCAAGAAAGTAGGTCATGCCGGTACACTCGACCCTCTTGCCACCGGGTTGCTTATTGTTTTAATTGATGACGCAACCAAACAGGCCGCAGAATTCACAAATCTAAATAAAGAATATTTTGTAAAGATGTGCCTTGGTATTAAAACCGATACAGGTGATTTAGACGGTAAAATTGTAGAGGAATGCAATGTCCCGGAACTGAAACAAAAAGAAATAAAGACAGTTTTAAAAAAATTCAAAGGAAGAATAAAACAGAAGCCGCACATATATTCTGCCGTGAAATATAAAGGCAGAAAACTTTATGAATATGCACGTGCAGGAATAAAAGTAAACATTAAATCCCGCGATATTGAAATAAACGAGATTAAGCTTCTGGGATATGATAATAAAGAAATTACAATAAAAGTTAATTGTTCAAAAGGGACATATATAAGGAAATTGGTTGAGGATATAGCAGAAAAACTTAAAACCTGTGCTGTTGTGAGTGAGCTTGTGAGAACAAAGATCGGAAAGTACTGTGTATCAGATGCAATTAGTTTAGAGAATTTATGAAGAGTTAGATAATATGACCCCACCACCTGCCTTTGCTCCGATGAAACATCGGAGCAAGAAGTGAGTGGACAGATGGTGGGGAAGTGTACGATATTAGAGATAGAAGCCCTATGGGCTTTAGGCAGGTGGTGGGGTGAAAAAAAAAGTTATAGCAATAGGAATGTTTGACGGTATTCATTCCGGACATCAGAAAGTTTTAAAATCCGCAGTCGATTATGCAAGGCGAAATAAGGCTGAGAGTATTGTTTTTACATTTGACCGTATACCGCAGAAGCAGCATGGCAATATTACCGTGCTAAATGAAAAAGCCGAATTTATAAAATCTATCGGGATCGACAGAGTTATAATTATTCCTTTTGAAAGAATAAAGAACCTTTCAGCAGATAGATTTTGCAGGCTATATCTCGGGAATTGTCTTGTTGTTGTTGTTGGTTATAATTTTAGATTTGGAAGAAACAGGGAAGGAAGTATAGGGGATATAAAGAATGTTTGTAAAAATGTTATTGTGATAAATCCTGTAAAAAGCAGCGGGCATATTGTATCGTCGACAGGTATAAAAAAACTTTTAATATCCGGAAGAATAGAAACAGTAAATAAACTGTTAAACAGAAGATATAGTTTTTACGGACGGGTTGTTGAAGGATTCGGCTGGGGCAGGAAGCTTGGTTTCTCGACCGCAAATGTATTGGTTGATGATAATAAAATATTACCCGAAGGTATTTTTATAGCTGTTGTACAGATAGGAATAAAAAAATATAAGGCGGCGGTATATATAGGGAAAAGACCGACATTCGGCGGCAAGGTTAAATCTGTTGAAGCATATATATTGAATTTTTCAAAAAAGATATATGGCAAGCAGATAAAAGTGGAACTGATTTCGAAAATAAGAAATGATAGAAAGTTTTCTTCTGAAGAAAAGCTTGTCAGGGGAATCGAGAGAGATTTGGGAATATTAAAAGTATATTTTAAAAAGCATAAAAATAAATATTGACATATATATAAGCCAGTTGTAAAATGAATAAAATGAATACTAGAAAGATTCTATGTGTTTTTGGGACAAGGCCGGAAGCAATAAAAATGGCACCGGTTGTTAAAAAACTCCAAATTTCAAACTCCAAATTTCAAATCAGAGTCTGTGTTACTGCACAGCATAGGTATCTGCTGGATGATGTGCTGAAAACATTTGCTATAAAACCTGACTATGATTTAAATATAATGACGGAAAATCAGACGCTTTTTTATATAACTACTAAAGTCATTGGCCGCATGGAAGCTGTTTTGGAAAAAGAGAAACCGGATTTGGTGCTCGTACATGGGGATACAACCACCACACTTGCTGCGGCATTGGCAGCTTTCTACAAAAAAATAGCGATAGGACATGTTGAAGCAGGTTTACGAACACATAGTAAATTTAATCCTTATCCTGAAGAAATAAACCGGCTGATGACCGATTCGATCTGTGATATGCATTTTTGTCCTACCAGTACTGCGAAAAAAGCACTTCTTAGTGAAAATATAAATCCTAAAAATATTTTCATAACCGGGAATACCGTTATAGACGCACTGCATATGATTTTAAAGAAAAAACACAAATTCCAAAATAAGATCCTGCGTAAGATGTTCAATTCGGAATTCGTCCGCCGCGGCGGACGGAATTCGAAATTGATACTAATTACTGCTCATCGAAGAGAGAATTTCGGCAAGCCGATAAGAAATATTTGCAAAGCAATAAAACGGATCGCTGCTAAATATCCGGATTTCAAAATTGTTTATCCTGTACATCCGAATCCGAACATAAAAATTCCTGTAAAGAAAATATTGGGGAAGACAAGAAATGTATTCTTAACATCCCCGCTCAATTATCCAGATTTTTCGAATCTTATGAAAAACGCGTATTTTATACTTACCGATTCAGGAGGGTTACAGGAGGAAGCTCCCGCATTGTGTAGGCCGGTTCTTGTAATGAGATGTGCTACAGAAAGGCCGGAGGCGGTAGCTGCGGGTACTGTTAAAATAATCGGTGTTAACGAAAGCAGGATTTATAATGAGGTTTCCAAATTAATAAATAATAATAAATATTATAAAAAAATGGCTGTCCGTGGACGGCTGAATCCGTACGGGGACGGCTTGGCATCAGATAGAACTGTTGGATTTATTGAGTATTACTTTGGTTTGAAGAATAGGAAACCGGGAGAGTTTTATGTCAGAACCAAAAAAATTTAAAAAAGGAAAACATGTTTATACTAAATGGGGTCCGAATATAAAGGAGGTAAAAACTATGGCAGAATCAAACGTACAAAAACAGGGACAGATTCAGATCGAAGTTGATGATACTACGGCGCAGGGGCTTTATTCCAATCTTGCATTTATTGCACACAGTGAGACAGAGTTTACAGTTGATTTTATCTATGTACAGCCTCAACAGCCTAAGGCAAAGGTAAGGGCAAGGATAATATCATCTCCTATTCACACAAAGAAGTTGATGCAGGCACTTTCGGATAATATTAAAAAATATGAACAGAAATTCGGTGAGATAAAAGTTCCTATGATATTGGATAAAAAGGTGGGGTTCGGTAACGCATAAAGGTCGTTTGACAATAGGCGTTCGTCCAGATGCAACATCGGGATCTGACACGCCGCGTACATAATATGGTATGGTATAAGGCACGCGTAGCCTACCAGCCAGGAAAACTTTTTTTGAGACGTTCGGCACCAGCTCACTCTGAAATTTGCTCGTGAATGCTTAATCGCAAATTAAGGCTCTACAAAAAGTGTTTCCTTCGTGGTAACACGAACACGGACTATCTTGGTTGTTGATTTAAATATTAAAGAGGTGAAAAATGGCGGAATGTAAGGTTAAGAAAAATTTGGAGCATTGTAACTGCACATATGAACCTTGTTCGCGTAAGGGGATTTGTTGTGAGTGTGTCGCTTACCATTTAAGAAACGGTGAACTACCGGCTTGTTTTTTTCCTAAAGACGTGGAAAGGACATATGACAGGTCAATAGCGAAATTTATATCCTGCTATAAAAAATGAAGATTGTTATTATTGGTGCCGGCGCTATGGGGACCCTTTTCGCCGGATTTTTGGCAAAAAGATTAAATAGTGTCACACTTGTAGTAAAAAATAATAGAGTAAAAAAGTTAATTGAAAGAAATGGAATAAAAATTACCGGACTTTCAAAAGTATCTGTCCCGCCGTCAGAATTAAAAGTTACTTCGGATTACAGCCCGCTCCGCTCTCTCTCTTCGTCTTCGACTCGTCAAAGCGGACGCTTAAGCGAGGCGAGTAAAACATGCTCGCCGGATCTTGCAATAATTTTTACTAAAGCATATGATACTTCCAAAGCGGTAAAAATATTAGGACGTAATACGTTTGTTTTGACTTTGCAGAACGGTATTGGTAATTATGAAAATATTGCGAAATTTGTGGATAAAAACAGGATTGTTTGCGGAACGACTTCGGAATCAGCGGTATTTTTAAAATATGGAAAGGTTATTCATACGGGTAAGGGGGAGACTATAATTGCAAAAACTAAATCGGATATATCCGGAAAAATTGTGAGTATTTTTAATAAATACGGTATAAATACAAGTATAAATAAAGAAATTGAATCTGTAATTTGGTCGAAACTTGTACTTAACTGTGCGGTGAACCCGGTTGCGGCGATTTCAGGTGTAAAAAACGGAGACATAATCAGGCATAATAATTTAAAGGAAGTTGCTATTGAGGCAGGTAAAGAGGCGGTAAAGGTTGCGGAGGCAGTGGGTATCAGGTTGCTGTTTTCCGATGTGTCAAAAAAAATCAGCGACATATGCAGAACTACAGCAGGCAATACAAATTCAATGCTTGCAGATGTTTCATCCGGAAGAAAGACGGAAATTGATTTTATGAATGGTGCAATTATAAAAACTGCAAAGAAACTAAAAATTCCGGTACCTGTTAACGAAATATTATATAAACTTGTAAAAAAGTTGGAAAGAATATGATTCTGGAAATAAAAGTAATACCAAATGCAAAGAAGAATGTGATTAAAAAAGATGGGGATAGATATAAGGTGTATTTGACCGCGCCCGCAGTAGACGGCAAGGCAAATAAAAAACTGGTAGAATTTCTTTCCGAACACTTCGGGGTCAGGAAAAGCGGTGTTTTTATCAAAATGGGTGTAAAGTCCAGGTACAAAGTTGTGGTTATTCGGGGATAGGTTCTGTTGTTGCATTTTTTTGATTATTTTATATAATACTTAATTATGAGAATTCCACTTAATTGGTTGAACGATTTTGTTGATATTGACGGTGATGCCGGTAAATTGGCATATGACCTTACTATGGCCGGTATTGAGACTGTTCCTTTGAGAAATGTTTCGGTTGATGAAAATGTTGTTGCTTCGAAAATTTTGTCAATTGAAAAGCATCCCAATGCCGATAAATTATCCGTTTGCAATGTTACCGATGGGCAGAAGGAGTATAGAATTGTCTGCGGTGCTAAAAATATAAAAGTCGGCGATATTGCCCCTCTTGCAAAAGTCGGAGCAAGGCTCTCTGGCGGTGAGATAAAAAAGGCGGTTTTGCGCGGTGTGGAGTCTTCCGGTATGCTATGTTCTTCCGCTGAGCTGGAAATAGGAGATGATGCCTCGGGGATTTTTATTTTACCTGACAATATATCTCCGGGAACAACATTGAATGAATATCTAAGAAAAGATTTATCTGTTGAGACCGAAATTACAATAAACAGAGGAGATTGTTTGTCCGTTTATGGAATAGCAAGAGAGGTTTCTGCAATATACAATAAAAAATTGAAAAAAGAAATTAAAGAATATCCGCCGCAGCGGATAAAACCTGCTAATATATTTCCCGTGTCGGTTGAGAATTCAAAATCCTGCCCAAGATACACCGGTATTCTTATAAAAGATGTAAAAATAGGGGAATCCCCCGGTTGGCTGATTGAAAAACTAAGAAGCTGTGGATTAAGGGAAATAAATAATATCGTGGATATTACAAATTATATTCTGCTTGAGTATGGTCAGCCCCTGCATGCATTTGATAGTGATAAAATAAACGGTAAGATTATTATAAGGGATGCTAAAAAGAACGAGAAGATTTCTGCGCTTGATAATAAAGAGTATATTCTTCATGAAGGTATGTTGGTTATTGCGGATGAAAAAGATCCGATTGCTATTGCAGGTATAATCGGAGGCGAATCACGTTCTGTAACAGAAAATACTAAAAATATATTTTTGGAGGCAGCGTGTTTTGATCCGATTTCTATAAGAAAGACTGCCGGTAATCTGGCTGTTTCTACTGATTCTTCTTATAGATTTATCAGAGGCATAGATATAAAAAATGTTCCTAATGTGTCTATGATTGCTGCTGAAATGATTCAGAAGATTTGTGGCGGTAAGATTGACGAAGGTATTATTGATATTTACCCCGAGTCCCGCCTCGGCGGGATATATGGGGTTTATTCCCATCCTAATGAATCAGTAAATATCGAGCTTAATGTGAAAAAGGTAAATAATGTTCTGGGTTCTGAAATTTCACCTGAAGAAATAAAAAGTATTCTAACCCGCCTCGGCTTTTCCTACTCCCTACTCCCTACTCCCTACTCCCTGTCAGTTTCTGTTCCTTCTCACCGGAACGACGTTAGAATGGATGTTGATTTGATAGAAGAAGTTGCGCGTATTTACGGATACAATAAAATAAAAACAAACAAAGAAGTCAGGTATAAAATAGATTATGGGCAAACTGAAAGCGATAAAGAAAAGGTTATCGCTAAGATAAGAGAGATATCAACATCACTGGGATTTTATGAGATGGTAAGTTATAATTTTATATCAAAGAATGATTTGGTGAAGATTGGGTCAAAAGAAGATGTGTGGGAGATAGCCAATCCTATAGCTGCTTCCGATCCGTATTTGGCAACATCTCTTATCCCGTGGCTTATAAAAAATACCGCAAGGAATATAAATAGGGGTAACGATAATATTAGATTTTTTGAAATCGGCAGGGTTTTTGGAAATAAAGAGAAAACATTTTTTTCAGGGTGTGTCTCGGGATATAAGACCAATTGGTGGAAAGAAAAGTCTATTGCACGTGATTTTTATTTTATGAAAGGGTTTATTGAGATGGTACTGTGTGGGCTTGGAATTAAATCATGGAAATTTGAAAAAAATACCAAAGATCTGTTCCATGCTAATCATTCGGCAGATATTTTTATATCAAATGCAGGTTCGAATTCCGGAAGTGTAAATGTGGGTAGTTGCGGTATGCTTAGTCCTGAGGTTTCAGAAAGTTACGAAATTAAAAATGAGGATTTGTATGTTTTTGAGCTGGATATGGAAGAACTTGTCCGTTTCTCTGATTTCAGCAGGGAATACAGTGCAATACCTAGATTCCCGTCAGTTAAAAGGGATATTTCTATAGAAGTACCCGGGCATATTCCGGCTTATGAGATAAGTGAAATTATAAAAAAAGAAGGCGGGGATATTCTGGTTGATGTTAATGTATCTGATTTTTATGTTGGTAAACAAATTAAAGAAGGCAATAAGTCATTGTCTTTCAGTATGAAATTTCGTCTGCCTGACAGAACATTAAAGGATAAAGAGGTAGATTCCGCAATAAATAAGGTTATTCTGCAACTGGAGAAGAAGTTTAAAGCAGCGCTGAGGTAGCCCCACCACCTGCTTGTGTGGCGTAGCCACACCTGTGGTGTGGAAGCAGGTGGTGGGGTTGACAAGTCGGAATTAATTTGTATAATTTCACCAGAGTTATATATGGATAAAATAAGCAATAAAATTGCATTATTAAGGGAAAAGGTTAAAAAAGCCACTATCAGGATGGATGAACTGAAAAAAGCAAACAAAAAACTTGAAGAAATAAATGAAGGTTTAGTTACGAAAATGGCAATAATTGAGGAGGAAAATAAATGGGCGGGAAAATTTATAAAGGAAAGAGATATAATTAAAAGCAGAATAAAAAATATAATGGAGAATATAGAGAGGGCAAAGGTCTAATGGCTAAAGAAAGAGTTTCCGTTAAAATACAGAATACAGAATTCGATATAGAAACCGAAATGGAACCTCTTTTTATTAGTCAGCTTGCCGAATACGTTAATAAGAAACTGAATGAAGTACGCAAAGAACAGCATACGCAAGACACAATAAAAATACTGAGTCTTACGCTTATTACATTGGCAGAGGAAATTTTTGCATTAAAAGAAGAAAAAGAAAATATCAAAACTGAATTAGATAGAAATATAGACGAGCTGATTCTTCATCTCGAATCAGCAACGCGTCAGTAATAAATAATTTCCCTGCGGTGTTGGTGTCGAACGAACTGTTTTGAGCTTACAAGCACAAAACAGGGAATCCGCGTTCCTTATGGCCTTGGTTATAAGGACAGGATACCCACTTTGTAAAGAGTGCTTCAATCGGTTTATTCGCACGGCATCCGCGGGGATTTTTTATTTATGAGAAATGCAAATAAACGCGAATAAAAAAAGCAACGCGAATACACGTCCGCCGCGACTCGCCTCGCTTAAGCAAGAGCGGAGCGGGCGGATTTGATTTGCGAAAATTCGCGTAGTTTGCAAAGCAAACTATGGATTTATTTGAAAATACTGAACTTAAACAGGTAAAAAAGAATACACCGCTTGCTGTACAGTCTGCTCCTGAAACCCTGGAGAAGTTCGTCGGGCAAAGCCATATTTTAGCAAAAGGCAAACTTTTAAGAAGGGCAATAGAATCGGATAATATTTCATCAGTTATATTTTATGGTCCTTCAGGTTGCGGAAAGTCAGCACTGGCAAAGATTATTGCTGATAGAACATCGGCATATTTTAAAGAGATAAATGCAGTAATAAGCGGTGTCGATGATTTAAGAAAAGTAGTGTTTTCTGCAGAACAGAGGGCTAAGAAAACTATTTTGCTTGTTGATGAGATACATCATTTCAATAAATCACAGCAAGATTGTCTTCTGCCTTCTGTTGAAAAAGGAATAATCACTTTAATAGGAATTACTACTGAAAATCCGTATTTTTATATTAATTCAGCACTTTTGTCAAGATCACTTTTATTTGAGTTTAAAAAGCTTTCAGATTCAGATTTAAAAAAAATCATACAGAGAGTAGCGGTGAAACTAAAGATAAATTTCTCTGTATCTGCAATGAGTCACCTTGTAAAGTACTGTGAGGGTGATGCGAGAAGACTTTTAAATGCTATTGAGATAGGTTATGCGACGACCGGAAAAAACAAGGATGGGTTTATTGATTTTCCCTTAAAAATTGCCGAAGAATCCATTCAAAGAAAAATTATTGATTATGATAAAAAGGGCGATGGACATTATGATACAATTTCTGCGTTCATAAAGTCTATGCGTGCCGGAAAAACAGATGATGCACTCTACTGGCTTGCAAAAATGCTGGTAGCCGGTGAAGACCCAAGGTTTATAGCAAGAAGGCTTATAATTTTTGCGAGTGAGGATGTCGGAAATAGTGATCCCATGGCGTTGGTTTTAGCAACCGCTGTTCTTCGTGCGGTTGAGTTTGTAGGGCTTCCTGAGGCAAAGATTCCGCTTTCACAGGTAACTATATACCTTGCATCTGCGAAAAAATCCAGAGAAGCATGTTCAGGGATATTCGAGAAAATCGAAAAAGTTGAACACGAGAAAAACATTGCTGTACCTGAAGAACTGAAAAATATATGAGTCCGCCACGGCGGATCGGAATCAGCGATCATGGAAAAAGCAGAAATACGAAAGAGAATATTGAAACTCAGAGAAAGACTCAGTAGGAAGACGGTTTTAGGAAATAGTGCGAATATATTAAAGAAACTTTTGAAACTTGAAGAATTTCAAAATGCAGAAAAAATAATGTTTTATTTAGATTTCAAAAATGAAGTGGTAACAAATAGAATGATAAATAAGGCGTTTGGTTTGAAAAAGCAGGTTTTTGTACCCAGGGTTGTAAATAATAAGCTTGTCCCGGTTCAGATTGGAAATTTGAAGAATATGGTTCTTGGAAAATTCGGAATATTAGAACCATCTGTCATTCGCCCGCTCCGCCTGTCTCGCAAGGCGGGCCGAAACTCCCGCTTCAGCGAGGCGAGTCATCTGTCATCTGCCCGCTCCGCCGAAGCGGAGACGAGGCGAGTCATCGGTGATATGGATGTTGTAATCGTTCCGGGCGTCGTGTTTGACAGAAAATGTAATCGTGTAGGATGGGGAAAAGGATATTACGATAGGTTTTTAAGAAATATTAATGTAACAAAGATCGGACTGGCACATGGTTTTCAGGTTGTAAATAGGATTTCCGCAAAGAAAAATGATGTGTCTATGGATTTTGTAGTTACTGAGAAAGAAGTATTAGTAAGGCGCAAGTAAAATTTACAGAGAATGCTGATATGGAAATATGCTGATACGGATAAAGGTTTTTACATATCAACGTATCAACTTATCAGCTTATCAACGTGTTTTTCTGTTAAGTGAATGGGGGAAGTATGAATAATATATTGCTGAATTTGTTGGTTGCAGTTGTGTGTTTGGTTATCGGTTATGCTATCAGGGTTTTTATTGCCAAGAAACGCCTAAAATCATCTGAAGCAATAGCAAAAAAGATTACTGATGATGCTGAAAAAGCCGCATTATCTAAAAAAAGAGAAGGTGAATTGGCGATAAAGGAAGAAATGCACCGCCGGCGTCAGGAATTTGAGGCGCAGACAAAAATCAGACGGCAGGAACTTTCTAGTCTCGAGAAACGTCTTTTACAAAAAGAAGAGAATCTTGATAAGCGGTTCGAAATTGTCGAAAAAAAAGAACGGGATAATTCTAAAAAAGATGCAGATCTTAATTCAAAAGTAAAAATAATTGAATTGGAGCATGTTAAACTGAATCAGCAGAAAAATGAGCAAAAAAAGATACTTGAAAAAGTTTCTCAGATGAGTGCAGACGAGGCGAAAAAAGTTTTAATTAAAATGATGGAAGAAGATGCTAAAAAAGATGCTGTGGTTTTGATAAAAAAACTCGAACAGGAAGCAAAAGATACTGCGGCAAAAAAATCTAAAGAGATTTTAGCGGTTGCCATTCAGCACTGTTCAAATACCTATACTCAGGAGATAACCGTCAGCACCGTTCCGCTTCCTAATGATGATATGAAAGGAAGGATAATCGGACGTGAAGGAAGAAATATCAGAGCATTTGAACAGGCAACCGGTGTTGATTTGATTATAGATGATACTCCTGATACGATCACACTATCCAGTTTTGACGGTGTTAGGAGAGAGATTGCAAAAAATTCACTCGAACGTCTGATGGCAGACGGACGAATTCACCCTTCAAGAATAGAAGAGATCGTCCAGCAGGTAAAAAAGGAGATGGAAGAGAATATAAAAGCAGTCGGTGATGATGCTGCATTGACACTGGGGATTACGAATCTTAATCCCGAGATTATAAAATTGATAGGAAAACTAAAATACAGAACATCGTACGGACAGAATCAGCTGTCCCATACACTTGAGGTTGCAAACATCGCCGGTTATCTCGCTGCAGAACTTGGCGCGGATGTAAAGTTTTGTAAAAAAGCAGGTCTTCTGCATGATATAGGAAAAGCAATTGATAAGGATGTGGAAGGAACCCATCATCAGCTTTCTGCGGATATTGCTAAACAGTATAATGAATCTCCCAAGATGATAAACGCAATTTTAGCACATCATGAAGGTATTGCTCAGCCGGAATCTGTTGAGGCATTTATTCTGCAGTCTGCTGACGCTATTTCTGCCGCTCGTCCGGGTGCCAGAAGGGAAACGCTCGAACATTATTTAAAAAGAATTGACCGGCTCGAAAAGGTTGCAGAATCGTTTATTGGTGTTGCAAAATCCTATGCAGTTCAGGCCGGAAGGGAAGTAAGAATCCTTGTTGAACCGGAAGATGTTGACGATACGGCAGCAGGCCAGCTTGCTCAGGATATTGCAAAGAAAATAGAGACTGAGTTGGAATATCCGGGACAAATTAAAGTGACTGTTATAAGAGAAACAAGATATCAGGAAGTAGCTAAGTAAACAGCGCGAATACACGCGAATAAAAAAACAACGCGAATGTACGCGAATGCTGTTATTAGCGACTATTAGCGTTACCCCGTACAAAAGCGAAACTTTATACGGGGCAGGGATTAGCGATAATTTGCGTTAATGAGCGGAGCGAATAGTGAACGTATTGTTTATTGGTGATGTAGTAGGTTCATCCGGGAGAGAAAAAGTCGGGGATATTTTACCGGTACTTAAAGAAGAATATTCCATAGATTTTACCATTGCCAACGGTGAAAACTCAGCCGGCGGTGTGGGATTGACAAAAAAAACGGCGGAAGAGCTTTTTGCTTCAGGTGTAGATGTAATCACTCTAGGTAATCACTCTTTTAATAGAAAAGAGGTTGTTGACATAATAGACCATCCAAGAGTTATCAGACCCGCAAATCATCCCGATATTGTTCCGGGTAAAGGGTTCTGTGTTGTTGCCCCGGCTAAATCCGTTGAGGGAGTTAAGGAAATTGCTGTTATAAACTTCTTGGGAAGGTTTAATATGCCCCTGGTTGATTGCCCTTTTAAAACTGCTGATAATGTATTGGGGAACCTTTCAAAACGGAATCCCGGTCCTCCGGTGATAATCGTCGATTTTCATGCTGAATTAACATCGGAAAAACAGGCATTTGGACATTTTCTTGACGGTCGTGTAACAGCGGTTATCGGGACACATACACATGTTCAGACAGCCGATGAGAAGATTTTACCGGGGGGCACGGCATATATCACGGATGCAGGTATGGTCGGCTCGGGTAATTCTGTAATAGGTGTTGAAAAGGCGGAAGTAATAAAAAGGTTTCTGACCGGGTTACCGGCAAAATTTCAGGTTGCAAAGGAAGATATAATTTTAAACGGTGTTGTATTGACAATTGACAATAAATCGTATAAATGTACGGAAATTAAAAGAATAATACGATGAACCCCGCCCCTCCTGAAGAGGGGGGTAGGGTCAATTTTTTTGCTTTTTAATGTGTATACAATGGATAAAAATATTGAGTAAATGATATTGGAGAGGCGGGGTGAAAAAGAAAAAGATAAAAAAACAGGAATCCTATGAAATAAATGCATGGCAGGATTTTATATTTTCCAAAAAGGAAATACTAACAGCTGCAGTAATAGTATTTTCAATTTTGGTTATTTATCTTTCTTTTCCTTGTAAACAGTTTTTCTTTGATGGTTTAATGTATGCATCAATAGTTGAGGCAAAGGAAGTAGGGTGGAAAGACCGCCTTGGCTGGGCAAACCACTTAAGTTACAATTACTACGGACATGCAGCCTGGTTGTTATTAAAAAGAATAGGAATCGAAAAAGACGGTTATGCTGCCCTGCAGGTAATGAATTCGTTTTTTGGTGCTTTTACTGTAGGAATTTTCTTCCTGTTTTTAAGAAGACTGGTGAGTAAAATGTGGATTGCGGTTGTTTTTTCTTGTACTCTTGCTTTTTCTTATGCTTTTTGGTATAGAGCTGTCGATGCACAGGTATATCCTCCGTCTGTTTTCTGGCTTTTAATATCTTTTGTATTAACATGGTCTTATACAAGGCAAAAATCAGGGTTAAAGATTGTTATACTGGCAGTTACAGCAGGGCTTGCGGTTCTTGCACACCAGGGAAATATATTTTTTATACCGATGGTTTTATGGGGCATATGTATTCCGCATGGGAAAAAATTAAAAAATATTCTTATATTTGGAATAATATCGGGAATTGTTATAGCGGTTCCGTATATTCATGTACTTACATATCAGGAAAAGACGCTTATAGATAAATCAACCGGTAGATTTGCAATAAACGATTCAACAATAAAAGCATCTTTTATGTGGTTGAGGGGCAATGCCGGAGATTATACACCTGATGACGGCGAGTATGTTAATGCTTATTGGCAGCCCAAACTAAAACATATTATAACCGATTTTAAGACGATGGTATGGGCTGTATGGTTTGCAAGAGGAAATTATTATAACTATGGTAATCCTTCCAAACCAGGTCAGATATGGATGTTTATTTCAAAAATAATTTTCGTAATATTAGGGGCTGCACTGTTTTTAAAAACAAAAATATATGTGAAATATAAAACATTGTTTACGCTTACATTGGTATGGTGGATTTCTTACATGCTTTTTGTAAGCTGGTTTAATCCCGGCAATCCGGATTATTGGTATCAGCACTGGATTCCGATATTCGCTTTATATGCCTGTTCCCTTTATGAATTTCTGCAGAGTGAAAATATAAGTTTACTGCTTAAAAAAACCGCACTGGGTTTATTTCTATGTTCAGCCGTAATAATGCCCACCGTAAACTTCTTTGATTCGATTTACCCGATTTCAATAGTTGAAAATAATAAAGATTACTCAAGAGCGCTTTGGGTCAAAAAGCATGTAAAAGAGAACAGTATTATAATAATTTCCGGTATGGTTTGGAATGCCGGAAAGGTATATATACCGTCTTTTGCTAATATAGGGAGAATTTCATTTGATCTGATTTTTGTTTATAATCCTAAGTTGAAAGGGCTCCAGATATTGAAAGACCAGATTGAAATGATTCTAAGCAGAGGTACAAATCTTTATGTGTTGGATGAAATTTTTTCAAAGCAGGCAGAAAAGGGATTACTGGAATATAAGGTTACTACAGAGGAGATTAAGGAGGTTTTTAAACCGTATGATTTTAAAACACTTAGTGTTTATAACGACGGTATGAAGATTATGCAGGTTTTACCCGGAAAAAATTCTGCTGCTTATCAAAGGAATAGAGGAATAAAATATTATAACATAAAAGATTATAAAAAAGCTGTCGAGGCTTTTCTTAAAATTCCCGAGAGCAGCAAAACATCTTTTGATTATAAACTTATAGGCAACTGTTTTATGCTGCAGAAAGATAAAATAAATGCAATGCAGAACTGGAAAAGGGGTTATGCTATGAACCCTAATGATAATAACCTTAAAGAGATAATTCAATATTATGAACAGCAAAAATAAGAAAACACTGCAGGCAGTAATTTTTGAATATATAAAGACATCCAGGCCTGTTGGTTCGAAAAATCTTTCCAGGAAATACGGATATGCTTCAAGCTCAATAAGGAACTGGATGTCTCAATTGGAAAGAGGCGGTTATTTAAAGAATGTACATACATCATCGGGAAGAATCCCGACCGACAAGGGATGGCGGTTTTATATTGACGAACTTTTAAGCACACAGCAGTCTATTCTTAATAAAAGGGACCAGTTAAAAAGAGAGTATAATGAAGAAATCAAGAAGCAGAATGCGGTTCTTGCCGAGTTGTCCAAGGTATTTTTCTATATTCTGAAAAATTCTGATTATAACCTATCACCTAAACCCGAAAAAGCTGTTTTTAAGGAATTAATTTTAACCTTAATAAATAAAAAAACGGTTTTTGGTATAGTTTTTAGTTCTTTTGGTGCGGTAAAAGATTTTATAATAAAAACCGATAAACCGGTCAGCCAGAAATTTTTGGATAAAGCGGCTGATTTAATAACAAAGATTTTAAAAGGTGTTGCTTTTTCAAGAATAAACGATTCACTTACCGAACAGATAGGGTCATTTGATACGGATTGTAAACAGGGACTGGATTTTTTACAGCAGAATCTCGATAAACTTTTTAAGATTGATGTAAATAATTTTGAATCCGAAGATATGGAAATTGCATCAAAAATAGAGAAGACAGCTATGGAAATAGACGGGTTGGGCTTTGAGAGGAGAAAGTAAGGAAACGCGAATAAGCGCAAATGGGAAGGAAACGCGAATTTATGCGAATAGGAAAACAAAATAAATATTCGCGACTATCAGCGTTAGATTAGCCTGCCTCGCGGCAAGGCGGTCGATAATTTGCGTTGTTTTGGAGCGAGTATGACTGAGAAGAGGAATAACGAGGAACTTTACAGAGAGGCGAAAGTATCTGAGCTTGAGATATTAAAGCAGTCTTTAGAGGAATATAAAGCCAGTGTAAAGGAATATAGTGACCAGCTTTTGTATCAGAAAGCTGACTTCGCAAACTACAGAAGAAGGGTTGAAAAGGAAAAAAGAGAGTTTTTTGAAGATGGTAAAAACTCTCTTATAATGGAGTTGATAGATGTTTTTGAAACGGTAAAACTGGCAAAGGATATGATTGAAAAAGCAAAAGATAGCGAATCCATTCATAAGGGTTTGCATCATATTGAGAAGAAGCTGGAAGATATATTGAAACAGCATAAGGTAATCCAGATAGCAACAGTTGGAGAAAAATCCGACCCTCATTTTCATGATATTGTAGGTGTTGTAGAAAAAGAGAATGTTGAGGAAGGCATAATTTTGGAAGAAGTAAAAGCAGGATATAAAATAGGAAATAAAGTGTTGAAACCAGCAATGGTGAGAACAGCTAAGCAACACAAAAAGAAAGACGAGGGATGAAGGACGAGGTACGATATCGTCTATCGTCATAGTGAGCGTAGCGGACGATCATCTATCGTCCATCGTTGAAAAACAGGGGGAAGTTATGGCAAAAACAATAGGTATTGATTTGGGAACATCAAATTCAGCTGCAGCAATTATGGAGGGCGGCAAGGCAACCATTATTGCGTCAGCCGAAGGTATGACACTCGGCGGGAAAGCATTCCCGTCATATGTTGCCTTTACTAAAGACGGACAGTTAATAGTCGGCGAACCTGCCCGGCGCCAGGCTGTAGCGAATCCGGACGGAACCATAATTGCAGCAAAGAGAAAGATGGGTACTGACTATAAGTATAAAATTTATGGTAAAGAGTATACTCCTCAGCAGATTTCTGCATTTATTCTTCAGAAGATAAAAAAGGATGCAGAGGCCTTTTTAGGTGATAAGGTAACGGAAGCCGTAATAACGGTTCCGGCATATTTTAATGACAATCAGCGTCAGGCAACAAAGGATGCCGGGGAAATCGCCGGACTTAAAGTCAGCAGAATAGTGAATGAACCTACTGCTGCCTGTCTTGCTTACGGGCTTGATAAAAAAGGCAAGGACGAGAAGATTCTCGTTTTCGATTTCGGCGGGGGTACACTTGATGTAACAATAATGGATTTCGGCGGCGGGGTTTTTGAGGTAAAATCAACCAGCGGCGATACACAGCTTGGCGGAACAGATATGGATAATGCGCTGATTGACTATATTGCTTCTGAATTTAAAAAAGAATCAGGTATTGACTTACGAAACGATAAGATGGCTACACAGCGTCTTAAGGAAGCAGCCGAAAAAGCAAAAATAGAGCTTTCAAATGTACTTGAAACAGATGTAAACCTGCCGTTTATTACTGCGGATGCCGGCGGGCCAAAACATCTTGCAATGAAGATTTCCCGCTCCAAGCTGGAAGCAATAGTGGACCCTATTATTGAAAAATGCAGACATTCCATAGAGCAGGCGCTTTCCGATGCGAAATTAACATCATCCGATATTACAAAGATTATACTTGTCGGCGGACCTACAAGAATGCCTGCCGTCCAGAAATTCGTTGAAAGTGTGGCGGGTAAAAAAGTGGAACGCGGTGTTGACCCTATGGAATGTGTAGCTATGGGTGCTGCTGTGCAGGCAGGTGTTTTAACAGGAGATGTTAAGGATATTCTTCTTTTGGATGTAACACCTCTCTCTCTCGGTGTCGAAACGCTCGGCAGTGTTATGACAAAGTTGATTGACAGGAATACAACCATTCCGACAAAAAAATCGCAGGTATTTTCTACGGCTGCAGACAATCAGCCTGCTGTTACGATAAATGTTCTTCAGGGTGAAAGGCAGCTTGCAAGTGATAATGTTTCGCTTGGCAGGTTTGATCTGGTCGGTATTCCGCAGGCCCCGCGTGGTGTTCCTCAGATTGAGGTTGCGTTTGATATCGATGCAAACGGTATACTTCATGTTTCCGCAAAAGACCTCGGGACCGGGAAACAGCAGTCAATAAAAATAACTGCTCCGACAAAGCTTTCAAAGGAAGAGGTAGATAGAATGGTTAAGGATGCGGAAAAGTTTGCCGAAGAAGACAAAAAGAAAAAAGAGGAAATAGAAGTTAAAAATGAAACGGATACGGTAGTATATTCTGCGGAGAAATCGCTTAGGGAACACGGCGATAAAGTTTCAGCCGATGAAAAGCTTAAAATAGAAAGGGCGATTTCCGATGCCAAGGAAGCTTTAAAGTCGAACGACATTGGGCGTATTAAAAAAGCAAAAGAAGAGATTATGACGGCTTCTCATAAACTTGCTGAAGAAATTTATAAAGAAGCAACCAAGAAGCAGGCAGAAAAAGCGAAAGAGGCAGGGCCGGCCGGGCCGGCACCCGATGATTCTTCACCGGATGATAAGAAATCCTCAAAAGGCGGATCTGCCTCCGGCGGAAAAGATGACGTTATAGATGCAGACTATAAGGAGGAGAAGTGATAAAACAGGGAGTAGGCAATAGGCAGTAGGGTATAGAAAAAGGAACTTCTACTGCCTACACCCTATACCCTACCCCCTGATGTTAACAATGACTAAGCGTGACTATTATGAAATTTTGGGAATTTCTAAAGGTGCATCGGAAGATGAGATAAAGAAGGCATATAGAAATCTTGCTCTTCAGTTTCATCCCGATAGGGTTCCGGAAGAAAAAAAGAAAGAGGCAGAAGAAAGATTTAAAGAAATTTCCGAGGCATATGCGGTTCTATCTGCCCCTGATAAAAGGAAGCTTTATGATCAGTATGGTCATGCTGGTATAGACGGAAGATATAGTGCAGAGGATATTTTCCGTAATGCGGATTTTTCCGGGTTTGAAGATATTTTCTCCGGAGGAGGCGGTTTTGGCGGGTTTTCGACAGGAGGCGGGTTTGACGATTTATTGTCGTCCCTGTTTGGCGGCGGTTTTGGCGGGCGCCGCAGCCGCAGATCAGGACCTTCGCGCGGTTCCGATCTGGAATACCGGCTGGCAGTTTCACTCGAAGAAGCATTCGGCGGCTGCGAGAAAACCGTTGATCTTTATAATGCACATACTTGTTCAAGTTGCCGGGGGACGGGGGCAAAACCCGGAACTTCAAAGAAGACCTGTCCGACCTGTAAAGGAGCCGGTACGGTAAGATATTCCCGCGGGTTTTTTTCACTACAGCAGACCTGCTCAAAATGCGGCGGGAGCGGCGAAATAGTAGGAACACCTTGTCCTACATGTGCAGGCCGCGGAAAGGTCAAAAAGCATTCAAAGATTACTGTAAAAATTCCTGCCGGTGTTGACACGGGCAATACAATAAGAGTCAGGGGTAAAGGCGAGGCAGGCGAAAAGGGCGGTCCGACAGGCGATTTGTACATAGTTGTAAAAGTTTCTAAACACAGAATATTTCAAAGAGAAGGGGAGAATATTTATGTTGAGGTTCCGATAGGATTTGCTACCGCTGCTTTGGGCGGTGAGATAACTGTTCCTACACTCAACGGAAATGTTTCAATGAAGATTCCTTCAGGGACGTCATCAAACAAAACATTCCGTCTTAAAGGAAAAGGCATGCCGTTTGTAAATTCCTCACGTACAGGCGATGAATATGTAACTGTTTTTATAACTCCTCCGACAAATCTTACCACGCGTCAAAAAGAACTTTTAAGAGAATTTGCCGAAATATCCGGTGAAAAGATAGACGAAGGTATATTCAAGAAAATTTTCGGTAAATAATGATAAGGCAATATGTTGATATGTTGATACGCTGATATGTAGGGGCCATTCCGTATAACCGTATCAACGTATAATCGTGTAATTGTATTTATATGAAAAGGTTTTTTATAGAAAATATTACCGGTGATACTGTTGTATTGACAGGCAGTGAAGCACATCATCTGAAGAATGTATTAAGAAAGAAAACAGGTGATATGGTTTTTTTATTTGACGGAAAGGGAAGTGAATTTAAGGCAGAGATTGTAGAAATTATAGCCACAAAGCCCCGTGAACAGCGGGATAAACTCCGCTTTGATTCAGTAAGATTAAAAATTATTTCAAAAACACAAAAGGATATTGAACCAAGGATAAAAATAAACCTTTATCAGTCAATTCCTAAGTTAAAAAAATTTGATTTTATATTGGAGAAATCTACCGAATTGGGAGTTTCTAAAATAATTCCGGTTATGTCTGAGAGAACGCAGATTACGCAGATAAATCCGCCAGCCGGCGGGGCAGATTACGCGGATAAAAAGCAAGTTAGGTGGCAGAAAATTGTCCTTTCTGCCTCAAAACAGTGCGGAAGGACAGTTATTCCTGAAATTGCTCCGGTTGTGAATTTTGATAATGCCGTTAAATCTGTTGCAGACAGGGACTATTCCTTGATTTTTTGGGAATCCGAAACCAAAGTTACATTAAAACAGATCCTTAAACGTATCAACGTACCTGCCTCGCCGTCAGGCGGGTCAATGTATCAGCTTATCAACGTATTTGTTGGCCCCGAAGGTGGTTTTTCAATTGCTGAAATAGAACTCGCCGGGAAGAATAATATAATGCCCGTATCTTTGGGTAAAAGAATTCTTCGTACCGAAACAGCACCGATAGTTGTTATATCAAATATTCTTTATGAACTGGATTTATAATGAGACCGCAGATTACACAGAAAAATACCGCAGATTACGCAGAGACTTCTTGTCTTTTTCTGTGACTTCTGCGTCCGCCAGCTGGTGGATTCTGCGACTTCTGCGAAGAGTGACTTTCTAATGAAGATTTTTTTTAAGACATTTGGTTGCAAAGTAAATCAATGTGAAACTATTGAGATGATGAAGCATTTGCAGGAGGTGGGATGCGGTATAACTGAAGTTCCTGATGAGGCGGATATTGTTGTTATAAATACATGTACGGTAACTTCGAATGCCGACACTAAATCAAGACAATATTTAAGAAGATATCAGAGGTTGTGTCCAAGAGCAAAGATATTTTTAACCGGATGTTATGTTAACAGGGCTAAAGATGAATTGCAAAAGAATTTTCCTAAAATAAAATTCTTTAAAAACTCCCAAAAACAAAACATTTTAAACATTTTAGGACTTCCCGTATCAACGTATCAACGTATCAACGTATCAACATGTTTTCACTCGCGGACTCGTGCTTTTGTGAAAATTCAGGATGGTTGCGATGGTAAATGTACTTATTGTATAGTACCAAAAGTGAGGCCGGGATTATTCTCTAAGAACCCGGGTGAAATAATCGCAGAAGTTAATAGTTATATCTTATCTGGACATAAGGAAATTGTTTTATGCGGAATCAGATTGGGGAAATATCAGGGGCAGAGAACACTCGCCTCGCTCAAGCGCCCGCTCCGACTCGTCGGCGACGAGGCGAGAGAGCGGAGCGGGAGAGAACAAGAGAGTAAGAGAGTAATAGAACAAAGAACGCAGAGCTTAGAGCTAACGGATTTAATAAAGGAGTTGGAGAGGATTGAAGGGTTGTGCCGGATACGGTTGTCATCTATAGAATTAAATGATATTAGCGACAAACTTATAGAACTTATGGCAGGATCTAAAAAACTTTGCCATCATCTTCATATTCCTCTGCAATCCGGTGATGATGGAATACTGAAATCTATGAGGAGACCATACACATTAAAGGAATTTTCTAAAAGAATAAATAAAATAAAAAAAGACATTTCGGATATAGGGATTACAACGGATGTGATTATCGGATATCCTTTGGATACAGAAGAGTCACTTTCAAATACATATAATTTTGTGAAAAAATGCCGGTTTTCCCGCTTGCATGTTTTTAAATTTTCTGAAAGACCCGGAACAAGTGCCGAGAAATTAAACAGAAAATGTCCGGATGTACTTATAAATAAATGGTGCAGGAAAATGATAGAGATGGATTCACTGCTTCGTGAGAAATTTAAGGAAAGATTTTCAGGCAAAGAGATGGAGGTTCTTGTAGAGGGAAACGGTTGCGGGTATACTTCTAATTATATACATATAAAACTTCCTCAATCTGCCCCCAGGAATGAAATATTCTCGGTAAATATCTAAAAATTTTGTCGGTTTTATTCGCGTTCATTCGCGTAAGGTCTCAATTTTTTTGAGACCTCAAAGAAAGTACTTGACAAAAATCGAAAAATGCTTTATAAATATAAAGATGTCAGATTGTATATTTTGCAAGATTATCAATAAGGATATCCCTGCAAAGATAGTTGCAGAGACCCCGGGTTTAATTGCTATACGGGATGTTAATCCGCAGGCTCCGGTACATATATTGATAATCCCTAAAAAGCACATACCCACACTAAATGATGTAACAAAGGGGGATGGTAGTATTGTTACAGATGTACATTTTTTGGCACAGGAACTGGCAAAAAATGAGGGTGTTGGAGAAAAAGGATTTAGATTGGTTTTAAATACAAATTCCGAGGCAGGTCAGTCGGTTTTTCACATTCATTGGCATCTATTAGGTGGAAGGATTTTGAACTGGCCCCCCGGATAAATACAGCTGAAAGATTGAAAAATTAGAAAGATTGGAAAGATTGTAATTTTTGAATTTTAATAATCTTTTAATCTTTCAATTGAAGTTAACAAAAAGGTGGTGTTGAAATTGGCGAATGTAAAGTTACGGGAAGGGGAATCCATTGAAGAAGCATTAAGAAGATTTAAAAGAGAATGCGAAAGAGATGGAATTCTTGCTGAAATTAAGAAACGGGAATTTTATGAGACTCCTTCCATAAAAAAGAAACGCAAATCGGAAGAAGCAAGAAGAAAATTAAGAAGAAGAATTTTTTTCAAATAACCATAATTTAAAAAAATATTCCGACAGATATAGAAGTTTTATAGACCAATGTTTTTGTGGTTCAGGTAGTGGTGCCTGCCTTGGCGGGTTATTTTTGTCTTCAGATTAACGCAAATGGTTAGACAAGTTCACGACTCAACTGGGTTTGTCGGAGTCCATCCTGAGCCAAAGTCGAAGAATAACTGATTGACGGTAATTTGGTCGTTGATTTGAGGATATTTGTGTTTTTTTGTAAAGTGAGGATATCTTGAAACTAAAAGAGTTCTATGATTTTATTGTGAAAGAAGGGATTCTATCCGATCCGCGCGGAAAAGACGGTATGGAAAAATATATGTCTGTTCAGAAGCGGAAATACGATAATCTGGATTCCGGAAAAAAATCCGAGTTTGATACGGAATCGTTAAAAAATCCCTATAAAGATACCAGGATACTAAACGGAACCGGCAAAGAGACGGTAAAATCCGTTTTGATTGGAATCGATATAGATGTTGCTGAAATTCTTCTGGCTGAATATCTGAAAAATTCCGGACGAAAAATAGATTTGGTTTTATCTCATCATCCTTCAGGGTATGCATATGCAAATTTTTATGAAGTAATGGGTATGCAGGCAGACATCCTGGAAAAGTTCGGTGTTCCGATAAATGTTGCGGAAGGGCTTTTATCTAAAAGAATGAGAGAAGTATCGCGGAAGGTAATGCCGTCAAATCATATGAGAGCCGTAGACGCTGCAAGGCTTACCAATATTCCTTTTATGTGTGCACATACTGTAGCTGATAACCATGTAGTGAAGTATCTTCAGAAAAAATTTGATACTATAAAGCCTTATCTGGTTTCAGACGTTATAAAAACATTAAAAACAATTCCGGAATATCAAACCTCTGCAAAGGAAACAATCGGTCCAAAGACCGTTGTGGGGCGTGATGATAACCGTGCAGGAAAGATTTTTGTGGATATGACAGGAGGTACCGAGGGAGCAGTCGGTTTTCTCGAGAAACTTTCTATAGCAGGAGTTGGAACAATTGTTGCTATGCATATGTCCGAGGCACACATAAAAAATGCGGAAAAAGTTAATATTAATATTGTAGTTGCAGGACATATATCAAGCGATAATCTCGGATTAAATTTGCTTTTAGATAAAGTTGAAAAAAAATTTGGTTCTGTTCAGTTTATCCCCTGTTCAGGTTTCCGCCGCATAAAGCATAACAAATCTGTGTAATCAGTGTTCTTATATAATTTATGTCTATTCCGGAATCAACGATTCAAAAAGTATTAAATTCTGTAGATATTGTTGAGGTGATTGGAGAATCGGTTCGTCTGACAAAAGCAGGCAGAAATTTCAAGGCGCGTTGTCCGTTTCATAACGAAAAGACACCTTCCTTTATGGTCAGTACGGAAAAACAGATTTTTCACTGTTTTGGCTGTAATGTCGGAGGTAATGCAATAAGTTTTGTTATGAAGATGGAAGGGCTTACTTATCCCGAGGCGATAAAAAAGCTTGCCCAAAAATGCGGGATAGAGATTAAAGAAGAATATTCCGGAAAAGATGCAGGACAGCCGCAGGAACGGGAAATAATTTTTAAGATTTTGGAAGAAACGGCGGTATTTTACCAGCAGTTCTTTGATAGAGACAAAATTGCAAAAAACTGGGTTAAAAAGCGTGGAATAAGCGAGGATACGATAAAGAAATTCCGTATCGGATATGCCCCGGCATCTTCAAAAACACTGCTTAATGCTGCCATAAAAAAGGGATACTCCAGGGAACTATTGCAAAAGGCCGGTGTAGTATCATCCGATAAGGATTTTTTTTATAACAGGATAATATTTCCTATTTTTGATATTACCGGCAGAGTGGTTGCTTTTGGCGGGAGAGTCCTTGATGATCCGCCACAGCGGACATTGCCTAAATATATTAACTCTCCGGAAACCTCTGTATATTCCAAAAGCAGAGTTCTTTATGGATTAAATTTTGCAGGTAAGGTAATAAGAGACGAAGGTTCAGCGGTAATACTTGAAGGGTACATAGATGTGGTTATGTGCCACCAGTTTGGATTTAAAAATACAGTCGCGACACTCGGCACTGCCTTTACTCAGCAGCACTCTTCAGTTTTAAAGAGATATACCGATAACGTAGTAATCGCTTATGATGCAGACAATGCCGGACGTTCATCGGCGTTAAGGTCCTGTGATGTTCTTCTGGCAGATGATTTACACGTAAGGGTTGCACAGCTTCCCGATGGTAAGGATAGCGACGAGATACTGTTAAGCGGCGGCCCGGATAAATTAAAAACGGTTTTTTCTAATGCAAAGTCATATATTGATTTCCTTATAGATTGGAAGTCCGGTTCTTTTGATCCGGGAACTATTGAGGGAAAAAGAGACATTGCCAAGATTGTATTGCCGGTTATATCAAAAATTCCGAATGCAATTGTGAAATCGGAATACATTAAAATGCTTTCTGAACGTTTCGGAATAAAAGAAGAAATTCTTAATTCCGAAATGGCTAAGATTAAGCCGGTATTTCCCAGGCCGGCTTCAACTGACGGAATAATTACAAAAAAGAATGTTAGTCTTGCAGAACACAATTTAATTTCTGTACTTATAAAAGACCTTAAATTAATTGACTCTCTTCCTGATTTTGTTCAGGAAGATTTTAATAGTCCGGAAATAAAAAAGATATTTGATTTGCTTTTAAAACTTAGAAAAAACGGAACAGCATCCGTTAAACCGTCCGAACTTGTAGAAATGTTAGGTTCTGATTATGTAACGCAGATACTAATGGATGACGACGGTATAACGGATTCGGATAGGTTTATAAAATCATACAGAGAAGCAGTATTGTTTAACCGTGATAAAAGAAAGTTAGAACGTTTAAAAAAAGAAGACCTTTCTGAGTTTATAAAAATTTCAAAAAAGATTAAAGGATCAAAAAAATGATTGATGAGAAAGAAGTAAGAGCTTTAATTCAGCAGGGTAGACAGGTAGGATACCTGACATTTGATGATATTTGTGACCATTTGCGTTTTGCATCTATGAGTGTAAATGAAATGGATGATTTCTTTATAACCCTTAATGATATGGGGATAAATGTATTGGATAAACAACCCGACCCTATTAGTGTACGGCCTAAACCCCATTATCAAATAGAAGATGATGAATCGGTAAAATTAAAAATGGAAGATCCTGTAAGGATGTATCTCAGCGAGATGGGGAAATCTTCGCTCCTGCAGAGGAAAGAAGAATTAGAACTTACAAAGAGTATTTGGGAAAAGAAAAAAGAACTTAAAATGACGGTTTTGGATTCGCCAATATCGTTTAAAGAAATAAAAAACTGGGAAGTTTTGCTTTCGACAAGTGTTGCCTCGCCAAGAGAATTTATGCCTCGCGGTAAAAAGACCGATAAAACATTAAGGAATATGCAGAGAAGGATGATAGATGCTTCGAAATATATAGATAGAATACAGTCTAAAATCAATAAATTTAAACAAGAGTTAAGAAAACACAAAGCAAAACCCGGAAGAAAAATTGCTTTGGAAAATAGAATTACAAAGTACAAAAAGGATATAATTAAGAAAATTATAGGTCTTAACTTAAACGAAGATAAGTTTAATAAGCTTAAAATAAAATTATTGAATTATACCGACAGAATAACGCTTAATAAGAGTGTTGTAGCTCAGGTTTATAGGAAAAACAGGATTCCTCTGGGTGAAGTAAAACGTTTATACCGTCAGGTTAAAAGAAAAAAGATAACAAAGACAAAATTTCGCAAGCTGACAAAATATGATTTCTCTAAGTTTAACAGAGTGCTCCAGGATATAAATAGTGCATCTCAAAAGTTAAATAAAATGCGCAAGAGTATGAATATCCCGCTTGAAGACATGCAGGCTTCTGCAGGTAAAATTCAGCAGTTGGAAAAGGAGTTGCTGGAGGAAAAATCAAAACTTGTAAAGGCAAATCTAAGATTGGTAGTATCTGTTGCAAAGAAACACATGTATTCGCCGTCACTTTCGCTGCTCGATTTAATACAGGAAGGTAATCTTGGTCTGATAAAGGCAGTCGAAAAATTCGAATATAAGAAAGGGTTTAAATTTTCTACTTATGCAACATGGTGGATAAGACAATCAATAAACAGGGCACTTGCTGATCAATCGAGAACAATAAGAATTCCTGTTCATATGAAAGAGATGGTTTCAAAACTCTATAAGTTCTCCAGGAAACACCGCCAGGATTTCGGTACCGATCCGACAGTAGAGGAGTATTCAAAATATCTGAAGATGTCAGCCGAAAAGGTGAGGACCCTTTTAAGAATTGTTCAGGAACCGGTTTCCCTTGCGATGCCTGTAGGTGATGACGATGATTCCAGGCTTGAAGATTTTATTGAAGATAAAAGACATAAAACACCGGAAAAGAACATATATTCAAACTTAAGGTATAAAGAAATAGAAACTGTTTTATCGTCGCTCAGTGAACGTGAAGCAGAGATTATACGTTTGCGCTTCGGTGTAGGATATGGCTATCCGTTAACCCTTGAAGATGTCGGAAAGATTTTCAAGATTACCCGTGAGCGCGTACGTCAGATTGAAGCAAAAGCAATAAGAAAAATGCGCCATCCATCCCGTTCAAAAGGTCTTTTGGACTACGCGGTTTAATATTATTTTAACGTTATTAAAAACTCGCCCGTTTTATCATTTCTATGTCTATCCGCTAAATATCGCCCTGTTGAAATTTAGATTTCTTTTTGATATAATGTGATTGTTAAAGAACCTAACAATCACCGATTACGCAGATTAAAAGGCATATTACACAGATAAAACCAGTCCGCTAATCTGTGTAATATCTTTGGGAATCTGTGTAATCAAGGGCGAAGCCCTAATAAGGGGGTGATAAATAATGCGGAAACTTTCTGTTACATTGATTGGTATTTCAGCTGTTACTGCCGTAATAGGTGGAATATCCAGATTAACTTTGGTGCCGCTTGTCACGGAATCCAGAGTTTATGCCGGTATTACTGCCATTCTTCTGCTTTTTGCTATTGCTTTAAACACACTTGAGAAAAAATAATAAAGGTATATTAAAACTAACACGGCAGTGAATAAACTAAAGGTTGCTATTAGCGGGATAAATATTGAGTTTAAGTCTTCCCGGCATGGAAGATTTATACGACAACTTAAGGGAAAATATTGTTCTTTTCTTACAAATTGTGCGTGTCAGTATGTTTTTTTATTAAGTACGGAGAATTTATTAAAGAAAAAAAATAATTCTTTTAAACTGGAAACCGGCAAATCTACCAACTGCTTAAAAATTGCAAGAAGCGATTTTATATCCGAACTTAATTTAAAAAAAAATACAGGTTTGATTAATATAGAAGATAATGTTAAAAGTTTTGATTCGTTTTTGAGAATACTTTATACGTTTCTTTTATTAGAAAGAAAAGGTTTTCTTATTCATGCAAGCGGTGTTAAATTTATGAATACCGGTTTAATATTCCCCGGCCGTTCATACAGCGGTAAAACTACAACAGCAGGGCTTTTGCCGAGAGGTCTTATATTGAGTGATGAAATTGTAGGCATTAGAATGGTTAATAAACATAAATTCGGAGTTTCCAGTACGCCATTCTGGGGTGATCTTGAAGAGGGTTTAACTAACAAAAAAACAAACATTTTTCTTCCGCTGAATGCAGTTTTCTTTTTAAAAAAATCAAAAAAGACAGAGTTTAGTCCTTTTTTGCCTTCTCAGACATTGAAACATCTTTTACAAAATATTCTCTTTTTCTCTAAAGATCCGGTTCTTATTCAAAAGTTGTTAGAAACAGCAACTTTGTTTTCTAAATCCGTTAAAGCATATAAAATGAAATTTCATCTGCATAAATATTTATGGAAGAAAATAAGTAAAAAAGCCTATGAAAGTCTCGATTAAAAAGGATAATATTGCATGGCGGGTTATAGACGGCCAGGCATACATAGTTACTCCAAAAACTTCACATCTTCATATGCTCAATAAAATAGGAACAAAAATATGGCTTTTAATTGACAAAGGTATTGAGGTAAATGAAGTGGTAAGAAGAATTTGCGAGGAATTTGAGGTCGATAAAAAAACCGCTGCCAGGGATGTTAATGATTTTATAAAAACCTTAGAACGGGATGACATTCTTGTAAGAGATGAAAAAAAATGATATTCTTGTTGTATTAGCCATATTAATTCTCGCGTTTACCCTCCGTTTTATATATCTTTCCAAAATAAATAATGATTTTTTCTTTTTAAATCCTGTACTGGATGCTAAGGTCTATGATGACTGGGCGGTTGAGATTTCACAGGGGGATTGGATAGGAAGAAAAGTCTTCTTTATGAACCCCGGTTACCCGTATTTTCTGGCAGTTTTATATAAAATATTCGGGCATAGCCTGTATTTTGTTGCAGTAATTCAGTTTATTATAGGCAGTATAGGCTGTATTCTTGTTTATTTTATTGCTCTGAGAGTATTTAACAAAACAGCCGCCATTATTGCAGGGATTATGGCATGCCTGTATAATGTATCATTTTACTACGAAGGGATGCTTCTTTCGGCTACGCTTATAAATTTTCTGAATGTGTTGTTGGTTTTAGTTTTGTTGCTTAAAACGGAAAAACCGGCAAAATATCTTGTTTCCGGAGTTCTATTGGGGCTTTCGGCATTGTTCAGACCCAATGTGTTGTTGTTTGTTCTGTTTTTGGGAGTATGGGCAGCAATGAATTTTCGCAGGGATTACCGGTTGTTTGTTACTTCAGCGGGGTTTTTTATATTTGGTCTTTTTATCGTTTTTTTTCCCGTAACCCTGAGAAATTATATAGTTGGAGGAGAATTTGTTCTGACTACGTCCTCAGGAGGTACGAATTTTTATATTGGCAATAATCCTTCTGCAACAGGGGTTAATTCTCCGCCTTCATTTGCCCGTTTGTCACCCGATCATCTTGAACAGGATTTTAAAGAGGAGGCAGAGAAAAGATTAAGGAAAAACTTAACATCTTCTGAAATTTCCAGGTATTGGTTTAATCAGTCAATAGAGTTTATTAAAAAAAGTCCTATATCTTACATTAAATTAATGTGGAGAAAGTTTTGGCTTTTCTGGAACTTTTATGAGATTGGAGGAAATTTCGATTTTTACTTTGATAAAAAGTGGTTAGCTATACAAAAAGTCCCGTTACTGTCTTTCGGTATTATTGCTCCTCTGGGAATTATCGGAATGATACTGGCAGTCGGTAACTGGAAAAAAACTCTGCTTTTATATCTTTATATTCTGACATATCTTATTGCTGTTGTTCTTTTCTTTATACTGTCGGAATACCGTTATCCGGTGGTGCCGCTTGTCATTATATTTGCCGGGTATACTGTTTACTGGTGGAAGGAGAAAATTAAAGCAAAAGATTTAAAAAGTCTTGCTTTTTCTGTAGCAGGAGGTTTAATTGCTTTTTTGGCGGTCAATAGAAATATCTGTGAAACAAGACAGGATATTTCGTATTATAATCTCGGAGGTATTTATCTAGGTAAAACAAGAATAGACGAAGCCATAGAAGAATATAAAAAAGCAATAAAGATAAACCCCGAATATTTTATGGCATATAATAATCTTGGGCTGGCTTATAATAAAAAAGGATATTATGATAAAGCTATTCTTGCTTTTAAAAAGGCAGTACATATCAAGCCGGATTTTGCAGATGCTTATGTTAACCTTGCCCTGTCATATGGGAACAAACTGATGTATGATGAGGCAATTTCTGCAACAGAGAAAGCAATAAAAATTAAGCCAAATTCTGTTGTGGCTTATAACAATCTCGGAGGTTTTTATTATAGAAAAAAACTTTACAACAGGGCAATGAGGATGTATAAAGAAGCGATACGGATTGACCCGTATTATGCCGAGGCATATAATAACCTCGGAGTAGTATATATAAGCTGCGGTATGCGGGAGGAAGCAATTAAACTGTTTAAAAAGGCGCTTACTATATCGCCGGGTTATGCGGGTGCAGAAAATAATTATAAAAGAGCACTCAGAGAAAGTAAACCCTGATTCCTGTGATTTAAAATCACTGTAATCATGACCGTTGATGATTTTTTCAACGGACATAAGTTTACAAAAATTTTACGTTTTTTATACGTTTTTGATATAAAAGAGTGTTAAAAACTTTGAGATAGTGAACGCGAATAAACGCGAATAAGAAAAGCAACGCAAATATTCGCGAATGCTGTTATTAGCGATTATTAGCGTTAGATTAGCGATAATTAGCGTTAAAGAGCGAAGCGTAGAGGAGTGAAGGTAATGGCGAATTCTGTTATGAAAAAAATTATCAGTGTAACAGAGAAGAAAAACATCCCTGTGGATGTTATGTTTGAATTAACGCACAGATGTAATCTCCGCTGTGTTCAATGTTATAATCCTGAAAAGAAACTGAAGGAAAAGGAACTTTCCACCAATGAAGTTAAGGATATACTGGACCAGCTGGCGGATGCCGGAAGTTTGTTTCTTGTTTTTACCGGTGGCGAGGTGTTCATGAGAAAGGATATCCTCGGGCTTGCCGATTATGCAAGGAAAAAAGGTTTTGATTTATCGGTTTTTACCAACGGTACGCTTGTAACGGATTATATAGCCGGGAAACTAAGTGAGATTTCAATAACTACAGTTGATATAAGTATTTACGGAGCTACGGATATAACACACGATAAAATTACGCAGGTACCGGGGTCTTTTAGGAAATCAATTGAGGGTGTTGAGATATTAAGAAAGAACAATATTGATGTCACTTTGAAATGTCTCTTAATGAAACAGAATTTTCATGAATACCCCGAGTTCGCCCGGCTGAGCCGCAGCATCGGTGTTAGACATAAATTGGATTATTCCGTTGTGCCCAGGAACGACGGCAATAAAGCGCCTCTCGAATACCGGCTGGACGAGGAAAATTTAAAAAAATTTCTGACTGATAACTTCCCTTTTGATTTTGTCAAAAGACGTAAAAATTATAAACCTAAACATTTCTGCAGTGCCGGTAAAAATATATGCAGCATCTCCCCATACGGGGATGTTTATCCCTGTCTTCAGCTTATGATAAAAGCAGGAAATCTCAGAGAACATAATTTTAATGAAATATGGTATTCTATACAGAAATCAAACGTATTGAATAAACTGCGTTCCATGAAACCTGATGATCTGTCAGTATGTAATACATGCAGTATTTTACCGTATTGCGGCCGTTGTCCCGGGATTGCACATCTTGAAGACGGTAATATAAAAGGACCTTCTAAATTTGCTTGTCAGACCGCAGGTATCATAGCGGATATGGCTTTAGGGGCTTCGCGTCCGCCGCGGCGGACAGCCCCTGATTACGGTGATTAAAATGCTGATTACACAGATTAAATTCTAACGACGTATCTGTGTAATCAGATATAGAATTATATCCGGAGGTGCGAGAGATGAATAAGAAAAAGAAAAAGTACGAAAAACCGAAGGTAACATCCGAAAAGATTTTCGAAACACATGCTCTTGGATGCGGAAAATGTATTACGGGTCTTCCGATAAGGATACTTCCTCAATGCAATGCTCCGCCGATGAGGTCATAGATATGGCTGATGTGCTACCGGATAAAAAAAGTATACTGCATATTAAAGCTTTGGGCGGCAGCATGCGTCCGTTGATAAAAAGCGGACAGACCGTACTTGTGGAAATAATGAGCAAACAAAAGAAAATAAATATTGGAGACGTCGTCGCTTACAGGTCCAATAGTAAACTGCTTTTGCACCGTGCGATATGGAAATCCGGAAAAGGTATTACGATTAACGATGATACTTGGGATGTCGGGCCCCATTTGGTTTCGGAAGAGGATATTATAGGCAAAGTTTTACTTCCTTTCTGGGCAAAGGGTTTTTTCGGTTTAATTTATAATATAGTTGTTTCATTCCTTTTTTTCTCACTTCGTCCTGTTAAAAGATTTTTTTCCTCGTATTTCTTCCTTTTCCTGTTTTGTCAAGTTTTTATAGTATCATCCGTTTTAACGGCTTCATCATGGAGTAATCTCGGTCCGTTCGGAGGCAGGATAAACAAAGTTGTAATTTCTCCGTATAATACAAATGTTATATATGCCGCGAGTGAATGGGGCGAGGGTCTTTTCAAAACAACAAATGCGGGTACTTCCTGGCAGTCAATAGGAGATTTTAAGAATATAAGTATTATGTCTTTAGCACTTGACCCCGGTAATCCGAATATTATATATGCAGGAGCATCCAATGGTTCCGGTATTTTCAAAAGCATAGATGGGGGTACAACTTGGAGTACATTGGAATTTAATAATGAAGGCCCGGAAGCATATTCCGTTCAAACGATAGCCGTTACAGCAGGGAATGTTGTTTTAGCAGGTATAGGACTGAGCGGAAGCGGGGGATGGATATACCGTTCGGCAGACGGAGGAATGACATGGACCAAGGTTTTTCCTTCTACCGGTACGGCTTCAGAGATTGTCAATGAGATAGCGGTTGACCCGACAGATTCAGGTATTATCTGGGCGGTAACAGGCGATTATCTGTCTGATACCGAAGGTGAAATATACCGTAGCGTAGACGGCGGCATTACATGGGTGCAGGTGGGCGCAGGAAAGACCAGCGGATGGCTTAATACCGTAGCGGTAAAAAATATAAGTACCGCTCTGGTCGGAGGTAAAAACGGCGCATATAAGACAGTAGATGCAGGAATAAACTGGACATCCGTTTTGGCTGCAGGAACAAGTTCGTGCTTATCGATTAAGATTGATTCTACAGATACTAATGTTGTTTATGCAGTGGCAAAAGGAACATCAGGGGAAAGATTTTATAAAAGTACGTGTACAGCAGACACATGGATAACGCAGGTTACTGTTGCAGAAGTGAATTGTTTCCGGTCAATAGCTATTAATCCAAATGATACGGATGAGGTTTATGCCGGGGATGACGGCAGTGGTATGTTCAAGAGTGTAGACGGCGGAACAAACTGGACAAAAATAAACAGCGGTTTAAACGGGTGTGCTGTATTTGATATTGAATTTATGGAAAGCCTTTCAAGAATATATATAAGTGCTGCGGGAGGTATTTATTATACTGATGATTTTGGAAGCACATGGAAAAGCGTGCATAATTCCGAAGGAAGAAGCAGTGTTTTAAAAATGCATCCTGGCAACAGCAGTATTTTTTATGCCGGGTTCGATAACGGGGACATATACAGATATAACTGGAATGGAACAGGATTTACAAGTACAAAGCTGAATTTTAATACCGCAAACAGTTCCAGAGAGATAGTTTACGGAATAGATATAAATTCTTCGGATACCGATGTCATTTATGCGGCAACAGGGAAAAATGATGCCACAACAGGGCATCTTTTTAAAACGGAGAACGGCGGTCAGGACTGGGTTTCTGCTATTTACGGAGTTTCTTCTCCGGTAAATGTTGTTAAAATAAATCCTGCCGACCCCGATATTCTTTTTCTCGGAGCCGGTGATTTTTCTACCGGTAAGACACTGGGAGGTCTCTGGAGGTATTCCAACGCTGACTGGGAACTGATAATTACCGGAGGAATAATTACCGATATTGTAATAGACAGTTCCGACCCCCTGAAAATTTATGCTTCTGCCGGAGGATATGACGCTGGTATATATAAAGGTATATACATAAGCCGTGACGGCGGGAATACCTGGTCTGAAGCATCCGGAATACCAGCTACAGGCGAAGGTTTTTCTAGTATATGTATAGATCCGGGGGATAGAGATATAATTTATGCAACGGGGGGTTTTGATTTTTATCGGAGTCTTGACAGCGGCCAGACATGGAGCCGTGAACAAACAGACGCACATTTATACGGTATGGTGACAGCAAGTCAGTCGATTTTTGTTGCTTCGTCAAAAGGTATGCTTAAATTTTCCGGTTTTTCCTATAATACCGCAAAAAAATTGGATATATATAATTTTCCCAATCCTTTTGATATGAGTAAGTACCGGTTTACGACAATCAAGTATTCGCTTCCCGAAAGCGCCCATGATGTTAAAGTAGGGATATATACAATTGACGGCAGATTGGTAAAAGAATGGGAACAGAATACAAAGGAAGGCGGATATTCCTATTTCATATCATGGAACGGGGAAAATGACGAAGGCCGGAAGGTTTCCAGCGGACTTTATATTATGGTTTTAGATGCAGACGGCGATATTAAAAGAAACAAGATAGCAATCATTAAATGAAGAAAACAGTTCATAGTTCAGAGTTCATAGTTCAGAGAAAAACCATAAAGAGATGGTCAATCTTTTTACTTACTCACTTACTCACTTACTCACTTACTCACTGTCTCTATTCTGCCGGCAGGACCGGAGCCGATTTTTTACTGATTAATCCGGGTGCAAGAATTTCGGGTATGGCCGGGACTTGTGCGGGGGTTTGCGACGATATAAATACAATTCATGCCAATCCCGGAGGAATATCACAGATATCGAAACAGGAATTCGCTCTTACGCATGCATTCTGGCTTGAGAATATAAATTACGAATATGCTGCCTATGTTAAGCCGTTTTTCCAGCGCGGTGTCCTCGGTGCCGGTATTATTTATCTTCATACGGATGTTGAAAAAAGAACGGCGGATACAGAGGAACCGCAAAGCGAATTTAGCGTACATGACTCGGCTCTTGTTATTTCATACGGTAAAAATATAAGTAAAGTATTTTCCTGGGGCAGTAATGTAAAAATTATTGACCAGGGAATTGATAGTGAAAATGCCAAGGGTTTTGCTGCTGATCTCGGCTGGCTTTGTAAATTCAAAGTTGCGGGTTCAACATTGCAGGTAGGGGGTGTCGTGCAGAACATGGGGCCTAAAATAAGGTTTATTCAGGATGGTGACCCGCTGCCTCTTAAGTTAGCAGTAGGGGTTTCTTTCCGGATACCTAAAACCAGTGTGCTTTTAGCTTTAGATGCAAACACTCAGAGATATGAAAATTCGGTTATAAAATTCGGCTCGGAATACTGGTATAAAAATATAATTGCCGGAAGATTTGGTTACAATACGGCTACTGTTTCAGAGCTTGGCGGGGTTTCGGGATTTTCTTTTGGATTCGGATTGAATCTTAAAGGGTATTTATGTGATTATGCCTTTTCTCCTATGGGAGTTTTGGGAGAAACTCACTTAATTACAATAGGAAAGAAGTTTAAATAAAAAACCGATGATACGTTTATACGTTAATAAGTTGATAGGGAAAACAAGGCAGATGATACGTTTATACGTTGACCCGCCTGCCTACGAGGCAGGTAAGTTGATACGGGAAAACCGTATTACCATATCAGAATATTACCGTATTGCCGTCGTAACCTTATTACTTATCAACCTATCAACCTATCAACCTATTCTCTGTCTTTATGCCGAATCGGATTTCCTGCTGGTTAATACGGGTGCAAGAGCTGCGGGTATGGGGGGAGCTTTCTGTGCTCTTGCTGACGATATTAATGCTGTATACTGGAATCCTGCCGGTCTGGGGCATATAAGATGGGAAGAATTTGCATTTATGCACAGATGGTACAGAGATGAGATATATGAATTCGGCGCATACTGTCAGCCTATAGAAGAATTAGACGGTAATATCGGTGAAAGTATTTATTATATGTCTAAAAGTTCCGATAATTACAATCTTGCAGCTGTTTTGTCGTGGGGACAGCAGATAATGGGAGTTGAGTCAAGAGAACACAATATTCCGGGTTCCGAAAGTTTAAATGTCGGAATAAACCTGAAATTTATGAGAGAAGAAATCTATGATGTACGAAAGGATAAATATGCTGTAGATATCGGCGGTTTGTATAAATTTCAAGAGGATAGAATTAGTTTTGGAACGGTACTGCAGAATATCGGTGCAGGAAAAGAATATGTAAATACAAAGATAGGTGCCGGGTACAGAATTCTTAATAAGGATTCCGTTTTAACTATTGACGTAAATTTTCCGTACGGAAGGACATATGCCAGTGCCGGAGCAGAGTACTGGCTGTTCGATATATTTGCTTTAAGATGCGGTTATACTACACTTGGAGATACGAACGGATTAAGATGCGGACTGGGCTACGGCAGGGAATCACTTAAGATTAATTATGCCGTTATACCTTCGGGTGAATCTAAAGACACGCATTATGCAGGTATTTCATACAGGTTTGGAGGACTTTTTAAAACAGGGGTTGTACAGGCAAAAATCGAGAAACATTTCATACAGGGAAAAAGATTTTACAGGCATAACGATTTGATATCTGCTTACAGAGAGTTTCAGGATGTATTGTTTTTAAACTCCGAACATGAAGGGGCAAAGGAATATCTCGATAAAATCCGGACAGTAAAAAAAGATATTCAGATGTCGCGTCATTTTCAGGCGGGCAAAAAGTATTATCAGCTCGGCAAGCTCCTTAAGGCAAAATATGAATTTGAAAGTATTATTAAAGTGGTGCCCGATAATAAAGAGACCAAGAATTATTTAGAAATGATTGAGGAAAAGTTTGAAAAGATGACAGAAGCAGATGCATTATTCAGACACGGAATAAATTCCTATGAGAAAGGCGACTACCAGAAAGCACTTGATTACTGGGAAGCCGTCGCCGTAGTGGATAAAGATTATCCGGAGATAAATAATTATATTGCGCGGTCGTCCGATAAAATAGAGACAATGAGAAAGAAGAAAAAGGAGCAGGAAAGACAGAGGAAAGAACAGGAGAAGAATGAAAAGATAAAACTTCACTATGAAAAAGGTAAAGATTTTTATTCGCAAAAAAAATGGGATGATTCCGCGAAACAATTCATGGCTGTGCTGGACATAGAACCTTCGCATAAATCCAGTAAGAAATATCTGGAAAAGATAAAATACTCCGTGGCAGAGGATTTATACGATAAAGCAGAAAATCTTTATAACGAGAAAAAATATAAAGAATCCGTAAATTATTTTCAGGAAACGCTTAAAGTTATTCCGGATTACAGGGATTCGGAGGAACTTATCAGAAAAATAACTGCCGAAATGAAAGAGTATAATCTTAAAAAAGCCGATGAACTTTACGAACGGGGATTGGAGGCATATAAAAACGGCAGAATCGATAAAGCAATTGGTTTATGGAAACAGGCGGTTGATTTGAATCCTAATCATCTGCCTGCTAAAAAAGCACTGCAGCGTATAGAAAACGAGACAGAGTAACAAATAAATTTACGAATCATACGAATGATAACGAATCACACAAATAGTTTTTTTCGTATAATTCTAATGTTTATTCGTGTTATTCGTAAGAGGTAAATTATGAAACTGAAAACAGACCTTAGTC
>JAFGLF010000035.1 GCA_016928195.1 Elusimicrobiota bacterium
AAGTATTTCTAATATGGCATCGGCACCCGTTATAAAATACAGCATTGAATCTTTTCCATATATTTTCTTTAACCTGCAAAGCGTATCTATGGTATATGACTTACCTTTTCTATCTATTTCTATCCTTGAAACAAAAAAATTACTGTTGGAAGAAGTGGCTATAACAGCCATAATATATCTATCTTCAGAACTTGCTATTTCATTTTCTACTTTATGCGGCGGATTGCCTGTGGGTATAAAAATCACTATATCAAGTTTAAACTGGTTCAATGCTTCCTGAGCGGTGACAAGGTGGCCATGATGGATGGGATTAAACGTTCCTCCCATAATCCCGATTTTTTTATATTGCATGCTTTTTTTCTCCAATTTATTCCCTTATCTGGCCATTACCAAATACTATAAACTTATTAGTGGTTAGTTCTCTTAAACCCATGGGACCGCGCCAGTGAAGCCTCTGGGTACTTATACCGATTTCAGTACCCATCCCAAACTGTTCTCCATCTGTAAATCTTGTGGAGGCATTTACAAAAACTGCCGCCGAGTCTACTTCTCCAGTAAAATAAATAGAACTCTTATATCCTGACGTTATTATGGTTTCAGTATGGTGCGAACTGTATTTATTTATATGAGCCACCGCTTCTTCAATGCTGCCGACTACTTTAACTGCCATCCTGTAGTCAAGATATTCCTCATACCAGTCTTTCTCTGAAGCTGACTCTATGGATGGATATATTTCTCTGGTTTCGGGACATCCAAGAAGTTTTACATTCTTATCTTCAAGTTTCTTAAGTATAAAAGGCAGCATCTTCTGCGCAGCATCTCTGTGTACCAGCAATTTTTCGGCTGCATTACAAACGCTCGGGCGCTGGGTCTTAGAATTGATTACTATCCCTGCAATTATTTCAGGACTGATACCTTCAAGCATATTATCTACATAAATATGGCAGTTGCCTATCCCTGTCTCAATGACAGGTATCTTAGAATTTTCAACTACGCTGTCAATTAAGCTTTTACCGCCCCGCGGTATAAGGACATCTATATACTGCCGCAACTGCATTAATCTTACCACGTCTTCCTTATCGGCAGTGGGAATAATCTGTATAATACTTTCCGGAAAATTGTTATCCTTTAGAGCCCTGCCCATTACTTCCGCCAGTTTTTTATTGGTATTGAATGCATGGGAACTTCCTCTTAAAATAACACAATTCCCTGCCTTAAGGCATAAAACTGATGCATCAATGGTAACCTCCGGTCTTGCTTCGTATATTATCCCGATAACTCCCAGAGGCACTCTAATATTTTTTAAAATTAAACCGTTGGGAAGGTTATAACCGGAAATTACCTCTCCCACCGGGTCATTGAACTTAATGACTTTATCTATACTCTCTGCCTTTTTTTCTATTCTTTCCAGGTCAAGCTTTAATCTATCTATTAAACTTTCTGAAACTCCTTCCCGCCTGGATGCATCCATGTCCTTTTCATTTTCTTTAATGATCTCTTCCGCTGCGGATATAATATGTTTTGAAATATCAAAAAGTATTTTATTTTTTATTTTAGTACCGGCACTAGAGATAAATTTTGTGCTCTCTTTTGCTTTTTTTGCTATCTCCAGTATTATATCCATCCACACCTCCGGTTTATTAATCTATTATAACATAAAACAATGAATGAAATTATTCATTAAAAACCACCAGGCAATCCCTGTGGATAACCTCATCGCACATGGAAGCATCGAACTCGGATAGGATTTTATCCCTGTTTTTGCCCTTTACTTTTTCTATTTCTTCATTTGAAAAATTAGTGATTCCCTTTGCAATAAGTTTCCTGTCGATTGATAGCACCTTTAGCGTATCTCCTTTGCTGAATTTACCTTTTACTTCTACTACACCAACCGCCAGTATGCTCTTGCCTTTATTTAAGACAGCCTCTTCTGCGCCCTTATCAATTACTATTATGCCTCTTGTTCTTTTTCCAAAAGCAATCCATTTTTTGACACTTTTTACTTTTTTCTCCACCTGCGGAATAAAAAAAGTGCCTATATTTTCCCCTGATATAATTTTATTTAAAACATTTTTTCTCTTGCTGCTTGCAATTATTGTATTTATACCGGAAAAAGAGCAAATTTTTGCAGCCTTTACTTTTGACTGCATCCCTCCGATACCATAAGTAGACCCAATACCTCCGGCCGCATCTTCTATATCTTTATTTATCCTGTCTATAAATGATAGCAACTTAGCGTCGCTGTAAATCCTGGGGTCTTTGTCATACATGCCTTCAATATCCGTTAAAATCACCAGAATATCTGCTTCGGCTAAAACAGCTACCATGGCGGCCAGCCTGTCGTTATCTCCAAACTTTATTTCATCTAGAGCCACGCTGTCGTTCTCATTAATCAGGGGTATGACTTTTAACTCTATCAAATTCCTTATAGTATTTTTTATATTAAGATACTGCTCCCTTCTGGTTGTATCCTCATGAGTCAGCAGTATTTGTCCCACCCTTATATTATTTTTCAAGAACAAATCGCTGTACAGATTCATAAGTTCAACCTGGCCAATTGAAGCAGCCGCCTGAAGAAGGGTTAAATCCCGGGGTCTTTCTATTACATCCAGGCTTTCCAGACCAGCGGCAATCGCACCGCTTGTAACTATTATTATTTCAATTCCCTTTCCGGCAAGCGAACTTACTTCATCGACGAATCTTTTTATATTGACCCTATCAAGCCCTCCCCTTTCAGAA
>JAFGLF010000036.1 GCA_016928195.1 Elusimicrobiota bacterium
CTCCGCAGTTATATATAATATTTAACGGCAATAAAATTAATATAATATATTCATTAATGTAACAGATAAAAAATTTTTAAACTTAATTGTTACAGGCAGGTATTATAAGAAAGCGAGTGATTATGCCAGATTTAAAAGCCGGCTGTCCGGGACAGAATACCGCATATTTAAAGAATTTCGAAACAAATATTGTACCATGCCCCAGATGCGCCCATGAGGTAGAATTTTTTTCTGATGAGAAAAAAGTAAAGTGTCCGGAGTGCCATACAAACGTATTTAAGGTTGATGCGGAGATAATAGAATATGCAGGCGGTAAACTGGTCTTCAGCGGAGAGGATAAGAGCTGCCTTGATTGGTGCGGCGGGTGCCTTAATAAAGAGGACTATGAGGATATAAAGGAAAATAAAAAAAAGATTGAAAAGAAAAAAACTGATTTAAAAAAATTAATCAATTCAATTGATAAGGATGATGAAGAAGTGATTTATTTCTTTATAGAAGCCTTCCGCAAGAGCATCAATAATCCAAAATTAATTGATGAAAAAACATTGAATATCCTCCAAAAGAAAAACCCGGGCCTCTTCGTAAGAGTGAGAAATTATTATTTAAATTTTATCAACGGATAGATTAACTTAATAAGTCATTAAATTAATTCCTGCTCTACCTTTAAGATTTATAATAATATATTATTATCTTTATGAATGATGAATACGGACAGTCAAATAAAAGAGGAAGAGGCCCCAGCCCTATTCTAAAATTTACCCTGATTTTAATACTTCTGATTGCGGTGGGTTTTTTCGTATTTTACAGCATTGATAATCCTGGTTTTTTAAAAGAAAAATTTTCTTTCCTTCGCGGAGGAGATAAAAATGGCGGACAGATACCGGCCGTACCGGAAGACAGCAAGGTTCAGACAATTGACGAAAACGAAGAATCCTTAACTGTCATTCATCAGGGTGAAAGCGGAACGGAAAGTGAGGAAGAAAATATTACTTTAAGCGGGGCCGCTTCCGGCGATGAGAGTAAGGATACCGGTAATAATGATAATGATAAAGATGATGTCAATGCCGTAAAGAGCCTGTCTTTCTGGCAGAAAATAATAAATTTTCTTACCGGGCGGAGAAACAAAGAGGAAGAAGAAAATGCTTACCCTTCAAGGCTTGCAATTAATTTCTACTTTTCAGGCCTTGGCGAGGAGAAAAAGCTGGTTTCTGAAGAAAGGACAATAAACGCAGGCAGTCCGGATATTGCTGTGCAGAATGCAATTAATGAACTGCTTGAGGGCCCCGAAAAACCGCACTATTTCCCGGTAATACCGGCCGGAACAGAGCTGCTTGGTGCAGAGGTAAACGAGAATATAGCGAAAATTGATTTTTCCCAGGAATTTCTTGAAAACAGTCTTGATACAAGAATACTGGATGAATATATTATTTATTCCATAGTAAATACGCTGACCGAAATCCCTCAAATAGAGGGGGTCATCTTTTACATAGAAGGCGTAAGGATCAGGATGTACGGTAATGTGGACCTTACCATTCCATCTATAAGAAATAAGGAATTTCTGGAAGAGGAATGATGTATTACAATAATAATAAACATAAAAATATGAAAGTGCTTAATATAGTTCCCACACCCTTTTTTGCTGACAGGGGCTGCCATATGAGAATACTGGGGGAGATGAAAGCGCTGGCAAATCATGGATATAAAAACATCATCGTAACTTACCATAATGGCCGCGACCTTGAGGGCCTGGATATCAGAAGAATAATAAATATTCCCTGGTATAAGAAACTGGAAGCGGGCCCTTCAATACACAAGTTTTATATTGATATCCTACTTTTTTTCAAAGCGGCGGCCGTATATTTTAAAGAGAAACCGGCAATTATATACGGACATCTACACGAGGGAGCATTTGTTGGGGGACTTATAAAATACCTTCTAACATTCGGCAGGATTCCCCTTGTTTTTGATGTGCAGGGAAGCCTGACTTCAGAGCTGGATACTTTTAACTGGATAAAGGGGAAGAGAATAATAAAATGGTTTTTCTATTCACTTGAGAAATTTATCTGCAGGATGCCTGATTTCTTTATATGCAGCTCGGTATCTAACGGAGATATTATAAAAAACAAGTTTAATATACACCCGGATAAGGTAAGGGTTGTAATAGACGGGGTCCATACCGATTTTTTCAGCCAGCCCCCTAAAAAGGATCTTAGAAAAGAACTTGGAATACCCGGAGATGCTCCTCTGGTTATATTTACAGGAGCATTGCTTGCCGCAAAGGGGATATGGAATCTGGTATCGGCTATTCCGGAGGTCTTAAAGAAAAGAAAAGACGCCCATTTCTTAATAGTTGGTTATCCTGTGGAAGAGACGGCCTCAAAAGTAAAAGAACTTGGAGTGGGGGAAAATGTCCATTTTACCGGAATGGTAGATTATTTTAAACTTCCCGGTTACCTTCTTATAAGCGACATAGCGGTTGAGCCAAAAGTTGACAGGGCAGGAGAGGCAAGCGGTAAGGTTATAAACTATATGGGCGCGGGGCTTCCGGTAGTATGTTTTGAGGGGAAAAATAACCGGAGATTCCTGGGAGAAAACGGCATTTATGCGGCAGATGACAGGATAGAAAACCTGGCAGA
>JAFGLF010000037.1 GCA_016928195.1 Elusimicrobiota bacterium
AGTAATGGCATTATTATCTGCTGGTTCATTTTTAGAAGATATGGTTTTATTAAAATTTAAATTTACTTAATAGTCATTCTAATGGTTATTTTAATAAATAACCATTATATATTTGTAATAAAAAGCCATGGCTCAAAAATAAAGTAAAAAGTACGATTATTTTAATTGTTTTATTATGTTATAATTATGAGAAATATTTTTAAAAATTTATAATCAGTGACAAGAAAAACAATATGAATAGAAGCGATAAATTTTATACTATTGAAGAAGCTACCGATATACTTGGCATAAGTGAGCATGAAATAATGAATATGATTACACTCCAGAAGCTTCATGCCGTGCAGATAGAAAAGACTATAAGGATAAGAGAAGAGGATATGGAAAAATTTCTTGATAGCCTGGGCAGAGCGGATGATGCAACTGTAGACAACACTAAAGATGAAACGGGGATGGCAGCAGAGATGAAAAGAATAGATGGAGAAGATGATGAGATTAGAAATGAATATAAGGCAGGAAATGAACTTGAAGAAAATAAAATACACCTGGAGAAGTTGTATAAAGAATTGTTAAGAAAAAAACAGGAACTTGAGGAAGATATAAATTATCTGCAGTATAAGTATGATGAGTTTAAGAGCAGGATAAAAAGAATAATTTCAGAGGAATTTAAATTATTCTTAAAGAAAATAGATGAAGAAAATTTACAGGAAGGCGATGGGGTTACGGAGAATAATTTTGATAATGATACGGAAATAGGCGGGGATATTAACAATACGGAAGAAGATGAAGAAAACGAAGAAGATGATTTCGATACCAATAGCGGAACGTCACTGATAGAGGACAATAGAAGAAATGAAACAAATCTAATCTCAGGAAAAGATAATACAATTGAATTTAAAGGGAGAGAGACCGATAATATATAATTATATTTTACAATGAATCCCGGGTAGGAAAGAAAAGTCTTGTATAAATGAGAGTTTATTATTTTTTAAAGGAAAATTTATACATATTAAAGCAAAAAAATTTAAGACTTTAAAAAGTCAGAGGTGAAGTTCCACTTCTGATTTTTTTTAGGTTATGTTAGAAATTTAATGGCAAAATTAAGATTTTTAAAAAATGGATTTTGAAAAGATAACAAAAGAGCAGCTTATAAATAAACTGGTAGAAATGAACCAGAAAGTTATTGATTTAAAAGAATATGAAAAGCAGTCCATAAATTTTAAAGTATTATTGAAAGAAACTGAGGGAAAATATAAGAGCCTGCTTGAGACTGGTTCCGTGGGTATTATTATAATAGACAGCAGGGGAATAATAACAGAGTGCAACGATACTGTACTGGAGTTTTCGGGCTATTCAAGGAAAGAACTGGTAGGCAAGTATTTCACAAGACGTGTAAATATCAGCACCAAAGATATTCCAAAATACCTTGAGGTATTTAAAGCAATTATTGAGGGGAAAGAGGTAAAAGCATTCGAGATTACCCAGCACCGGAAAAATGGGGATGTTCTTTTTGGAGAAGTTTACTTCGGTCCTTTAAAAAATAACGATAATAGGATTATTGGTTTTAAAGTAATTATAAAAGATATTACTGAGAAGAACAAACTTGAAAATGGATACCGTGAAAGTAAAAATAAATTTGATACTTTATTTAAATCTGCAATGGAAGGAATTATTATTCACAATAATGGAAAAATCCTGGATGTGAATGATGCCTTCAATGTTATGTTTGGCTGCAGCTATCCGGATGTTGTTGGTAGGGATTTAATAGAATTTATTGCCCCCGAGTATCAGGAAACGGTAATGGATAAAATCAGGACCGGTTATAAGAGTTCTTACGAAGTTGCAGGAATCAGAAGTACGGGAAGTAAACTTTTTGTTGAAGTAACAGGCAGCCCGGTTGTTTACAATGGCAGTGAAGCAAGAATTGAGATTTTTAATAATATAAATGAGAGAAAAAAGGCTGAGAGAAGAATCAGGTATCTTAGCTTTCATGATAAGCTGACAGAGCTTTACAATAGAGCATATTTTGAGAAAGTAATGATAAATATTTATAAGGATAGAGATTTCCCGTTAAACTTTATAATCTGTGACCTGAACGGGCTTAAATTGGTAAATGATGCCTTTGGTTATAATGAAGGAGACAGGTTATTAAGAAGAGTGGCAAAAATATTGAAGTACTGCTCCCGCGAAGAAGATATTATTGCCAGGTGGGGTGAAGATGAATTTTTTATACTTCTGCCGAGATCCACAGAAAAAGATACGATGGAGGTATTGGGTAAAATAAAGAGTATCTGCTCTAAAACAAAAGATCAGAAAATACCCTTAAATATCTCTATGGGTGTTTCAACAAGGGAAGACCGGAATCAGAATTTGAAAGATGTTATAAAAGAAGCGGAAAACAATATGTATAAAAACAAGCTTCTCAAACGGAAAAGCGTATATAATTCTATTATTTTATCGCTGGAGAGAATATTATGGGAGAAGAATCGGGAGACTAAAGAACATGCGGAACGTCTTAAAGGGCTGGCTCTGCAGCTGGGGAATGCTATTAGCTTGCCTCAAAATAAGCTCGATGAACTGGAATTGCTTTCCGCTCTTCATGATATTGGCAAAGTAGGTATACCTGATAAGATATTATTGAAAAAGGGAAGGCTGACTTCCAGGGAATGGAAGGTTATAAAAAGACATCCCGAGATAGGCTATAAGATTGCAGAATCAACTCCGCAAATTGCGTCTATTGCAGATGATATTCTGGCGCATCATGAGTGGTGGGATGGTTCAGGTTACCCGCAAGGATTAAAAGGCCGCGAGATACCTGTAAATGCAAGTATTGCTTCTATCGTGGATGCTTATGATGTTATGACTTTTGGCAGGCATTATAAGGCAGCAATTTCCGAAGAAGAAGCGCAGGAAGAGCTCATAAGGTGTTCAGGCACGCAGTTTAATCCGGTTCTTGTGGAGAAGTTTGTGATGTGCCGGGAAAAGTTGAACTAAAAGAAAAAACATAAAGCAATTAAACAGGGAAAACTCTAAAGTTTTATGATTCTTTTATATAATTTTTACGGATAGCTTTATTTGCATTATTAAATGACCATAAGTTTTTATAAGTTATATCGAAGTATAAAATTCTTCAAGTTCAGATAAAATTGATCTCTAATCTAAAACCAGTAATATTTTTAACTTTAAGGATTGAACTAAAAAAGTGAAACGGATTTTAATAACATCAATTTACATAG
>JAFGLF010000038.1 GCA_016928195.1 Elusimicrobiota bacterium
ATCTGATTTAAAGATGAAGTTATTTAATATGGATGGTTCAATCGCAGAAATGAGCGGAAATGGCATAAGATGCATGGCAAGATTTGCCTATGATAAAAAACTGATAAGAATTAAAAAATTAAGCATCGAGACACTTGCAGGGATAAAAGAAATTTTCCTTGAGACTGAAAATAAAAAAGTCGGAAATATAAATGTTAACATGGGTATCCCTGAATTCAGTCCTGAAAAAATTCCGGTAAAAGTAAAAAATAAGGATGAAGTCTTTAATCATAAAATAGTAATAGGTTCAAAAAATTTTTTAATTAACTGTGTTTCTATGGGTAATCCACATTGTGTAATATTCCTTAAAGATAGTGAGAGTCTTAAAGACTTTCCAGTAAAAAAATGGGGTCCGCTGATTGAAAATCACAGTATTTTTCCAAATAAAACAAATATAGAATTCGTAAGGATTAAAAACAGCAGGGAGCTGGATATGAGAGTCTGGGAAAGGGGAGTGGGAGAGACGCTTGCCTGCGGAACAGGGACATGCGCGGCAGCTGTTTGTGCATTTAAATTAAAGAAAATAAATGGGGACAGGACAGATGTTAAACTGCCGGGAGGGAAGTTAAATGTCTTCTGGAGCACCCGTGATTTAAATGTTTACCTGAAAGGTGAAGTGAATTATAAATTTGACGGCATTTATTTCCTTTAAAAAATATTTAGAGCAGGCTCTAAAAGAAATTTTTTGATTTATCTTTTTATTTTTTATGATAAAAGAAAAAGCCCTATTAATTTTTGCCAGCTTTGACAGGTTTAAAATAAGTACGAAGGTAAAGCCGGCATACCAAGAAGCTTCTAATAAAAATATAGAAGAATTAAAAAATCTTGCCTTTAGCGCAGGTGCCGAAGTTGAAGATGTCCTGTATTCCAGGCAGGATAAGCCAGATCCAAAGTATTTCATAGGTAAAGGTAAGCTTGAAGAAGCCAGGATTATTGTAGAAAGCAAAGATATAGAACTGGTTATTTTTGATGATGAAATAACGCCTACCCAGCAGAGAAATCTTCAGTTAAAACTAAATACTAAAGTAATTGACAGAACTGCATTGATCCTGGATATCTTTGCCCAGAGAGCCCACAGCAGTGAAGGTAAATTACAGGTAGAGCTGGCTCAATTGAATTACCTTCTTCCCAGATTAACGGGAAAAGGGGTGGAATTGTCAAGATTGGGCGGAGGTATCGGTACAAGAGGTCCCGGTGAGACAAAGCTTGAGGTTGACAGAAGAAAAATCAGGAAAAGAATAAGTCGGCTTAAAAATAAGATATATCAGATAGGGATACAGAGAGACACACAGAGGAAGAGAAGAGAAGAAAGAAATGTTTTTCAGATTGCGCTGGTAGGGTATACAAACAGCGGTAAAACAACACTTCTTAATTCAACTTCTGATTCAAATGCTTACGTAGAGGACCGTCTTTTTTCTACTCTTGATTCAACCACAAGAAAAATAAATATATGTCCCAATTCAGATGTCTTGATATCAGATACAGTTGGTTTTATAGAAAAACTCCCTCATCAATTGATAGCTTCATTTAAATCTACGCTTGAGGAGGTTAAGAGATCTGATTTGCTGCTTTTAATTGCCGATATAAACAAACCTGATTTTGAGAATAATATTTTAAGCGTGAAAGAAGTTTTAAAAGAGATTGATGCAGATAAAAAGCCTGTACTGCTGGTTTTTAATAAAATAGATAAATTAGATACCCGGAGGCTCAATAATCTGAAAATCAGATATAATGACGCCGTGTTTATTTCTGCTTTAAAAAAAGTCGGATTGCCTGAGCTTTACTCAAAAATAAGAAAGATAGTTGAAAAACAACATATGGATATAGTTATAAAAGTTCCATATGCTGATATTAAAATTATGTCTTTTATTTATGAGAACTGTCATGTGTCAAAGCGCAGAGATACAGAAGATAGCGCTGTATTGAATATAAATGTAAATTCAAAATATGCTGCATTACTCTCAGAGTACATATATAGAGAGAAGGGGAGAAGGGAGACCGGTGCCGTTTAAAAATACTTCCTTATTACTCCTATTACTTTTCCTATTATTTTTACATCCTTTACTACAATGGGTTCCATATAGTCATTTTCGGGCATCAATTTTATCTTTTTATCAGTTTTAAAGAATCTTTTTACTGTTGCTTCATCTTCAAGCAGCGCTACTATTATTTCTCCGTTTATTGCGTTTTCCTGTTTTCTTACAACAATATAATCCCTGTCCAGTATGCCTGCATTGACCATGCTGTCTCCTCTTACGTGGAGGATAAATACTTCTTTTTTACCTTTTACGAAATCCGGGGTAAGGGGGAAATAATCCTCGATGTTTTCCTCTGCAAGAATTGGTTTACCGGCCGCTATTTTTCCTACTACAGGAATATATATCATATTGTTAAAACCACCAGCTGCTGTTTCATCTCCATGCCTTGTCAGAACAGAAATGGCGCGGGGTTTTGATTGATTTCTTTTTAAGTACCCTTTTTTTTCAAGTTTTTTTAAATGGGAATGGAC
>JAFGLF010000039.1 GCA_016928195.1 Elusimicrobiota bacterium
AGGCACTTGTAATTTTAGGCACTTTAAACTTTGTTTACCTTAACTTTAGGCACTTGTAATTTTAGGCACTTTAAACTTTGTTTACCTAAACTTTAGGCACTTTAAACTTTAGCTCACTTGTAATTTTATATTTATTTTTTAGGGTGTTTCTTCTGGTAATCTTCGATGGCAGATTTGAGTGCTTCTTCGGCAAGAACCGAACAATGCATTTTTACCTGAGGCAGGCCGCCGAGGGCTTCGGCAACTACTTTATTTGAAATTTTCAATGCTTCTTCAATCGTTTTACCTCTTACCATTTCCGTAACCATAGAAGAAGTGGCAATGGCTGCACCGCAGCCGAATGTCTTAAACTTTGCATCAACTATAACATTGTCCTTTACTTTTATGTAAAGCCTCATTATATCTCCGCAAACCGGATTGCCCACATTACCTATACCGTCAGCATCCGGGATTTCACCGACATTTCTCGGATTGCTAAAATGATCCATTACTTTCGTCGAATATTGCATAATAAACTCCATTTAAAAAATTATAAAACCAATTAGAAATATTATAAAGATTAAAAAATTGAAAGAATTTAAAATCTTTACAATCTTTTAATCTTTAAATTGTCTCTCTAATCTTTCAAATCTTTTTAATTGACTTTATCTTATCTTCCCACAATGGCGACATTGCACGTAACCGCTCAACTATCCCGGGAAGAACCCCTAACAATCTGTCTATATCCTCATCGGTATTCTGGTGGCCTAATGAAAATCTTATGGAACCCTGTGATTTTTCAGCAGGAACACCCATAGCCGACAAAACATGCGAGGGCTCAAGGACACCCGAAGTACACGCGCTTCCCGTTGAAGCAGCAATACCTTCACTGTCAAGAGAAAGCAGAATACCTTCACCTTCTATATAATTAAACGATATATTCAATGTATTAAAAATTCTTTTTTCCGGATGTCCGTTAATCTGAACTTCCTTAATTTTACTCAGGATGCCTTTTTCAAGTTTCTCACGCAGTTTCAGAATTCTTTCGCCTTCTGCTTTCATATCTCTCTGTGCAATCTCGCATGCTTTGGCTATACCGGCAATATAAGCAACATTTTCTGTACCTGCCCTGCGTCTGTTCTCATGACTACCGCCGTGCAGAAGGGGAAATATCCTGGTTCCCTTTTTTATATATATAATACCTACACCTTTCGGAGCATAAAATTTATGTCCTGAAGCAGAAAGCAGGTCAACTCCCAGTTTTTTTACGTCAATAGGCATCTTTCCGGTTGACTGTACAGCATCGGTATGAAAAACTATTTTTCTTTCTTTTGCGATCTTTCCTATTTCCTCTATCGGCTGGATAACCCCTGTTTCATTATTCACATGCATTATTGATATAATAATCGTATTATCCGTAATCGCATTTTTTACATCTTCGGGATTAATAATCCCGTATTTATCTACGGGAAGATATGTAACCTTATAATCCATTTTCTTTTCCAAAAAATGACACACCTCAAGGACAGCATGATGTTCGGTCTTAGAGGTGATTATATGATCACCCTTTCTATTTAAAGTACATGCAATACCTTTTATGGCAAAATTATCCGACTCGGTCCCGCATGAAGTAAAAACAATTTCGGCAGGATGCTGTGCACCCAAAAATCCGGCAACCTTTTCCCGTGCATCTTCAACTACCTTTCTGGTTTCTCTGCCAAAGGAATGTACGCTCGAAGGATTGCCGTATAAATCATTAAAGTACGGCATCATAGCTTCGGCTACTTCCGGATGAACCGGTGTTGTTGCATTATGGTCAAGATAAATCTTCTTCATATATTAAACGCAGAATACGCGGAATCCCGCTAAAGCGGGACGCAGATTACGCAGAGATAAAGAAAAGGCTGTATCGCTGATATCTTCCGTTATTTATCACTGTAATCAATCAGTATGATAACAAAGTGTTGAACAAAAGTCAAGTATTTTGTATAATTATATACAGGTGATATGCTGATACGAAAATACGCTGATACGGATAAATGATTTTTACATATTTACATATCACCATATCAACATATCACCGTATTGACGTATAAGGGAGTGAAACGACCATGGAGAAAAAAACGGATGTAAAACTTGTCGAAAAACTTGTTGAAGCACGAAAAAACATAATAGAACAGATAAGAAATGTCATTGTAGGCCAGCAGGAAGTTATTGACCAGATTTTAATCTCGATATTCTCAAAAGGACACTGTGTAATCGTCGGAGTACCCGGCCTTGCGAAAACACTTCTTATTTCAACCTTATCGGACATCCTTGACCTGTCATTCTCAAGAATCCAGTTTACGCCTGATTTAATGCCTTCGGACATCACAGGAACCGAGGTTATCCAGCAGAATGTTTCCACAGGAGAACGCAGCTTCAAATTCATAAAAGGCCCTGTTTTTGCCAATATAATTCTTGCAGACGAAATAAACAGAACACCGCCAAAAACACAATCGGCACTATTACAGGCAATGCAGGAACACAAAGTTACCGTTGCCGGACAAACATATCCTCTGCCGGAACCGTTTTTCGTTCTTGCCACCCAGAATCCTATCGAACAGGAAGGCACATATCCGCTTCCGGAAGCACAGCTGGACAGATTCTTTTTCCAGATAAATATTGACTACCCGCAAATTGAAGACGAAAAGGAAATTGTCAGAAAAACAACCGGCATCAGTGATATTAAAATCAGGAATTTGCTGGATTCTAAAGAAATCTTATCCTTACAGGAAATCGTAAGAAAACTGCCTGTCAGCGATTATGTCGTAGATTATGCCGTAAAACTCGTATCCGAAACACGCCCCAAAAACTCTTCTCTTGACTTCATAAAAAAATGGATAAACTGGGGCGCAGGACCCAGGGCATCACAAAACCTTATTCTTGCCGGCAAAGCAAAAGCGGTTATCGAGGGCAGATATACCGTTTCTGTTGATGACATTAAAGCGGTTGCATACCCTGTTTTAAGGCACCGTATAATACTAAACTACATAGCAGAAGCTGAGGGAATAACCAACGAACAAATCATCAAAAAACTCTTAGCGGCCGCGAATACACGCAAATAAAATATTCAACGCGAATTTACGCAAATATAAAACTTTATTCGCGACCATCAGCGTTGCTCCGCTAGGGCGGGGCAGGGATTCGCGACTATTAGCGTTTATTTTCAAATGAAATCATTCCTTGACCCATTAATCATTGCTAAACTTTCAACAATGGCACTGAAGGCAAAATTTGTTGTTGAGGGTTTTATATCAGGCCAGCATGCCAGCAAATTCAAAGGCCACTCGCTTGAATTCGCACAGCACAGGGAATATTCTTTCGGAGACGAATTAAAACATCTTGACTGGAAGATTTATGCCAAATCCGACAGATATTCCATAAAACAGTATGAGGAAGAAACAAGCCTGAAGGCCTATATTCTTCTGGATTCAAGCGGCTCCATGGGCTATACTTCAGGTAAAATCTCAAAACTGGAATACGCATCCTATATTGCAGCATCCCTTTCGTACCTGATGATAAAACAGGGGGATTCTGTCGGTCTTGCCGTTTACGACAAAGAAATCAAAAAGGTTATACCTCCCAGGTCAAGCTTAAGCCACCTGTCCGTAATCTTTGACGAACTGTCCGGGCTGGAAGCAGCCGGAGAAACCGATATTTCCAAAATCCTTTTAAATTTTTCCAAGAACCTTAAAAAAAGAGCACTTATTATTATTATCTCAGACCTTTTTGACGAACAGGAAAACATAATAAAAGCGGTAAAAAACTACAAATTTTCCAAACACGAAGTCATTGTTTTCCATATTATGGATATAATGGAACAAAATCTGGATATTGCCGGAAACGTCCGTTTTACAAATATGGAAAATGATTCTTTTTTGATTACAGAACCGGAAATCATAAAAAAAGAATACCGGAAACTCGTATCGGAGTTTATAGAGAAATATAAAATGGAATTCAGCCGGACCAGTATAGATTATTCGCATTTTATTACATCTAATCCGCTCGATCTGGCATTAACAAATTATCTCTCTAAAAGAAGCAACATTTGAGACATGTTCTTGTGTTCTAAAGTTCTAAAGTTCTTATGTTCAAGGATTGTTTTTACATGCACTTACGAACATAAGAACATAAGAACATAAGAACTGTTAATTTTATGTCTTTTCTTAACCCATTGTTTCTTGCAGGCCTGCTTGCAGTTTCCATACCTGTAATCATCCATTTACTATCCAGAAAAAAACCGAGAAAGATAAATTTCAGCGATTTAAGGTTCCTGGAACTTGCGTCAAGGCGCGCCATAAAAAAATTCAGGATAAAACAATACCTGCTTCTTTTACTGCGCTGTCTCTCGGTAATTGCCCTGACATTCCTCTTTGCGAGGCCCGTTATACATTATGTTGCTTCTTCGGAAAATTCCGAGACAATCCTGCTTATAGACAACTCATATTCGATGGATTATTTAAAAGACGGTATCTCACGGCTTGAAACCGCAAAGGAATCGGCAAAAAAAATACTGGAAATGCTTAAACCTTTCGAAAAGGTTGCCGTATTTTCCTTTTCCGATAACCTGAACCCTGTCGTCAAAGAACCTACAACCGACAGGAAAGTGGTTGTTTCAGAACTGGAAAAAATAAAAACAGATTACAGAAAAACCAGGGTTGTTTATGCCATAGATAAAACCTTAAGGTCCTTCGGCAAAAAATCCGAAAAAAGAATAATCGTTATCTCCGATTTTGCCAAAAACGGATGGGAAGACGTACTGCATACTTCAAACGACAAATGTAAAATTATAGCAATAGATGTGGGCAACGACAATCCGAAAAACTTTGCCATTTCGGATATATCGGAAGACAACGGCAGAATATCCGCCGGAATATCCAACTTCTCGGATACAAAAAAAATTCTCTCTTCGGTCATCTATATCGACGGCAGCAAATATAAATCCGCCTTTTTCAATACCGACCCTAACAAAACAAATGTACATACGTTTAACATAAAAAACATATCTCACGGCATTCATAAGGCATCCTGGGAAACAGAACCCGATAAACTTTCTCACGACAACAGAGTTTTCTTTGCGTTCGATTATCAGGGCAAACCAAGAATCCTGCTGGTTGACGGCAAACCGCACTTTTCCGATTTTAAAGGAGAGATCTTTTTCCTTAAAACGGCTATTTCTGAAGATGCCGTATCAAAAGTAATAAATTACAACCAGCTTGACGATGAACAACTTAACGGCTATTCCGCAATATTTTTATGCAATGTTTCGGAATTCAGCAGGAACACCGCAATAAAACTGAATAAATTCATTTCCGAAGGAAAAAATATAGTTTTTTTCCTTGGTGACAATATAAATACATCCGCCTATAATACCTCTATTTCATTCCTGCTGCCGTGCGAAATATCCTCGGCTGTAAGCGGGGGGAAACTTTCGAATTTCGGACTGCCTGAAGACGATGATATCTTAAAAGATATAACCATATCAAAACGTTTTTTGTTAAAACCAAAAGACAACTCGGATATCTTACTGAAATTTGAAGACGGCATGCCGATGCTGGTCAAAGGCAAAAACAATGTCTTTGTATTTGCAGTGTCCTCCAACCTTTCATATTCCGATATCCCTATAAAACCGGTTTTCCCGGTTATAATAACACAACTGCAGAGCCATTTCTTTAAAAAAGAAAAAATGTTCAAAACCGTGTATTCGGGTACTAAATACTCACAGGATACCGTTTCCGGTATAACCCTTCCGAACGGCGATATAATCAAGTCGCCTGTGGATTTCGTATTTGAAAAACCCGGGATCTACGAAGTGAGTTACAAAAACCGCAGGACCGAATTCGTAAGCGTCAACGTTGATTCGGGTTCCGGCGAGGCGGATCTGTCAAAAGTAAAGCTTTCAAAAATAAAAAAGATACTGGACAAAATGTTTACCGGTGTAATTCAGGCAGACAAATATTTCGAAAAAAACCTTAAAAAAATATTATACGGCAGTGAAATAACAAAAATATTCGCATTACTGTTACTGTTATTTTTCATAGCAGAAACACTAATTGCCCGCTCACAAGAAAAACCATGAAAAAGAAAATATGCTTATACGCTTATATGCTGATACGTAAATATGTAAAAACATTTAACCGTATTACCGTATTTCCATATCACCGTATTGCTGTCGTAATCTTGTTACTTACTCACTTACTCACTTACTCACTTACTCACCGTCTTTACGGCCAGCAGGGCGGCAAGTTCGTATTCACCCAGCTGAGATACTCGGGCAACTGGGATACCCGCCCTACCGCATGGGACAGAGTATCCGAATACCTGCTGTTAACCACCAGTGTAAAAATTATACCGGAAAGAAGAGTTGTAGAAATTACGGACAAAGAACTCTTCTGGTCACCCGTTCTTATCATAACAGGCGATACCACTTTCCCGGAACTTACCGACAAGGAAATCGAAATTCTCAAAAAGTACCTCTTATGCGGGGGTATGATATTTATCGACGATTCATCCGGAAAAACAACTTCCGGTTTTGCCAAATCAATAAGAAATACCATAGGAAAAATCCTTCCTGAAAACCCCATAGAAAAAATCCCTATGGATAACGCCGTGTACTGGTCGTTCTATTTATTACGGCATGTTTCCGGCAGGATTGTCACAAACAAATATCTTGAGGGCTGTAAAATAGGAGAACGCTACAGCATTATATATTCACAGAATGACCTGTTCGGCGCTTGGGTAAAAGACAACCTCGGCAATTATATATATCCGTGTACGGAACAGCAGAGATGGGAAGCCAAGAAACTGACAATTAATATTATACTGTATGTACTTACAGGCACATATAAATCGGACGCAGTCCATCAACCGACAATACAGAGAAAACTTAGATAAAACAAGAAAAACACGTTGATAAGTTGATACGTTGATAAGATGATATGGTTAAAGGTGTTCACATATTTACGTATCAACATATTTCCATATCAACATATCACCGATTTTATTATGCGAAAAATACTAATCACCCTTAGAATAGCATCTTTCATCCTGCTGGTTCTGCTTATTTTCCAGCCGACGAAAAAGGTATATAAAAAGCGGGATATCCCTACCGTTGCCGTACTCGTCGATAATTCCAAAAGCATGGAAACAATCAGCAGTTCCGGATTCGGAAACATAAAAAAGAAATTAACCTCGCAACTTACCAGAAACAGAAATGCCGATTCGCATCTATTCGCCTTTTCCGCTGATGTAAAAAAACTTCAGGAAAAAGAAATCCGGACCTTAAAAGCAACAGGTTCAAGGACCGATATAATCGGTGCTCTGGACAAAGTAAAATCCGATTTTCTAGGCAGGGAACTGGACGCTGTAATCCTGTTTTCTGACGGCAATCAGAACGTAAATACGGACGAAGGTCAGGTTCTGGAAGAACTCAAAGACCTTAAGATTCCTGTTTATACTGTTATACCGGAAAGGTCGGATACCAAAAAAAATATTTCCGTATCCGGTGTAGACATACCCGATATTCTATTCCGCAATACCCCTGCGGCAATCACCGCAAAAATCAATACAGCCGGCTTCGCCGGACAGAAAATTTCGGTCTATCTTAAATCCGACGATACAGCACCCCAGGTCCTGCAAACAAAGACATTGGACATCAAAAACGACGGTTCGTTCGAAATACAGTTCAGTGTAACTCCTGACAGGGCAGGGATACTCAATTACTCCGTCTCTATACCGACATATAAAGGCGAAAAAAAACCGTCTGATAATACCAAAAAATTCGCCATGGTGGTGGAACCGGAAAAAATCAGAATTATGTATCTATGCGGTCTTCCTTCCTTCAACTACTCATTTCTGAGAAATACGCTTAAAAACGACCCTAATATAGAACTTGTTTCATTTGTTATATTACGGAATCCGGAAAACATCGTGCCTGTAAGCGACAGCGAACTCTCACTAATACCTTTTCCTATTCATGAAATCTTCTCAAAGGAAATATTTAATTTCGACATGCTTATATTCGATAATTTCATGTATTCCCGTTTTCCCATAAACCAGCAATACCTTACAAATATTAAAAACTTTGTTACGGAATACGGCAAGGCATTCGTGGCAATTTTCGGGGATACGGATTTATCGCCGTACAAAAATACACCGATCGAAGAAATTCTTCCTGTAACTCCCGCATCAGGTATAATACACAAAAAATTCCGGTTAAACATTCTTCAGAAAGAACACAATATATTCAAGTTGTCCTTTGACCCTGCAGAAAACACCTCCATACTGGAAAATATGCCGGAATTCGACGGGCTGAATATATCAACAGCCAAAAAGGAAAGTATTGTTCTTGCAGAAAGCAAAGAATCAAAACATCCCATAATAACAATTGCAGAGCAGGGGAAAGGACGGGTAATGTGTATTACTACTTCATCACTCTGGAGGATTGCACTCGGCAGCGAAAATCCGTATAATTATGTAAACTTCTGGTCCCAATCGGTAAAGTGGCTGACAAACGCAGCATCAATGAAACGTGTAGCCATATTTACAAAAAAAAGCTATAATATAGGGGATAATGCCCCGGTAAAAATAAAGGTACGGGACGAATACTTCAAACCGGTAAACAACGCGACAGTCAGTCTGGATGTAACGCTTCCGGACGGCAAGAGGGAATCTTTTGCGGTTTCTCCCGAAATCGAAAACGGAGAATACGCTGCACATATACCTCTGGATTCATCAGGGGAATACAAACTTTATGCAAGGGCATATTATAACAAGAGGTTTCTTGGAAACGACAATGCCTTTTTAACCGTTTTCAATGTTTCAAAAGAATCCGAAGACATCTTTGTTAACGACCTGCTGATGACTAAAATTTCCGAAACCACAGGCGGGAAATCCATGCCGGTCAGCTCCTTTGATTTTGCAGAGTTAAAAATCAAACCCCGGCCGACAAAACGCACCAGGTCCAATATTTTATACGAGGTAAATATCTGGAATAAACCGCTGATGTATATAATTTTACTTATTCTTCTCTGTACCGAATGGTTCCTGAGAAGAAGGATTGGCCTGTCTTAGGATTTCGGATTTCGAATTTCGAATTTCGGATTTTATGATAAGGTCTTATTTATAAACTGAAGTTAACCTTAAATTCAGAATTCGAAATTGAGAATTCGAAATTAAAAACATTGTTACCATGATCATCACTTTCTTACTATCATTCGCAGTATATTTAGCCACGCTCTGTCCTACTGTTTACGTAGGTGACAGCGGGGAATTCGCAACCGCTGCATACACACTGGGAATAACCCATCCGCCCGGATATCCTCTGTATGTAATATTAGGAAAAATATTCACTATTATAATACCGTTCGGCAATATAGCATACCGCGTTAACCTGATGAGCGCATTCTTCGGTGCCCTAACCTGTGCCTTGGTATATTTAATAGTGAGAAATTTTACCCCGAACCGTGCCGAAGGCTCTGGTTCTGGGGCA
>JAFGLF010000003.1 GCA_016928195.1 Elusimicrobiota bacterium
AAAATTAAGATCCGATAAATTTAAAGACAGCTCTACCTTATCGGTCTCTTTAACACTGACATCAGGTTCTTTTCCTTTTCTTCTACCAAATATTCCCATTTATCTATCTCCTTTTTTATACTCTTCCACATTGATTAATATTTTTTAGCGCTTCCCGCGCCGCTACTTTAACATCATCAATTTTGTCATTAAGAGCTCTGGTCAATTGTTCTAATGCTCTTTTGTCTTTAATTACCCCGAGGGATACTGCTACAAGCTTCCTATTAATCCAGCTCTCATCACTCTCCAGGCATTTTATAAGGGGTTCAACAGCTTCTGGGCCTCCTATATATTTAAGAGCTCCTGCAGCGCCTCCTCTGACCTCTTTGCTATCATCCATAAGTGCTTTAATGAGAGGAGCTTCTGCCCGTCTATCACCAATCTCACCCAGGGACAGCGCTGCATACCAGCGGACGATATAATCTTTACTTTCCAGACACCTGATTAAGGGCTCTATAGCCGGACTGCCAATATTCCCAAGCATTTTTCTTGCCTTCATCCTTATTGCGTCATCTTCATCTTTATTTTCCAGAACTTCTATCAGAGGTTTTACCGCTATTGGATCATTTATATCTCCCAGAGAACCGATGGCATAAAATCTTACATCGATGTCTCCATCTTCAAGAGCTTTTATTAAAGGCTCAACTGCCCTGAAATCTTTTAATTTCCCGAGAGCTTCTGCGGAAACTCTTCTTAATTCAACATCTTCATCTTCAAGGACGCGTATAAGGTATTCTGTAGCTTTTCTATTTCCTATATCCCCAAGACCTATTGCCGCCAGACATCTTAAGTTCTGGTCTTCTGCATTTAAAAGCACTTTTATCAGACCTCTTATATCCCTTCGGCTAATCATAGCCTCTACTTTTTCTATACTTATTTTAATTCCCATTTTTTCTCCCATGCTTTAAATCTTTATAATCAAGGTTTATTAAATAAAAATTCTACCGATTTTTTGACTTTGTAGTCTAAATTAAGTATTTTAATCTTATTTCCGGCTATTTAAAAATTTAGATTTATTTTTTTTTACTGTCATCTAAAGCAAAAATAAACTTTTACCTTTATCCTCTACCAATTAAATTACACACCGTAATGTAGATATTTTTTAGCCAGAGGATGATTAATTCTTTTCCAGAGAGTTGCTCCAATAATGGTGCCTATGGGAAAACCAAACATGGTTATAATCAGTATAACCCTGGTAAATGGTACAGAGAATGGTTTTCTTTTAATAATTCCCACAAGAGGAGCTATATAAATTGCCATCCCTATACCAAAAACAAATACTAGTGTTATTACACCCGAAAGACTATAACTCCCTATGTATGTACCCATTGACTGAGGTGATGTAATAAATACGGGAACAAAAACAACTAGATAAAAAGCTAAAACTACAATTACAAACCAGTAAAACACTTTTACCCCACCTAACTGTCTTCTTCCCTCCTCCAATTCCTCTTCAGGAGCCATAGCTCTAACTTCGGCAGATACTTTAAGCTCTTTTACCTGGACACCACAATGCGGACATACCACTGCATCTTTTTTTATTGGTCTTGCACAACTGGGACAGTATATTTCGTCTGGTTTTTTCTCCTGAATATCTTCTCCATTCATATTAATTTTTCCTTTCTTTTTTTATTTTAAAAAATTTTTAAATTCCTGGTATTTATCACCTTCACTTTCCAAAAAGCTCTGTAACTCATCCCTTGCTTCCAACCAATATCTGCTACCCTCGTTCCATTCCAAAGTTGCCTGGTTAAAAGACTCCTCCATTTGGATTTCGCTATTTGCATCCACATATTCCTGAAGATAATAACAACTATTATTATAGTGTTCAAAAGACTCACCCAGTAACTTATGTGTGGTTTTCAGTCGTTCCGGGGGAGTAAGCTCCATATACTGACTATAAAAGTCTTTAATTTCTTCTATTAGTTTTTTAGTAGTTTCCTTGTGTGATGATAGGCTAATTCTTCCTGCTGAAAGATCGGAACTTTCCTCACTATAAAAATTTGAATCATCAGCCAGTGCTCTCATTATATAAGCTACTTCACTTAAATACTCATTTTCTTTTTCCTGTTCCCGAATAATCCCACACCCATTTAAAACCAGAGAAAGATTAAATATTAATACCAACAATAATAAAAAAAATAAATATTTTGTTTTTTTCACTTTTTCATGCCTCCTTTCCGTTACTAATAGAAATATAAGCTGCTAATTATAACTTATTTATTCCATTATCTTATTTATTGCCTTCATACAGGCTTTCCGGACATCTTCATCTTCGTCTTCTTTTAAGGCCTGGTTCAGCGCATCCAGAGCCCTGCCATCACCAATTTTACCCAGAGCTTCAGCTGCAGCTTCCCTGTCCATATAATATTCATCATTTATCAATATATCAATAAGAACAGGAACCGCAGACTCATCTCCCTTTTTACCCAGAACTTCCATTACATCTTTGCTGTGATATTTAAAATTTTCATCTTCCAGAATATTAATTAAAATATTTACTGACAAAGGGTCCTTTACTTCTGCCAGTGCTTCTATAACCTGGCCTCTCATAAAAATACCTTTGACCTCCAGCGATTTTGATAAAATTTCTGGACCCCATATATCGCTTAAAATCAGGAAAAGGTGCTTTTGCCATCCAAGACGGTCAAAGGGTGCATCTGAAGGTGTTAGTGGTTTTGATACAGTTCCGGTAGGCGGTTCACGAATTTCAAAAAAATTCTTTTCTTGCGAATCAACATTTTCTACTTTGAATAAAATACTTCCATCAAGCTCTGTACCTGTATATAACAAAATTTTTGTTTTTGTATCACTATCATAATAATAATCGCATAATGCAGTACCATTTATTTTTATTTCCAGGATAGAACTATAATTTTTACTGTTTTCACCAGTTACCGAAAAACCAATATTTTCTAAGATTACCTTACAATCTTCATATACCGGCAATAAAAAACCTTCTATATTATTACCCTTATCATCATAATAGGACTGTTCTACAAGGACTTTTATGGTTTTTACCTCTGAAAAGCTTTCAATTTTTGCCGGAGGAATACTACTACCACTACATGAAGACAGGATAGTCAGAAAAAAAGTAACAATAAAAAAAACAACAATAAGAGACTTTTTGATATTCATAATTTCAGTCTCCTAAAAAATATTTATTATAATTTTATTATTATTTTGTAATAATGTAAAAGCGCGCCTTAAAATACAGTTTTACTATTATTTAAACCGGTAATGCCG
>JAFGLF010000040.1 GCA_016928195.1 Elusimicrobiota bacterium
ATTATAGACCCGGATACGGGAAAACAGCTTCCGCCGGGTAAAAGCGGTGAAATGGTCTTTACTTCGCTTACTAAAGAAGCGCTCCCTATAATCAGATACAGAACCAGAGACCTATCATTTATCCATACCGGTAAATGTGAATGCGGCAGGACGCATGCAAGGATGGCAAAGCCCGTGGGCAGAACTGATGACATGCTGATTATAAGGGGAGTAAACATATTCCCTTCACAGATAGAAGAGGTACTCATGAAAGTCAAGGAAATCGAACCCCATTACCTGATTGTTGTAGACAGAAAAAATTATCTGGATACTTTAGAGTTATGGGTTGAAGTATCAGAAGATATATTTTCGGAGAAAATGAACAAACTGGAAGAATTTGAGTCATCGATTGAACATAAGCTATATTCTTCTACTGGAATAAAAATAGATGTTAAGCTAAAAGAACCCAAGACAATACAGAGGAGTACCGGTAAAGCAAAAAGAGTCGTGGATAGAAGGAAAGGAGAGACTCTTTAAAAATGACTGAAAAAAAATTCTGGGATGAAAAGATCTCAACTGCGAGCCAGCCGGAAATCAGTTCCATACAGCTTGAAGGGCTAAAAAATACTTTAAAGCATGCTTATAAAAATAATAAATATTATAAAAAGGTAATTGATGAAGCAGGACTCAATCCCGATAAGTTAAAAGATATAAGAGATATTGAAAAACTGCCTTTTACTTCCAAGGACAACTTGAGGGAAAATTATCCATTCGGGTTATTTTGTACCCCCTTAAGCGAGGTAATAAGGGTACACTCATCATCTGGAACCACAGGTAATCCTACGGTAGTCGGGTATACCTCGGAAGATATAGATATATGGGCAGAGGTACTGGCAAGGATAATGTATGATGCCGGGGTGAGAAAAGAAGACGTGGTACAGGTCAGCCATGGATTCGGGATGTTTACCGGCGGATTCGGGTTCCAGTATGCAGCCGAGAAAATCGGCTCAATGGTAATTCCGATCTCAGGAGGTAATACGGAAAGGCAGCTAAAGATCATGAATGATTTTAAATCAACTGTTCTCTGCTGCACTCCTTCTTATGCTCTGTATATGTCTGAAGTTGCGGAAAAAATCGGGGTGGATTTTAAAAAGCTTAGGTTGAAAGTAGGTTTTTTTGGGGCCGAGCCCTGGTCCGAGTCTATGAGGAGTGAAATAGAACAAAGATTGAGTATAACTGCACTTGACAGTTATGGATTGAGCGAGGTAATAGGTCCGGGGGTATCGTGTGAATGCCTTGAGCAGAATGGATTACATATAAACGAAGATCATTTTTTAACAGAGATAATAGACCCTGAAACAGGGAAGGTGCTGCCCGACGGAGAAAAAGGCGAGCTTGTTTTTACATCACTTACAAAAAAGGCTTTTCCGGTTTTAAGATACCGCACCAAAGATGTATCTTATCTTATAAGGGAAAAATGTGAATGCGGTAAAACATTTGCCAGGATGGCGAAACCAATGGGGAGAAGTGACGATATGTTGATTATAAGGGGGGTCAATGTATTTCCTTCCCAGATAGAAGAAGTGCTTATGGGCATTGAAGACCTGGAGCCGCATTATTTAATAGTTCTTGACAGGGAGAATTACATGGATACTATAGAAGTCTGGGTAGAAGTGTCGGAAAAAAATTTCCGCGAAAAAATCATGGATCTTGAAGCTTTTGAAAAAACAATTGAAAATAAGCTGCATTCGGCTATAGGAATAAGAATAAAAGCCAGTTTAAAAGAGCCAAGAACCATTACAAGAAGCGAGGGCAAGGCACAAAGAGTCCTGGACAGGAGAAAAAGTAATTAGTAAGATATCTTCGCTATTGAGTAAATAAAACCTCACATTGTGTCAGTATTAAATAAGACTAAATTAGCACATCATTTATTGACACATTTATAAAAATATACATGCAGCTGCTAATAACCTGTTTATATCAGTAAAATTTTCAACACCCGCCTGAAATCTACTGTAAAATTTATAATTTTTAAATTTCCCCTTGACAGTTTTTTCCTTTATCAATAGAATACTACTAATATAATAATATAAATAGTATATGTAATATAAAGAGGTTAGAGTGAGGATTTCTACGAGAACAAGGTATGGTTTAAGGTTAATGGTAGAGGTAGCTGCAAATTCCGGCAAGCACTCAATTTACTTAAAAGAAATTGCCAGAAACATTGATGTATCAGAAAAATACCTGAGCCAGATAATTATACCGCTTAAAGGAAAGGGTCTTATAAACACTTATGGCGGTGCTCACAGCGGATATGTTCTGGGAAAGCCTTCTTCCGAGATTAAATTAAAAGAGATTGTAGCAATACTGGAAGGAGACTTAAATTTAATTGATTGTGTAAACAATAGTTCAGTTTGCAGTAAAACACAGTCCTGCATAACCAGGGATGTCTGGATTAAGCTGGGAGAAAAAATCTCCGAGTTTCTCAATTCATTTACTCTTGAAGACCTGGCAAGGATGCAGAAAGAAAAAACTGAAGATATGATAATGTACGGAATATAATTCTAGAAAATAAGGTGAGGTAAATAATCAGATAGATAACGAAGTAAAAATTATTATTTTTTTATTCATTAACGAGTTTTGCAAATGTTTAGTTTAAGCTAAAAAAGGAGAAAAATATTATGAGTAGGATAGATTCAAAATTAAAATTAGACACCCTTTTACTCCATGGAGGGCAGATACCTGACCCTGCTACCGGGGCAAGAGCCGTACCTATTTACCAGACTACATCTTATCAGTTTAAAAATACCGATCAGGCGGCAAGTCTTTTTGCCTTAAAGGAATTTGGTAATATTTACAGCCGGATAATGAACCCGACAAATGATGTACTGGAAAAAAGAATGGCACTTCTTGATGGCGGAACGGCCGCCCTTGCTGTTGCAAGTGGACAGGCAGCGGAAACTCTGGCAATTCTCAATATAGCTCAAGCCGGAGATGAAATAGTCTCTGCCGATAATCTATATGGCGGAACTTATAATCTTTTCCATTACACATTTAAAAGGCTTGGCATAAAAGTCAATTTTGTAAAATCTTCTGATCTTGA
>JAFGLF010000041.1 GCA_016928195.1 Elusimicrobiota bacterium
GAAATAAAAAATGTAAAGATATTTTAATAAGCGGGCTAAAGCGGTTGGAATACAGAGGCTATGATTCTGCAGGTATTGCTGTAATCCATACAGATGCCGGACAGGCAAAATCATTGAGGAATTGTAAAATCAGTGTTGTCAAAGAAGCAGGGAAAATAAACATACTGGAAAAAGAAGTAAATAATCTGGAAGCAGACGGTAACTGCGGAATAGGGCATACAAGATGGGCAACGCATGGTGAACCGACAAAGATAAATGCCCATCCTCATGCAGCTGATAATGGGAGAATTGCTGTTGTTCATAACGGCATAATAGAAAACTATGCTGAAATCAAGGAAGAGCTTAAAAAGGAAGGACATAAGTTTGTTTCGGAAACTGATACGGAAGTACTGCCCCACTTATTGGAAAAATACAACAATGGGGATTTACTTAAAGCGATGCAGAAGGTATTAAAAAAAATCAGGGGTTCAGGGGCTATTGTGGCAATTTCCAGTTATCATCCTGAAGAACTTATAGGGGCAAGAGTACTCAGTCCTTTAATTGTAGGAGTGTCAAAAGAAGGTAATTTTTTTGCATCGGATATACCGGCAGTACTGGAATATACCCGTAATTTCATAGTGATTAATGATTATGAGACCGTGAGACTTACAAAAGATAGAGTAGAAATTTATAACAGAGAAGGAGAATTAATCGAAAGGGAACCTTTTAAAGTTGACTGGGGTGTTATAAGTGCTGAAAAAAGCGGTTATGAAGATTTCATGTTAAAAGAAATATTTGAGCAGCCTTACGGAGCCAGAGAAACGATGAGAGGCAGGTTAACAAACGGAAAACTTCATTTTAATGAATTAGGCCTGTCTGTGGAACAGATTAAAAATCTAAAAAAAGTTCAGATAATTGCATGCGGGACATCTTACCACGCCGCATTAATCGGAAAACAGGTTATAGAAAGATGGGCCCGGATTCCTGTAGAGGTGGATTTTTCTTCGGAATATAGATACAGGGATCCGCTGGTGGGAAAAGATTGTTTGTTTATGGCTATAACACAGTCTGGAGAAACGGTAGATACTCTTGCTGCAATCAGAGAGGCAAAATCAAAAGGAGCAAAGTTAGCGGCCATCACAAATGTTGTTGGGAGCACTGTGGCAAGAGAAGCCGATTCCGTAATATATACACATGCTGGACCGGAAATAGGCGTTTGCGCTACTAAAACTTTTACTGCCCAAATAATAATAATGTATCTTATCGGGCTATACCTTGCAAAGGCGAAAGGAAATATAAGGAAAAGTGAATTTCAAAAAATAGCCAGTGAGCTGGAAGATATACCTGATAAAATACAGAATATACTGGACAGGGCGGATGAAATAAAAAAAATTGCTGACCGGACATATAAATATAGGTGTTTTTTATTTCTTGGAAGAATTTTCGGACTTCCTGCAGCACTGGAAGGCGCACTGAAGTTAAAGGAAATTTCTTACATTCATGCAGAGGGGTATCCGGCCGGTGAAATGAAACATGGTCCGATAGCTCTTACTGATGAAAAAACAGTGGTAGTGGGAATTATGCCTGCTGATCCGGTATATGAAAAGATATTAAGCAATATTCAGGAAGTAAAAGCAAGAAAAGCCACTATTTTTTCTATAATCAGCCAGGAAGATAAAAATACAAAAAAATACGCGGATCATATCTTCAGAGTGCCTGAGACTCTTGAAGAATTGTATGCCATTTTAACTATTATCCCTGTTCAGTTATATTCATATTATATAGCAAAGAACCTTAATAGGAACGTTGACCAGCCGCGAAATCTTGCAAAGAGTGTTACAGTGGAGTAAAGATTTATGGAGATATATGGAATAGGTACTGATATAATTGAGGTTGAAAGAATAAAATCTGTCATCAGAAAAAATTCTGGCTTTTTAAAAAGAGTTTATACCGAAAATGAAATAGATTATTGTAACAGGAAAAATAAAGGCAAATTCCAGAGTTTTGCGGCGCGTTTTGCGGCAAAGGAAGCAGTTGCAAAATCACTGGCAGAAGGAGTCAGTAAAAATATTTCTTTAAAAGAAATTGAACTGTCAAATACGGATGCCGGAGCACCTTTTATAAAACTATACGGAAAAACTTGCCAGTTCAGCGGGAAGCTTAAAATTAAAGAAATAAAAGTATCGGTATCGGCAACGGAAAATTTCGCTGTTGCCTATGCCGTGGCAATTATATAATTTATGGATTTATAATCCGGGATTTTTCTATAATTATAAAGGCAGGTTGATTTAAAATGAATGATACAACTAAAAAAATGAGATTAACCAGGATTCTAAAAGGAAGCAGAATAGCGGAGATTGATACAAAAGCCATAACCGGCGGGATAGATTCAAAATGGCTCATGAAAAATGCCGGAAGCGGCATAGCTAAAGTAATTATAACTGATTTTGAAGGTAAGGAAATTAATAGAGCCGCACGGGGTATTGTTGTCTGCGGGAGCGGAAACAATGGCGGCGACGGATTTGTGGCTGCCAGTGATTTATTGGATTATGGTATGAAAGTAACAGTCTTTCATA
>JAFGLF010000042.1 GCA_016928195.1 Elusimicrobiota bacterium
AATTCTGAAAACCAGCTCTCGTGCTCAATTTCTTCATTGAGAATAGCCAGGACTAAATCGTAAGTCCTGTGATCTTTTCCTGCTGTGACATTGCAGAGATGGGTATAACCTCTTACTGCACATCTCTCGGCTTCAACCAGTACTTTGAGAATAGCCATAACATCCGCAGGGTCTTTGGGCAGGGTTGCAGGTGGACACGCTGAGAGATCATGAAAATCCTTCATATTCTCGGGAAGTTTACCTCCCAGTTCGTAAATTCTGGGGACAATTGCCTCAAAGTGATTTCTATCTTCTATTCTTGCTGTTTCCGCTATTTCTTTTACACCCTCTCCCTCAAGGCCTATTAAGTTTGCCCTTAATATAGTGTAATAATAGTAAGTGGTAAGCTCGGCTCCTGCATTCTTTATAAGAAGTTCTACGATTTCATCTACATTTACCCCTGCTTTCTCTACCATCTCTCTTGTTACTTTAGCCATTATAACTCCTTTCCCTGGTTCTTATAATTTTTAATAAATGACATTTTGTGATTTTTTTATTTAACTATTATAGATTTTAAAATTCAGACTTAATTAAAACTATTTTAATTTTATAACAATTATAATATTATAATTATTATATTATGCCAAGTTTTTTTAATTAAATCTTAATAACCACTCCTTGACAAAGCACTCGAAATTGATATTATTAAATATAAAGATTTATATACACAAATTAACATATACGCAAAAGGTAAAACTATTAAGAATCGGGGCAAGAGATGATAAATGAAAATTCAAATAAGATTATATACTTTGCGATTATTGTAGGCGTATGCCTGATAATCAGCGCTTTAATTGCTTCTTTTACTTTTTACATGGTAAGATCACCTGTGGATACCCTTTCGGTAACCGGTTCAGTAAGACAGAACGTTACCTCGGATATAGCTATATGGACTTCTAACTTTACCAGGACAGTTCCTGCCGAAAACTTAAAAGAAGGGTATCGGATGATGCAGAATGACCAGAGATTGGTACTGGACTTTTTTAAAGATAACGGATTTAGCGAAAACGATTTAAACATTTCACCTGTATTTATGGAACAGCTTTACATGTATGACCCAAATGCCCCAAAGGAAAACCTGTTAAAGCAAACAGTTAGAATTCAATCAAGCGATGTTGATAAGATTACCAGCATGGCCAATAGCACCCAGACACTCATAAACCAGGGAGTCATATTCTCCATACAGTCCCTTGAATATTATTACTCCAAACTCCCGGAACTCAGAATTGAATTGATCCCTGATGCAATAAGTGATGCCAAATTAAGGGCTCAAAAGATTGCAGAGGGCAGCGGTAAAAAGATAGGTACCATAAAGTCTGCAAACCTTGGAGTGGTACAGGTGCTCCCTGTTAATTCTACCGAAGTTTCAGATTGGGGAACTTATGATACTTCCACAATCGAAAAAGATGTAATGATACCTGTTACTGTAATATTTACATTGAAATAAAAATAAAACCGGCATAAAGAGACAATTGCCGGGTCTAAAAAATTTTATAACTTGTATTATTTTGGTCTTATTCAAATACCGGACATATGGATAACCCCCATATTCCGGGACCCGTATGGGCACTCATTACTGTGGTTACTTCAGTTAATATCAATTCATCAATTTTAATTTTATCATCACTTCTTATTATTTTTTCCAGCTCCAGGGCAGGGCCTATATCCTCACCGTAAAAAATGCCTATTTTTTTACGCGTAACAGGAAAAGAAGCTTTCTTAACCTGCCAGTAGAGCTCGATTAAGGAATTTCTCTTATTCCTAACAAACTTAATTAATTTTACTTTACCATCACTTCCCAGAGTAATGATTGGTTTAAATCTTATAGATACTGCCAGAAATTTTCCTAAAAAGGGCGCCCTGCCTCCCACAAATAAATACTTGAAATTTTCAATAGTTGCGAAGAGCTTATTATTCTTAATAAAATACTCAATAATTTTTTCAATTTTTTCTTCACTTTCACCTTTTTTCACCGCTCTTGCAGCTTCAAGGGCAATAAATCCCAAACCAATAGCAGCAGTCCTTGAATCAATGACTTTGATTTCTACTTCGGGAAAAAACTTTTTCGCCTGTTCTGCAGAATTGACAGTGGCAGACAGCTTCGAGCTCAAGTGAATGGAATAAATTAAATTTTTTTTCTTATTATTAATAAGATTATAATAAGTCTCCGTAAATTCCCCTACCGATGGTGTTGAGGTGTATACCTTTATGCCTTCCCTTAGCTTATCAAATACAATTCGGCTATTTATTTCCTTTCCATCCTTATAAAATTTACCTTTAAACCCAACATTAAGCGGCACAACGGTTATATCGTTAGCCCTGGCTAATCCGCCGGGGATTCCGGCAGCAGTATCTGTTACTATTGCAATACTTCTCATTGATACCTTTTTTTTTAATTTTAAGAAAGTAAATTCTATTTTACACTAAAGAGTTAAAAAATATAACTGGATATACCGGGAATTATTATAAAATTATTATATTAACTATATTCCATATTGATTTTTTTGGGCAAAGAACTATATACTATTTATTATTTATGGAACATAAAATATCTTTAAAATAATCTGGAGGCACTTCAATGAAAACTTTAATTGTTTATGATTCTGTTTACGGCAATACAGAAAAAATTGCAAATTCCATAGGCGATACAATCGGAGGCGACACAAGGGTAGTCCGTACGGGTGATGTAAATATCTCTGAACTGGAATCAATTGACCTTCTTATCGTTGGCTCTCCTACCTATGGAGGCAGTCCCACACCGCTGGTCCAGGATTTTCTTAGTGGAATTTCCGAATCTTCTCTTAAAGATACCAGTATAGCAGCATTTGATACCAGATTGTCCGCAAAATTTTTTAAAATTTTTGGTAATGCCGCAAAAAAAATAGACAAAAGCCTGAAATCAAAGGGTGGTATTTCTATCATGCCACCTGAAGGGTTTCTTGTAAAAGGAACAAAAGGCTCGCTTGTTGAGGGAGAAGAAGAGCGTGCTGCTGTCTGGGCAAGAGATATTATCAGCAGCAAAATGTAATATTTATATGTTTACTATATTCTTTTTGCCAGTGAAGAGGTGAGCTCAAGCACTCTTTTAGCATCTGTCTCCGTCATTGGGCCTATTCCGCAGGCAGGAGTGATTATAATATTTTTAAGCAGCAAATCCCTGCTGATACCTTTTTCTTCAAAGCTTTCCAGAACTGAAATAAATTTCCCATAGAGTTCATCTTCTGAAACCCCTTCCTTATATTCTGAAGTAGGAGTAATTCCAAAAGCAAGAAAACCGCCTTTTTTTAAGAATTCTTTTATTTCTTCAGGATATAATGCCAGTTTGTCTCCAAAACCATATGAATCAAAACTCACGATATCAATCCCCGATTCAAGAATAATTTTCCAGTTAGTATTGCCACAGCAATGAATACCCAGAAGCAGGTTGTCCTCGCGCTCTTTTATAAAATCAATCATGCTGCCTATAAGAAAAGCCACCCT
>JAFGLF010000043.1 GCA_016928195.1 Elusimicrobiota bacterium
CGGTAAAATTCAAAATACAAATAGAAATTTAGTAGAATCTGTAAAAATAATTCAAAATATGGGTATGGAAGTCCAGGGAGGTTTTATTGTTGGTTTTGACAGTGATAAAACTTCCATTTTCCAGCGTCAGATCGAGTTCATTCAAAAAAGCGGAATTGTCACTGCTATGGTGGGCCTTCTTACCGCCCTTCCTAAAACCAGGCTATACCAAAGATTAAAAGAGAATAAGAGATTGGTCAAAAGAAGCACTGGAGATAATACAAGTACGGGAGGTTTAAATTTTACTCCAAAGATGGATATGAATACACTTATTAGTGGTTATAAGAAAGTTGTATCTACAATCTATTCCCCGAAGGCATATTATGAGAGAATTAAGACTTTCTTAATGGAATACAAGCCAATAAAAAAGAAGAAGAAGACCAAACTCCGGATTTACCATTTAAGGGCGCTGTTTGGCTCTATATGGTGGCTCGGCATAAGACAAAAAGGCAGGTTATACTTCTGGAAACTGATTTTATGGAGCCTTTTCAGGCGGCCATCTCTTTTCCCTTATGCAATCGGTTTTTCTTTAACCGGAATACATTTCAGGTCAATATCATAAAAGATTTTTTTTAAAACCAGCATTAATTATTAATTTCTCTTAATAATTTTTAAAAATTTTATGGTAATATTTTTTTACCCTAAAAAATGGATAAAGACAAATTTGAACAAATAGTATTAAATACTCTTGAAGAACTCCCGGATAAATTCAAAGAAAAAATAAAAAACTTATGTGTAGTCATTGAAGATAGTGACATAGAACCAACCCTAAAAAATAAAATAAATACTCAGGCAAGATTGACACTCGGACTTTATCAGGGGCTCCCTGCTACATTGAGGCCGGGCAGAACAAACATCATGCCTGATAAAATAACTATTTACAAAAAAGCGCTGGAAAAAGTAAGCAGTAATGACAGTGAACTGGAAAAGAATATAAAAAAAGTTGTTTTACATGAATTGGGGCATTATTTCGGACTTGACGAGAAAAAATTAAGGAAATTAGGTTACTGACTTTTACTTCTTTTTTATTCCCTTATTTTTATACCAATACTTTTTAAATTCTGTATCCAGCTATTCCCGGCTGTTCTTTCTTAATATCTTTAGGTATGCCCATTTATCATTTTCATAATTAAAACTAACATACCTATTGATAACAACATACTGATAACAGCATATCGATAACAATAATCTTGACTTTTTATAAAAATAGATGTATAAATACAAAAATATATTTCACTTTAAGTGAAATTAATTTTTACTAATTAATGAAAATTATTTTGGTAATTTTAGAAAATTTAGTTTATAGTTAGATATAAAAGTTTACTATTCAGGAAGTTGTTTACATTAAGAACACAGCAATGTAAATTAAATCTACTGTAAATAATATAAAATATAAAAAAACTTTTTTATTGGTGTAAAATATATAAATATAAGAATAAAAAAATAGGAGTTGAGAATTTAATGGCAGAAGAAAAAAAATATACGAAAAATGAAATAAAAATACCCGAAGAGCTTCCTCTTCTTTCTTTAAAGAATAGTGTTGTATTCCCTTTCCTGGCAACACCTCTGATTGTAGGAAGAAAGAAGTCGCTGGAAGCAGTTAAAAGTTCATCAAAAGAACATAAGCTTATAGTTGTAGTGGCACAGAAAGAAGAAAATAAAGAAGAAGTAGGCAAGGAAGATCTATATGATATTGGAACCATATGCGCAATAAAGCAAGTTGGCAATATATCGGAAAATGAAATTAAATGTATTGTAGAAGGTATTTCCCGTGTAAAAATAGAATATTTTACACAAACGGAACCTTATTTCAGAGTTACAGTTAAGGTGCTGGATGAAATACCTCTGGTTGAAGATGAAGAAACATATAATCTTAATACAACCGTAAGACTGCAGGTAGAAAAATTTATCCAGCTTGGCATTCCCCTGCCTACTGCATTTGTAGTGGCAGCAACCAACATATCCAAGACTGAAATTCAAACTGATTTATTTGCTTCATATTTACTCTCAAGTACCAGACAGAAACAACAAATACTTGAGGAAAGTGACCTTAAAAAAAGGTTAAAGAAATTAACAGAATATCTCGGTGAAGAACTCAAGAGATTTGAAGTTCAATCCCAGATAAGAGATAAGGTCCAGAAGGAAGTCGGTAAAACTCAAAGGGAATATTATTTGCGCCAGCAGTTAAAGGCTATTAAAAATGAGCTGGGTGAATTCGATGAATCCACCGCCCTTACCAAAGAACTGGAGAAAAAAATACACATAAAAAAATTACCCAGAGAAGCAGAAGCTAAAGTTTTAAAAGAAATAGAAAGGCTTGAGAGCATTCCTGTTATGTCTCCTGAATATTCCTATGTGAGAACTTATGTTGAATTGATGCTGGATGTTCCATGGTCCGAAAAAACAAAAGACATCCTGGATTTAAAAAAGGCAAAGAAAATCCTGGACGGCGATCATTATGATCTGGAAAAAGTTAAGACTCATATACTTGATTACCTGGCTGTAAGGAAATTAAAAGGTAAAACGACTAAAGGTCCTATTTTGTGTTTTGTTGGCCCTCCCGGTGTTGGTAAAACATCCCTGGGACAGTCCATAGCTAAATCCCTCGGGAGAAAATTTATAAGAATGTCAATCGGCGGTATAAGAGATGAGGCTGAAATCAGGGGACATCGAAGAACATACGTGGGAGCGCTCCCCGGTAGAATTATCCAGGGACTCACACAGGTAGGAACAAATAATCCGGTATTTATGCTGGATGAGGTTGATAAAATTGGAATAGATTACAGGGGCGACCCCTCCTCTGCCCTTCTCGAAGTACTTGACCCGGAACAAAATAATTCATTCAGGGACCACTATCTTGAAGTACCGTTTGACCTTTCAAATGTAATGTTCATAACTACAGCTAATATACTGGATACTATTCATCCGGCATTAAGAGATAGGATGGAGACTATTGAAATACCCGGTTACAGCTCCGAAGAGAAGGTCCATATAGCTGAAAAATTCCTTATTCCCAAGCAATTAAAAGAGCAGGGAGTAGAAAAATATAATGTCAAATTTAACAGTGAAGCTGTCTCTATAATAATTGAGGAATATACCAGAGAAGCCGGCGTCAGGAATTTGGAACGGGAAATAGCAAATATCTGCAAAAAGATTGCGAGAGAAATAGTAGAAGGTAAAAAATATTCAGGAGTATTAACTGACAAAAAAGTAAGAAATTATCTGGGCGTTCCAAAAATTTTACCAAGTGAGATAGAAGATAAGAATAGAGTGGGAGTTGCTACCGGTCTTGCTTATACTCCTGTTGGCGGGGATATATTACTTATTGAATCCACTTATTATAAAGGAGGCGGTGAGTTAATACTTACCGGTAAACTGGGAGATGTAATGCAGGAGTCCGCAAAAGCAGCAATAAGCTATATACACTCAAAAGCAAAAGCTTTTGGGATAGATGATGAATTATTCGAGAAATCTGATATACATATTCATGTTCCGGCAGGAGCAATACCTAAAGATGGGCCGTCGGCAGGTGTAGCTATAACTTCATCACTGGTATCGGCATTTACAGGAATACCTGTTTTAAGAAATGTAGGAATGACAGGAGAGATAACTTTAAGAGGAAGGGTTCTTCCAATCGGCGGGCTCAAGGAAAAGCTTCTGGCAGCAAAAAGGGCCGGGCTCAAGAAAGTTGTGTTACCTGAAAAAAACAGAAAAGACCTTGATGAAATACCCGCGAGCATACTTAAAGGTTTGAAACTGGAATTTGTAGAGAGTATTGATGATGTCATAAGACATACCCTGGAGAGAGATCCTCTACAGCCTGTAAAGACAGAAAATGAAGTCAAAAACGCTTCCGGTAAAGGACTTATAACAAAACAGTCACCGGATTTTGATACAACTTCTACCATCCAGTAGATTTCAAAAAGGCTATTTTTAAAAACCCTCCCTGAAATAATCCTTCAGCGGAGGGTTTTTATTTATCTTACACTTTGCTGACTTGATAGTATGCTTTCTTTTATTTCTTTACTTTGCTAAAGCATCTTAAAATAATATCAACTATTAAGGCTGCCAAAGGAAGTTTTGCATGCTCAATGTTTGAAATGTCTTTTTCCTGTAAATATCATCGGAATCTTATTTTTATTGCAGCTTTCTATAACTTCCTTATCTCTTATTGAACCGCCCGGTTGTATAATCGCTTTGATCCCATTTTTTGCTGCAAGTTCCGCTACGTCTTCAAATGGGAAAAAGGCATCGGATGCCATGACCGAACCGCTGCATCTTCCATTTGATTTCTTAATAGCTATTTCCGCCGCATCAATCCTGCTCATCTGCCCGGCCCCTATCCCGACTGTGCTGCCGCTGGCAACCAGTACTATCGCATTGGATTTAACGTTCTTTGCTATCTGCCATCCAAATAACAGATCATCCCACAGGCCACTGTCGGGTTCTATTTCTGTAACTACTTTCATATTCATCCGATTATCCATACCTTCGTCCAGATCCTGGAGCAACACCCCGCCGTCAACACTTTTAATATCTACTTTTTCCAGCCTAAAATTATCCGAGTTTAGTTTACTTAAATAATTGTCTAATTTAAAATCTATTTTGAGTACCCTTAAATTTTGTTTTTCAGCCAGTATTTCAAGAGCCTCAGCATCAAAATCAGGAGCAATAATTACTTCTACATATTTATCAAGCATAAATCTCGCCGCTTCCCCTGACCATTTAACATTACTTGCAACAACGCTGCCAAAAGCTGAAACAGGATCGCACTGATATGCTTTCATGTAAGCTTCTTCGACTGTATTTCCCACAGCGGC
>JAFGLF010000044.1 GCA_016928195.1 Elusimicrobiota bacterium
ACGAATCAAGGAATGAATTATTCAATATTATAAATTATGTTATAATTTTTTGTTTTGCAAAAAATTCAGAAAAAAAGTATATAGTAGCCCCTATCTTATTAAGCGGTGTTTTTCTATCATCCTACGGATTTTATCAGAGAATTATCCTATCCGATACGCATGTATCTGCCCTTATGCATAATTCCAATGTTTTTGCAGGGTATCTGACCGGAATTACATGCCTGACAGCAGGTCTTGCCCTAAATGCGTACTTACCTATAAAAAATACCCTAACCGAACCTGTAAGCAACCGGTTAGTCGATAGAAGAATTTATATTTTTTTACTGCTTATATTCTTGTTTTCTCTTGCGTCAACAGGTTCGATAGGTGCCTGTATGTCGGTCATTTTTGGAATCTTTGTGTTTTTCTATTTAAGAAAAATTCCTATTCCAAGAAAATACATATTTCTCACAATAGGAATTCTTGCCGTTCTATTAATACTGAAAGTACTGGAACCCGGAGTACCCGACCGTGTCATATGGTGGCTGACAGCAGGAAAAATGATATTAGCCGAACCTCTGACCGGTATCGGCTTAGGGGTCTTTGCGGATGCATACCATAAATTCAAAGTAAGCGGCCTTAATTCGACCTTTGCCCATAGTTATTTCCTTCAAACTGCGGCTGAGATAGGTATATTGGGCTTCTCTGCATTGATGGTATTTTTTATAAAGACATTAAAACCCTCCTTCGCCCCGCCGCGGCGGGCTTCGGAAGGGGAAAATATTCCGTTTCTTATAGCAATTTTTGCAATGCTGTTTCACGGTATTTTTGATTATGCGCTCTTAATACCTGCAAATGCCATTCTTTTCTGGGCCCTGCTGGGGACTGTTTCGAATGATGTCACGAACATACCCATAGTGTCCTACCCTGTCTCCGAAAATAAGAAAATAATCTTCAGATGGATTTCAGTTTTTCTGATTTTGACAACAGGTTATATGTGTATAAGAATATTTTTAGGGAGCAGGGAAACCGCAATAGGAAAATATTATATGGATGAAAAAAATTCTTCTATTGCGGAAACACGTATCAAAAAAGCACTGCAATACGACAAATACAATCCTCTGGCACATTTTTACCTTTCAAACATATACCAGCGATATTTCAAGGATACCGGTTATATGACATATCTTGATGAAGCCGAAATCGAACTGAAAAAAGCATCAGTTTTACAAAAATACAATCCGCGGATCTATTTTGATCTATATAGTATAAATTATACGCGTGGCAACAAAAAAACCGCACTGTACTGGCTGGAAAAAGCCTATAATGCATCACCCAAGTCGGTCTTCTATAAAGAAAGTTACCAAACGTTTCTAAAAGAATTATATCTTGAAAAATAGCATGTCCTTTATACGTTATTCGTTGTTTTCTATTCTTATACTCTCACCGTTTTTTAACGGATTAAAAGACCCTGTATCCGTATTTATTTTTGAGACGGTAATTTTCATAATATTTTTTATATTTATAAAGTTATCCGATATTAAAAAAACTCCTCTTGATATACCAATTATTCTGTTTTTCATATTTTCATTTTTCTCTCTGATTACCTCACTCTACCTAAATCAATCGGTAACAATCTTAATGATGCTGGTTTCTTTCTGCCTTTTATTTTATATTATAATTTCTATTTATGACGGTCAATTCCGAAAATTTTTGTATGCAGGGTTAATCTTGGTTTCATCCGTAATTTCACTTATAATAATACTGCAGTATCTTATAGGAAGAATTCCCGATGCAACCTTCCCTAATCCGAACCTGGCAGCAGGATATATCGCCTGCGGTGCTACGCTTGTTTTTTCTTTTATGGTTCTTTCCAAATCCTATTCTTTTTTAAAAACACCGAAAATTATCGGGGCTCAGCCCCGATATATTTACTTTGTGCTTTTTTTAATCTTTTTTACTGCAATCCTTCTGACTCATTCCCGGGGGGGACTTTTTTCTCTGATTTGCGGTATTGCTGTTGTTTCTTTCTTAAAGTCCAGAAAAACCGGAATATTAATCTTTGTCGGTTCCATCTTGGTTATATTTATACTGCTTCCGGAAAAAACAATAGCAGGTATTACAAAAACGGACGGCGGGGATGCTTATGTTCATAAACGTACGGAAATATGGGGATCGGCGCTTAATATAATTAAAGAAAAACCTTTTCTTGGAACAGGACCCGGTAATTTTAATCTTTTATTTCATAAATACAATTTTCCCGTCGGTGACTCTATAGCAAGGTACGGAAAATCTACAAGATTTGCGCATAATGAGTTTTTGCAGATTGCGGCTGAAGGGGGAATATTCGTTCTTGCTGTTTTTATATGGATTCTTATAATAATCCTAAAAAATGGTTTTAAAACTTCTCCGCTCCCAACAGCGGTTCTTTTTACACTTATAGGACATTCATTTGTTGATTTCAACCTGCACCTTCCGGCCACTATGATTCTTATGATGTTTTTTATAAGCGATATCCTTTACCAAAAACTCAACGCAAATGACCGCGAATCTAATCCGCCGCGGCGGACGAATAACTTTATTTGCGATTATTCGCGTTCTTATTCTCATTCGCGATTATTCGCGTTTGCCACGATTATATTTTTTATTTTTAACTCTTTTAATTATTTCTATAAACCTTTCGACGCAGAAAAATATAAAAAAAATGCAGACAGGTTTATAGTTAATCTGCCTGAAAAGGCACTCGAAATATACAAAAAAATTATAAAATATTCACCGAATAACTTCGAGTACAGACGTACTGTCGGGGAACTGTACTATATGAAAAATGACAGGGTTAGTTCGATAGAAAACCTTAAAGAATCACTTAAACTGAATCCAAAAGACCCGTTTACAATTACAACACTCGCAAACATATATTATAATGCAGAAGAATACAATAAATCAAAATATTACCTTCTTAAAGCAATGGACACCGAGCCTCATTACCTTATGGCAAAATATTTACTCGCAAAAATAGACGAAAAACAGAAACGTTACGTGCCTGCATTAACCAAATACAGGGAGATTATTTCAACAAACGAGCTTCTCAAGGATACTCAATTCTCGTCGGGCTATGAAAAAAGCCTGCTTCGTATAGATATGTCGGCTGTCTATAACTCGATGGGAATTATTTATATGAATACCGGAAAACTGCAGAATGCTGTCTCAAGTTACAATACCGCAATTCAAATAAATCCTTCCAATGCCGAGGCACATTCAAATCTGGCTTCTGTTTATTTTATTAGAAAAAACTATAAAACGGCGTTAAAACATGCTAAACTTGCAGTACATTATGAAAACAGAGAACCGCTTCATCTAAAAAATCTTATTTTAATCTATCAGAAACTGGGCAATGAAAAAGAAATAACTAAATTAAAAAATAAGATTTCCGCTTTAGAAAAAGAATCTAATGACAAAACGAGATAAAATCTGGATAATCTTCCTGTTTTTCATCATAATATTCCAATATTCGGAAACTCTTTTCCAAAATAAAACTTTTTTTATACGGGACCTGACATTCATTTTCCAGCCGTGGAAAACTGCCGTATGCGAATCGTTAATAAACGGCAGAATGCCTTTATGGGATCCATATTCATACTGCGGAATGCCGTTTATGGCGAACTTTCAGTCGGCGGTATTTTATCCATTCTCTGTAATATTTTATATTTTCGGATTTATATACGGACTTAAATTATTTGTTGTTATCCATGTCTTTATTGCAGGACTGTTTTTATTTTTATACCTTCGTTCAAAAAAAATAAAAACATCTGCAGCATTCACAGGGGGTATGCTTTTTGCTTTTGGAGGCTACCTTATAACAAAGATCGAATTTTTAAGCATATTAGGTACCGCACCGTGGCTTCCTTTGATACTTTTACTGGGGACATCGGATAAAAACATCTTCATAACGGCTCTGGCTGTCTCCTTTGCACTTTTAGCAGGATATCCTCCGGTTTTACTATTTATTATGATTTTACTTCTTATCGAATTGGTGTCAGGAAATAATCTAATAAAAAACATTAAAAAACTGATACTCATTATTTTATTCACTCTGATAATATCTTCTGTTCAGATACTGCCTGCTATGGAACTTGTATTAAACTCAGTAAGGGAAAAAGGGTTAGCTATAAAAGAAGCCGTTGTCTGGCAGGCGGATTACTCTGACTGGTTATCGTTAATTTCACCTGTCTTCTTAAAAGAAGAAGCCACGGGGCTTTTTACCGGAGAAAAATATTTCTGGTTAAGGTCTTTCTGGATAGGATTTATTGCTACGGCAGTTATACTTTTCGGATTTATCAATAACTTGTCCCGCCCTTTTCTAATGACATTATGCCATATTTTTAATAAGAATACGGAAGATACTCCAAATCTTACATATAGAAACTGGGTTAAAAAGGGGCGGGATAACAGAAAATTCATATTATACCTCTTACTTATAGCCTTCTCGGCATTTTTTTCATTCGGCAATATGACACCCTTTTATAACTTTGTATATAATTACATACCGGGATTTAACCTCATCAGAGCGCCTGCTCATATACTATTTATACCTTTCTTTATATTTGTAATCTTTGTATCCATACAGCTCAATAACTTTAAAAAGATATCCTTATTATTTACTTTTTTGATTGTTTTCGAACTTTTATGTTATGCGTATAAAATACACCCTACTATAGAACATAATTTTTTTTATGAAAAAGGAATTGTTACGGATTTTCTGCAAAAAGATAACGAGCTATTCAGGTTTTTCTCAACACCGAAAACCGCACATTCCAAAAAAATAACCGTCCCGGACTACAAAAATATAGGCTGGTATGTATTGAGAGACAGGCTCTACAACCTTATTTCCGTCTCATTCCATCTTTATAATGCAGGGGGGGTCGGGGAACCGCTTGAAACAAAAGAGCATTCTGACCTTATTTTAAAAATCCATAATGAAAAAAACGCAGACGATGCCAACAAACTTCTTTCTTTGATGAATGTGAAGTACCTTTTAAGCGAGGATTATTTCGCTTCGAAAAAGTGGACATTGGTTAACAAAAGCCATCTTTTTGTCTATAGAAACAAAAATTTTATTGAAAGAAGTTTTGTTCTTGATAAAAATGATGTAAGAAGGGGGGCGAAAATTTCTTATTACAGCCCGGAAAAGGTAAAAATTGAGACCTCATCTTCAGGAACACTTGTTTTTTCGGACGCATTTTATCCGGGATGGCAGGCGTTTGTCAACGGTAAAAAGACCGGCATTTCGCCTGTTAATTATATCTTCCGTTCCATAGAATTGAATAATTTAAAAAACTATAAAATCATATTTCTATATAATCCTGTTTTATTCAAAATCGGATTGTTGATTTCCCTGCTTTCAATATGTATAATATTTATCTGTGATATATCTACTCTTACCAGTATTCAATGAAGAACCGGGAATTGAGCGTCTTATAGAAAACATCTCAGGTTATTTTACTACGGCAGACCAGCCGTATTCCATAATTGCTGTCAATGACGGTTCCTCAGATAACACTCCCGCTATTTTAAAAAACCTGCAGTCAAAATCAAATTTACCTCCACACCAACAGACCAGCCGTTGCTACGGGGGCATGCAAATACTTAACCATAAAAATAATCTGGGGCTGGGCGCCGCAATACGGTCAGGTATAAACCATATATCCTCTGTTATAGGCGAAAATGACATCCTTATAACAATGGACGCGGACAACACACATCCGGTAGATTTAATTCCTTACCTTGTTAAAAATATTCAAAACGGTTCCGATATAGTCATAGCATCAAGATATGCAGATAAAGGAAAGGAAATTGGATTAAAAAAGTTGAGAAAAATTCTAAGCCGTGGAGCAGGATTGCTGTTACGCCTGTTTTTCCCGATTAAAAACGTCAGGGACTATACAAGCGGATACCGCGCATACTCGGGAAAACTTATTAAACTTGCTTCCGGACATTATAAAGACAATCTAATAACTGAAAATGGCTTTACCTGCATGACGGAAATTTTAATAAAACTCTCCAAACTAACTACCTCAATAAATGAGGTGCCTCTTGTTTTGAGATATGATTTAAAAGAGGGGAAAAGTAAGATAAAAATTTTAAAGACGATATTTTTATACTTTAAAATAATTTTGAGGCTCAAACTTGAAAAACTATAAACTGCCGATTTTATTCTCTGCTCTGGTTTTATTATTTTTCGGGAGAGTAATCTTTACCGATAAAATATTTTACTTCAGGGATATCCTTAATCTTTTCCTTCCTTACAGACTGTTTGCTGCAGAAAATATTCAAAGCGGTATTTTACCCCTATGGAACCCTTATACATTCTTCGGACAGCCGTTTCTGGCGAATCCCGAAACATCATTATTTTATCCCTTTACGGTTCTTTTCTACATTTTCAAGTTTTCAATTGCATATAAACTCTTCATTGTGCTGCATTTTTTTACTGCAATGATACTTTTTTATTTTGCAGCCCGCCTGCTGAAGGCAAAAAACTCATATGCTATACTCGCATCTGTTGCATGGGCATTCGGAGGATATTTAACTGCACGGATAGAATTCTTAAGCATTCTGGGAGCAGCGGTATGGCTGCCGCTGGTTTTAATACTTCTCATCCGGAATAAAAAACTGCTTCTTGGTATTGTATTTACATTTCAAATTCTTGCAGGCCATCCGCAGATCATCTTTTATTCGGTTATTCTGCTGCTTTTCTTTTTAAACAAACAGCGTTTACAGACATTAATATATTCTCTTGTCTTTGCAGCACTCTTATCAGCTATACAGCTGATTCCGTTCGGAGAATTTGTCAAAAACTCCAATAGAGCGGACGGACTTACCTATGAAGAAGCATCTAGTGTTTCTGTTAAGCCTTATGAAGTTTTCAGAAATCTACTGCCTAAAAGCGATGCAGACATAACCGGAAGATACTGGCTGAAATCTTCTTACATAGGATTTGTTCCTTTAATCTTCGTTCTTATTTACCTTTTTAAAAATAATAAAAAACTGGTTTTACCTTTGATAGTGGTTATAATACTGGCCTTGGGACGTAATACGCCGGTATACCTGTTCCTTTATAAGTATCTTCTTCCGTTTTCCAGAATAAGATATCCGGCTGCAATAATATTTTTATATACATTTATTCTATGTCTTATGGCTTCACAAATAAACCTCCCCACCAATGGACAATCTGCCCCTCACACCAACAAATTGGTGCGGGGGTCTATTGGCGGGGGGGTAAATATAGGGAAAATAGGCAGGCTTATGCCGTTGATACTTATTTTTACACTCGGAGACCTGTTTTTCAATTCATATAAACTTAATCCTACAATACCTTCAAAACTTTTAAATATAAAGACACAAAATATATTTGAGTTACAGCAGAGATCTGACAACAAAAAATATCTTGTGTTAAAGGATGCCTATTCAAAAAACCAAAATTATTATAATTTCATAAACACACTGCCTGCAAATATAAACATACCGTATCATATTTATAATGCAGGGGGATATGACCCCTTAACCACAAAGGGAATAGAGAATTTTGCCGAGAAGTTAAGTGGGAATCCCGATGCCGGGGAACTTGCAAAATATGATATTAAATATATAATAACCGGTAGTCCTCCGAGGCAGGATCATTGGGAAAAAATAACGAAAAACCTCTTTGAAAACAAATTATGTTATAAAAAGGAAGTAATTAACCCTCAAACATTTCATCCAAGGTATTTTTATTTTCTTCTTGGATTGTATATAACGGTTTTCAGCATTATACTGCTATTCAAACAGATAATTATTAGGATTCAAGAATCAGTATGAATAATAAATCTATAAAAATCTGTATGTATATAGCCAGGTTTTATCCTGTAGTCGGGGGAACCGAAATGCAGGCACATCGCCTGGCACAAACACTTATCGATTCCGGAAATGAAGTCTTCATTCTTACAGCACGGCTTAAAGGCCTCAATAAATATGAAAATATAGGCAAACTTCCGGTTTACAGAACATTTGCACGGGGATACGGATTTATTTCTTCTATATGTTTCTTTATATCTTCACTGATTTTTCTTATAAAAAACCGTAACAAATACGACATAATTCATGTCCATCTGGCTTCATCACACGCCGTTTCCGCTGTTATTTGTTCATGGCTGTATAGTAAACCTGTACTTATTAAAATAGGTGCAAGCAGGAAATTCGGGGATATAGGGACTTCCCAAAAAACATTTATCGGAATATTGAAACTTATATTTCTTAAAAAGTATTCGGACATATTTATTGCTCCCAATGACGAAATCAAAAAAGAACTCCTGAATATAAAAATACCTGAACAAAAAATCGTAAAAATAGTCAATGGTGTAGATACCAGCCTGTTTCATCCCGCCGATAAAGATGAAAGGATTTCACTTAAAAAACAACTTAATCTCCCTGACAACAAAATAGTAACATTTATCGGCAGACTGGAACCGCAAAAGGCGGTTGACCGGCTTATACTAGCGTGGGAAAAGATATGTTCAATCTATGAAGACACTCATCTGCTTATAATCGGCGGGGGTTTTCAGGAAAAATATCTGAAAAACCTGGTTAAAAACAGGAATTTAAGCCAAAAAGTCACTTTTATCAGAAATAGCGATAAAATAGCATCTTATCTGCAGTCATCATACCTATTCGTACTGCCTTCACTTGCCGAGGGGATATCCAACTCTCTACTTGAAGCCATGTCATCGGGTTTAGCGGTTATCGGAACAGATGTAGGTGGGACAGACGAGGTCATTAAAAACGGGGTAAACGGCATTCTTACTGCACCAGATAATATAGTAAAGCTGGAACAAGCCATATTAGATCTTCTTAATAACACAGATCTTGCAGGATCCTTCGGGAAAAAAGCCCGCCTTACCGTCGAGCAAAACTTTTCCATAAGCCAGGTCTCCGGTCAATATTTTCAGCTTTATAAAAGAATAATAAACGAATATAAAAAAACGAATTAATCCCGCTATAGCGGGACGAATTTACACTAATATTCGCAAAAATTCGTGATTTACAGAAAGTACTTGACAAAAAGCAATAAATTGTTTATACTATATTTAGAACGTTTAATACATTTTAAACGATATGAAAACAACAATTAATCCGGATTTTATCAGAATTATAGGCGAATTGGGAGCCAATCTCGGTTTAAACAGGAGTGTCGGTCAGATATACGGCCTCCTTTACATGAGTGACAAACCGGTATCACTTGACACTATTGTCACTACACTAAAGATGAGCAAGGGGAGTGTCAGTTTAAACATCCGCGAACTGGAAAGATGGGAAGCAGTTAAAAAGATATGGGTAAGCGGTTCCCGTAAGGATTTCTATGAAGCAAGGCCGGATTTCATGAATATTATCTACAAAAGAATAAAAATCAGGCTGGAAAAAATACTAAGTACCTTCAATTCCGCACTGGAAGATTTCGAGAAAAAAAACTCCCTAAATGACACACAGAAACAAAGACTGACCCAGATCAGGGAAATGCAGGATGTCTTCCAGAAAATAGCCAAAACCATGCCCTCGGAAATTTCAATAAAAAAGATAGAAAAAATCGCTTCAACATTGTCGGTCTTAAAATCAATGCTGCCAGTTAAGGAGAGCTAATTTGAGTATTAATTTAAAAATTGCCAAAGCATATCTTATACTAATTGCCGCAAGTATCCTGGGGCATATACTCAGCCTCGGAAAGGAAATGATAGTAGCCAATTACTTCGGTGTCACCAAAATGCTGGATGCCTTCTATGCAGCGCTTACGGTGCCCAACATGATATTCAATATCATATCCCAGCCGTTTGTCGTCATTTTCATTCCTCTTTACATCAAGTATAAATTAACCGACAGGGACGAAGCCAACCATGTCGCCAGCATATTCATAAACTATATTTTTATCCTTCTTTTTTTAGCAACCGCAATCACTTTTACTTTCAGCTCGGAAATCATCACATTCTTCGGGTTTAATTTCCCGAATCCGGAAACAAAAATTACAGCCACAAAATTACTGTATTTCCTAAGCATAATTATAATATTTTCGGGTTTAATCAATGTATTTACCGGGCTGCTTAATTCGTATGAAAATTTTTCATTACCGGCTTTTTCCCAGATGTTTGTTACTATAAGTATTATTGTTTTTATACTGTTTTTCTCAAAGAAATGGGGTATTTATGTATTCGCTTGGGGAACTATTATAGGTCTGTTTGTCCAGCTTATATTTCTGATTCCATTTACAAAAATCAAAGGATACCGTCATTATCTGGATTTCAACTGGAACCATCCGAAAGTAAAAAAAACAGCAGGTATAGTTTTTCTTTTTGCATTACTGGCAATTCCGGGGGGGTTGAATGCGGTCATAAACAGAATTATGGCTTCATGGCTTCCCGAAGGCAGTATCTCTGCATTAGGATATGCCGATAAACTGGTTCAGGTCCCATTGATAATTTTTTCAGGGTCCATTGCCACAGCCATTTTTCCTTTCCTTGCAACGCAGTTTGCAGAAAACAAAATTGATGATATGAAAAATACTCTGACAGTAAGCATCAAAATGACCGGCTTTGTCTTTATTCCTCTTGCTGTTGTCATGATGGTTCTTGCAAGACCCATAATACAGGTTTTATTCCAGCGCGGAGCTTTTGATATTGCAGCAACAAATCTGACCTCCAAAATTTTTATTTATTACTGTATCCAGCTCCTCGTAACTTACGCACTGGTAATTTTAATGAGATTGCTTCTTATTCTGCAGGATATATCAAGTATATTCAAGGTTCTTATTATAGGAATAGTTATGAATATAGCAATGAATTTTGTGTTCATCAGACTTATGGATCCTCCCGCGGTAGGAATAGCTCTTTCCACTTCACTGGGCTGTTTAATTTCAACCTTACTTTACTTTTTCTTTCTGAAAAAACGGCTTGGAGACATGCACGGCACACTGATAATCAAATCATTAACCAGAACTGCAATTCTTGCTTTTATAACCGGTGTCGCAATCTTTATCTCCTTCGGAATCCTTGACAGCAGTATCGGATTTTCACTTATTAAACAATTAATCAAACTGGCTTCCTCGTCAATTATAGGGATAGGCCTTTTCGTAGGACTGGCTTTTCTATTTAAATTTGAAGAGGTGGAAAAAATTTATGCCGTTGCAAAGGATAAAATACAAAACACGCTGAAAAGGAGCGGTCTAAAATGATTATAACCAGAACACCACACAGAATATCGTTCTTCGGAGGAGGGACCGATTATCCGTCATGGTATCTAAACCATAACGGAAAAGTGCTTGGCGGTGCTATAGATAAATACTGTTACCTTATCGTAAGAGAATTGCCCCCGTTTTTTTCACATAAACACAGAATTGTATATTCCCAGATGGAAGAACCGAAAACCATTGACGAAATAGTTCATCCATCGGTAAGGGAAACATTAAAATTTTTAAAGTATTCCAGGGGTATTTCCATTCACCACGACGGGGACATTCCTGCAAGGTCAGGTATGGGCTCAAGTTCTGCTTTTACAGTGGGTCTTTTAAAAGCCATGTATGCGCTTGAAGGAAAAATTATATCAAAAAGTGACCTGTTTAAGACAGCTATCCATATAGAACAGGACCTGATAAAAGAAAATGTCGGCTCCCAGGACCAGGTTTTTGCGGCATATGGAGGATTTAACAAGATCGATTTCTTTAAAAACGGGGAAATAGTTGTTTCTCCGGTTATAATGACAAAGGAAAATATGCTGGCATTCGAGAAAAAATTCATGCTGTTTTTTACGGGAATGGCAAGAAATGCATCTGATATTGCTGGAGAACAGATAAGAAATACTACTAAAAACGAATCACAGCTAAACCAAATGAGTAAACTTGTGGACGAAGCTCATGAGATTATAACATCTTCAAAACCGGACTTTCTGAGATTCGGAAAACTGCTTAATGAAACATGGAAGTTAAAACGTAAATTATCCTCTAAAATCAGTACAGATTTTATTGATGATATCTATGAAACTGCCCTAAAGAACGGTGCGGTAGGAGGGAAACTGCTCGGCGCGGGCGGAGGCGGATTTATGGTTTTCTACGTTGAACCGGAGAATCAGCTTAAAGTCAAAAAAGCTTTAAAAAATCTGCTTTATATACCTTTTGAATTCGATTTTTCAGGTTCGGAAATAATATTCTATAAGCCGTATGCAGGCAATATTATTAGAGGTGAGGGATGAAATACGAACTGTTATTTTCAACATTCGGGAAAGAAGAAAAAGAAGCTATGCTCAAGGTTATCGAATCCGATTCCTTTACCATGGGTAAACATGTTCAGGAATTCGAGGAACAGTTTGCGAAGTATTTCGGCATGAAATACGCAGTAATGGTAAACTCCGGTTCGTCCGCAAATCTGATAACTGTAGCATCATTGTTCCATAGAAAAGAAAACCCGCTGAAACGCGGCGACGAGGTAATAGTACCAAACATATCATGGTGTACTACTTTTTATCCGCTGCACCAGTACGGACTTAAAATGAAATTCGTGGATATTGACCTAAATACTCTTAATATGGACCCTGCAGAACTCAAAAAAGCAATTACCAAGAAAACAAAAATGGCGGTAACGGTAAGTATCCTCGGCAATCCGTGCAGGTTCGATGAGATTACAAAAATATGCAAAGAGAATAACTTAATCCTTTTTGAAGACAACTGTGAATCAATGGGTGCAAAATTCAACGGTCAATATACCGGAACATTCGGACTTATAAATACTTTCAGTACGTTTTTTTCTCATCATATATCAACAATGGAAGGCGGGCTGATTTTAACAAACGATAAGGAATTATACTGCCTTGCAAAATCACTCAGGACACACGGCTGGACAAGAGGTCTGGATCCTGACTGCGGGCTGTATGAAAAAAAGAACGACGACTTCTTCGAGGCATACCGTTTTATTTTACCCGGATATAACGTAAGGCCGGGAGAGCTTCAGGGTGCACTGGGGAAAGTTCAGCTGAAAAAACTAAAAAATTTTATTAAGCTCAGAAGGCAAAATGCAGAATATTTCAGGGAACTTTTTGAAAATGACAAAAGATTTATCATACAGAAGGAAACAGGAGAAAGCTCTTATTTCTGTTTCACAATGATCGTAAAACCGGAACATGGTATTAACCGGGACAAAGTATTAAAAAAGCTCAAAGAAGCTGATATTCAGTACAGAATAATAACAGGCGGCTGTATGTTAAGGCATGATGTTATAAAGTATTTTGATTATACATGTGAGAAATCTGTAAATGCGGATTTTGCACATTATAACGGATTTTTCGTAGGAAATTATCCGTTTGATATAAGAGATAAAATAGAACATCTATATAAAACACTGAAAACCGTTTAGAAAATACGGATTGCACGGATAAAAGATACGGATTACACAGATAAGGTCATTGAAAAATCAATTTTCGAACGATATAGATGTTTTTAGCCGAGGAAATCGTTAAAAAATTGGTACTGTTTGACCCCGACTTGTCGGGGGAGTTTAGCAATTTTAGATTTCAGAGGCGTTAAGAAAACATCGTTTAGTGAGAAAATTTGATTTTTCAATAAAATTGGAGGACTGAGAGATGAAATCTAATATTTTAGTTACAGGCGGGGCGGGGTATATAGGATCTGTATTGGTTCCGAAACTTCTGGAACTAGGAAATAAGGTTACGGTTCTTGACAACTTTATGTACTCGCAGAACTCTCTGGCTGAATGCTGTCATTACGAGAATTTCGAGATTATAAGAGGCGATGTACGGGATGAAAAACTCCTTAAATCGGCACTTAAAAACAAGGACATAATAATTCCTCTGGCAGCATTGGTAGGTGCGCCGTTATGTAATAACGACAAAACAGGGGCGAAAACCATAAACACAGACGCGATAAAGCTTATAGCCGACAGTACAGATAAAAACCAGAAAATCATATACCCGACAACAAACAGCGGTTACGGGATAGGACAAAAAGGTAAATACTGCACTGAAGAAACACCGCTTAAACCAATATCGCTTTACGGTACAACTAAAACAGAGGCGGAAAAGATAATTTTAAACAGGGGTAACGCCGTTACATTCCGTCTCGCTACCGCATTCGGAATGTCGCCGAGAATGAGACTGGACTTGCTGGTAAATGATTTTGTTTACCGCGCTGTAAACGACAGGTTTATAGTCATATTCGAAGGCCATTTCAAAAGAAACTTTATACATATCCGCGATATTGCAAGAGCTTTTGTTCACACAATCGAAAATTTCGAAAAAATGAAAAATGAATGTTATAATGTCGGGCTTTCCGATGCCAATCTTTCCAAACTCGAGCTCTGTGCAAGGATAAAAAAACATCTGCCTGATTTCGTATATCTTGAAGCTACTGTAGGAGAGGATACAGACAAAAGAGATTATATAGTTTCAAACGAAAAGATAGAAAAAACAGGTTTTAAACCGGAATTCTCTCTGGATACGGGTATAAAAGAACTTATTAAGGGTTACAAAATAATAAAAAACTGTAAGTACGGAAACGTATAATACTGCAGAATTAACCTGCCCGACTGTGTCAGTCAGGCGGGGAGTTAAGAATTAAGAACTAAGAAAAATTTAAAATCTAAAATTTAAGGAGAAGGTGGTCCCCCTAGTTCCGATAAATCGGAACTGGCAGGGGGATTACGCTACGCTATATGAAAAATAAAAAAATAAAAAAAGCGCTTATTACAGGTATCAGCGGATCAGGCGGAAGTTATCTGGCTGATTATATCGTTGAAAACCACCCTGAGGTTGAACTTCACGGTATCTCAAGGTGGCACAGCACAGCTTCCAACAAAAATCTGAGTAAATCAATAAGTAAAATTAAAAAATTGCATGAGTGTGATTTGACTGACTTGCGTTCTGTTTGGGGGGTATTGGAACTTATAAAACCGGATGCTATTTTCCACATTGCTTCATATGCGAATGTCAGGGCGTCATTTATTACTCCTCTTGCCGTATTGAATAATAATATTATGGGAACCGCAAATCTTTTTGAGGCAATCCGAATGGCTAAAATAGACCCGATAATACAATTATGCAGTACATCCGAAGTATACGGCCAGGTAAATAAAAAAGATGTTCCTATAAAAGAAACCTGCCCGTTCAATCCTGTAAGCCCTTATGCCATATCAAAGGTTACGCAGGACCTTATGGGATATGCGTACTTCAAAAACTGGAATATGAAAATCATAAGAACAAGGATGTTTGCCTATCTCAATCCCAGAAGGGCGGACCTTTTTGCAACTGCATTCGCAATGCAGGTGGCAAGGATAGAGGCAGGGCTTCAAAAGGAACTCTTACACGGCAACCTTGATTCAGTAAGGACCATTATAGATGTAAGGGATGCAATGGAATCATACTGGGTGGCAACGGTAAAATGCAAACCGGGCGAGGCATATAACATTGGAGGGAATACACAGATATCAGTAGGCGAGTTTCTTGACATGCTAATAAAACTGTCAAAATGCAAGAAGATACTCACAAGACCTGACCCGAAACTATACAGACCGACGGATGTAACATTACAGATACCTGATTTAACTAAATTTACAAAACAGACAGGATGGAAACCGAAATACAGCTTCAAGGAAAGCGTTAAACATCTGCTTGAACATTGTAGAAATGAAGTAAAAAATATTATTAAATCTGTGTAATCGCAGTTTAAAATCTGCGTAATCTGCGTTAAAACAATGAATATAAACTACGAAAAGATTTTTTACCAGGCGTTACTTATAAGAATGGCTGAAGAAAAAATCATGGAGATATATCCTTCGGATAAGATACAGAGTCCCGTACATCTGTCAGTAGGACAGGAACACCATATAACTGCTCTTATAACACAGCTTGATAAAAATGATCAGGTTTTCACGACATACAGAAATCATGCGGTTTATCTGGCAAAAGGCGGAGACCTGAAAAAAATGTTTGCCGAACTCTACGGAAAAAGCACCGGTATATCAAAAGGGAAAGCCGGCTCTATGCATTTATGTTCTCCGGCAAATAATATGTACGGGTCATCCGCAATAGTTGCATCTACTCTTTCACACTCTGTAGGAGCAGCATATGCATTTAAGATCCTGGGGAAAAATAATATTATTGTTTCAATAACAGGCGACGGCTCTATGGAAGAGGGGACCTTTCATGAATGCCTGAATTTTGCGTCGCTTAAAAAACTGCCTATACTTTTTGTAATAGATAACAACGGGCTGGCGATACATGCAGATATTAAATCAAGACAATCCTTTAATCTTAAAAAACTGTCGGAAGCATATAATATCAGTTATTTTAAAGCAGATAACGGATTTGACATGAAGTTTATATCAAAAAAAACACAGGAATTAACAAGAAAAATCAAAAAAGACAAAAAACCCGTAATATTCGATATAAATACATGCAGGTACAGAGACCATGTCGGCGTCAGGACAAACTTTTACATTATGCCCGGAGTTGTACCGGAAATAAAAAAATGGCAGCAAAGGGATCCGCTTATAACAAACAAAATTTTAATAAAAAAATTCAAAAATAAAATAGAACGGGAAATAAACGAAGCGGTAAAATATGCCGAGAAAAGCCGCTTCTCCGACCGCTCCGAATTACTGAAGGATGTATATGCAGATAATAACATATAAAGAAGCACTTGCAAAAAGTATGAGAACCGCACTGCGGAAAAATCCCAGAAGCATTGTTTACGGTCTGGGAGTTACCGACTGGACAGGGATATTCGGGACCACACTCGGACTGGAAAAAGAATTCGGCAGTAAAAGAGTTTTTGATACACCTTTGTCCGAAGAATCCATGACCGGATTTGCCGTAGGTGCATCCCTGAACGGCATATATCCGATACACGTTCATATCAGGGTGGATTTTCTTATGCTGGCAATGAATCAGATAGTCAACTCAATCGCAAAATACAGCTATATGTACGGCGGGTTATTTAAAATGCCTATGCTGATCCGTGTAATAATAGGCAGAAGCTGGGGACAGGGGGCACAGCATTCACAGAGTCTTCAGTCACTTTTTGCACATATACCTGGACTTACGGTTTTTATGCCGAGTTCCGCACAAACCGTTTTAAACACATATGAATATGTAATAAACCGGTATAAATCCCCTGTTATTTCACTCGAACACCGGCTTCTTTATGATTATTCATTTAAAGTTGATAAATCAGTTTCAAAAAATCCTCTTACATCATATCTGGTAAAAAAAGGCAGTGACCTTACAATTGTTGCTACATCAGCAATGGTAACTGATGCAATAAATGCAGCAAAATTCGTTAAAGAAAAAGAGGGGATATCCGTTGAAATAATAGACCTGCATTGTATCACACATCCGAATAAAGAACTTATACTTAAAAGCGTGAAAAAAACAGGCAGACTGATTGTAGCCGATACCGGATGGGCTTCATTCGGTGTGTGTGCAGAAATCCCGCGGTTAATTTCAGCTTATAATCCGGGTATTCTCAAAAAACCCGTTCTTGAAATATCAATGGCACCGTCACCTTGTCCGACTTCTAAAATACTCGAAAACTATTTCTATCCGGACATGGGAACCGTTGTCGATAAAATATACCAGCTTGTCTTTGGAAAAGGACATAAAAAAGAATTGCCTTCGGCTAATTATAAAAAACGCCTTTATAAAGAATTTAAAGGACCCTTTTAGATAAATACTGATTACGGAGATTCTTAAAAGCGATTACGGAGATAACTTATGAGAGCAGTAAATTTCGGAGTAATTCCTAATATTTCCAGAACCTTCAGCAAAGATGTTTCTCTGGACATGTTCCGCAGAATGTGTCTTGCAAAATATTTTGACCTTGGACTGGTTGAAGCGGTCAAGGGAGATTTAACCCGCTATCTTGTATATCTTTCACTGGGACAGGAGGCAACCGCTGCTGCTATTTCAAAAGCAGTGCCGGAATATATGTTATTTACACAGCATAGATGCCATGCTACATACCTGGCTTTCGGAGGAGATCCTGCAAAACTCAGAGATGAATTACTCGGATTATCCACCGGAACAAGCGGAGGCAGGGCAGGTTCAAACTGTATCCAATGCCATGGAGGTAAAATTACAATGTTCGGTCATCACGGCTTAATCGGAGAAAACGTTCCTCTGGGTGTAGGTGCAGCTTTCGGCAGCAGAAAACCGACTATCTGCTTTTTCGGTGACGGTGCAGCAGAAGAGGATTATGTATTTGTTGCTATGGGATTTGCAGTCACACATAAACTTCCGGTACTGTTTGTATGTGAAGACAATGACCTGTCAATTCTTACTCCGACCAAAGTACGCAGGTCGTGGAGCATGACTAAAGTAGCAAATGCTCTTGGTATGCCGGCTATGGATATTGCAGATGACCCGTGGACGATTTTTAAGAAAATCCAGAAATTAAAATGTAACCTTCCTGCATTTATAAATATTTATGCCTGCAGGGCAAACTGGCATGTGGGCGTAGGCACCGACGGGCCTCCCGAATGGGACAGGTTCAAAATGGTAAAAAACGAACTGAAAAAATTAGGACTTGAAAAACAGATTATACAAATAGAAAAAAAGATTCAGGATGAAATGGAAAAATTATGGGACAAAAAACGGTTGCAGAAACTATTAAAGAAATAACCAGAAGGCATCTGACAAAAAATAACGGTCTGCTTCTTGGAGAATGTATAAGTGCGGTTGGATGGGTCAATAATACCGTGCCTAAATGTAGGGGCATAGTGGAACTTCCTATGACGGATGTTGCGGGCGCAGGAATAGCAGTAGGTACCGCACTGGTGGGTAGAAGACCGATATTCGTAGTCAGATTCCAGGATTTTCTTATTTTAAACGGAAGTCCTCTGATATTTTTTGCAGCAAAAACCAAAGAACTGCACGGCAATTGCGCACCTGTTTTTATAAGGGCAATAGCAGCGGAAAAATACGGACCGGTACATTCAGGGGTCCTTCACAGCATATTTATGCACTTTCCGGGTTTCCGCGTATGTTCCCCTATGACACCCGGAGAATACAGGGAAGCATGGAACGACTTTATGGCTAATGATATTCCTATGTTCTGCAGTGAACACCGTACAAGTTACTTAAATAAAAAAGAACTAAAGGATACATTTAATAAAGATGCGGATATAACAATATATGCCGTCTCTGCAACACGTTTTGAAGTCGGCAAAGCTGCCAAAATGCTCGAGAAAGACGGTATAAAATGCAATGTTGTCCATATTATGTGGCTGAAACCGTTTAAAAATAAAAACCGTTTAATAAAACCTTTAAAACAGACCAAACTCGGAATGGTAGTTGATGCAGGACATGAAATAGCAGGTGCTTCCCAGTATATTGCTTATGAACTGAACCAGGCAACAGGATACAGGGTAAAGGCCGTAGGGCTATACGATAAAACCAAGTGTTTACGTCCTCCGCTTCAGAATCCCACTCCTGATGCAGAAAGAATATATAAAGAAGCTAAAACCCTTATTAACAAATCCGGCAGTAAATAGGGGGGTATATGATAAGTATGGAAGAAAGGGCAAAGTTTCTGAAAAGTGTTAAAATTTTTCAAGGAATGAACGACGACGAAATTTCAAAAATTTCAAATCTCCTGAATGAGGAAAATTTTATTGCAGACAGGGTTGTCTTTAAAGAAAACGATGCCGGGACAAAATGGTATTTCGTAAAATCCGGAACGGTAAAAATTACTAAAAAATCAGAAAAAACAGGAAAAGAGGAACCGCTTGCAATTATAAAAAAAGAGGAATTTTTCGGAGAGATGGCGCTTCTGGATGACAAACCGCGCTGTGCAACTGCAACAGCAAAAGAAAATTCCGTTCTTCTTTCCTTTAGAAAACAGGATTTCAAAAAAATAATAGAAGAAAACCCGGCGCTTACATTAAAAATTTATAAAATATTTATACCACAGCTCTGCAAGAAACTCCGTGAAACAGACAAACATATGGTGGATTCGTTTTTTACACCATCACCGCTTGATGCGGGATTTTAAACGGGAGGATAAGTTATGAAAAGAGCAGTAATAATTACAGGACCGAATTTTCAGGACGAGGAATATATATATCCTTATTACCGTCTTCAGGAAGCCGGATTTAAGGTGGATGTGGCAGTCAAAGATAAAGCATCCATAAAAGGAAAATACGGTGTGCCTGCCAAAGTAACAATGGATACAAAAGATCTTAAGGAACAGGATTATGACCTGGTTGTTTTACCCGGCGGACATGAAGCACCTGACAGGGTCAGACAGATTAAAGAAGTACTGGACTTTGTCAAAGCCATGTATGATAAAGGAAAAATCGTTTCCACTATCTGCCACGGCCCGTGGATATTAATATCTGCAGGAATAGCAAAAGGTAAAAAGATATCGGGTTATATAGGAATAAAAGACGACATAATAAATGCAGGGGCAGAATATATGGATGCACCCGTTGTTGTAGACGGAAATATAATTTCGTCACCGCACTATAAAAATAACGGTGACTGGATGCGGGAAACCCTGAAGAAATTCAAGTAAGGCTGATTACGCAGATTAAAAGGCAGATTACACCCGCCTCGACTCGCTCGCTCGTCGGGCGAGGCGGGCAGATAATGTCATTGAAAAATCAATTTTCGAACGATATAGATGTTTTTAGCCGAAGAAATCGTTAAGAAATTGGTACTGTTTGACCCCGCCATCGGCGGGGGAGTTTAGCAGTTTTAGATTTCAGAGGCGTTAAGAAAACATCGTCTAGTGAGAAAACTTGATTTTTCAATAAACATGGAGGGGTGGGGTGAACAAGACCGATAAAATATACGTTGCAGGGCATAAAGGGCTTATAGGCTCTGCCATTCTTCGCAGGCTACAAAAGGATGGTTATAAAAACATTATAACAAAGGAGCATTCCGAACTGGATTTATGCAATCAGTCCAGGGTAAATGCCTTTTTTGAAAAAGAAAAACCGGATTATGTTTTTATGGCAGCAGGAAAAGTCGGCGGGGTCTTTGCAAACAATACCTACAGAGCCGATTTTATATACGAAAACCTGATGGTACAGAATAATATCATTCACAGTTCTTTTTTGAATGAAGTAAAGAAACTCCTCTTTCTTGGCTCGGCTGATGTTTACCCTAAGAACTACCAGAAATCGGCAAAAGAAGAATTCCTGCTTACAGGCCCCCTGGAGCCCACCTGTGAACCGTTTGCTCTGGCCAAAATCGCAGGAATTAAAATGTGCGAGTCATACAGCAGGCAATACGGTACGGATTTTATTTCCGTTATAGCTCCAAATGTTTACGGCACGCACCAGCATTACGATATGCTGAATGCACAGGTTATACCTTCTTTAATTAAAAAATTTCACGAAGCAAAAATATCAAAATCCAAAAAAGTCATATTATGGGGTTCCGGAAAACCGGTAAGGGATTTTCTGTTTGTAGATGATTTTGTCGATGCATGTATTTTCCTGATGCAGGAATATTCCGGAACAGATTTTTTCAATGTAGGCACCGGAAGGGAATATACAATTCTTGAACTTGCCGAAACCATAAAAAAAGCGGTGGGCTATAAGGGTAAAATCGTTTTTGACAAGACCAAACCCGACGGTGTGGCAAGAAAATTATTAAATACATCAAAGATACAGGGTTTGGGATGGAAAGCAAAAACCAGCTTGCTCGACGGGATTAAAATCGCTTATAATTCCTTTTTAAATGAACTGGAAAACAGAGAGGTAAGAACTTCAAAAATATGCAATATAGAAGTATGTAAAAAAGATACCAATGCCTTGAATAAAATAAAAAAACTGCACAAAACTATTACCACCCAAACTCAACCCATTTCCTATAAAGACAAAGTGGTTATAAAACCATGGGGACATGAGTTTTTGGTATTTAAAAATTCCGAGGTTGCAGTCTGGCTTTTATATTTAAAAAAAGGAAATGCTACCTCAATGCACTGCCATCCCGGCAAAAAGACATCTTTGATTATACTCTCGGGAAAAGCCATGAGCAAAACCTTTTCAGCCACCAATTATCTTAAAGGCGGGGATGCGGTAATAATCGAAAAATGTGTATTTCATTTCACAAAGGCATTATCTGATGATGGACTGTTCTTATTTGAAATAGAAACACCTCCTATGAAGACCGACCTTGTGAGATTAGAGGATAAGTACGGCAGGGAATCTTCAGGATATGAAGGATTATCGGAAATGCAGGTTCCGGATAAAATTCTAAAAAAAGGTGATTACTGTTATTTTGAAGAAACAAACAAACGTTTTACCTATAATTATGAAATGTTGGGAAAATATGAATGTTCCTTTGATATTTTTATGGATAACAGTGAATTTCAAAGAGATTTTAAAATCATAAAAAATAGTCTCTATACCATGTGCAGAGGCAGTTTACTGGACGAGAAAGGCAAAATAGTACTGGCTACAGGCGATACCAGAAAGTCCGATACACTGGAAAATATTAAAAAATTGAAAATCAAAGAAAAAACTGTGTTATTAAGGACAAGTACAAAGGATAAACTGTAATCCACGGGATTATCCCGATGGCATGATTAAATCTCAAGGAGATTTAATCAATCGGCCCTTCGGGCAGTCCTCCGATGAATATCGAAGGACCAGGATAATAATGGTTTCCAGGAAAAAAAAATTTACTGCTGTACTCTTTGATTTTGACGGAGTAATAGGGAAAACCATGGGGAATAATTACAGGTCCTGGAAATATGCATTTTCTAAATATGATATAAATATTGATAAAAAGGAATATTTTCTACTTGAAGGTATGACCATAAAAAAAATTGCAGAACATTTTTTGAGGAAAAATTCGAAAAATATAAAAGCAGCGGATGTAATAGCAAAGGTAAAGGATAGGCATTATATAAAAAACAGATCGTTTTCCATGTATAGCGGTGTCAAAAATCTGCTTTCATATTTAAGGAATAAAGGATACATACTGGGTATGGTATCAGGGGGAACTTATAAAAGGATTCTGAAATCACTAAAAAGCAGATTCTTAAAAAAGTATTTTGATGTTGTTATAACCGGGGACGATGTAGCCGGATGCAAACCGAACCCTGAACCATATTTAACTGCTGCAAAAAAACTTTCGGTCAGGCCCTCGTATTGTGTAGCAGTGGAAAACGCACCGCTTGGTATAAAATCTGCCAAACGGGCAGGGATGTACTGTATTGCGGTTTCATCCACACTTAACAAAAAATATCTGTCGAAAGCTGACAAAATAATTAATAGAATCAGCGAACTTTCAAAAATATTATGAAACCTAAATACCTGGATAACAAATTAGTTTTTCTGGCGGGTGCAACCGGTTCCGTAGGTTCGGCTATTATGGAATACCTGCTCAAGAACTACCCAACGGTAAAAATACGGGCATCCTGCAGGCAGACAGAACCATTTATTAAACATGCCAGAGTGGAATATGTCAGAGGTGACCTGCGTCTGCGCGAGGACTGCAGGAGAATAGTAAAAGGTTGTGATTGTGCAATAATGGCAGCATCACATTCAGGCGGCTCCAAAATTATGACATCTGAACCATGGAAATTCATAAATGACAATATATTTATGAATACACAAATGCTTGAATCCTTTTATTTTGAAAATGTCAAACGTGTAATTTACATAGGGACAGCTACGGTTTACCAGAGTTTCGAAGGATACATAAAAGAAGATGAACTGGATATGAATAAAGACCCTCATTCCGCATATCTCGGAGTTGCATGGATATCAAGATTCATAGAAAAATTATGCCGGTTCTGGAACGAAAAGGCCGGGATGGAGACCATCTGTGTCCGTGCATCGAATATCTTCGGTCCTTATGCAAGTTTTAACCCTTCAACATCCTATTTTGTTCCTGCTATTATCCGCAAAGCATCGGACAAAATGGACCCATTTGAGGTCTGGGGAAGCCCTGATGTCACAAGGGATGTTCTGTATTCCGAGGATTTTGCCAGGGCTATTATCATGCTTCTGGATAATGACAAAATAAAGTTTGATGCTTTCAATATAGGTTCCGGCATAAAAACCACGGTCGGTGATGTCGTAACATGGTCGCTTGAACATGCCAGACACAAACCGTCAAAAATCAATTACGACCTGAGTAAACCGACTACGATTAAATTCAGGGCACTTGATATTTCAAAAATAAAAAAAATTTTAAACTGGCAGCCGGAATATACCATATCACAGGGCATAAAGAAAACCGTTGATTGGTGGATGGAGAATAAATCGAGTTGGAGTAAATAAAATGATTGCAGATAGACACAAATCTGCGTTAAAAACATGAAAACAAAAGTTCTTATTTGCGGTGCCACGGGATTTATCGGAAGGAATACCGCCGAATTCTTTGCAGGTAAAGATAATTTCGAGGTTTACGGAACTTATTTAAAATCCAAGCCGTTAAATAATCCCAAAATTAAAATGGTCAAAGCCGACCTTACCGATAAAAATGATGTAAGCAGGGTAATAAACGGTATGGACATCATAATTCAGGCAGCGGCTACAACCTCGGGCGCCAAAGAGATTGTTACAAAACCATATATACATGTTACAGACAATGCTCTTATGAATGCTCTTATTTTCAGAACAGCATATGATTATAAGGTCTCTCATGTAGTATTTTTCAGCTGTACAAATATGTACCAGTCAAGTGATGTACCTATAAAAGAAACCGATTTTGACCTAAACAAAGAAATTTTCTCAAGTTATTTCGGCGCTGCATGGACAAAGGTCTATAACGAAAAAATGTGCGAATTTTATTCACGAATAGGGGATACAAAATATACTGTTATACGGCACTCCAATATATACGGTCCTTATGACAAATATGACCTTGAAAAATCCCATGTTTTCGGGGCAACCATAACAAAGGTTATGACCGCCAAAGAAGGGGGAAAAATCAGAGTATGGGGTTCCGGAGAAGAAGAAAGAGACCTTTTATATGTTTCTGACCTGGTAAACTTTATAGACCTTGCTGTTTCCAAACAAAAAAATAAATTTGAACTTTTGAATGCGGGATTGGGCAGTTCTATTTCCGTAAAAGAACTGGTTAAAAAAATTATAGCCCTATCCGGCAAAAATATCGATATAGAATACGACCTGTCAAAACCCAGTATTAAAACAAAATTATGTCTGGATACAACCAAAGCAAAAAAAACTTTTGGCTGGTCTCCTGAAGTCACGCTGGACGACGGAATAAGAAAGACCATAACATGGTACAAGAATCATTTTAATATAATATGACTGTTTAAAAAGTCCTAAACAGCCACTGATTACACAGATTTTATCATGCCAAAGGCAGATCCGCCTGTGGCGGAAAAGACGATTACGCAGATTTAGTGTCAGTCCGCCAGCTGGCGGATAATCTGTGTAATCCCTGCCTGCCGTCGGCGGGCAGGTTGCTGTTTAATCACCGTAATTCCGCCGCGGCGGATTGGGATTTTCAACAATCTCACAACTTGAATACATATGAAAAAAAGCAGAACTTTATCAAAAAAATGGAAAATACTTAAAAACAGGGATATCCTTAACATTAAATCCCGGTTAAAAGTATCGGTTCAGCGCATAAAACTGCCCAACGGAAAGATTATAAATGATTATTACCGGCTGCATCTTCCGGAATCGGTAATAATAGTTGCACGCACACCGGATAAGAAAATTGTTATGTCCCGTCAGTATCTGCACGGGCTAAAAGGGGTCAGCATAATTCTGCCCGCAGGAATGAAGGAAAAGGGAGAAGATCCGCTTAAAGCGGCAAAACGGGAATTAGTGGAGGAAACAGGCTATACTTCCGATAAGTGGTATGTACTTAACAGTCTGCTTCCGCATAACAACTACGGCGCCGGGAAAGTCCATTTCTTTTTTGCGGACAATGCCAGACGTACCGCAAAACCGAAATCCGGAGACCTGGAAAAAATGGAAATTATTTTACTTGACGAACCGTCAATAATAGATGCTATAAACAAAGGGAAAATAGTTTCGGCAGGCAGTATCGCCTCGCTGGCACTTACTAAAGCATTTTTATATAAAAAGGGAGATTGTTAAAAACCCAACAATTTCCGCTGAGAGCGCAGAATTTTCGCAGAGGTCGCAGAAAGAGGCAAAGACCGTACCGTTTCTCAGCGTAATCTGTCCGCCGCGGCGGACGAATAGATTTTATTTGTGTAATTCGTATTCTGTATTCGTGTAATTCGTATATACCTTGAGGACTATGATATGTTAAGAATAGGTTTTATTTTTCCGAGCAGTGATTACCTGTTTGATCCTTTTAAAGGGGACCCTCATACTCATTTCCAGATACTGACCGTACTGGAGTCGCGATTAGGCGACCAGGTCGACCTTTCCTTAATAGACCTGCGGGGCATCAGCAGGAACTTTGCATTGTATCACATACACGAGTGTGACGTATATCTTCATTCTGTTTATACACTTGACTATAATGAACAGCTGTCCATTGTAAAAGGCCTTCGTGAAAGGTATCCGAAAGCAAAACATATTGCCGGAGGACCGCATGCGGTAGTATTTCAGGAAGAATGTTCGAAAATTTTTGACTCTCTTGTCATAGGCGACGGGGAAGAATCGATTATTCTGGCAATCAAAGACATTATGAATTCAAAACTTAAACCCATATATGCGCATAAAGGATGTGTAGATATAAACAAATATCCGTATCCGCTAAGAAAATATCTGCCCAAAGCAACTATAGCAAGAAAAGGATTAATGACACTAAAAAACAAAAAGGGTTACGACCAGCTCTTGAGTACCACTGTTATGTTCAGCAGGGGCTGTCCGTACCGCTGTTATTTTTGCGATATCCCGAAAACCAAGGAATACAGTCCGGGAATACGCTTCAGGAAACCGGAATTCATCGAGCAGGAAATAGAATATCTTAAAAAAGATTATGATATGCAGGGGATAAGCCTGCTTGACGAAATAGGAATACCTCTGGTCAAAAAAGAAGCAGTCCCGCATTTAAATGCAATAGGAAGAACCGGAATTCTCTGGAGAGGCCAGTGCAGGGTCGACGGCATTAATAAGGAATACGCCAAACTGGCAAAAGAATCCGGTTGTATTACAATGTGCCTCGGAGTTGAAAGTGTTTCCCAAATATCACTGGATATTATAAACAAAAAAATCAGTGTTAAACAGGCAAAAGAATCGATACGTTTTCTTAAGGAAAACGGAATTGAAACCAGAATTTATATGATAATCGGATTACCGGGAGAACCCGGCGATATAGTGGAACAAACATGGAAATTCATAAAAGAAACCTCTCCGGATCTGGTCTATTTGTCCTTGTTTACCGTCAGACCCGGAACCGAAGTTTTCAATAATCCTAAAAAATTCGGCATAAAACATATTAATAAAAACTGGAAAAATACCATGCATATGTTTTCCAGATATGAAAACGAAACACCTACGCTTACATTCGAATACGATAAACAAACCCCTTGGGGCAGGGGATTCGATGGCAAGGAAATAGTCTCCAATTATCTTGAACTGCAGAACAGGATAAAAGAAAACGGGATGGGGCCCCTAAAATAGAGGCATCCTATTAAACATAGGATGCTTGATTACAGCGATAAAAGGAAGATACCAGAGATAAAAATATTTATCGTCACCATCGTAGTTTATCACTGTAATCGGAGTATAATGATGAAAATTCTTTTTGTTAATCCTCCTTCACCGGTAACATATTACAATAAAGAGGTGTATCCTCCTTCGTCTCTGCTATATCTGGCAGCAGTGCTTAAAAATAACGGGGAAGAAGTAAGGATTCTGGATTTGAAATGCCCGAAATATGAAAACAAAGATAATCCTCAAAAAAATTATGAAGATACACTTATTAATACCATCTCGGACTTCCAGCCGGATATTATAGGATTCGGCTGTCTGTTTTCCGGGAATTTTCCGGAATTGCTGAAATTAGCCAATATAAGCAAGAAAAACTTCCGTGATATTCCGATTGTAATAGGAGGTATCCATCCTACAATTTATGCAGCCGAAATCTTAAAAAACTGTCCGTCAATAGACTGGGCAATTCTCGGCGAAGGGGAAGAGTCTGTCGTACAGCTTATCAATTCTATTAAAAGCGATACTTATAAATTTGAAAAAATAGACGGTTTTGCATACAGAAAAAATGAAAAACCTATCGTTAATCTGAAAACCTCTTTTATCAAAAACCCGGATACTATTCCGTTTCCTGCATATGACCTGATCGACCTGAAGGATTACTATGTAGATACATCCGCCTGGCATAATCCGAAAAAACTTCCTATTAATACATCTGTACCTATAATAACCAGCAGAAGCTGTCCCAACCGCTGCCGTTTCTGCTCAATGTATATGGTTATGGGACCGCACTGGAGACCCAGATCACCCAAAAACGTGGTTGAGGAAATAGAATTTGTATATAACAAATACAACCACAGGCATTTCTCATTTATGGACGATAATTTGACCCTGAAAAAATCCCATGCAATGGAAATATGCAACCAGATTATAAAAAAGAATTTAACCATACAGTTCGAAACACCCAACGGATTAGCTATAAACACACTGGACGAGGAAGTATTGGATGCGCTGGTCGCTGCCGGAATGGTAAGAACAGGATTGGCTATAGAGAGCGGTTCCGATTTTATCCGCAACAAAATTATGAGAAAAAACCTGTCAAAGGAAAAAATCTATCAGGTTGTCGATCTTACCAGGAAATACAAGGATTTATTCGTAACCGCATTTTTCATAATGGGAATGCCGGAAGAAACAAAGGAAACTTTGATGGATACATACAATATGATTAAAGATATAAATGTTAACAAAGTCATTCTTATGAATATCGTGCCGTTCCCCGGAACTGAGGTATTCAAACAGGCATTAAGCGATAATCTGCTGGTGGATCCGGATATAAAAAATATGTATCTGACTGGAGAACGGTATTTTACAAATTATCAGAAATTTTTCATTAAACCATACAAAATGGAATTAAAAGACCTGATTGAATTCAGAAACAAGTATGACCGGCTTAGGGCAGAACAAACCGGCACCGCGGGAAAAGGTATTAAGTAAAATGGATATAAACCTTATAAACAAACTGAGAAAAAAATACAATCACAACCTATATGCAATGTATGTGGAATATCCGCATAAGAGCATATGGTCCAAAGATTTCAGCGATACCCATTTCCGCACCGCATTAAAAAACTTATTCTCGGATAAAAAAGACACCCCGTTGCTTCTGTATGTCCATATACCTTTCTGTTCAAGACAGTGTTTCTACTGTACATGTCACACTTTTGTAACCAGGGATTATGAAAGAGTAAAAAGTTACATGAATGTTCTTTACCGCGAAATAGATATGCTGAAAGAACTTTTTGACAGTTATTCCGCAGCACCTAATTTCAGGGAAATCCACCTTGGCGGCGGTTCTCCGACTTTACTGCACGAAAAAGAATTTGACTTTTTTATAGAAAAACTTAAATCGATCGCAGATATAAAAAAATTGAGCGAATTTGCCATTGAAGTAGACCCTAGGGAAACCTCAAAGGAAAAACTTCTGTATTATAATTCAAAAGGAATAAACAGGTTGTCTTTCGGAGTACAGGATTTTGACCTTAATGTTCAAAAAGCGGTAAACAGGGTACAGCCGCCGGAACTGCTTGAGAAAGTACTAACTCCGGATATCCGTAAACATTTCCGCAGTATTAACTTTGATATTATGTGGGGACTGCCGAGACAGACCCCGGAATCCTATAAAAAAACCATTGATACCACGATAAAACTTTCTCCTGACCGTATCTCGCTTCTTATGCTGCATTATGCGCCTGATGTTAAAAAACACCAAAAACTGATGAAACAGTCCGAAATCCCTGATGTCACCGAAAAAACAAAATTGTTCCAAATCGCCTGCCAAATGCTTGAAAGTAACGGCTATGTACGGATAGGATTTGAACATTTTGCAAAAGCAACCGACGAACTGGCAACTGCATTAAAAAATAAAACGGTTCATTGGAATTCGCTCGGTTATACAACCGGAAGATATCTCGATATTATCGGTATAGGGTCGGGGAGCTCGAGCAGAATTACCGATAACTATTACTTTCAGAGCCATTATCCCCTGGCCGATTATGAAGCATCCGTTTCAGATAACAAATTTCCAGTATACCGCGGTTACAATCTGAATAGTGACGATATAATAAGACGCGAAGTTATACATAACCTGAGAATTTATTTTTCTCTCAATTACAGTAAAATAGAAGCACAATATAATATAGAATTCGGGAAATATTTTAAAACCGAAACCGCTTCGCTGAAAAATTTGGCCGGCGACGGAATACTGGAATTGTCGGAAAACGGAATTACAGTTACCGAACTGGGCAAATACTTTATTTTCCATGTATGCCGTGTTTTCGATAATTTTAACAAACAATAAATTGATATGGATCTTCTTATAATTAATCCCAGAATAATGTGGTTTTCGTCCAAATCATTGATAGCGAACGGCCCGCTGACATTGGCATCCTATCTTCATGAAAAGGGTTTCGACGTAAGAGTGATTGACGATAATACCATGTATAGAAAATACAGTCTCAGCGATTTTGCAGATTATATAAATTCTCATCAGGTAAAAATCGTCGGTTTTTCCGCATCAGCTTTAAACGCATACAACTGTTACGAATTAGCCAAAAACCTGAGGAAAATATTTCCCGAAAAGCTTTTTATCGCAGGGGGACTTCATAGTTACGACTGTTCGGAAGAAATGACAGACCAATGTTTTGATATCGTGTTCAAAAGTGAAGCCGAACTGTCACTGGAAAAATTTCTTGCTGCAACAGCAGAATACCCGCAGGCCATTACCAATAAAATACTTAACGACAGTTCATTTGTCTCAAAAATTGAAAAAATTCCGGGAATGCTTTTAAATAGAAACGGCAGGATATTTGATACCGGTACTCCAGAATCTATAATGGATCTGGATATACTGCCGTTCAATAACTACGACCTGGTCAATCTTGGCGACTATATTAAGTCAAAATATGACCACCATGCCGTTACCAACCAGATCCTTTTTCAGAGAGGATGCCCTTATAACTGTACATTCTGTAAATCTTCGGTTATCCCTTCGAAAATCCGCAGTAACAGTCCCCGGTATATGATGAAACAGCTGAGGGACCGCTATAACAAATTCGGACTGAGTAATTTCTTTATTACGGATTCTAATTTTACAATCGATAAAAAACGCTTTAAGGAGTTTCACGGGCTTTTAACTTCTTCGGAGCTTTCCGGAAAAATCAATTTTATGATACAAACATCGGTTACCATTTCCATAAGCGACGATGAGATAGAAATGCTGAAAGATATCGGAGTTACAATGTATCTGATCGGTGTGGAACGCTTTAACGACGAAAGCAGGAAACTCATAAAAAAGGCAGGCACAAATGAACAGGTAACAACGCTTATAAAAAAACTGAACGGTCACGGAGTAAAGACAATTGTCAATATTCTTGTTAACTTTTCTTTTGAAACAAAAGAATTCATAGACAGCGAGGCAAAATATATTGAAGAAAATCTTCCATACGTCAGTTTTATTTATATTAATTATCTGTCTCCTATGCCGGGAACACAGGTCTATATAAACGACCTGGACGATAATTCGAAGAAATGGTATTTAATCAAAGATGTTGTAAACTACCGGTTAACCTATTATGACCTTGCATATCTTGTCGAGGGTCCCGTCGCACTGGATTTAAACATATTCCGGCTTCCGCGCGAAACAATCGCCCGTATAAGGCGTTTTAAGGAAAAATATCAGTGGAAGGGCTCTTTAAGAATAAGCAGGTCGCCTTTTCTGAAAATGCTTATTATCAGCGATATGCTTCTGGGAAAAATTTCCTATTATACCGCAAAAATATCGCCGTTACTGGAACACATTATATTTAAACCCTTCAAATTCTTCAGGCTGAAGGGTTATAAAATGTTTTTTAACTTATTTATAGCAAAACATAAATAGTTTAGCCTATCGCAAAAGTCACTCTCGGCTAATGATTACACAGATTAAAAGGCAGATTACGCAGATATAGCATCGAGACTTAATCTGTGTAATCGGTGTTTCTTAATCACTGTAATCAAGGGCTGAGTTTTATGAAGCCCTATAAATAGTTTTCAACTTAAAGGAGGCAGAGAGTTATGAAAAAAGCCACACTTGTAATGCCGGTTCTCAATGAAATAGATGGTCTTAAACTGATCATGCCGAGAATAAAACCGGAATGGATCGACCAGATTATCTGTATAGACGGCAATTCCACCGACGGTACCCTGGATTTTATCAAAGAACACAACTACGGTCTGATACCGGAGAGGATACCGGGACTGCGTAATGCCGTAAATGAATTGTACAAAATGGTAAAAAACGACATAATCATAACCTTTAGTCCGGACGGCAACTGTATTCCGGAACTTATTCCGGAACTGATAAAAAAAATGGAAGAGGGTTATGATATGGTTATTGCTTCCCGTTACTACAAGGGTGCAAAAAGCGAGGATGACAGCCTTGTAACAAAGTTCGGCAACTGGCTGTTCCCGGCACTCATCAACCTGTTTCACGGCGGGCACTATACCGATATTATGAGTATATACCGTGCCTACAAAAAAGAGCTTCTTGTCGATCTTGATTTAGGAGGGGATTCCGGTTATATATTTCCGGAAAAACTCCTGAACCTTCCTATGGGATGGGAACCTTTACTAACAATAAGGGCTGCAAAAAGAAAACTGAAGATTACGGATATACCAGGGGACGAACCGGCAAGAATAGTGGGTAAGTCCAAATTGAGACCCTTCAAACACGGCCTTGCACATATGATTCAGGTTTTTACCGAAATTTTTGTCTGGCGTTAAAATTTACCGAGGTAACGAAAATGAGTAATACTAAAATTCTTGTCCTAGCACATATAGTAAAAGGCGGATATATACAGACCATTAACGGTTTCATAGAAACCTTGGCAGAAAATAACGCCCTTTTATTAAACCATCCGGAGTTATACCAAAAATACGGACACCGCGGAACACAGAATTATATAACCAATTTTATAAAGGAAAATAAAATCAACTGCATAATATATTTACCGAGTGCTTTTGAGTTTTATTTTGATGTTTACTTTTTCGAGAAATTAAGGGAAACTTGCTATATTGTCATGCTTGCGGGTGAAATCGAGACGGATTACGAATCGCGGGTTCAATACTACGCACAGGCAATGGACCTGATATTTTATTCCAACTTCACCTCTGGTCCTATGATGCGTCAAATCGGTATTAATTCAATACCTTACTGGGGCTGGTGGAATCCCGAACATTATAAAAAACCGGACAATATGGAAAAAAACCTGGATGTATCCTTTCTGGGCCAGTCACTGCATAAATCAGGAAGACAATCATATATCGATTATCTCATAGAAAACGGAATCAATGTTGAAACTTTCGGGGCAGGTTCAAAAAACGGGAAAATATCCACGGAAGAAAAAATACGGCTGTACAAAAGGACCAAAATCAATCTAAATTTGTCGGGTGTAAGTAAAAAAACAAGATTGACCGGGGGCAGGGAAATCCACAAACGCGCAAAACAATTTAAAATAAACCTCTTTGAATCTGCATTCTGCGGCGGATTTCTATTATCGGAATATGTCCCGGGCATAGAAAACCTGTTCGAAATCGGAAGGGAGATAGATGTATTCCACGATAAACATGAACTGCTGGAAAAAATAAAATACTATCTTAAACACGAACGGGAAAGAGAGAATATTGCAAAAAAAGGCCGTGAACGGGCTTATAAAGAAAAGAAGTTTAACGTAAAATATGCAGTTCCTAAACTAATCTCGGACATAGACGAATTAAAAAAAGAGAAAAAATACAGGCCTTCGGAGATATACCTCGACGATGAATTTCTGAAAAACTATACAACCTACAGAATATGGCTGATATTAAGATTCATTAAAACCGGCAACTGGAATCTTATACCGGAAGAATTAAAAATTATTCTTAAATACAGAAAACTTGACTGGTACCAGATCCGTATATTTTTCATTGAAGAAATTCTCGACAGATTCCCTAAAGTAAAATCATTTCTAAAATCGGTACTGGAAAGCAATAAACAATAAAAATTATGCAGAAAAACCAAAAAATAAAAATAGCACCTGTTCAGATAAACAATAGTTTTTCAAACCAGAACTATTTTCCGTATTCTGCAGGACTGCTTCAGGCATATGCCCAGAAATATCTTACAAACAAAGATAATTTCGAGTTTTTGCTTCCTATTTATAAGAGGATTCCGGTTAAAACTGCTCTGGAAAAACTTACTGATGCGGATATTGTTTTCTTCAGCACATATACCTGGAATATCAGAATCTCTCTGGAAATCGCCGGACGAATCAAAAAACTCAAACCAGAAATTCTCACGGTTTTCGGAGGGCCTCAGGTTCCGTATGAAAATATCGAAGCATTTATGGAAAAATTTCCCTTCATCGATATTGCCTGTCACGGAGAAGGAGAAAAAGCCTTTTTATCCATTTTGGAAAATTATAAAGAAAAAAACTGGGAAAAAGTACCTTCAATCAGCTACATAGACCGTAAAAACAAATTTTCCAGAACTTACATGGCGGAAAGGATTTCAAAACTCGACGAGGTTCCCTCGCCGTATACATCAGGTATTTTCGAACCGCTGATTGAAGCCAATCCGCAGGAAAACTGGGTGGGTCTATGGGAAACAAACCGCGGATGTCCGTTTTCCTGCACATACTGTGTATGGGGAGCCGATACCCAGAACAAAGTCTATAAACATGGTATAGAAAAACTTTACGAAGAAATAGACTGGTTCAGACAGCACAAAATAGAATTCATATTCTGCTGTGATGCGAATTTCGGCATTCTGTCAAGAGATATCGAAATAGTGAAATACTTTGCGGAAAGTAAAAAAAAATACGGATACCCCAAGGCGTTATCAGTACAGAACACAAAAAATTCCACCATGCGTCTATACAATATTTATAAACTAATGTCCGATGCAGGACTAAGTAAGGGTGTTGCACTGGCACTCCAGTCCGTCAATACCGATACACTTAAAAACATTAAACGTCAGAATATATCCGTAGATACATTCCACAAACTTCAAAGCAAATTTAACGAAGAAAATATCGAAACCTTTACGGATATTATACTGGGATTACCCGGAGAAACATATGAAACTTTCGTAAAAGGGGTTTCTGATGTAATCGAAAACGGTCAGCATAACAGAATCCAGTTTAATAATCTGTCATTGCTTGTTAATTCGGAAATGACGGAATCGAAATATCAGAAAAAGTATGGTATCCGGACGGTAGAAACAAAACTTATAAATATTCACGGCAGTCTGTCAGATGTCGAAGAGATACAGGAAACCCAGCAGCTGGTAATAGGAACTAATTCCATGCCTGAAAGCGACTGGGTTAAGACAAGGGTTTTCGGCTGGATAACATCATTACTGCATTTCGATAAACTCCTGCAGATTCCTTTCATAGTTCTGCATAATGCTTATTCCGTAAGCTTCCGTGACCTTATAAATATCTTTATAGATAACGGTAAAAATTCACCTATATTATCGGAAATACATTCCTTCTTTACCGATAAAGCAAAAGCCATCCAAAACGGTGATTCCGAATTCTGTGAGTCGAAAAAATGGCTTAATATCTGGTGGCCTGCCGACGAATTGATACTGATAAAACTATGCACTGAAAACAAACTTTCCGAATTTTATAAAGAAAGTGAGGGTTTAATCAGCGATTATCTGAAGAACCGGAAAAAAATACATGACTACGAACAGCTTCTAAGCGATTCTATGACATTCAACCGGAATTTACTTAAAATGCCGTTTAACAGCAAAAATTTACCAATAAAACTGTCTTATAACATCTGGGACATATACAGGACTGCCTTAAAAGGGTCTGACATAAATGTTAAAAAAGGCATTTATACCTATGAAATCGACCGTACAACTTCAAAATGGTCATCATGGGAAGAATGGTGCAGAGAGGTCGTCTGGTACGGTAATAAAAAAGGAGCATATCTCTATACGTGTTATGAAACTAAAAAATAAGGTTGCTATCATTACAGGCGGTGCAGGCGGTATAGGACAAGCCATAGTTAAATCCTTTTTAAAAGAAGGGGCACAGGTCGTTATTGCGGAAACAGACGGTCCGGCATTAAAAAATACACTGGCTGAGTTAAAATCTTCGTATAAAAATAAAATAATCGGAATAAAAACAGATATATCAAAAGCAAAACAGGTAAACCGCCTTATTAATTCAACTATAGCAAAGTACGGTACTGTGGACATATTGGTCAATACAGCGGGTCTCCAGAAGCCCATCGGACCTTTAACGGAGGTAAAGGATACGGACTGGATAAAAAATATACACACCAACATTATCGGAACCATGTTATGCTGCAAATATGTTTTACCGGTTATGATCTCAAAAAAGAAGGGTAAAATAATAAACTTTTCAGGAGGCGGTGCAACGTTCCCAAGGGTAAACTTCGCCGCCTATGCATCTTCGAAAGCCGCAATAGTCAGGTTTACCGAAACAATAGCGGAAGAGGTAAAAAAGTTCAGAATTGACATAAATGCAATCTCACCCGGCGCGGTATATACAAGAATGCTGGAAGAAATAATTCAGGCGGGTGCAAAATCCGGAGAATGCGATTTATCAACGGCAGTTAAAATAAGAAACGAGGGAAAAACCTCCCCGAAGCCTGCAGCGGATTTATGTATATTTCTTGCATCAAACGAATCGGACGGCATTACCGGAAAACTTATCAGCGCTTCATGGGATGACTGGAAAAATTTCAGAAAACATCTGCACGGGATTAAAAATTCTTCTTTATTTACTTTAAGACGTGTAGACGGAAAAAAAATCATAGAATTACCCCGCGTACGGGACAGGAAGGACAATTTAAAATGATAAACATCATGTTAATGAATATTCCGAGCGGCCCTTATCCGACCGACTATCCGCCGTTTGCAATATCAAGAATCATCGAAGGGGTTAATCCTGCCTTAAAACCGAATATAACCTTTCTGGACCTGGATTACAGCAGGCCTTCCCTTGAAGAAATAAAAACAAAAATCAGTGAATTTTCACCGGATATAATCGGATTCAGCGCGATTCTGACAACAGCCTATGCATATCTTAAGGAACTGTCAGCTTTTATAAAAATACATTTTCCTAACATTATACAGGTCCTCGGCGGTGAAATGGCTGCAATATCCAACATAATACTTATGAAGACAAAAATAGATTTCTGTGTTACCGGAGAATCCGAACCGGTCTTCAGCAATCTTTTGGCACGTTTACAGCAGGACGGATTCGAAATAAAAAAAGACGAAACCTACAAAAACATCAAAGGGCTTGCATATTTATCAAATAATATTCCTTTTTTTACCGGATATGACGATACATCAGCGGAAATCAGGCAGATGAATTATGATTTAATATCAAAATTTACAAATATAAAACAATATATGCAGGAGATTAACGGTCCGCACTACCAAAACAGAATCAATAAATACGAAATAAACGAATTTTTCAGGTTGTTTTACAGCCACAACCTTAATAAAAGAATTGCAAATGTTGTATCCAGCAAGGGCTGTGTAGGAAAATGTACCTTCTGCCACAGATTTTTCAGAGGTTATAAAGTACTGGATCCGGATAAGGTTATAAATTACATAGACGTATTGCTTAAAAAATACGATATAGGATTAATACAGTTTGCGGAAGAAAACTTCGGTTCAGGCAAAAAAGCAGCATATCAAATCGTAAATTTCCTCAAAGAAAAGAAAATAAACTGGGCTGCAGGTGCGGTAAGGGCAAAAACAATAGATGAGGAAATGGTAAAAACATGGAAAGAATCCGGCTGTGTTCATGTAAACTTCGGAGTGGAATCCTGCTCGCAAAAAATGCTGGATGTTATGGAAAAATATACCGCCGTAGAGGACAATCTTAATGCATTAAAATTACTATACAAATACAACATACTCACAATTATCGGACTGGTAATAGGGATGCCGGGTGAAACGGAACAAACCATAGAGGAAACCATAAAAAATTTATCTACGGTTATACCGGATAATATAAATATGCCGTATGAGATATCCACCAACTGGTTTCAGGCGGTTCCGGGTACGCCTGCCTACGAATATGCAAGAAGAACGGGGAATATAGGCCGGTCGCTTGAAGATGAAGAAAACTATATTACGGGTGTTTATAACATAGACGCAAACGATATAAGACATTATCTTAACTTTACCGATTATGAAAAAGAAGAAATAGCATACTGGAAGGATTACATATTTTTTGAACTTATAACAGCTTATATAAAAAAACACGGAGTAATCAACACACTGAAACATAAAAAAGCAAAAAGATATAAATATGCTCTTATATACATGCTTTTTCCGAAGACAATAAGGAAATTTCTGCTAAAACATCTTGAAATCATAAGGTATTTCGGAATAAGCAGATTATTTTATCTTTTTTACAAAAAAATATTTTTAAAGAAACCTTCTTATTTCGGAAATATCGGCTATTCACTGAGAAAATTTAACCAGAAAACACAACTGCCCGTACGGGCCGACGATAAATACACCGATATATTGAGACAGGGCAGATAAAATATAATTCAGTGTAACAGTTTAGATTTATTGAAAAATCGAGTTTTTTCACTAGACGAGATATTTTTAACGGCTCATAAACCTAAAATTGACAAACTCACTCACTTCGTTCGTTCGGACAAAGCCAATTTTTATACGGTTTATTCGCCCAAATATCTCTATATCGTTCAAAAACTGATTTTTCAATAATAAGTTTTAGCAATTATGAATACTAACGTTTTATTTCTGTTTTCCGACAGTCATAATCAGGTTTTAAACTACCATTATGACTTTATGGGAAAATTTTTCAAAAAAGCTGTTCGTATCAATTTTACGGAATACTTTTGCCGGAACGGAATAATAAATACCGAAAAATATATAAAAAAATTTATACAGGACAACGGCATAGAACTGGTAATTTCTTCTCCTTATGCCAGTATTTACGATTTATCCGTAGATTTTTACAGGTCGTTAAGAAAACTTTCCAGAATTGTTTTCTTTATGGGCGACGATGAAAATTATTTCGATTATTACAGCAGATATTACTGTCAGACTGCGGATGCGGTTATCACTACGGATTTTTTCAGCATTCCGGCATATAAAAAACTGGGAATCCCGGCTATTCTGTATTTTACATCATACAGCGAGAAGACTCTTTATCCGGTTAAAACAGAAAAAGATATAGATGTCAGTTTTCTCGGGGACTGTACTAAAAACGACAGGATGGAATTTATAAATTTCCTTCTAGATAATAATATAAACGTGGAAACATTCGGACGCGGTTCGAGCAACGGGTTTGTGGAGTGGAACGAATTCCCGAAAATATTCTCCAGAAGCAGAATAAACCTTAACTTTACCAAAGTACACGGTATGGACTGGATCAACCTGGATAAAAAAAATCCGTCGCTGAAAAAAACAAGACAGAACAAAGGCAGACCCATTGAAATAGCCCTGACAAAATCATTCTGTCTTTCCGAATCTGCTCCGAGTTTAAAAGAAGTTTTTGATATAGGCACTGAAATTGACGCTTTCAATACCAAAGAAGAACTGCTGGAAAAGGTAAATTTTTATCTTTCGGACGGGAAAAAACGGGAAGAAATGGCGCAAAAAGCATATGAAAGGGCTTCTAGGGAATATAAATCCGAAATCTATATACCTAAAATACTTAAGGAACTGGAAAGTATATTATCCGGTACCGCCAGAACACCGGAAGAAAAAGAGATTTTCCTGAGCACACGCTTCAAGGAAAATACGATTAACGGTTTAACCTTTTCAATGTTTATACTTATTAAAAACGGTAAGCTCGGCTATGCATTGGAACTATTCATGAAACTTTTTAAATACGGTATTCCGGTTTTCATTAAAGGATTTTACAGGGGCTTCGGACGGGCACTCAAAATGCTGAATAAATAATATGTCTAATAATAATAAAATCAACATGGTTCTGATATCCTTATACCATTACGGGGGATTCGGGATCAGAACACTGCATGATATACTAAAAAGCCGCGGTCATAAGGTATCAAATATCTTTTTCAAAAAAGATAAAACCAATGCCATGGAACTGCCTACGGAACATGAAAAGGATTTACTGGCGGATTTAATAAAAAAAATCAATCCGGATATTATAGGTATCAGCACACGTTCCACTTTTTTCCCGGTCGCAAAGGATATAACCGTAAAATTGAAACAGACCGTGAATGCACCGGTAATCTGGGGAGGGGCACACCCTACAATCTGTCCGGAAGAATCAATTCAGTTCGCAGACATGATTTGTGTGGGAGAAGGCGAAAAGCTGATAGCTGAACTCGCGGACAGGATATCAAAACGCGGGGATATCACAACAATAGAAGGGCTCTGGACCAAAAGAAACGGTACAATAATAAAAAACGAACCCCAGACACTGCTGGAAGACCTGAATACTCTGCCGATGCCTTACTTTGAAGACAATGATGCATATTCCATAGAAAATAATACTCTGTCCGAAGGTGACCCGTATTATAATGAAAATTTAACTCATTATAATTTTATGACATCCAGAGGATGCCCTTTCCATTGTGCTTTCTGCAGTAACAGTATTCTTAAGAAAATATTCGAAAAAAAAGGTTCTTTTATAAGATACCGCAGTGTGGACAATGTAATAGAGGAACTAAAACTGGCAAAAAATAAACTTAAAAAACTGGAGGTCATTTCAAGCAATGACGAAGTTTTCGGTTCAAAAAAAGAATGGCTGAAAGAATTCTGCGAGCGGTATAAAAAAGAAATTAATCTGCCTTTCCACTGCGACATACATCCTGCATTCGCCAACGAAAATACAATCAGTATGCTCAAAGAAGCCGGATTAAGAACGATTACAATGGGAATGCAAAGCGGCTCTGAAAAAATAAGAGCACAATTATACGGACGGCAGACATCGGAAACAGAGTTAAGAAAAATCGCGGGAATATTCAAAAAATATAAAGTATTTCCGTTTTATGACCTGATTTTCGACAATCCGCTGGAAACGGAAGAGGATATAAGAAAAACCTTTCATTTTATGCTTTCATTACCAAGACCTTTCAGAATCAATATGTATTCTCTCCAGCATCATCCCAGAACCGAATTAACTGAGAGGTTATTAAAAGACAAGCTGATTTCGACGGATGATATAGACGGCATATCAATGAAAGGATTCAGTCACTGGCATATACGGTTTGACGGAAAAAACCAGGAACTGATTTTTCTATACAAATTATTTGTACTGTTATCCGGTTTCATAAGTTTAAGCAGTAAAAACCCCAGCAGAGTAATAGCTCCCTTCCCGCGCTGGTTCATCCGTTTCATGGAAAAGAGCAGTTATTTCAGAAAGAATCCGCGCGCTACCGCATGGGTCGGCTTTATGCCGAAACTCACTTTCGGGCTGGGACTTCTGGTTCAGGGAAAATTGGGAAGATTGTGGTTTAGCACAAAAAAATTTATTCTTAAAAGAAAATAATGAAATTTCGCAGAGGTCGCAGAAGTTTCGCAGAGGTCGCAGAAAAAGAAAAAAATTTTTGCGTAATCTGCGTCCGCCAGCCGGCGGATTCCGCGTAATCTGCGTATACTATGAAAAAAGATTTAAGGTTTTCTTTCGGTAAAAACTGGCAGCAGTTTTTAAAACATCTGGACGATACCCGTATACAGCGTGCGGAAAAATCGCTTTGCAAAATGCTGGACACAACCGGTCTTGAAGGAAAAAACTTTATCGATATCGGATGCGGAAGCGGACTGTTTTCCCTGGCTGCCGTAAGATTAAAAGCAAAAAGAATACATTCATTCGATTATGACATACAAAGTGTCGCATGTGCACAGGAACTAAAAAACAAATATTTCGGTAATGATCTAAACCCCCACACCAACGGTTGTTCTGTTGGTGTGGGGGTAAACTGGACGGTGGAACGGGGTTCCGTTCTGGACAAGGAGTACCTGAATTCGCTGGGACAGTTTGATGTTGTTTATTCATGGGGTGTTCTTCATCACACCGGCAGTATGTGGCAGGCATTTGAGAACATTGTCCCGATGGTAAAAACAGGAGGCAAATTATTCATAGCCATCTATAACGACCAGGGTAAAACGAGCAGGCGATGGAAAACCGTCAAGCAGATTTATAATTTTCTGCCCGGAATATTCAGGATTTTCATATTAATTCCTGCTTTCATCCGCATATGGGGACCTGCCATCATCAGGGATTTCTTACACGCCAGACCTTTTCATTCATGGCGCAACTATAAAAACGACAGCAGGGGAATGTCGCCGTGGCGGGATGTGGTTGACTGGGTCGGCGGGTATCCGTTTGAAACGGCAAAACCGGAAAAGATTATCCAGTTCTTCGAAAAAAAAGGTTTTACTCTTGATAAAATAATAACATGCGGCAGAGGATACGGGAACAACGAATTTGTTTTCAGAAAATGAAGCTCCCAGGAGGGCAGGCAGGATAAGGCAACGTATTCGACGGGATTAACAGGATTAAGGCAAAACATTAGACAGCTTGTTGTAAACTCTGGTAAGCAAAGTTTACAATTAATTATAAAAGATAATTTTAACTTAAAATTCTGTCAATCCTGATTGACAGAATACAGCAAGGTGTTGACAGGTCTTTATAATCCTGTTAATCATGTCAGGAGACTTTAATAACAATGTGCGGAATAATAGGTATTTATAATTTCAGCAATTCAAGACCGGTAGAACAGGCAGCACTCCGGAAAATGTGCAGTGTTATAAAACATCGCGGCCCTGATTCCCAGGGAACTTTTCTGGAAAACAATATCGGATTGGGAATACAGCGTCTTGCAATCATAGACCTGCAGACAGGCAATCAGCCCATATATAACGAGGACAAGACCGTCTGGGTCGTTTTGAACGGCGAAATATATAATTTCCTGGAACTGCGTAAAGAGCTGGAAAAAACACATAAATTCTATACTAAAAGCGACACAGAGGTTATAGTTCATCTATATGAAAATTACGGAGAAAAATGCGTGGATTACCTGCGCGGAATGTTTTCTTTTGCGCTCTGGGACAGCAAAAATAAAAAATTTTTTGCGGCAAAAGACAGGGTGGGGAAAAAACCGTTTTATTACACTATCGTAAACGGTTCGCTGGTTTTTGCTTCCGAGATTAAATCGATACTTGAATACCTTAACCATACTCCTGCACTGGATATGGAAGCACTTGACCTTTTTCTGACATATCAGTATATACCGTCACCAAAAACGATTTTCTCAAACATAAAATCTCTTCCGCCTGCCCATACACTTACATGCGATAAAAACGGAAATATTGATACCAGAGCATACTGGGATTTGGACTATACAAAAAAAACCAATCTATCCTTTAATGAAACATGCGGTAAAATAAAAGAATTACTGACGGAATCCACCAAATTAAGGATGATTTCAGATGTTCCGCTGGGTGCCTTTCTGTCAGGAGGACTGGATTCAAGTATAATCGTAGGTCTTATGAGTACATTATCATCACAGAAAATCAAAACATTTTCCATAGGTTTTGATGAGTCCGATTTTTCGGAACTGAAATACGCAAGAATAGCCTCAAAACATTTTAATACGGAACACCGCGAATTTATCGTCAGACCCAAGCAGACCGATATTCTTCCGAAACTTGCATGGTATTACGGCCAGCCCTACGCCGACTCGTCGGCGCTGCCGTCGTATTTTGTTTCGAATGAGACGAGAAAACATGTAACCGTTGCCCTGCTTGGCGACGGCGGAGATGAAAATTTCGGCGGATACCTGCGCTACAAGGCAATGAAAGGTTCTATCTACATGTCATTCCCGTTCCAAATACTGGGTAAAACCATTACAAAAAAACTTGCCTCGCTTATCCCTTATGCACATACCACCAAAGGAAGAAATATTTTCCGCTACATCCACCGTTTACTTATCGCTCTTTCAGAAGCTCCGGAAAGGAGAAATATCAACTGGCACTGCTTTTTTACAAATGAACAGAAACAGGAATTATATAGTGACAATATGAAGGAAAATTTGTATAATAAAGGATATGCCTATTTGGAAAATATGTTTAAAAACGCAAAAGCAGAAAATATAATGGACAAAACATTCTACACGGATATAAAAACATATCTTCCTGAATGCCTTCTGGTAAAAATGGATATAGCATCAATGGCAAATTCGCTTGAAGCAAGAAGCCCGTTTCTGGATTATAAGATGCTGGAACTTTCTGCATCACTGCCGTCATCATGGAAAATACACGGCCTTACTACAAAGTATATTCTTAAAAAAACCTTTAAGGACTTTATACCGAAAGAAATTTTATACAGGGGGAAAATGGGATTCGGTATTCCTATCGGTAAATGGTTTAAAACCGACTGGAAAAACTATTTTAAGGAAACCGTTATGTCGGAAAAAGCGGTAAACCGCGGATATTTCAAAAAAGAATCATTGGAACGGCTTTTTAACGAGCATGTCTCCGGAAAAAGAAATCACGGTTACCGTATGTGGGCATTGCTTATGCTGGAATTGTGGCATAAAGTTTACATTGATAAGAAGATATAACGCGAATAGTCGCAAATCTAACGCTGATGGTCGCGAATGTTGATTCGCGTTGTCGAACGAAGTGAGGATTATTTTATGCGTACGGAAATAAAAGAAAACGGAATAAAGTATGCGATTGTTTTCAGCGAGGAACCCATACCCGAAGGATTGACATTTTATACGCAGGACAGCGACTATCTTCAGGTAGCATCATGGAATTATAACAAAGGCAGGCACCTTAAAGCACATGCACATAAGCTCTGTCCGAGAACATCGGATATAACACAGGAATTCGTGTTTATCAAAAAAGGAAGTATACGGGTTTATATGTATAACAGAGACGGAAAACTTATCAAGAATTTTGACCTTCACGGCAACGATTTTATGATTATCTTTGAAGGCGGTCACGCTTATGACATACTGGAAGATAATACCGAGGTTATGGAAGTAAAAAACGGTCCTTATCCCGGACTGGAAAAGGATAAAAAAACCCTTGAGTAATAAAGTTAGGAACGCAAATGGTCGCTACTCCCTGCCCCACCAAGGCGGGGCAACGCTAATTATCGCTAATTTTTATTAGCGTATATTCGCGTTTAATAGGATAACCTATGAAAAAAATACCACAGATGGAACCATGGTTTGACGAAAAAGAACGGACAGCAATGGCTGAGTATCTGAAAGGCGATGCATGGCTTACGGAATTTAAAAAAACCGAAGAGTTCGCAGGTATGATAGCCGGATTCACCGGTGCAAAACACTGCATTATCGTTAACAACGGCACCATAAGCCTGACGCTGGCCCTTCTGACAGCAGGACTGCAGCCCGGCGACGAGGTCATTGTACCGGATCTTACAATGATAGCATCCGCCAACTGCGCCAAGATGATAGGAGCTAAACCTGTTTTTGCAGACATAGAAAAGAAAACTCTCTGTCTTGACCTTGAAAAAGCAGAAGAAAAACTTACCCCGAAAACCAGGGCGCTTATTTATGTTTCATACAACGGCAGATGCGGTGATATAAATGCAGTTAAGAATTTTTGCGGAAAAAATAATCTTTTCTTTCTGGAGGACGCAGCACAATCACTCGGTTCCTGTTACGGTAAAACGCATCTTGGGAGAATAGGCGATATCGGCTCATTTTCCTTCAGCGTTCCCAAGGTAATAACAACCGGTCAGGGCGGAGCACTTATAACCGATAACGATAAAACCGCAGAAACCTTAAAACGTATAAAGGACTTCGGAAGAACACGGGGCGGAATAGATTTACATGATTTCATAGGATATAATTCAAAATTCACCGATTTACAGGCGGTAATCGGTATAGAACAGATGAAAAAACTGCCCTCACGCATTAAACGTAAAAAAGAGATCTGCCGGCTTTATATTAAACTCCTTTCACAGATACCGGAGGTGGAACTGATACCGACCAACCTGGATGAAACCCTTCTCTGGTTTATAGATATTTATGTGCCAGACCCTGACAAGCTTCAGGTATTTCTCAAAGAAAAGGGCATCGGAACAAGACGGGACTATCCGCCCATTCATTCGCAGAAAGCCTATAACCTGAATGAACATTATCCGGTAACGGAAGATTATTCCTCGCGCGGACTATGGATTCCATCATCCAGTAAACTTACGGATGATGATATTAAGTACGTATGCGGCTGTATATCCGAATTTTATAAAAATAATAAATCCGGGAGTTAAAAAATGAAAGTCTCAGTAATAATACCTACTTTGGAAGAGGCAGGCTGTATAGGAAAATTATTATCGGAAATTCCCAAAGATATAATTGACGAAATTATAGTTGTAGACGGACATTCAAAAGACGGCACGGCAGATATAGTCCGCAACATGGGACATAAGGTTATTATGCAGGAAGGTCATGGCTACGGCGGTGCCTTTATACAGGGGGTAAATGCCTCTGCAGGAGATGTGGTGGTCCTTATGGATGCGGACGGTTCACAAAATCCTAAGGATATTTCCAAACTTCTTAAAAAACTAAACGAGGGGTATGACTGTGTTTTTGCAAGCAGATATACAATAGAATCGCACAGCGAGGATGATACTCTTGTAAGGTCATTCGGGAACTGGTTAATCACCCTGCTGGTCAATGTACTGTTTCATGTAAGGACAAGCGACAGTTTGTTCCTTTTTACAGCCATCCGGAAGGATATCTTTTATAAGTTAGGTGCGGGTTCGCATGGATTCGAATTCTGCGTTGAAGTATTGTTAAAGGCATGTGTCGGAAAATACAAACTCGGCGAAATACCGTCAACAGAAAGAAAAAGATATTCCGGAAGGTCCAAAGTGAGGGCTCTGCTTCACGGGTTTAAAATCATAAAATCCATTATTTACTGGAGACTTAAACTCAGAAAAAAAATAAAGAGTCCTAAAATACCATGACGAAACTCACAAATGATGAGTTCAGGAAACGGTTTGACGGGATAGCATCTGTATACAGCGAAATTTTAAACCCGTATATGATTTACAGAAGAAGTTCGGAGCTTCTTCTGTCTGCAAAGGGAAAAATACTCGAAGTCGGAGCAGGAACGGGAAACATTACATCGTTTCTGAAGGATTTTTCAAATGTAACGCTTTCGGATATATCCGAAAAAATGTGTGAAACCGCCAGGAAAAAACATAACTGCAGTGTCGTTTGCTGTGATGCAGAAAAACTGAAGTTTCCGGATGACACGTTCGATACGGTCATAGCATCCGAAGTCATATACTATCTCGACCATCCGGATCTTTTCATAAAAGAAGCTTTGCGGGTTTTGAAAAAAGGGGGAATGCTTTTAATATCATCGGCAAACGACGATATGCGCATATACGACATAATAAGAAACATGGTGAGGGCACTGGGTATTAAACGCATGTATTTTGATGACGGCAACCGCAGGTTTATAAAACTTGAAAATATACTTAAGCTTCTGGCAGAAAACGGTTTTACCGTTAAAAAAGCAAAGAAAATAGTGCCGATTCCTTCTAAATTATTTCATAAAGTAAATCTTGTTCTGGAAGATACGTTCCTGAATTACTTCGGAACTTTTATTATTGTTATAGCAGAAAAAATTTAACGGGTGAAAAAATCATGAAATTTAAAAAAATTGTTGTTACCGGCGGATTTGGGTTTCTGGGAAAGAATGTTGTCAGTGTATTAAAAAAAGAAGAACATGAATATGAAGTTTTCCCATGCAGCAGAAAAACAGGAGTGGATATCCGCGACCTTGAAAAAACCACAAGTTATCTTAAAAAAATAAATCCGGATATAGTAATTCACTGCGCAGCACACGTAGGAGGTATTGCATATAACGAACTTTATCCGGTAGAGGTCTTCGAAGATAATACCATTATCGGAATGAATATAGTCAAGGCATCCGTCAGTGCGGGAATCAGGCATTTCCTGGATGTTATGCCTAACTGTACATATCCGGGCGCACTAAACGAATACGAGGAATCCTTATGGTGGGACGGTCCTATGCATGAATCCGTACTTACATACGGACTCCCCAGAAAAATGCTCTGGGGCTCCTGTTTTGCCTACGGTAAAAAACATGATTTTAAAGCCCTGCATTTAATCTTACCCAATATGTACGGACCGGACGACCACTTTGAACCGATACGTTCGCATGCTCTCGGAGCGCTGATAGCAAAAATAGTGGATGCAAAAATGAAAAACCTTCCCAGTGTGGAAATCTGGGGGACAGGAAAACCCGTACGCGAATGGCTGTATGTAAAGGACACCGCCGACTGTATCACCAAGGTTTTAATTAACTGGGACAAATTCGAACATAACGAACTCGTAAATATCGGCATTAAAGCCGGAATATCCGTTAAGGACATGGCAGAACTGATAAAAGAAATAACCGGCTGGAAGGGAAAGTTCATATACTTAACCGATAAACCCGACGGAGCAATGAAAAAAATATTAAGAGCCGACAAGATGAAGAAAAAACTGAACTGGGAACCGCCCACATCATTACGGGACGGTATTGCCGAAACTATAAAGGATTATATCTCAAAACATTATAAAAAGTAACATGCAAAAAAAATCTCTGATATTATTAATACTTATAGTAACACTCGGTCTGGTCCTGAGTATCACCGGAATCCGCTGGGGACTAATGACATCAAAATACTTCCATGCTGCAGCTTATGCACCGGATGAATCGGAAGTTATTAAGGCAATAGGCGAAATGGACCCTTCAAAACTCGATTTCAGAATGAAAAGCTTAATGGCTACTACCAAGGGAACATTTCATCCTTATATGCTTGCTGCATGGATAAAAACCGCTTCAATATTCGGACTGGTAAAACTCTCCTCTTCATTCGATTATTATAAGGCAAATCCCAACGAACTGGTAAAACTGTATGTTACAGGCCGAAGCATGTCGGTATTCTTCGGAGCATTGCTTGTAATTCTGCTTTTCTTTCTGGCAAAAAATCTCTATGGTGATTATAAAATCGCTCTCCTTTCGGCTCTTCTGCTTGCAATCTCTCCTATACATTCCATATGGACTCATTACATAAGTACAGACCCTCTGCTTGTATTCGAAGTATGCCTTATCTTCTTAATGAGCCTTTACATTTTAAAAGAGGGGGGAGACAGTAAAAAACCATACTTAATTACGGGAATCCTGGTAGGAATCGCAGGTTCGACAAAGCACAGTATAGTACCGATAGTCATAATACCGGTTCTGGCACATATTTTGGGCGGAAAAAAATTATCGGATAAAAGACTTCTTTTCTATTTACTCCTGACGCCTGTCGGGTATGCAATAGGAAACCCTTTCAGTGTTATAGACCCGAAAGCTTTTATCCTTGCAATGCGCGACTCCGTAACCATCAATATAACACCTGACCCTAAAACAAACTTACTGGACGGCCTTGGACCCCAGCCTCAGCTGCTTTATTATTTAACCGTTGCGCCGAAATACAATCTCGGCATTCCTCTTGCAGTCCTTTCGCTTGCCGGAGTTATCTTTGCTTTTATCAAGAGGGAAAAAACCGATATTCTTATCCTTGCATGGATAATTATATTCTGGGTATTCATATCTTTTGCTTCGCCGTGGCAGATAGTGCACTGGCAGTTCCCTTATATTCCTTTTTTATGTATCCTGTCCGCAAGGTTTGCTGTTTATGCGTTCCGGTATACAAAAAAATATATAAAGATACTTGCAGTTACGGTCTTTTCACTTATCTGCCTGTATACATTCTTCTATTCTGCTGCGTATATAAAAATGATGACAGAAAAGGACATAAGGGACGAGGCATCGGAATGGATCGAACAGAATATTCCGGAAGGCAAAAAAATAGCGGTACCGGATGTTTATTTCTGGAACCCCTCGATAGTGATGATGCAGTACTGGTATAAGGAAACCGAACCTTTTTATAAAGGAATAAAAAAATATAAAATTTCACAGATAGGATGGCTCCTTAAAAACCTTAAAAGAGAAAATCCGGATTATGTTATTCTGGCGGATTTCGAGTATTATCCGATTCTTAAATTAAAAAGCAAATATGCGCATCCGGAAGTACTGCCTTTCTTAGAGGAAATTATGCAGAGCGGCCTGTATATTCAGATTAAAAAATTCGAGAAACGTCCTGAGTTATTCGGAATTACGGCAATCGGCGGTTTCTTTCCTCCTGAACTGAGGATGGTAAATCCGACCATACTTGTTTATGCAAGAACAAACAAAAGATAATATAGATTTTTTTGCCTACGAAGCATTGAGAGCATTTGCCCTGACCCATAATTACAATAAGTGGATTTATGAAATATTCCGTCCCTATATAGGCAATCGTATCCTGGAAGTGGGATGCGGAACAGGAAATCTGACCAAGTACTTTTTCAACTCCTGCAAACATATGATAGGGATAGATTCCTCTTCCTTCTTTCTTAAACATTTGCAGATAGATCATCCGGAACTGGAACTATACAATTTCGATATTACAGACGACAAAATATTATCCCTTTCTAACAAAAACATAGATACAATAGCTTCAGTCAATGTTCTTGAACATGTAAAGGACGAGGAAAAAGCACTGAGTCACATGTATAATTTACTTACAGCCGGAGGCCATTTACTGCTGTTTGTTCCTGCTTTAAGCTGGCTTTTCGGTTCACTTGACGAAAATGCAAAACATTACAGAAGATACAACAAAAAATCCTTAAAACAAAAACTTGAAAAAATCGGCTTCAAGGTTGAAGATATATTCTTCAGTAATTTTCTCGGTATATTCGGATGGTTTATCAACGGTAAAATACTAAAAAGAAAAACTTTTCCGATTGTTCAGCCGATTTTATTCGATAAATTCGTTCCGCTTTTGACAAAATTCGAAAAAAATTTCAGAATACCGGTCGGAATGAATTTAATAGCAATAGCAAAAAAAATATGAGATTGTTGTCTGCAGACAACAATCTCTGATTACGGTGATAAAGTCACCGATTACAGTGATAATCTGATAGTGTCGATAAAATTCCGATTACGGCGATACGACCTTTCCGTATCGTTGGTATCATTTGTTTATCGCTGGAATCAAGACCGTTGAGGACTTTTTCAACGGTATCAAAAAAATGAAAAGATATTTAATACTGATTATTTTACTCATAGGTTTGTTCTTAAGGCTGTATGGAATAAAATGGGGACTTCCCGATAAAGAACATTTTTATTCATACTATCCTGACGAATACAATACTATCCACACGCTCCAGACGGTTAACCCGGGTAAACTTGACTTTACTCCGCCTGTCCCTATGGGGAATCCTACATTTTTCTATTTTCTGGTCGGTTTTTTTGCAAAAGCAGCATCTCTGCCGGGACTGCTAACTCTGACCCAGTCCAAACAGTTTTATCTTTATCATCCGGAAGAATACGCAAAGATATACCTGACAGGCAGAATACTGGCGGCAATTATGGGAGTACTTACCGTCTACCTTGTCTACCTTATAGGAAAAAAATTCTATTCCGAAAAAACGGGATTACTGGCAGGCGCTCTATTCAGTATCGTTCCTTTAAATGTGGTCTGTTCCCATTATATGGAACCCGGCGTGGCAGTAACATTCTGGCTTACCCTGACCATGTTTTTCTGTTTATCCATTATCTACACAGGCACACAGAAATGGTACATACTCTCGGGTATTTCCCTGGGACTGGCAATCGGCTCAAAATATACAGCCATTCCGTTCGGTTCCATAGTACTGCTGGCACATCTGCTGAACTGTTACAAACCCGGAATATCCTTAAAGGATATTTCAAAAAAACTGCTGGATAAAAAAATATTTCTGTTTTTATTAATGACTGTTATCTTTTTCATAATAGGGGTGCCTTACTCCGTCCTGGATATTCCGACATTTAAATATAATATGTCCGTATTCTTCGATGCTGCGACAAAAGGCACAGGCAGCTGCTTTAAAATAAACTGGCTTTATCCTATAACAAACATCCTTTATTACAGCATAGGACCGTTTATTCTGGTACTGGCGGTCGGGGGTGTAATATTCGCAGTTATTAAAAGAGAAAAAGCAGACCTGCTTCTTCTGGCATGGATACTTTTGTACTACTATATTCAGGCACAGTCCGGATATAAGATTGCAAGGTATCAAAACGAATACCTGCCGTTTTTAATAATACTTGCCGCAAGATTTATTTTTTATTTTAAAGACCGTATCGGAAAATATGCCGTCAATACAATAATAGTTTTATCGATACTGATAACCTCAATATATACTTTATCATATACAAACATGATGACAAAGCCGTCACCGCAGGATACCGCCTCATTATGGATAAAAGATAATATTCCTCAGGGAAGCAAAATAGGCGTAATCAGAAAACCTTACTATTATTCTCCTCCTGTTATAAATATGAAATATTATGCTCTGAGCAGGTATCAGGAGAATCCGGAATATAACAAGCCCGGTTATAAAATCACCGACCTTGACTATACTCCGGCCAAGCTGGACAAGGAAAAACCGGAATATATAGTTACTTCCGAATTCGAATATCTGCACAATCTGCCTCCGGGTCCGGACACCGAAGCATTTATTGACAAAATTTTTTCTTCCGGAAAATATAAAGAAATAAAACGTTTTGAGCTGTCACCCAGTTTCCTGATGTTTTCATTCGATAAAAAAGTTTCGTGGCCGCTTGACTGGAAAATGCCCTGTGCCACAATACTGATACTAAAAAGAACCAAGTAAAGGAGAGCTTATGAAAATAAAAGGTAAAAAAATTTTTCTAACGGGAGGATATGGTTTTATCGGCAGCGCCTTATGCGAAAGGCTTGTCAAGGATAATAAGTTAATAATATTTGACAATGAACGCAGAAATGCCTTGAAATACACCAATCTTCTGTCAAATAAAAACATAACAGCCGTCACCGGCGACATACTGGACAAATCATCCTTTAGCGAAACCATACACAAACATAAACCTGACATTGTAATCCACCTGGCAGCAATGGCAGGGGTCTCTGACTACTTCCGGCATCCAAAAAAAACAATGGAAGTAAACATGATAGGCACGTATAATGTTCTGGAATCGGTAAAGGACTTAAAACTTGAAAAGTTTTTAAACTTTTCAACAAGCGAGGTTTACGGACCTTTCATATTCAGGGCAAAGGAAAACGAACCTACTACACAGGGAGAAGTAAAAATGTCGCGCTGGACATATTCCGTAAGCAAACTCGCAGCAGAACATCTGTGTTTTGCCTATCAGAAGCAGTACAATCTTCCGCTGGTATCAGTAAGGCCTTTTAATATTTACGGTCCCGGCCAGGTGGGTGAAGGTGCAATAAAGATATTTGCTCCTCTTGCAATGAAAAACAAGGAAATATCCGTCACAGGCGACGGAAACCAGATAAGGGCATGGTGTTATATAGACGACATGGCGGACGCAGTTATAATGATTCTTGAAAATAACAATGTAATAGGAGAGGTATTTAACATCGGGAACCCAAGGGGGACCATTACTATTCTGGGGCTTGTAGAAAAAATTATCAACCTGACCGGTTCCAGCTCAAAGATAAAATTTATTCCTCATCCCAACGAGGATATTGTTCTGCGTGTACCTGATATAAAAAAGGCGGAAAAACTTCTCGGATTCCGTCCTAAAGTAGATTTTGACGAAGGACTGGCACGCACCATTGAATGGTATAAAAAGGTAAAGCTTTCCGGAGAGGAAATATGAAAACAGCGGTTTTCGGCGCCGGCATAACCGGCTTAAACGCCGCACTAAAATTAAATAAGAACGGAATCGAACCGGTTATCGTAGAAGAAAAACCCTATGTCGGCGGAATCGCAGCGACAGTAGATATCGACGGCAGAAAGTTTGACCACGGCCCGCACGCATATCACTCCAACATTCCGGAGATACTGTCGGAAATTAAAAAACTCGGCGGCGACGAGTTAATGACACGGGGAAAAGAAGTAAGAATTAAATTCAAAGGCAAATATTACAGGTATCCGCTTGAAGCCACGGATGTCATATTCAAACTAAACCCTTTGCTTGCGTTATCTGCTGTCTGCGGATATTTACTTGTCAATATTAAAAATATATTTGTTACGCCGAAAATAGAATCTGCGGAGGACTGGATCATCAGTAAATTCGGTCATACATTATACAGTATCTATTTCGGACCGTATACGCAAAAGGTCTGGGGGGTTCCGCCGTCCCAGCTGTCGCATTTGTTCGCCCGGCACAGGATTCCCCATAACAGCCTTACTGAAGTGCTTAAAAAGTCATTTCTGAAAGGAGCAAGAAAGTTGACCGGCAAAGAACATAAATATTCTCCGCTTGTTATAGAATTTTTTTATCCTAAACACGGCGCAGGTGTTATTCCCGAACGGATGTTTCAAAGTATAGACGCAAACAGCAGGACATTTTATCCCAACTCAAAATTGGTTAAATTGAACATAGAAAAAAACAGGATTACTTCGGCAATAATAGACACGTCTGAGGGTCAGAAAGAATTAAAAGCCGATAATTATATATCTACAATTCCGATAAATGACCTGGTAAGAACAATATCTCCGGAACCTGACAGTGAAATACTTTCTGCGGTAAAAGATATCCGCTACAGGTCGATTGCGGTTGTATGTCTCGTAATCGACAAACCTAAAGTTTTCGATTTTGATGCGGAATGGATATATTTTACGAACAAAATCTTTAACCGCCTATCCGACATCAAAAACTGCGGAGCGGTAGAAGCAGTGGAAAACGGCAGGACCGGATTAATGGCCGAAATAACCTGTAATTACGGTGATGACATATGGAATGCAGATAAAAATGTACTCGTGGACAGGGTAGCCGAAGAACTGCGTCAGGAAAAATTTATAGAGAAAAAGGATGTAATAGCATCCGGTATTTTAAAAGTCAGGAACGGATACCCTATTTATAATCTGAATTATGAAAAGAATATCGGGAAAATACTGAAATACATTAAGACCATAGAAAACCTTATAACAACCGGCAGGCAGGGAATGTTTAAATACGTTGATATGGATGTAGCTATGGAAATGGGGGCGCTGGCGGCAGAACATATTGCACAAAAAAAAGAAAAAAACAAACTGCCGGACATCCCGTTCGAAGAAATGCTCTACGCTTAGAGCTGATTACGGAGATAAAAGGAAGATACCAGCGATAAGGAAAAGACATATCGTTGTAATCAGCCGTTAACATCGCTGGAATCGAGGAAGTCAGTATGAAGTGTTTATTGATGACGCCTGTTCAGAGAAAAGGGTTCGTTCTGGGAGTAAGTAAGTTTGCTTATTCCATGAAACGAATGCCTCCTTTAGGACTGCTTTATGTCAGTGCTTCGCTGGAGCAGATCGGCTGTAATACCGACATAATAGATCTAAGGCATACATATTATAACGATGATGAATTAATCAGAATAATAAAAGAAAAAAAATATGATGTCGTAGGCATGTATACCGATACATCCCTGAAAGATACTGTTATACATTACACCGGACTGATAAAAAAATCAACAAACCTGCCGGTCATGATAGGCGGGCCCGGAACACTGCATCCGGAAGAATACCTTAAAGGCGGGGCGGACTATGTTGTTTTCGGAGAGGGTGAAATAACAGCCAAAGAAATTATAGAAAACCTGCAGGGCAAACTGGATATAGGTAGTATAAAAGGCATAGGGTTCCTTCGTGACGGAAAAATGGCAGTCAACCCCAAACGCGAATTAATCGAGAACATCGACACCCTGCCTTTTCCGGATTACAAAAAAATAGATATCTCCGGATATCACGATTTCTTTTTTATAAACATGCGTAAACCTTATGCAACAATGATGACCTCACGGGGATGTCCCTTCCGCTGTGCATACTGCACCTCCCATGTTATATGGACAAGAAAGGTACGGCAGATGTCAGTAGAACGCGTAATGAAGGAGATTGATTTTCTCGTAAAAGAATATAATATCAAACTTATAGATTTTCTTGACGACATCTTCGGGCTTAAAAAGGACTGGATTTACGATTTCTGCAATGAACTCATCAAACGTAAATATGACCTGAAGTGGTGCGTTATTCTGCATCCATGGAGTTTCAAAGGGTACCGTGAGGATATATTCAAACTGATGAAAAAGGCAGGATGCGTTACAACCAAGCTCGGCATCCAGTCCGCAAACCCAAAAATTCTGAAAAATGTCAACAGAAACCCTGAAGACCTGGAAGGAGCAAAGGATATTATCCGTCTGTCCAAAAAACACGGTATGTTTATTGTTACGGAAATGATATTCGGGCTTCCGGAAGATACACGCGCTACGGTCAATGAAAACCTTGATTTTGCTTTTAAGACCAATCCGCACTACGCATTGTTTTTTGAATACCAGCATCTGGAAGGTTCGGAACTGTTTTTAAGATATCCCAACAGGGACTTTACCGAAATCCCGAACGATGAAGTTAAACAGCTTGTAAAAAAGGCAAACGAAAAATTTTACCTGAGATTATCAAAAATATTTGAACTGTTTATATACGCCCTAACGCATCGGCCTATGTGGATATTTCAGGTACTGAAAAACTCCAGGTTTGTTTTAAACCTTATAGGGTTAAGGAAAGGGCAGTGAGTAAGTGAGCAGTGAGTGAGTGAGTAAGGAAAATATGACTGATATAATTTTTATTAATCCGCCGTTAACACTGGAAGAAAGATACGGTAAACTTGCGGAAGCAGGCAGCTTGGAGCCGCCGCACGGCTTGTGCAACCTGGCTGCTGTATGCCTCAGGGAAAATTTCGCTACCGAAATTATGGATATACCTGCAATAGGACTGTCTTATGAAGAAACAGTCAAAGCAGTTCTGGCAAAATCTCCGAAATATGTAGGTATAACTGCAGTGACCATATCCATTCACAATGCCGGGAAACTCGCGCAGATGCTCAAATCTGCAGACAGTAAAATTACCGTTATGATAGGCGGACCGCATATAACAGCTTTGCCGGAAGAAACAATGAACAAATTCCCGTCCTTTGATATCGGAGTAATAGGCGAGGGCGAGTTGACAATAATAGAACTGCTCAAAACACTCAACCAGAAACAACCGCCTGATAAGGTAAAAGGGATAATATTCAGAAAAAACGGTACACTGGTTACCACTGACAAAAGGGAGTTTATAAAAAATCTGGACGAACTGCCCTTGCCTGCATGGGACCTTTTACCCGGTATGAAAAACTACCGCCCTGCCGTAGCAAGCTGTAAAAAACTGCCGTCAACCTCGATAATAACCACGCGCGGATGCACAGGTAAATGCACATTCTGCGACAGAAGCGGGTTCGGAGAAACAATACGCGGTTACAGCGCAGAATATATAATCAATATGATTAAGCACCTTCAGAATAAATACGGCTTTAAGGACATACGAATAATGGATGATAATTTCATATTATTCAGGTCAAAAATAACAAAAGTATGCCAAATGCTCAAACAACAGAAAATCAAAATATCATGGTCCTGCCTTGCAAGGGTGGATATGGTAAACCCGGATACACTGAAAATGGTCAAAGAAGCAGGATGCTGGCAGATAGCATACGGGATTGAAAGCGGTTCACAGCAGATACTGGACCTGCTGGACAAAAGAATCAATCTTGACCAGATAAAAAAGGCAGTGCACATGACAAAAAAGGCAAAAATAAAAACACTCGGCTATTTTATGATAGGTAACCCGCAAGAAACCGAAGAAACAGTCAATGCGACACAGAAATTAATCAGCGAGCTTGATTTGGACGATATCAAGATAACATTTTTTACTCCGTATCCGGGTTCAAAGATTTTCCAGACGGCAAAACAGTACGGGGCATTCAACGAGGACTGGAGAAAACTGGATGCCAATCTGGAACCTGTGTTCATACCTACAGGCCTGACAAAGGAATATCTGATAAAAATGCAGAAACAGCTGTTAAGGGAATTTTACCTTAAGCCGAAGATAATAATGTCCTATTTTTCAAGGTTAAATTTCAGGCAGGCAAAGTCGCTCTACTCAGCCACAAAAAGCTTCCTGAGATACACCTTCGGGAAGTGATATATGATTTTACCAGATTATCCAATTCAATCAAAAGAAAATGATAGGTTAAAACGCGCACCTCTTGCACTAAAAGTGGCTGATTTGATTTCCTCCTTTAGAGGTTCTGAAAGTTTTGTGATAGGTATAGAAGGTAAATGGGGCGCAGGAAAAACATCTTTCATTAATATGGTTTTGGAATCGCTTGGTAATAAAATATTTTATTTTGTTTTTAATCCGTGGAATTTTACAGACCAATCATCATTACTTAAAGACTTCTTCTCTACTTTTTCAAACATTGAGCCAGTTGCAAAACAGAAGAATTTGAAAAATAAATTTTCGGGATATGCTAAAAAATTATCTGATTATGGATTCCAAGGTATAAACTTACATATTATTACCTTCAATCCTCTGCAAAAGTTTTTAAATAGATCTTTAATGGATATTCGTGATGAACTAAATAAAAACTTAGTAGGTTTAAAGAAAAAAGTTGTTGTAGTTATTGACGACATAGATAGATTAGATATTGATGAAACAAAACTAATTTTTAAACTTGTAAAATTAACAGCTAATTTTCCTAATACTGTTTTTCTTTTGGCATACGACAGAACTAGGGTTGAAGAGAGATTAACTATAGAAAAAGATGGTTTTGAGGGGAACGAATATTTAAAAAAGATAATTCAGGTTTCTTTTAACTTACCGGAGCCAGATACTCAAGACTTGCGAAAGATACTTTTTAACGATTTGGACGAAACCATAAACGGTGTATATGGAGAATTTAATCTCATTGGAGAAGATGAAAAACGTTGGCACGAAATCCTCTACGCTGGTTTTGGTAATTTATTCAAAACAATAAGGGATATTAAGCGATATATCAGTTCATTGCGCCTTAACTGGTCAATCGTGGACAAGGATGATATTAATATAGTTGATTTTATTGCCATTGAAGCAATACGAGTTTTTTCACCTCGTTTTTATTCTGCTATCAGTTCAAACAGATCTCTTTTTACTGGTACATCAAATTTATATGCAGGTCTTAACTCAGTTGATGATGAAGCAGCAAAGAAAACACGTTATAATGAACTACTTCAAGAAATTCAAAAGGAAATAAAAGAACCAATAAACAGAATCTGCAAAATGCTTTTCCCTCAGCTGGATTTTGTGAGTCGCTATGGAAGCGATCTGGAATCCACATGGCGTATTAAACGTAGAATTTGTGCTGATGAAAGGTTTGGGTTTTATTTTCAGTTAGGAATTCCGGCAGGCGCTATTTCGGAAAGCGAAGTCGCTAATTTAATTAAAACTCTAAGCAAGAAAAAGAATTTTTCAGATAATATAATACGGTTTAATAAAGAAAATCGATTACGCCCAATGCTTTCAAAAATGCTAGATCATATTGAAGAATTGACGGTGGAACAATCAGAAGTAGTAATTTCAAGTCTATGGGATTTAGAGAAACAAATTGACGATAAAAAAATGGCTATGTTTGATTTCGATGAAGTAGGTATGCAAACAAACCGAATTGCATATCAATCGCTTCTAAAAATTATTCCTAAACATAACCGTGCCAACATTCTAAAAAATCTTATTGAAAACACAAAAAGTATTTATTACCCCTCAATGTTTGTATCATTAATTGAAAGTGACAATAAAAAGAAAACGAGACAGATTGACGATGCACTGCTGACTGACGAAGAAATAAGTGCTGTTAGAACTATCTTGCTTAAACGTATAAATAATTTAGCATTAAATGGCTCTCTTTCTAAAGAAGAAAATTTTATTTTTTTACTTTTTAGATGGAAACAATGGGGAGATGAAAAAAATGTTAATATATATATAGAAAACCTTATAAAAGAAAAATCAGGACTACTTGATTTTATCCGAGGCTTTATTGGCACAGTGATATCTACTGCGGGAAATTATAAGAGAATTGATAAAAAATCAATGAGAGATATATATCCCATTGAAAAAATAGAGGAATTGATCGCAAAAGTTACGGATAATGATTTGGAGAAAATGGAAGAAAGAAACAGAGAAGCAATTAATCTTTTCAGAAATCCTCCAGAAAATGATTGGTAAAATAAATGGTAAATGTGGTAAATGGGGACGGTTTCCGCCACAGCGTACCTTTGGCTGGTTTCCGATTTGTTCCGGATGTCGAAATGAAAAGATGAACCAATTTTAAGATAATATTGGTTTTCAGTAGCTATTATGGTATAATTTTACCATAAATATGGTACACAGAGATACTAAAAAGGGGACGTTTCTAATTTTTAAATTTGCCCTGGCAAGTTGGGATGAAAAGAATAATTTTAGAATGGTTTTCAAAACTGCTAAAAAAGAAAAACATTGACTTAAAGTAATTGTAATAAAAAATGAGTTTTCCTAAAAAGATTTTGAATATTCCATATTTTGCAGAAAACCCTTGGGTTAAACCTATTTGGGGAGCTTTTAATGATGCAGAAAGAGAAGGAAAAATCAAAGAACGTGATCCTGTCTTTAAAGAAAAAGCAGGTAATATAGCAATATCGCTGAGTACAAAACTCAGCTTTTTATCAATTATTAATCAAAGAATAAATAAAAATCGTAAAGACCTATATAGTGTAGTTAAAACTCGTAATTTTGATGACATTACAAAGTGGAAAATATTACTTGACATAGAATCTCTGTTTTTTGAAATGAATTCTGCTTGTGAATTAATGGAAAAATTTACTGATACTATATTTGAACATATAGGAAAAGGACAATCAGCAAAAGATTTTATAAAAAATTTAATCTTCCAAAATGGGATTAGTAAAGATTGGTATCCATTTATGGATAGTAAAAGAAATCATTTTATGCATCAAGGTGCACCATACTTACGGGTAATACTAGATAATGAACCTAACTATGATCTTATTATTACATTGAAAAATATTAAAGTATTCAATAATCCCAAAGAATACTTCCTATTAAGCGAAGTAACTAATCTTTTAAAAGGATTTGAGGAGACACAAGAAGTATTGCAGAGAAATATAATAAATATTTTAAAAAAATAGGTATAGCCTAGGAAAATGGGGACGCTTCTAATTTTTTCGGCGGATAAGGGGAATTAATATGCCATTTGTGAAAATTGACCTGTGGAAGGGCAGGGAAAAGGCAGCAAAGAAAAAACTGATTAAAAATGTGACATCCGCTGTGGTTGAATCAATCGGGTGCCCGCAGGACAGAGTACATGTAGTAATCAACGAAGTTGATAAAGAAAACTGGGGTGTGGGCGGTACGCCGGCTGACGAAAAGTTCCCGGACAAAAAATAATTTCGGGGGTAGTGTGAAGGATTTGGTGCTGGCTAAACGGATAGAAAGTAAAATTTATTTCATCAGACGACAAAAGGTTATGATTGACCATGATTTGGCGGAATTATACGGAGTAGAAACAAGGGTATTAAATCAAGCAGTGCAGCGAAATGCGAAACGTTTTCCTATTGATTTTATGTTTCGGTTAAATAAATTAGAGTTAAAAAATTGGAGGTCACAATTTGTGATCTCCAATTTATTCGTTAAAATGGGGTTAAGAAGACGCCCATATGTATTCACGGAACAGGGTGTCGCTATGTTATCAAGTGTCCTGAACAGCGAAAGAGCAATTCATGTTAACATTCAAATAATGAGAACATTTACGAAATTAAGGGCATTGCTTTCTACACATAAGGATTTACAAAAGAAAATAGAAGAAATGGAAAAGAAATACGACCAGCAATTTAAAATAGTTTTTGATGCCATAAAAGCATTAATAACACCGCCGGTACCAAAAAGAAAAAAGATAGGATTTTTATCATAAAAGGAAAACTTATTATACTATGAAAACATTGTTGGTTTTACTGAAACAGCAACATAAGTTTTACTGGAACGTGGAGGAAGCGGAATACGGCCTCCAGAGGTACCAGCCGCTCGGGTTACTGTATGTGGCTGCCTCTTTGGAAAAATACGGCGTTGAAGCTGACGTACTGGACCAGTCAGTGGACGGATTTTCAGGAACAAGTTTAATAGACAAACTAAAAAACGAGAAATATGATTTTGTGGGTTTCTATTCAGATTCTACCTTAAAAAATACCGTCTGCGAGTATGTTAAATTTATAAAAAACACTTTAAATATTCCTATTGTTGTCGGCGGGCCCGGAACACTGAACAACAAGGCATTCTTTGATGCGGGATGCGACATTATCTGCAACGGCGAGGGGGAATTTACCGCCTGCGAAATCGTTGATTATCTTAAAGGAAAGAAACAGTTAAGCGAAATAAAAGGTATCTCTTTTCGCAAGGACGGCAAGATTATCAACAATGAACCAAGGGAACTTATACCGAATCTGGATGTACTGCCCTTTCCGGACAGGGAGAAAATGAAATTCGACGAATATTACGATTTCCATAAATTCACGATGCGCACCCCGTTTACAAGCTTAATAACATCCCGCGGATGCCCCAACAACTGCTCATTCTGTACGTCGCATGTATTCTGGAAAAGAAAGGTAAGGTCAAGGAGTCCGGAAAACATAGCAAAAGAACTGGAAGAAATACTTGAAAAACACAAACTGAAATATATCTACTTCCTCGATGAAAACTTCGGGTTAAATATGAACTGGCTGTTTGACTTTTGCAACCTGCTTATAAAGAAAAACTACGGTTTTCACTGGTGCTGTGCAATCAATCCTTTCAGTTTTAAGGGACGCAAGCAGGAAGCAATAGAAATAATGAAAAAAGCAGGTTGTGACCATATGATACTGGGACTGCAGTCGGCAGTACCCCAAATCCTTAAAAACATCAACAGGTCTCCTCAACAGCCGGAAGCAGCAGCGGAAACCATAAGGATATGCAAAGAGATGGGAATACTTATACAGCTTGAGATGATTTTCGGGCTTCCGGGCGACACAGAGGAAACAATAAAACAAAGTATTGATTATACTATTGCTACAGACCCTCATATCTCAGGATTTTTTGCATTGACGGTTTTGGAAGGTTCTGAAATAGAAGAAAAATACGGGCATAACAATGTCTGTTCTCTTTCCAAAGAACGTGTGGACGAATTATGTTCGCTGGCATCAAGAAAATTCTATACACGGCCCGGTAAAATTCTGGAACTGTTAATGTTTATAATAAAAAATAATCCAAAATGGCTCGGCCGTGCTGTTCAATGTCTGCCGTTTATTCTTTCTGTAGCAGGGCTGAAGCAGAGGACAACGAAATGAGAACCTATAAAAGTCATGGTACAGGAAAATTCAGCAGGAAATCTTTCAGGAAAATCGGAAAAAACGTTATTTTTGAAAGAGGCGTAATGGTTTTTCACCCTGAAAACATCGAAATAGGCAGTAATGTATACATAGGGCACAACGCATTCTTAAAGGGCTACTACAAAAACTCAATGAAGATAGGCAGTAATACATGGATAGGACAGGGTGTGTTCCTTCACAGCGGGGGCGGAATCAGAATCGGAAACTATGTCGGCATAGGGCCCTTTGTAAAAATCATAACGCTTCAGCATGTAGTTGACAGGGATATATCCCGTCCCATTATCACACGGGAACAGATTTATGAAGAGACAGTACTTGAAGACGGATGCGACATAGGGACAGGGGCAATCATACTGCCGGGAATAAGGATAGGCAGGGACAGCGTTGTAGGTGCGGGAAGTGTAGTAACAAAAGACGTACCGCCTTATTCCATAGTTGCAGGCAACCCTGCAAAACTTTTACGAAAAAGAAAATAATACCGCAGATTACGCTGAATCCCGCCAAGGCGGGACGCAGATTACACTGAAACCTTTGTTTTTTTCTGTGGCCTCAGCGAAAATTCTGCGACCTCTGCGGTACAGTAGTTCTCTGCGGTCTCAGCGGAAGGAAGTTATTATGAAAAAGATTCCTATAACGGTACCATATCTTTCAAATAAGGAGTCGGAAGCTGCTGCACGGGTTGTCCGGTCTAAATGGGTGAACCAGGGACCTATGGTTGAACAGTTCGAACAGGCGGTCTCGCGCTTTGTTAAATCAAAGTATGCAGTAGCAACCAGTTCCGGTACCTCTGCACTTCATATAGCACTGCTTCTGGCAGGCATAAAACCGAATGACGAGGTAATACTACCTTCATTCACTTTTATAGCAACAGTCAACAACATTATTCATCTCGGTGCTGTTCCGGTATTTGTGGATATTGACCCTAAAACCTACAATCTGGATCCAAAAAAGGTTGAAGAATGCATTAATCATAAAATTCGAAATTCGAAATTCGGAATTCGAAATTTAAAAGCCATTATGCCGGTACATCAGATAGGTCTGCCTGCGGAGATGAAACATATCTTAAAAACAGCAAAAAAATACAATCTCCGCATAATAGAGGATGCCGCCTGTGCACTCGGAGCTGAATACAACGGAAAGAAAATAGGTTCGATAAGCGGGCTGACCTGTTTCAGTTTTCATCCGAGGAAAATAATTACAACAGGCGAGGGCGGAATGATTACAACAGATAATAAAAACCTGTACGAAAAAGCAAAATCTTACAGGTCGCACGGCGTTTCCGGTTCGGGCGAATACAACATACCGGGATTCAATTACAGAATGACGGATATCCAGGCAGCCATAGGCATAGAACAGATGAAAAAACTAAAAAATCTGATAACCAAAAGAGTCAAACTTGCAGAAAGGTACAATAAGGCGTTTGAAAATATAAAACATCTTGTAACACCTTATGTCCCTGCCGGCACTAAGCATATATACCAGTCATATATGTTAAGAATAAAACAAAACTCCCAGAAAACAAGGGATGCCATAATGGGAAATCTGGAAAAAAAGGGGATTGCCGTCAGAAAAATATCAGCGGTACATATGGAACCGTATTACAGAAAAAATTTCAGGGGAACAAAATTACCGGTTACTGAACTCTGCCATAAAAACACGCTGATACTCCCGCTTTATCCGGAAATGACAGAAAAAGAACAGAACTATATAATTCAGAATTTAAAAAGCATATTAAAATAGGTTTATACGGATGCATACAGATAAAAAGCACAGATGAAAACAGATTTTAAATCTCTATTCGTTTGAATCCGCTCTTTCATCTGTCTGAATCTGCGTTTCTATCTGTTTGAATTTTAATTTATGTGCGGAATATTCGGAAAAATAAATTTTGCTGCAAAAAACCGGATAAGCGAAAGCGAAATAAAAAATCCTCTTGAGTTAATGACCCACAGGGGACCGGACGAAGAAGGTATATTTCTGGACAGGTACGCAGGTCTCGGAATTAAACGGCTTAAGATTATAGACATAAAAGGCGGACACCAGCCGATATTAAATGAAACCGGGGATATGGCAATTGTATATAACGGAGAAATCTACAATTACCTGGAACTCAGGGAAGACCTGCTAAAAAAAGGACACAGATTTAAAACAAAAAGCGATACCGAGGTTATACTGCATCTATACGAAGAATTCGGATATAAATGCCTTGAAAAACTGAACGGGATGTTTGCGTTTGCGATATGGGACAAAAAAAAAGAAGAACTTTTCGCAGCAAGGGACCATCTGGGGATTAAACCGCTCTTTTATTCCGTATCCAATGGCTCTTTTTATTTTGCTTCTGAGATAAAAACAATACTCTCGGATAAAACAAACCCTGTTTCAGGGGAGATAGACACTCAGGCGCTAATAAACTATTTTTCATTTTATTACATATCATCCCCGTGGACAATTTACAAATCCATAAAACGGCTTAGTCCCGGACATTATATGGTTCTGAAAAAAGGAGAACCGGAAATAAGGCAATACTGGGATTCTTCTTTTAGAAATATAAAAATAAGCGAAAAAGAATATATTGCCGAAATAGAAAAAACTCTGCTGGATTCGGTAAAAAGACATCTTCAGAGCGAAGTCCCGCTGGGCGTATTCCTTTCAAGCGGTATGGATTCCACATCCATTGTCGCAATGATGGGAAAACTCGGACAGAAAACAAAAACATATACCATAGGATACGAAAACGGCAGAACCTATAATGAAATCGACGAGGCAAAACTTGTTGCTGAAAAATATAATACAGAGCATTATGACTGTATCTTAAAGCCGAACCAACTGGAGGATTTTTTACCAGATATTATAGACCACCTTGCCGAACCGCACGGCGACTGGACGCAGGCAGCATTTTATTATCTGTCAAAACAGTCCAAAAAAGACATTACCGTGGTTCTTTCGGGTGCTGGCGGTGACGAACTTTTCGGCGGATATCCTACACTGACTGCTGCGAAAATTGCGGCGATGTATAAAAAGATACCTAAGCCGTTAAAACAGCTTATAACTTCGGCGGTTAATAAACTGCCGACTTCATACGACAGGTTAAGTTTTGATTTTAAAGCCAAATCCTTTGTTTCGGGCGCAGATATGACACCGGAAAAAGCCCATTTAAGATATAAGGAAATTTTTTCGGATAAAGAAAGAAAAAATCTTTTGAAATCAGAGTACAATTATAATCCGTTTGATGTCTTTGACCAGCATCTTAAAAACGTTGCAAGCGAAACTTTACTGAACCGGTTACTGCATCTCGATTTAAAGGTTTTTCTTCCGGACTGTGCATTGCAGGTAACGGATATAACGACAATGATGAACTCACAGGAATGCAGGGTTCCGTTTCTGGACAGGGAGATGGTAAAATTATCGGAAAAAATCCCTGCGGATATGAAACTGCGCGGATTTACGACAAAGTATATCCTGCGTAAGGCATTAAAAAAGTATCTGCCGGAAAAAATAGCAAAGATGCCGAAAAAAGGGCTTGCCATGCCGACGGGATTCTGGCTGAAAAAGGAACTGAAAAATTTTATATCAGATATTATTTCACAGGCAGAGAAGAAAAACAATGATTTTTTTGATTTCAATTATATAAAACGGATTCAAAAGGAACATAATGAAGGCAAGCGGGACAATACGAGAAAATTGACCTGTTTAATTTCGTTTTTTCTATGGCAAAAAGCTTATCAATGAAATTATTATATTTATATTAGAAATAATATTTCTTTATAAGGAGGAAGGGCGGGGTGAAAAATATTGCTATTATCGGGTGCGGATACTGGGGCAAGAATCTTGTAAGAAACTTCTATAAACTGGGAGTGCTGAATACGGTCTGTGATTCTGACGATAACCTGCTGAACAAATTAAAGGAAAATTACCCGGATATAAAATGTGAAAAAAACTTCAATAAAATCCTGTCGGACAAAAACATTGCCGGTGTGGTAATCTCAACCCCTGCTTCGTCACATTACGAACTTGTAAAAAAATCGCTTGAAAACGGAAAAAATGTCTTGGTGGAAAAACCTTTTACCACTTCGGTAAAAGAGGCGGAAGAACTGGTAAAACTTGCAAAGAACAAGAAACTAATCTTAATGGTCGGCTTTACGTTTCTTTATAATGCGGCAGTAATAAAAGTAAAGGAGATTATTGATTCCGGGGAACTGGGCGACATCTATTATGTATGTTCACAGCGTTTAAACCTCGGCATCGTAAGAAAAGACGTCAACGCATGGTGGAACCTCGCACCTCATGACGTTTCTATAATACTTTACTGGATTTCCCAGAAAGTAAAATTCGTAAGCGGATTCGGGATTTCCTTTCTTCAGAAGGGAATCGAGGATGTAGTAACCGCAAACATAAAATTTGATAACCTTCCCGCTGCATTTATACATGTTTCGTGGCTTAATCCCAGCAAGGTAAGGCAGATGGCTGTAATAGGTTCAAAAAAAATGGCTATATATGACGATGTTTCTACTGACAGGAAGGTCCAGGTTTACGATAAAGGCGTTGATAAATTCGAAGATTTCAATTCTTTCGACCAGTTTCAGCTTATCCATAGGGCGGGCGATGTTTATGTGCCAAAAATCGATTTTAAGGAACCTCTGGAAATAGAAGCGAAACATTTTGTTGACTGTATAAAAAATAAAAAACAACCTTTTACGTCGGGCGAAAAATCATTGCCTGTCGTAAATGTTCTTGAAGGTGTAGAAAAATCAATAAAACAGGGGAAAACAATCAATCTATGACGACCTCGCGGTCTATTAGAAAGGTAGGTGGTGGGGTGAAAAAATTCTTTGTTCACAAATCAAGTTATGTAGGGGAAGGTGTCAGGATAGGCGAGGGCACATCAGTGTGGTATTTCTGCCATATTGCCAAAGGCGCAAAAATAGGAAAAAACTGTAATATCGGCCAGAATGTCTACATAGACAAAAATGTAACTATAGGCGATAATGTGAAAATTCAGAACAATGTCTCGGTTTATCTCGGCGTAACCATCGAAGACGGTGCATTTCTGGGACCTTCATGCGTTTTCACTAATGTAAAAAATCCCCGGTCGCTGTATCCCAAAAAAACAAGCGAGTATTCAAAAACAAATGTGGGAAAAGGGGCAACAATCGGGGCAAATGCCACTATAGTATGCGGGAACACCGTCGGCCGTCATTCATTTATAGGAGCCGGCTCGGTTGTTACCAAAAATGTGCCCGATTATGCTCTGGTTGTCGGAAACCCTGCCAGACATATCGGCTGGCTGTGCAGATGCGGAAATAAAATTTCATTTAATAAAGCAGTTTCAAGATGCAAAAAATGCGGTTTGAGTTATACAAAAAGTAAGAATACAATAAATATTAAAAAGTGATAGGAGAATTAAATGTACAGAGAAAAATCAATCGCGCTGGTAATACCGGCAAGGAACGAGGAAAAACTTATACTGCAGACATTAAGAAGTGTCCCTGAATTTGTAGACAGGATATACGTAATCGATGACGGTTCCAGGGATGATACTGGTAAATATGTCAGTGACCATCCCGACAAAAGGGTTGCTCTGTTTACGCATCCGAAGTCCCGGGGTCCGGGCGCAGCAATAATAACAGGTTATAAGAAAGCAATAGAGGAAAATTTTGATGTTGTTGTTGTCTGCGGAGGGGATAATCAGATGCCGCTTGACCAGATGACAGATTTAATAGATCCGGTAATTGACGGGAAAGCCGATTATGCAAAAGGCAACAGGTTTATGGAAGGCGGACAGAAATTATCAGATATGCCGTGGAACCGGGTTCTTGGAAATACAATAATTTCGATTCTGACAAAAATTGCATCGGGTTATTATAAAATATTCGATGTTGTTGACGGTTATACTGCGATAAATAAAAAAGCTCTCCGTGCAATCGACTGGGACAGAGCATGGAAGAAATACGGTTATCCCATGGACTTTCTCGTCCGGATGAACATATATAAATTCAGGGTTATGGACATTCCGCGCAGAACCATATATCTTGAAGGCGCCAGACAGTCGCAGATAAAAGGGTTTTCCTATGCTGTCTGGGTTTCGCCTATGCTTCTGAAGAACTTTTTTTACCGCCTTTACAAAAGATACCTGATAGGCGACTTCCATCCTTTAATATTTATGTACATTGCCGGATTAATTTTAATGCTTTTGGGTCTTTTTGTGGGGATAGTCATTATCATAGGCAAACTGAGCGGAGTAATGCCTACGGGCGCTACTGCAATCCTGTCCGCACTGCTTCTGATTTTCGGCGGACAATTGTTCCTTTTTGGGATGCTGTTTGATATGTCAGAGGAAAATAAAAAATGAGTTTTAGAACAATTCTCGGTATAGGCGATTTCGTACATGATAACGGCATAGCAATAGTGCGGGACGGTAAACTTATCTTTGCCGTAAACGAAGAACGCCTTTCCAAAAACAAACTGGACCAGAATATAGATTTCTGCCTGACGACCTTTCCGGAATTAAGCAAGATACAGCCCCCGGAAATAGATGCCGTAGCACTGGCAGGAGTCCATCCGGTTCGTTTTTTTTTATTAACCATAAAGGAATTCTTTATAGAAATGGGGATGCGGAAATCCCTGCCTGCCGGTTTTATACTTAGACTGGGAAAGTGTTTGATGAAGTTTCTCTATGTGAGAAAAGTAAAATCACACCTTAAAAGACTCAGGTTAAACAAAAAACCTTTTTACTATGTTGACCATCACCTGACACATGCTGCGGGCACCTTTTACTCGTCAGGTTATGAAGAGGCAACAATTCTTACAACCGACGGATTCGGCGACGGAATCTCCGCGACAATCTATCTAGGCAAAAATAACAAACTGAAACGGTTAAAAAAAATATTCAGCTTAAACTCTCCCGGTTTATTTTATACCGCCGTAACATCATACCTCGGGTTTAAACCGCTTCAGCACGAGGGTAAAATTACCGGACTGGCTGCATACGGAGAAAACAGCAGTGCCTATGAGTTTGTCAGGAAAATAATTTCTTTTGACAGTAAAAAATGCAACTTTCCGATAGACCTTAAATATTTCCGTTCAATCGGAACCGACGTATCCTTAAAAGAGATATTTTCCTATCTTCTTATTCTTTTTACAAACACGATAACTCAATCTTTCTCAAAAATAAACCGTATCCTGTCACAAAAAAGAAGCGTATGGCATTCTGATAAACTGGCACAGGCATTAAGCAGTTTCAGCAGGGAAAATGTCTCCTGGGCATTTCAGCAATGGCTTGAAGAAATAATGGCTGATTTTGCCGAATATGCGGTTGACAGTACAGGGATAGGCGCAGTCGCGGTCGCAGGCGGAACATTCGCCAATGTAAAGGTAAACCAGAAAATAGGGGAGTTGCCCGGCGTAAAAAAGATTTTTGTTTATCCTCATATGGGAGACGGCGGAACTGCCGGAGGAGCAGCTCTTTACATTTACCATAAACTGACGGAATATAAAAACAAAGTAAAAGCATTCGAGACGGCTTATCTTGGACCCGGTTATCCGGAAGACGAAATATTGAAAGCTTTCACTAAATATTCGGATAAAATCAAATGGGAAAAGGCAGATAACATGCCCAAACAGATTGCTGCTTTCATTGCAGAAAAAAAGATAGTGGGCAGATATTCCGGAAGGATGGAATACGGGCCAAGGGCACTGGGTAACAGGAGTATACTGGTTCATCCTTCGGATAAAACCATAAATGACTGGCTGAATAAACGCCTGAAAAGAACGGAATTTATGCCGTTTGCTCCGGTTACTCTTAAAGAAAAAGCAGGCGGTTCGTACATAATCAAATCCGGCTGTGAGGAACCTGCGGAATATATGACAATAACATTTTTCTGTTCAGATTTTATGCAGAAAAACTGTGCGGCCGCCGTACATGTGGACGGGACCGCCAGACCGCAGATTATCGATAAAGATAAAAACAAAGATTATTACAATATCCTGCAGGAATTTTATAATATTACAAATATTCCTTCTTTTATCAACACAAGTTTCAACATGCATGAATCTCCGATAATCTGCACTCCTGAAGACGCAATACAGTCGTTTTTACAGGGTGCGGTTGATATACTCTCATTAGAAAATTATATAGTATTTAAAAAATAAAATGATTTTTCAGGATTTCTTCGGATATAAAAATATCGGCAATGTCTGTAAAATAATTATCAACCGTGATAACAGGATACAGCTTCCCGACCCTGTTTTCGGGACTTTTGAAGTAAAACAGGATTATTTGCCGGATTGGGCGGAAAACCGCTTTAATGTCATTCTTCCGGGACTATTCAAAAATAAAACCGACGGACAAATAATCGCAAGTTTCGAAGCAGGTTCCCAGAAATACCCGGTCATCATACAAAAACAGAATTGTTTAATATTCAATTTTGACCCTGAGGAAACCCTGAAATTCTTAAATAATGAGAATTATCTGCAGACAATGAAAAGTAAAAGCATCCTGGCTAAATCACCCATATCCACAAATCTTATTCCCGAAAAAGTAAAAACCTGTCTGCGTAATATTATGACCACGCCATGGGTAACAAAAATCCTGAAAAAAAATATTTTCAGATCGAAATACCCGTTCCCCAAATGGCCTATTGAAAAATCGGGAGATACAATACGGTTTATAATACTCCGGTGCCTGGAATCCGTTACCGGAAATAATATCGAAACTACCCCGTTCTGGCCGGACGGGAAAAAATTTGCAGTGGCCTTGACACACGATGTTGATACGGACTGGCTGTTCAGAAACAATAATTACCGTGCTATTGCAGACATAGAAAATAAATATGGAATTAAATCTGCATGGCTGTTTGTAAGCAATACCTACGAATTCGATACAAGAATAATGGAAAAACTCCGGAAAAACGGACATGAGATAGGTTTTCACAGCGATAATCATGATTCAAAGTTTGCCTTTTTAGATCAGGCGGAGATGGACAGGAGGCTTAATAATTCTTCATGGTTTTTCGACAAATATAATGTAAAAGGGTTCCGTTCTCCGGCATTTCTTCATACTTATAAAATGTATAAGGGTCTAAGCAGGTATATCAGCTATGACTGCAGTTATTGGGATACATGCGACACCATTGAAAATACAGGCAGCAACAACAGCGGAAGCTGTACTGTCTTTCCTTTTAATATTGAAAATGTCGTTATCCTGCCTACAACCATACCGCAGGACTGGGTATGCAGTTCTCTGGTGGGTAAAAATCACAAAAAAATATTGCAGATGCAGCTGGACAAATACCAATACATAAAAAAAGTAAACGGTTTGGTCTGTGTATTGACGCATCCCGAACCTGGTTTATCGGTACAGCCGGAGTTTCTCAAGGCATATGACGGATTTCTTCGCGAAATCTCAAACGACAAAGATGCATATCTTGCACCGCCGTATAAAATTGCGGATTGGTGGAATACACGTATACATAAATCATAAAAACCGCTATGAGTACCGAATCGCAGAGAAGTTCATTATTAAATTCAAAAACATTTATAAAAATACTGCTGGGCCATCTGGCATATTTTGTTTCTTTCTGGCCGTCATTATGCGTATTAATTCACAAAATAAGGGGTGTCCGTATAAAAAACCTTTCCAAAACATATATCGGCTATCATGCTCTTATTGACAATGTATATCCGGAATTGATTACCATAGATGAAAATTGTATAATAGAAAGCAATGTGCTTATTTTTGCACATTTTAAACCTTCACCGCCTTTGCAGAAATATTACGGTGAAGTAAAAAAACAAGCGGTCAATATTCATAAAGGTACTTATATAGGTTCGTCTGCAATAATACTGCCCGGAGTCACAGTCGGAGAAAACTGCATAATCTATCCGGGAGCGGTGGTAACACACGATTTACCGCCGAACACAATTGTAGCAGGTAACCCGGCTAAAAAGCTGAAAATCTGATTACACAGATTAAAAGGCAGATTACACAGATACATCTTTTGAATCTAATCTGTGTAATCAAATATAACGAATGTTATATTAGGGGGATAAATTGAAAAAATTCGATAACATAAAAGTCGGAGATACTGCGGAAGTACGCCATACAATAACAGCAGAAGATATTACAAAGTTTGTGGAGCTGACAGGCGATGATAACAAACTCCATGTTGACAAGGAATTTGCCGGAAAGACCGCCTTCAAAAAGCCGGTTGTACACGGCATGCTCGGAGCATCCTTTATATCAACAGTAATAGGCACCAAACTTCCGGGAGACGGCGCATTATGGTTTGCCCAGAATTTGGAATTCTTACTTCCCGTAAGAGTCGGGGATACCATAACTGTAAAGGCAAAAGTAATAAAAAAACTCGAACATCATAATATAGTAGAAATACAGACGGATATTATAAACCAGAACAAACAAAAGGTTACAGCCGGGGTTGCTAAGGTAAAAATTATAGAACCCGTATCACCGGAACCGGACACAAAAAAAACAAAACCGAAAAAAACCGCACTGGTAGTAGGCGGGACCGGAGGTATCGGGCGGGCTGTATGTATGCAGTTAGCAGGAGACGGATTTGATGTTATAGTACACTATAACAGTAATAAAGAGCTCGCTGAACAGCTGAAAAAACAAATAGAAAAACTCGGTCAAAAATCCATGACCGTAAAAACTGATATTACCGATGCATCTCAGGTAAAAGACACAGTAGGGCAAATTATCAGAAAATTCGGAGGTATAAGCCTGCTGGTAAACTGCGCTACTGTTAAAATAGCCAATGTAAAAGTAGAATCCCTGGACTGGCAGGATATACAGGGACACATGGATATTAACATAAAGGGTATTTTCAACCTTGTAAAAAATATTATACCGGTTATGGAAAAAGAAAAATACGGGCATATAATAAACATTGTTTCACAATACATAGAAGGAACTCCGCCTGCAAATCTTCTTCCCTATATAACCGCAAAATCGGCACTGCAGGGATTTTCAAAGGCACTTGCAGTTGAGACGGCTCCAAAAGGGATACGTGTAAACATGGTCTCTCCGGGAATGACTGATACCGAACTTATATCCGATATCCCCGAAAAGATCCGGATGGTAAATGCCGCAAAAACACCGCTCCGGCGTCTTGCCAAACCCGAGGATGTCGCAAAGGTAATAGGTTTTCTGGCATCCGACGGCTCGGACTTCTTAACCGGTGAAACCATACGAATAAACGGCGGACAGATAATGTTATGAACGGTATAAAATATACGGAAATCCTGAAAAAAAATAAAGAACTGGGTAAAACGCTGTCGGGGGATAAATACCGGGTAGCCGTCTTTTCCAATACAACTGTATCACAATTGAAGGAAATACTGGAATATACCCTTAGAACCGCAGGAATAAACTGCTATGCCGAATTCGGAGATTATGACAACATAGTTCAGGACAGCGGAAAATTCAAAAACTTCAGCGCGGTTATAATATTCTGGGAACTGGCAAACATAGTCAACGGACTCCAGTACAAAGCCGATTTACTTGATAATGAAGAAACAGAAAAAATAATATCAAAAGTTAAATCTGAAATAGACCTGGTTATTTCGAACCTTAAGGACACACCTCTGGTTCTGATAAATAAATTCTCGTCTTTGATATTCACCTACTCCAATCTTGAAAAAAACCATCTTGACAGGATATGCTGTATACTGAACGAATACCTTGACAAAAAAATACCGTCCAACGTAATTACAGTAGATATCGATAATATTATTGCAAAGATATCAATAGAAAAAAGCATTGATTTAAGATATTTCTATTCTTCCAAAGCTCTTTATACCATAGATTTTTATAAGGAATATTCATGCTTTATAAAACCTGTTTTTATGTCTGTAACAGGTAAAGCTAAAAAAGCACTGATTCTGGACTGTGATAATACCTTATGGAAAGGCGTACTGGGCGAAGACGGTTTTGACGGAATAGAAATGTCCGGCAAAACCCCTTACGGGACTGTATTCGAAGAGGTTCAATCCATAATACTTGAACTGGGAAAAAAAGGCGTTTTACTGGGACTCTGCAGCAAAAACAATCAATCCGATATAGAAGAACTCATAGAAAAGCATCCTGATATGAAAATAAAAAATGCAAATATCGTTATAAAAAAAATAAACTGGGAGGACAAGGTTTGTAATTTAAAAAACATAGCAGAAGATTTAAATATATCATTGGACAGTATGGTTCTTGTTGAGGATTCCGTTTTTGAAATAAATTTTATAAAGGAAAACCTGCCCCAAATCACCGTTCTACAGGTACCCTCCAAACTTGAGGAGTACCCGAGAATGATGAGGGAAAACCTGAATCTTTTTTTCAGTATTTCCAAGTCAGCGGAAGATTCAAGAAAAATACAGATGTATAAAGAACAAACCAAAAGAGAAGCATTGAGATGCAGGTATAAAAACATCGAGGACTACTTAAAATCACTGGAATTATGCCTTACGGTTTCTACCGGCAGCAGTCCGGTTATTCCGAGAATCTCACAGTTAACCCAGAAAACAAACCAGTTTAATTTAACGACAAAACGATATACCGAAACGGACATAAAAAAATTTATCAAAGAACCTGCATATAAATTATTCCATTTCAGTGCTGCAGATAAATGCGGGGATTACGGTATTACCGGACTTTCAATAATAAAACTGGACTCCCGCGGAAAAAAAGCCGATATAGATACATTATTGATGAGCTGCAGGGTCATAGGAAGAAATTTTGAGTTTGCATTTTTTGATTTTCTGGTAAAATATCTCAAAAAAATGAATATTAACCTTATAACAGCAACTTATAGAAAAACTTCAAAAAACTGCCAGGTTGCCGGTTTTTACGAAAATCTCGGTTTTAAAATTATTTCAGATAAAGATAATGAAAAAAAGTATGAAATTCAAATAAAGGATTATAAATATAGAAAGCTTGACTATATAAGAATAAAGCTCCCCGCAGGCGGGGTATCCAAATAAAATTCTTTTCCATCCACTGTAGCGGCATCATCGCTGCTACGGAGGACGGGCGAAGCCACCCCCCACAGTTTTGCCTACTTCGGCAAAACTAGACGTGGGGCTTCTCCTCGCCTTTGGCGAAGGAGAATAAAACATGGAAAATAAAAAAATTTCGGAAAAAATAAAAACTGTAATGGCTTCCGTATTCGACGTTGATTTACCGGAAATCGACGATAACTGTTCGGCGGATACGCTGGAAAAATGGGACAGTTTAAAGCATATAAATCTGATAACCGCACTGGAGGAGGAATTCGGTGTAAGCTTCAGCAACGAGGACATATCGAATATGGTCAATTATAAACTTATTCATTTGACTTTACAGGAAAAACTGAAGTAGCGGCTATTAAAAAAATTATTTCGAATTCTCAATTTCGAATTTCGAATTTTATGTTTAAAATTTATATCGTTGTAATCGTCCGTTCATCGTTGCTATCAGTGGTTTATCGCTGGAATCAATACTTATGATAAAAAAACTTTTGGGATACCTTGCTTATTACACTCTTTTTCCGCAATTTCTGGTCTTAATACTGCATAAAATAAGAGGGGTTAAATTAGAAAATCCTGAAACCACATATATCGGCTACAAAGTATTACTTGATACAACTATGCCGGAATTAATAACCATAGGAGATAGTTGTCTGCTCGGGCGCGAGGTATCGATATTCACCCATCTTGACATTCCGGAAAAAAAAGCGGCTGAAGTCAGGATCGGTCAAGGAACATTTATCGGACCAAGGGCAATAATTCTGCCCGGGGTAACAATAGGTAAGTATGTAATTATCGGTATGGGTGCAGTGGTAAATACGGATGTTCCAGATTACTCGGTAGTATTTGGTAATCCGGCACGCATATTCGGGAAAACAAATGCTTAATTTACTGAATAAAAACACTGAATTTTTAAAATCGGATGGAAAATTCCTTCTGATTCTATTTATACTGGCATCTTTAATAAGATTCGTTTATGTCATTAATCTTGATACAGCCGCCATATCTCCTGACGGTCAGGACTGGATGTATACAGCCGAAAGTATAATAAACGAAGGACGTTACGGTAACGAATACACATGGCGGCCGCCGGGATATGTAATGTTTTTAACCGCTATATTTTTATTCGGTAAAAGTATCCTTGCAGTAAGACTGCTTCAGGTCATTCTCGGAAGTCTGACATGTTTGATCATCTATTTTATCGCAAAAAAGATATTTAGTAATCCGGTAGGTAGAATATCCGCAGTTCTGCTGTGTTTTTATCCGTATCTGATTGCTTATACCGGCGATGTGCTGTGCGAAACCTTTTATACATTTTTAATCTCTCTTTCGATACTTTTTATAATAACCTCTGCCGAAAAACCCACTACTAAAAACCTTATCCTTGCGGGATTGGTCTGCGGAATCACTTCGCTGACAAAAGCCACGATATTGCCGTTCTTTTTTATTGCCTGTTTCTGGATCTGGTGGAGGACAAAACATATAAAAAACGCTTTCATACTGGGTATTTTTACGTTAGTAGCAATCTCGCCATGGACACTGCGTAATTATCTCTACATGAAAAAATTTATACTGATATCGCACGGCTATGGAACATTATGGACATCAAATAACGATGAGGCAATGATTCTGGAAAAAATCGGAGAAAAAGACCGGCCTGCACCGGACAAGTGGAACTGGGCGCCCGACAGATTCAGTAAATATTTAAAACTGCCCAGGGCCGAAGCAGAGAAAATTTTTAAACAGGAAGCAACGGAATGGATAAAAAACAATCCGGATAAGTTCATGTGGCTTGTAAAAAGGCGTTTCATACATTTCTGGCGGTTATATCCGATGATGGCTTACAAATGGCAGAAAATAGCCGCAATGTTCACATCGGGACTGTATATCCCGTTATGTTTTATAGGGATAATTCTCTCTATAAAAAATTTCAGGGAAACATCATTACTGATATCCCTGTTTATAATATATACCATGGTACATCTTCCCTTTGCGGTTGTTCTCAGATACCGGGTACCGATTGATGCATATATAATTATTTTTGCTTCTTACACAATCCATATAATATGGCTAAAACTAAAATACTACACCTCATCACGAGTTTAAACATAGGCGGAACTGAAAAATTTTTACTGACCGTTCTGAAAAATCTCGGTCATAAATACGATTTTTCAGTCGGTTATCTCAAGAAACGGGGGCGCATCGCAGACGAGATTGAAATACTGAGGATACCCATATTTAAATTTAATTTCTCTTCACTCAAAAGATATATCAAAGCATATAAAACACAAATCATCCACACCCACCTTTACAGGGCAAATATTCTGGGCAGAATAGCCGGCAAGCTTGCCGGAGTACCGGCAATAATCTCAAGCCAGAGAAGTATAGACGGATGGAAAAAATTTTACCATGTCTGGCTTGATAAATTTACTTCAAATTACTGCAGTTTAATAGTTACTAATTCTGATGCAGCCAAGAAGGTCCTCGAAACCCGCGAAGGTATTTCTGCGGAAATGATGCAAACCGTTCAAAACTATGCACCGCCGGAATTGCTTAATCTTAACCTAAAACCCGTTGAAAATATATCCGCTATCGGCTGTGTTACACGGCTCCATAGAGAAAAAGGGGTATACCTGATACCCGAAATCGCCAAACTGGTTTCAGAAAAAAACAACAATATAAAATTTTTAATTTATGGCGACGGACCGGAAAAGAAAACCATGGAATTCCTGATTGAAAAATATAATTTACAGGGTAAAATTAAATTTTACAGCTGGAAGACTGACCTGGAAAAAATCTACAATTCTTTTAATATCATGCTTTTACCGTCGGAAGAAGAATCGTTTCCCCAGGCAGCACTTGAAGCAATGTCATGCGGCATACCGGTCATAGCTGCGGATGTAGGCGGGGTATCCGAACTCGTAGAAAACAGAAAGACCGGAATTCTTATAAAAGACCGCAATCCGGAATCATTTGCGGACGCAATTTTATCGCTTGCCGGAGACCCTTATTGCTACAGCCAGTTTTCCGAAAATTCAAAAATGAAGGCAAAAAATTTCACACTTGAAAAAATGGTAAATGCCGTTGACGAAATATACGGACGTTTTACAACAATGCAGATGCAAACAGATGAGAATCACGGATGCAAACAGATTTAAAGTCTTCATCCGTCTGACTCCGCATCTTTGTCCGTTTGAATCCGCGTTTTCCCTAAAAAAAATGATCTGGTTTATACTTTTAACTGCTTCTATAGTAAGAATATGGGGAATAAACTTTGCGCTTCCTCTGAGGTGCGGGCATACCGACGAAGCTGTAGTCATTGCCTATACAATACGTTTTTTTACCGGCTTAAACCCTGAACCTTTTTTTGATTATCCTACTCTTTACTTATATATACTGTTCATTCTTTACTGTGCATATTTTATTTTAGGTCTCACCGCAGGCAAATTCGGTACAATACCTGAATTTATAACATCCTATTACTCGAATGCAGCTCCGTTTATTTTAATCGGACGGTTTCTTACCGTTACCTTTTCCATAGCTACTGTATATCTGACATATATCTTCGCAAAAAAACTTTTTGACAGGAAAACAGGGCTTCTGGCCGCTCTATTCCTTTCCTTAAGCTGGCAGCATGTTCTTAGTTCTCATTATGCTACAACCGATATTATGGCAGCATTTCTTACGCTTGTTACCGTATTTTTTGTATGGGAAATATGTTTAACTAAAAGCTTAAAATCCTATATTCTTGCAGGGCTTTTCTGCGGACTTTCAATAGCATCAAAATATTACGGCGGAATTATTTTTCCGTTAATTTTGTTATTCGGATGGAAAAACAAGAAATATCTGGGTATTTCGTTTCTTATGGTAATCATCGGCTTTTTTATAGGATGTCCTTATGCTTTTATTGATTATTCCGGCTTTTTAGCAAGATTTTACGACAGATTTAATCTCATTATCGGATGGTCACAATCGGCCGGAGCAATTCCCGGCAGCCATAATGCTATACCTTTTTCCGCACTATTGAACTATCCAAAAATTTTCCTCGAAGGTCTCGGATATTTTCTTGCAGTATCCGCCTTTGCCGGTTTTATAATCTTAATCATCAACAGAACGAAAGAAAACATATTTTTAATGACTGTAATCTTAATTCTGCTTGTTTTCTTTGGGAGCTGGAAAAGTTATGCAGGCAGATATACTCTTGCACTTTATCCATTTTTTGGTATAATATCGGGATTGGCAGTTAAAAAAATTAAAAATAAAGCGGCTTTTACGGCTGTTTTGCTGGTTTTTGCGGTCGTTACACTGCCAAAAATCATAAAAACCGATATACTGCTGTCGGAAAAGGACACAAGGGTTATTGCCAGGGAATGGATTTTAAAAAACATACCCGGCGGCTCAAAAATATTACGGGGACCCCGCTGTCCGGAATTTCCAAATGACAGCTATCTTGTAAAAATTGACTATGATAATAAAATTAAAAAAGGCAGTTTTAAAAACATCAGCAAGGAATTTGACTATGTAATAACTAGCTCTTTACATACCGATCCCGAAACTTTTACCGATTCATTGCAGAAAAACGGAAAGGTTATTTATGAAATTTCAAAAGAATCAATAGGGGAAGACCAAAATCCGGCAATAAAAATATATAAACTAAATGGACCCGCAAAAGACGCAAAATCCCGCTAAAGCGGGACCGCAGAGCCCGCAGAGATCCGCCGTGGCGGACTGCATAATCTGCGATTTTTCTGCGTAATCTGCGTTTAATAAAATGATTAAGAACAAAAAAATCGTTGTAGTTATGCCTGCATATAACGCAGAAAAAACTCTTGAAAAAACATATCTGGACATCCCTAAAGACATTGTTGATGAAGTAATCCTTGTCGACGATGCTTCATCGGATAAAACCGTTGATATTGCCAGGTCACTCGGGATAAAAACCGTTGTCCATGAAAAAAATATGGGTTACGGGGCAAATCAAAAAACATGCTATAGAGAAGCACTAAATAGCGGGGCTGACGTAGTTGTAATGATACATCCTGACTATCAGTATGATGCAAGGCTGACACCATATATATCCGGAATTATTGCTGATGACATCTGCGATATAATTTTAGGAAACAGGATAAGGACCCGAAGAGAGGCAATTACAGGGGGAATGCCGTTATATAAATATATCGCTAACAGAATTTTGACGGTTCTGGAAAATTTCCTGCTCGGTCAAAACCTCGGTGAATTTCATTCCGGATTCAGGGCTTACTCAAAACACACTCTTGAAACGATCAGATGGGATGAAAATTCCGACGACTTTGTGTTCGACCAGCAGTTTCTTATTCAAGCCATTGCATGTAAGTTAAGGATCGGGGATATACCGGTCCCTGCAAAATATTTTCCCGAAGCATCGTCAATTAATTTTATCCGAAGCTGTAAATACGGCTTGGGAGCATTGTTTTTCATATTTAGATTTATACTGCATAAAATATTTTTAATTCGTCAGCGAATTTTTACCCCAACCACCCGCCTAAAGTCCGAAGGACTTTGATCTTTGGATAGGCAGGCGGTGGGGTTACCAAAAAATAAAATGTTGAATAAAATATCAGAGATCCACTATGGTGGAAAATCCGCCCTCGGCGGAAAAAAAATATTTTTATTTCTGGGCTTTATCTGGGTAACATTAATCCTTATCTCTTATTTTATCGTAACGTCCCGTTTAATTGAATATCCTATCTCCAACTACGCAGAAAGAATTTCCGAACTCTCTCTTTTTTGTGTTATAATTTTTATATCGCTGCAAATCGGAAATTTTTTCCTGAATAAATTCAATCTTAAGCCCGCCACATCGCTAAAAATAGCCCTGGCTAGCGGGTTAGGGCTGGCATGTTTTTCCATAATTACGTTTCTTGCAGGAATTTCCGGAATTCTATATAAATCCACTTTCTATATTATAATTTTGATATTGTTTTTATTTTCAATAGGCAATATCAAATATCTGCAGGACATCAGACTTTTCAGGTTCAATCACGGCGAAATATTTTTTATTTTTATCTTTTTAATATTTTTATCAGTTGCTTTTATAGGGGCTATGGCACCGCCTACGCTGTATGATTCTCTGGTTTATCACCTGTCGGTTCCTTCACAATATGTAAAACATCACAAAATATTCAGCATTAGTACAAACCTCTTTGCAAATTTTCCGCAAAACATAGAAATGCTTTATACCATGGCGCTTGTTTTGTATGATGATATACTTGCAAATCTTATTCATTTTTATTTCCTGCCGTTAATATTACTTCTGCTATATGGTTTCCTAAAAGACAAACTCAACAGTAAAGCGGTAATCACTGCATTATTGATTTTTATCACAACACCGGCAGTAATCCTGTTGGCATGCGGTACCTATATAGACTTAGGACTCACTTTCTATCTGCTTTTAAGTTTCGTTGCTTTAACGGAGTGGATGAAAACCTCCTCAAATAAATGGCTGATTTTATCGGGTTTATTCTGCGGATTTTCACTGGGTATCAAATATACCGCAGCAGTATCCTTTGCTATTTTTACTATTTTAATTTTATACAACTGCATTATAAAAAAACAAAATGTTATCCGGGATACGGCAATATTCCTAATTTCCGTATTTATAGTTTTTTTACCATGGGGGTTAAAAAATTATTTCTTTACGGGAAATCCCGTTTTCCCGTTTTTTATTTTTACCGAACCTCCTCTATATGTTCATCAGTATATGTCGCATGTCTCATGTCACGGAACAAGCGGTTTTATATCGTTAATCAATCTGCCGTGGGACCTGACAATGACAGGGGTAAACTTTGGGGGACCATTTGATGTTATAGGTCCTTTATATCTGGTTTTTCTGCCGGTATTGATTTTTATAAAACATACCAATAAAACGGTAAAAATATGTTTTATTTACTTATTACTTTATTTTCTTTTGTGGTCGTTCACTGCAAGGGTAATCAGATTTCTTGCACCGGTATTCCCTGTTGCTGCAATTGTTTTTTCTGCCTGTATCTTTCAGTTTTTAAATATGGAAAGAAAATCGATAAGAAATATAGTAAAATTTGTTTTTGTTATAATAATTATTTGTAACTTTTTATTATTGCTCCATATCCAGAATAGTTTTTTACCGGGGCTATATTTCTTCGGCAACATGACACGCGAAAGATATCTTTCGGCATTTGTCGGTCCAAATAACTTCTATCCGGCAGTAAAATTTATGAATAAAACATTTACATCCGATTCAAAGACGCTTTTCGTAGGCGAATCAAGAAATTATTTTACAAAGCTGAATACAGTCGTAAGCGGGCCTTTTGATTATGATATTCTGGTTAAAATGGCAAACAAATCCGCAACGGTTAAAGATTTATTGACTAAATTAAAGAAGGAAAATTTTACAAATATATTATGGAACTATTCGGAATATGAACGCTTAAAAACAGGCTTCAAGCCGAGCGATTTCACGTACAGGTCGGCTGAAATCTTAAAAGAATTCAAGCGAAAACATCTTAAAACTCTATATAAAGATAAAAATAACTCCGTTTATGAGATAATACAATGATGCCGATAATAATTATTGCTGTATTAATTATTGCTGTAGTTGCTTTAGTATTTATAGTCCGGAAACTCAGCCTGCAAAAAAAGAAAATAGAAGAAATAATGCAGGTCGAAAAAATGCTTGAAACTGAAAAATTACCTCCGGGTTCCGAAACAGCTAATTTCGAAAAAACTCTCAGAGAACTGCCTGATGAAAACAAAAGGGCTTTGGGACTTTATTTAATTACAGAAACTCTGTTTCATAAAAATAAGAATGAATCCGAACTAAAACATTTGCGGGATATTTATTTTGAGCTTACGGAAAAATACGGAAATTTTAAAAAAATAGACGAGGTGTTGTTTAAACTTGCCAATATTTACTTTTTTGATTATTTTAACTTCATTGAATCAATCAAATACTATGAAAAACTTCTAAAAGAATACCCTAACAGTAAATGGATAAAAGTCATATCCGAAAGACTCACTCTTATAAAATCTGCATACCCTAACGAAGAGCCGGCATTGAAAAAATATGCACTCGCAGAAAAACACTTTGAAGCTCAGGACTTCGATAAAACAATAGAACATTTGCAATTTATAATAAACACATATCCTAATACCAAGCTTGCAGGTACGGCATATTATTTTCTTGGAGATATCTTCTTTTTTAAAAAAACAAATCCTACTATGGCCCTGGAATATTACTCTAAACTTGCGGAGAAAATGCCCGCGCACAGAAATACCGGCAGTGCACAGTTTAAGATTGCAGAAACATACAGAAAACTGCGAAAACCGAACGAAGCCATAGTTGCATATAAAAAGTTCTTGGAAAACTTCAATGATTTCCAGTACACTGATTATGCTCAGTATTATATAGGCCAGTGTTATGAAGAACTGAAGGATTGGACGCTTGCTTTAAGAACATATAAATTTCTGGTGGCTAACTATCCTGAAAGTATATGGATAGGAATAGCCACAAGTAAAATAAAAAACCTGGAGAATATGGTAAAATGAAACTACCGTTTCTGATTACACGGATTTTGTCATGCCAAAGGCAGATCCGCCTGAGGCGGAAAAATCGATTACACAGATTTAGTGTCAGTCCGCCAGCCGGCGGATAATCTGCGTAATCTGCTCCGCCAGTTGGCGGATTTATCTGTGTAATTCCGCCGCGGCGGATTGGGGTTTAGAACAATCCTAAAATGATTTATTATCTAATCTCGTTTATTCTATCGTTTCTTGTCGCACTTATATCCACTCCTCTTTTTATGAGGATGGCAATAAAATACAATCTTGTCGACCATCCGCGTACTTCGGTAAAAACACATAAAATCGCAACACCGTATCTCGGAGGATTGGCTATATGGTTAGGGTTCACGGTTACACTTCTTGCAGTACGCTATGCCACCAGCTTCCCGACAGGAACATTGAAATCATTAAGAGGTATCCTTATGGGTTCGGCTTTTATAGTGCTGGTAGGGCTAATCGACGATATCAAAACTATCGGCTTTAAAGCAAAGTTTTTATGGCAGATAGTCGTCGCCATTATCTTAATTAATTTCGATATAAGAATAAAATTCATTACTCCTCAATATCTTGCGGATATTCTTACCATACTGTGGGTTGTAGGAATAGTAAATGCAATCAATATAATAGACATAATGGACGGCTTGTCGCCGGGAATTTCTTTTATTGCCGCATTGACATTTCTTTTTATCGCACTTCCTACCGAATCGGTTTATGTAAATTTTACGGCTGCTGCATTGGCAGGAGGAATTTTTGGTTTTATAAGATATAATTTTCCAAAAGCAAAAATCTTCATGGGAGATACCGGAAGTATGTTTTTAGGTTTTGTACTTGCCGCCTTATCATTAGGCACTTCTTATACAAAAATAAACAACATTGCGCTCTATTCCCCGATCCTTATTCTTGGTATTCCGATATTCGATACATTCTACGTAATGCATCTGCGTGCACGTAAAGGTAAATCACCGTTTCTGGGCAGTAAGGATCATTTTGCACTCCGACTTGAAATGCTGGGTTTATCAAGAAAAAATGTTGTAATTCTGCTCTGGATTATTTCTATTATTTTAAGTTTTTCCGCTTTTCTGATATCCCGTGTTAAATTGCCGATAGCCATTTTAATTTACATTATAATCCTCGGCATGGCAATTTTCGGCGGATGGAAACTTTCTAAAATAAAAATGGATTAACTTTACAATAACGATTCAAACAGATAAAAGTTCAGGATGCATACAGATTAAAACCAAGACATATTGTATTTACTATCCGTCTGAATCTGCGGTTTTATCTGTCTGCATTTTTCTTAGTTAAACATATGAAAACAAACACTGTAATAATAGGCGGCGGTATAACGGGTTTATCTGCTGCATACCATCTCAAAAACAAAGATTTTTTACTACTGGAAAAAGAAAACTCTGTCGGCGGAATATGCGGGTCGGTAAAAACCAACAACGGATTTACCTATGATTACACCGGACATCTCCTTCATATAAAAAACAAGTATGCAGAAACCTTCATAAAAAAACTGCTTAAAAACAACCTTGTTCTAAAAACCAGAAACTCCTGGATTTATTCAAACGGAGTTTTTACCCGTTATCCTTTTCAGGTAAACATGTTCGGATTACCCGAAAAAATAATAATGGAATGTATCGAAGGCCTTATAAAAGCAAAATTACAAATGACTCGCCTCGTCTCCGACGAGTCGGAGCGGGCGAATCACTCGCCCCGCTTCGCGGGCGAAGCGGGCAAATTACGGACTACAAACTTCTATGATTTTTGTTTACGCACCTTTGGTGAGGGGATTTCAAAATATTTTATGCTTCCGTACAACGAAAAACTCTGGAGAACAGACCTGAATAAACTTACAACCGACTGGATGGGAAATTACATACCGCGTCCGAGCTTACAGGAGGCAATAACCGGTGCTTTTACCGATAATAAAAGAAAAATAGGTTACAACGCCAGTTTTTATTATCCTAAAAACGGCGGAATACAGGCATTGATAGATGCAATTAAAAAACACATACCTGATACAAAAATAAAAACCAATATTGAAATATTATCAATAAACACCGGAACACGTATAATAAAAACAAATGCGGGCGATATTCAATATAATAAACTTATTTCGACCATACCGCTTCCTGAATTAATAAAACTTATAAAAAATCCTCCGGTTGAAATTGCCAGAGAAGCGAATGCATTGAAATGGACATCTGTACTTAATATAAATATCGGTATAAACAGAAAAAACCTTTCGGATAGACACTGGATATATTTTCCTGAAAAAGGTTTTATATTTTACAGAGCAGGTTTTTACAATAACTTCTCCAAAACACTCTGTCCAAAGGGAACATCTTCGTTGTATATAGAAGTTTCATATCTACCGGGTTCCAAAACCGTCAAAAACCGGAAAATACTGCAAAAAATTTTATCAAATCTAAAAACGGCAAAAATATTAAAATCGACGGATAAGATAGTTTCGGAATGTACCCTTGATATTCCTTATGCATATGTAATATATGACAAAAAAAGAAATACTGCCTTAAAAACAATACAAAAATATTTAACAAAACATTCTATTATTTCCATCGGCAGATACGGGGGATGGAAATACTCAACAATGGAAGACGCGATTTTAGACGGCAGGGAAGCTGTAAAATGGATAAAATAAAAGTCATTCATATCATTACTCTGCTTGAGCTGGGGGGTGCACAGCAAAACACTCTTTATACCTGCGAACATCTCAATAAAAACAATTTTGAAGCAATTTTAATATGCGGAAAAGGGGGAATACTTGACAAGAAAACTAAAAATATAAAAACTTATTTTATACCCGAACTTATACGAAAGATATCCCCTTTATATGATTTAATTGCTTTGATAAAAATTTACAAAATTTTAAAAAAAGAAAAACCGGATATTATACATACACACTCATCAAAAGCCGGCATTCTGGGACGCTGGGCAGCATATATATACAACAAATTCGAAATCCGATCCGCCAGCTGGCGGACCAAATCCCAAATTAGGATTAAGGTCATTCATACTTTTCATGGGTTTGCTTTTCATGATTATCAAAACTGGCTAATAAGAAAATTTTATATCCTTCTTGAGCGCTGGACTGCAAAAATCAGCGATAGCCTGATTGCCGTATCCCGTGAAAATATTTCCAAGGGATTAAAAAATAAAATCGGAACTAAAGAAAAATATACCCTTATACGAAGCGGGATAAAACTGCAGGATTATACTATTGAAACTGATATCAAACAAAAAAAACGCCAGTTTGGAATAAATGATGAAAATGTGGTCGGAATGGTTGCCTGTTTCAAACCGCAGAAAGCTCCTCTCGATTTTATAAAAACGGCTGAACTGGTGTGCAGGGAACTTCCTGATACGAAATTTATGCTTATTGGAGACGGGATCTTAAAAAAACAAATTAACGGATCAATCAAAAAACTGTCTCTGGAAAAAAACTTTATTCTTACGGGATGGCGTCAGGACGTAAATGAAATAATAAAAATTTTCGATATTTTTGTTTTGACATCGCTCTGGGAAGGGCTTCCCAGGGTAATAATTGAAGCAATGGCAACCGGTATCCCTGTCGTAGCGACATATGTGGACGGCACAAGGGAGGTTGTCAGGGAGGGTCTTACGGGATTTATCGTAAAACCCCATGAAACGGAGAAAATGGCGGAAAGAATTCTCAGGTTGTTAAAAAATTCCGAACTGCGTCAAAATTTTTCAAGAGAAGCAAGAAAACTAACCGCCGAATTCGACATCGACCTTATGGTTGCTCAGCAGGAAAAATTATATTTACCCCGCCCCTTTTAATACGGTATTCTAATAATTTTTGTTTTTATATCAAATATCATCTAAATATATTTTATAGTATACACTAAAAAGGGGCGGGGTTTATCCTTAGAGATTTTTCTTGATTATAAACCTATAATTTGCTATAATATAACGTTTATTAATAAACCATAAACTAATATTATAATCCATGTAAAGGAGCTTATCGGTATCTATGGAACGAACACTTATCATTATTAAACCGGACGGGGTATGTAAAAGATTAATTGGAAAAATTCTCGATAGATTTGAAACTTCCGGATTCAAGATTGCCGGATTGAAAATGATAAAACTTACAAAAAAAATTTATGAAGATTTTTATTCAATCCATAAAGGAAAATTCTTTTTTGAACCATACAGGGAGTTTATGACATCAGCACCTATTGTTCTTTGTGTACTGGAAGGACAAAATGTAATAAACAAAGTCAGAACTATTATCGGCAATACCGATTCAAAAAAAGCAGAAAAGGGTACTATTAGAAATTTGTACGGTCTGAACGACAGAAGAAATATTATTCATGCTTCAGATTCGCCCAAAACAGCTGAATTTGAAATAGGCTACTTTTTTGATAATAACAAGCTTTACAGCTTCAATGATGACGACTGGATGGAAAAGAAATAGTACCTACCTTTTATTATTACCAACTAATTAAGCCCGTCCGTTCAATATGGTCAATATTACGGGTTTGTTTCGTGTTTTGATAGTCATTCGCAGTAATCAGCGATTAAGAATATGAAAATATTAGTTATAAATAGCGGATCATCTTCGGTAAAATATGAATTATGCAATGTTGACGACGAAATATGTATTGCACAGGGTCAGATTGAAGCAATAGGTACCGCCGGAACAATTATTGAGCATAAACAGGGTACTAAAACTACAAAATCACCCATTGTCTCCAAGGATTATACCGATGCAATTAACGAAATTCTGAAGATTCTTACCCTGCCCGAAAACAATTTAATAAGAAATAAAAATGAAATAAAAGCCGTTGGGCACAGATTTGTACACGGCGGTAATTACTTCGATGAACCAATACTTGTGAATGAGGATACGAAAAAAAAACTGGAACAATGTTATGATTTTGCTCCTATTCATACACCTCATCATTTAAAAGGAATTCAGGCAATTGAAGCTATCCTGCCCGGTATACCGCAGGTTGTAGTATTCGATACGGCATTCCATAAGACGATTCCCGAATATGCCTATTTGTATGCTTTACCTTACAGATTTTACCGGCAGCTATCAATAAGAAAATACGGGTTCCATGGCTTATCCCATCAGTATATAACAGAACGCCTTCCAAAAATCGTAAAAATCCCTGCCGGGAAATTAAAAATCATAAACTGCCATCTGGGAAGCGGGGCAAGTATAACGGCAATCCTGCACGGGAAATCTGTAGAGACTTCTATGGGATTTACTCCTCTTGAGGGGCTCATTATGGGAACGAGAAGCGGGGATATCGATCCGGCAATACCACTGCATCTTATGTCAAGAGAAAGCCTTAACCTGGGAGATGTAAAGGCGTTACTAAACAAACAAAGCGGTCTCCTGGGAATATCAGGTATCAGCTCTGATATGAAAACAATTATAGAAAAAGCCGAAGAAGGGAATAAAAGAGCGATTCTTGCTATTGATATGTTCTGTTACCGGATAAAAAAATATATATCATCTTATATAGGAGTTCTTAACGGATGTGATTATATAGTATTTACGGCTTCAATCGGTGAAAGATCCCCGCTTATACGCAAAAAAATCCTTACAGATATGGATTCTCTGGGTATCATAATTGACGATAAAAAAAATTCAGAATGTATACGCTGTGAAGCGGAAATTTCCGATAAAAAATCAAAAATAAAGGTTTTTGTAATCCCAACGAATGAAGCAATTGTAATAGCACGCCATACAAAAAAATTGCTTGAACGTATTTCTAAAAATTCAATTTAAAGCCATTTTAAAACCGCTGAAAAAGTCTCTCATCGGTCACGCAGATTACGCAGAATTATCGCAGAGGTCGCAGGGTTTTTCTCTGTGTAATCCGCGGTCCCCCGATGGACATCAGGGGATTCTGCGGTCTCTGCGGAAAATTACTGGTTTTTTCAGTAATATTCATTTTACCACTTGACAATTGGGAAAAAATAAGTAAAATCTAGCAATTATGAATATTTTTTATACCTGCCCGACTCCGATGAGTCATTCAGGCGGGAAGGAGTAATATTTTATGGCAAATCCTAAAAGAAGGCATTCAACCTCAAGGCAGAATAAAAGAAGAGCAAACTGGAAAATTTCAGCAGCTAATTTGAGCTTATGCCCACAGTGTAAATCGCCAAAGTTGCCTCATCACGTGTGTCCCAAATGCGGGTTTTATGCCAATGTTTCTGTAATAAAAATTAAAGAAAAGAAAACAGAAGAACAAAAAGGCAAACAGCCCAAATGACCCCGCTACCCACCCATTATGATAATTAAAAATCTTACACAATCAGATTATTTAAATTATACCGGCCCCACAGGCCAAAGGCAGGTATCGTAGTGAAAATAGTTGTGGATGCCATGGGCGGAGACAATGCTCCCTCTGCTATTATAGAAGGAACAATAGAAGCAGCAAAAAAATTTAAAGAAGAACTTATTCTTATAGGTAACGAATCAAAAATAAAAGAAGAATTAAACAAATATCATAAAATAAAGAATCTGCCGCTTCATATAGTTCATTCAGGCGAAGTTATCACTATGAACGACTCGCCTGTAGATGCCTATAGAAAAAAACCGAATTCCTCTATAGTTAAAGGCATCAAACTTGTTGCAGATGGACAGGCGGACGGTTTTTTTTCGGCCGGAAACTCGGGTGCCATAGGAACTGCGGCACATATAATGTTAAGGAGGATCAAAGGTGTCTTCAGACCTGCTCTTGCAACAGTATTCCCGACATTAAAAAATCCCTGTATATTAATTGACGTCGGAGCAAATGTTGATTCAAAACCTAGAAACCTTCTGCAATTTGCAGTAATGGGCAGTGTTTATTTTAAAAACCTTTTTAAAGGTGAAAACCCCCGTATAGCTCTTGTTTCTATAGGCGAAGAAATCTCTAAGGGGAATGAACTGACTCTAGCAGCAGGCAAACTTTTGAAAATGTCCGGAATGAACTTCATAGGGAATATTGAAGGCAGGGATATACCAAAAGGTGATGCCGATGTAATAGTGTGTGACGGATTCACCGGTAATATTATACTTAAACTAAGCGAAGGAATTGCAGAGTTTCTTGTACGATTAATCAAAAATGAAATGAAAAAAAATCCTGTACGCATTATGACAGCAACACTTATACTGCGAAGTGTATTTAAACACATCAAAAAGAAAGTAGATCATAATGAATACGGCGGCGCCCCGCTTCTGGGAGTAAACGGAGTATGTATTATCGGACATGGTTCTTCTAACGCAAAGGCTGTAAAAAATGGTATACGCGTATGCATAGAATCAATAAAAAATAATACTACTAAAAACATAAAAAGTGAGATTGATAAAATAAGCCACCTGATAAACAATGACGGAGGCAATCTAAATGGGAATTGAAATAATTGGTATCGGTTCATATGTTCCGGAAAAAATTCTCACAAATGCAGAACTGGAGAAAATGGTCGATACTAGCGACGAGTGGATAACCACAAGAACCGGTATAAAAGAAAGACGGATAGCAAAAGATACCGAATCAACATCGGATCTGGCGGTAAACGCATCAAAAAAAGCAATTAAAAAAGCAAATATCACTCCCGATGAAATAGACGCCATTATAGTCGGAACAATTACTCCGGATATGTCTTTTCCGTCAACCGCATGTTTTGTTCAAAAAGGAATCGGAGCCAAAAATGCAACCGCATTCGATATAAGCGCTGCTTGTTCGGGTTTTATTTATGGAGTGAGCATCGCCAGAGAATTTTTAAGGTCCGGAATCTTCAAAACTATTCTTGTTATAGGAGCAGAGACCTTATCAAAAATAACCGATTGGGAAGACAGAAACACATGCGTACTTTTCGGGGACGGGGCAGGTGCAGTAATTTTACGTAAAACGGATTCCCAGAGCGACATACTTTCTACATATCTTGGAACCGACGGGACCCTGGGTGATTTACTTTATATGCCGGGGGGAGGTTCGCGTAATCCTGCATCACAGAAAACCATAAAAGAACGTCTGCATTATGTAAGGATGGAGGGGAACAAGCTTTTCAAAATTGCCGTAAAGAAAATGACTACGGCGGCACAAAAGGCAATAGAAATTGCAGGTATCAAATGCGAAGATATAAAACTCATAATTCCCCATCAGGCAAACATAAGAATCGTTGAAGGTGTCGCAAATCAATTAAAACTCCCCAGTGAAAAGGTTTTCTTAAATATTCAAAAGTATGGCAATACCTCAGCCGCAACAACACCTATTGCACTTGACGAGGCAATATCCCAAGGAAAGCTGAAAAAGGGCGATATCGTAGTTCTAGTTGCATTTGGAGGCGGACTGACATGGGGTGCAACAGTAATTAGATTGTAACCTACTATGACTTTAGAGTCATAGTGGTTGAAACGCTTTTGATAACTATTAATATCTTGTTTTAGACTTTCGGGGATGAATATATATAATGGCTAAGCTCGCAGCAGTTTTTCCGGGACAAGCATCACAATATGTCGGAATGGGAAAAGAATTTTACGACAAATATTCTTTTGTAAAAGACATATTCGGCAAAGCAAATGAAATTCTGGGTTATGACATCAAAAAAATTATCTTTGAAGGCCCGTTGGACCTTCTGACTCAGACAAAATATACCCAACCCGCCGTTTTCATTACAAGTATTGCTTGTTTCAAAGTTTTCACATCTCTCTTCTCTCTCCGCCAGCCGGCGGACTCTTCTCTTATTTCTTTTGCTGCCGGTCACAGTCTTGGCGAATATTCTGCACTTGTTTCCGCAGAGGTTTTAACACTTGAAGATGGTCTAAAACTGGTAAATAAGCGTGCAGAACTGCTGCAGGAATCATGTGAAAAAACAAAAGGAAGTATGCTTGCGGTTCTAAATGCAGAAAAAAACGTAGTTGATGAGATATGCTCAGAATCCGGGAAGTCAGGTGTTTGTGAAGCTGTAAATTTTAATGCTCCCGGACAAATTATAATATCCGGGGAAACAGCAGCACTTAAAAAAGCAGCCGAACTGGCAAAATCAAAAAAAATTAAAACAATACCACTGACTGTTTCAGGTGCTTTTCATTCTTCTTTAATGAAAGATGCTGCCGTAAAAATGGCAGAAGAATTAAAAAAATATACTTTTAAAAATCCAAAGTTTCCGGTAATTACAAATTGTGATGCGGAAATTACAACCGATTCTTCCGTTTTTGCGGAAAAGCTTACCAAACAGATTGCATCACCGGTTTTATGGATTGATTCTATAAATAAAATCATATCCCAAAACTGCAATACTTTTATCGAATTTGGTCCAAAAACCGTTGTTTCCGGTATGATTAAAAAAATATCAAAAACAGCAGAAACATTTAATGTAGAAAATGAAACAACTTTAAATAATATAAAAATACCGGAGGCGTAAAAAATGTGCGAGAAAAAATTAAAAGACAAAGTAGCTATAATAACCGGCGGTGCCCAGGGCATAGGCAGGGCAATTGCCGAAAAACTTGCCGATGAAGGAGCAAAAATTGCAATCGTAGACGTTCAGGAAGAAATTGCCAAAAATACAGCCGATGAAATATCAAAGGACAAAGATGTGGAATCACTTGCGCTGAAAATAGATGTTTCTTCATTCCAGGAAACTGAAGGAATGACCAAAAAAGTGGTTGAAAAATTCGGGAAAATTGATATAATTGTCAACAATGCAGGAATTACCCGCGATAATCTTTTGATAAGAATGACAGATGAGGAGTGGGATAAGGTAATTGCAATTAATTTGAAAGGTGTTTTCAACTGCTCCAAAGCAGCAGCAAAAATAATGATGAAACAGCGTTGCGGCAAAATTGTCAATATTTCATCTGTTGTAGGATTGATGGGTAATGCGGGACAGGTAAATTACTCGGCCTCAAAAGGCGGAGTAATCGCCTTAACAAAAACGCTGGCCAGAGAATTAGCATCCAGAAATATAAACGTTAACGCTATTGCACCCGGTTTTATTAAAACAGCAATGACGGATAAACTCTCGGATGAAGCTAAACAAAAACTTATAGCATTAATCCCGCTTTCTCGGCTGGGAGAACCACAGGATGTAGCAAATCTTGTGGCATTTTTATGTACAGAAGAATCATCGTATATAACAGGCGAAGTTATTTCTGTTAACGGTGGTATGTATATGTAAATAAACAATTGAAAGATTGGAGAAATTAGAAAGATTTAAAATCTTTTTAATTTTTTAATTTTTCTAATTGAAGTTTAATGGGGGTGTTACTATGGCAGACGTAGAGGCAAAGGTAAAGGAAATTGTTGCGGAACAGTTGGGCGTTGATGCGGCGAAAGTTGTACCCACTGCATCATTCATAAATGATCTGGGTGCAGACTCATTGGATACCGTTGAACTCGTAATGGCACTTGAAGAGGCATTCGGACTTGAAATCCCGGATGAAGAAGCATCGAAAATTGCCACTGTAGGACAAGCGGTTGATTACATAAACGCACACGCTAAACAGCAAAATAATTAATTTCTATTTTTAACCGGAAGGACTACACATGCATAAAAAGATTGTAATTACCGGTCTTGGTATAATATCTCCTATCGGAAATACTATAGAGGATTTCTGGAAATCTTTAATGGAAGGCAAATCCGGCGCAGCTCCTATCACACATTTCGACGCTTCTAAGTTTTCATCCAAATTTGCCTGTGAAGTGAAGGATTTCAAACCGGAAGATTTTATTGAAAAGAAAAAAATCAAAAGAATGGACAGGTTTGTTCAACTCGCAATAGCAGCATCGAAACTTGCGGTTGAGGATTCAAAAATAGACTTTTCAAAAGAAAATCCGGAAAGATGCGGAGTTATTGTCGGAAGCGGTATAGGGGGGATGCAGACTGTTGAGGACCAGGCAAGAATGCTTTTTGAAAAAGGTCCGGGAAGAATTTCTCCTTTTCTTGTTCCAATGTTAATAACCAACATGGCACCCGGAGAAATCGCTATACTGTTCGGCATCAGAGGGCCAAATTATTCACTAAGCTCTGCGTGTGCAACTTCAACTCATACCATCGGCGATGCTCTCAGGCTTATGAGATACGGTGATATGGATGTTGCGATTGCGGGCGGTACCGAAGCTGCTATCACACCTCTGGGCTTCGGCGGTTTCTGTTCAATCAAAGCACTTTCTACACAGAATGACAATCCTGAAAAAGCATCCAGACCCTTTGATGCAAAACGCGACGGATTTGTTATGGGAGAAGGTGCAGGAATTATCATACTAGAGACCGAAGAACATGCGAAAGCAAGAGGCGCAAGAATTTACTGCGAAATAGCAGGTTATGGTGCCAGCGATGATGCATACCATATAACGGCACCCGAACCCAACGCGGTGGCATCTGCAAGAGCAATGGAACTGGCTATTCAGGATGCGGGATTAAAAACACAGGATATCGATTATGTAAATGCCCACGGTACATCTACAGTTTTAAACGATAAAACCGAAACCCTGGCAATAAAAAAAGTTTTTGGAGAACATGCAAAAAAATTAGCGGTCTCTTCAACTAAATCAATGACCGGGCACCTTTTAGGTGCTGCAGGCAGCGCTGAAATAATCGCAACCGCATTATCTATAGAACGCGGCTGTATTCATCCGACAATAAACTATGAACATCCGGATCCGGATTGCGACCTGGACTATGTACCGAATAAGACAAGACAGCACCAGATAAAAGCAGCAATTTCAAATTCACTTGGATTTGGCGGACATAACAGCACATTAGTAGTTAAAAAATATGAAACCGTTTAACCAGGATATTCTGCAAAAAAAACTGGGTGTAACCTTCAAGAACCCGGTTATTCTGGATATTGCATTGACTCACAAATCATATGCGATAGAAAATAATTTAAAAGAGTTTAACGAACGGCTGGAATTTATAGGTGATTCTGTTTTGTCGGTAGCAACAGCAGTATATTTTTACAGAAAATATCCTAATTATGACGAAGGGAAATTATCAAAAATAAAAGCAGCTGCCGTAAGCAGGGCAACACTATACACAATTGCAAAAAAATTTAAACTTGGCGGTTTTATAAAAATCTCAAAATCCGAAGAAGCAACCGGCGGCAGGGAAAAAGAATCGATTTTGGCAAATGCATTGGAAGCTATTATAGGCGCAATATATCTTGACAGGGGCTCCGCTGTTGCAGAGAAATTTGTTAATAAAATTTTCTCTAAACAGGAAATCAATCCTGTTGATTTTAAATCCCAATTACAGGAATCTATTCAATCAAGATATAAGACAATACCTATATATAATGTATTGGAAGAAAAAGGTCCTGACCATGATAAAACATTCAAAATTAACGTAACCATATTGAGAAAAGTATTTGCTAACGGAATAGGAAAATCAAAAAAAGAAGCCGAACAGGACGCCGCAAAAAAGGCGCTAAAAAGATTACATAACAAATATTAAAAATCAAATACGGAGGAAGAATGGACTATTTTTTAACCGACGAACAAAAAATGATTATTGAACTGGCAAGGAAGATTGCACAGGAAAAAATCAAACCAATAAGAGAACAGTGTGATGAAAAGGGAGAATTCCCGTGGGAAATCGTAAAAGAACTCTCTCAGGCAGACTTAATGGGAATATATATTCCCCAGGAATACGGCGGTTTCGGCGGCGGAGTTATGGAACTGTGTCTCGCTGTTGAGGAATTGTGCAAGGTTGACGGCGGTATAGCTCTATCACTCGCAGCAACGGCTCTGGGAACATTTCCGATAATGTTATTTGGTACCGAAGAACAGAAGAAAAAATATCTTCCAAGAATTGCAAAGGGAGAGGTACTGGCAGGATTCGGTTTAACTGAACCCGAATCAGGAAGCGATGCAGGTGCAACAAAAACAACTGCAAAAAAAGACGGTGATAACTATATATTGAACGGTACAAAGTGTTTTATTACAAACGGCGGAGTAGCAGAGGTTTATACAATAATTGCCATGACCGACAAAACAAAAGGCTCACGCGGAGCTTCCGCATTTATAGTAGAAAAAGGAACACCCGGATTTTCATTCGGAAAAAAAGAAAACAAGATGGGTATCCGTGCATCGGCTACCTGCGAACTTATCTTCCAGGACTGCAAAATTCCAAAAGCCAACCTTCTGGGACGCGAAGGCGCAGGTTTCATCGTTGCTATGAAAACCCTTGACCAATCCCGCCCCGGAGTTGCATCACAGGCACTCGGTATAGCTGCAGGCGCTCTGGATGAAGCAGTAGAATATGCAAAAACAAGGAAGCAGTTCAATCATCCTATTTCTTCATTCCAGGGAATCCAGCATATGCTGGCTGATATGGCAACCCAGGTTGAAGCTGCAAGAGCACTTGTTTATGCAACTGCAAGAGCAGTTGACAAAGGTGTTAAAGATATTTCCGGTGTATCTGCAATGAGTAAACTTTTTGCTTCGGATACGGCCATGAAAGTGACAACGGATGCGGTACAGATTTTCGGCGGATACGGTTATATGAAAGAATATCCTGTAGAAAAGATGATGCGTGATGCAAAAATCACACAGATTTATGAGGGGACAAACCAGATACAAAGAAACGTAATAGCACTCGATTTGATAAAGAAAGCGGCAAGAAAGAAATAGGGGTCGCTCGCGAGCAAATTTCTTGCTCGCTCCTACTTATAGGGATTGAGTGAGGTGGAGTTTGCCTTAAACAGAGTGAGAGGTTAGGCAACTCCCTCGTTATACGAGAGCCGTAAAATATATATTTACCAGATTGATAAAAAAGTAATCAAAAAAAGAGAATAAATACAATGAAAAAAAATATTTAGTTGTAAATACTAAAAGAAAAAGGAACATGATTGATCGTGATGGATTAGGATATATCGAAGAAAAATTTAATAATTTAAAAGATGCTAAAAAATATTTAAATACCTTATAGATATAACTAAAGGAAGATTTTTCATATGAATATTATTGTTTTAATCAAACAGGTCCCGGCAACAACCGATGTCAAAATAGACGAAAAAACCGGAACATTGAAAAGGGAAGGCGTGGAAGCCCAGGTCAATCCTTTTGATTTGTATGCCATTGAAGAAGCTATACGGTTAAAAGAAAAACTCAAGGAAAAGATTATTGGAAAGGTTATTGTCTTAACAATGGGACCTCCGCAGGCAGAGAAAGCACTCCGTGAATGTCTTGCTATGGGCTGTGACGAGGCGGTTCTCGTTTCTGACAGAGAATTTGCGGGAAGCGATACATGGGCAACCTCCTATACACTGGCACAGGCAATAAAAAAAATCGGAGCATATAATATAATTATATGCGGCAAACAGGCAATTGACGGTGATACAGCACAGGTTGGTCCCGGCGTAGCCGAAATGCTTGACATTCCGCATATAGCATATGTAAAGAAGATTGAAAATATCGAAAACATTGAAAAGATTACGGTAGAAAGAATGATGGAAGACGGTTATGACCTGATTGAATCGCCCTTACCATGCCTATTAACAGTTGTAAAGGAAATAAATACTCCAAGAATGCCGTCGCTCAGAGGGATGATGTTTTCCAAAAAAGCCGAAATAAAACATATTAATGCAAAGTTTATCGAAGCTGATAAAACAAAAATCGGAATTGCCGGCTCACCTACAAATGTGATGAAGGTCTTTTGCCCGCCGCCAAGAAGCGGAGGGGAAAGAATTTCAGGTGAACCGCCGGAACAGGCAGTAAAAGTTGTTGCGAAATTAAAAGAAACAAAAATAATATGAGTAAAATTTATATTCTCTCGGAAAAATGCACGGGATGCGGGCTTTGTGCTAAATCATGCCCGTTCTCCGCAATAACCATGACTGCAAGACCGGAAAGAAAAGCAAAACTTGCGGTAGTAGATGAACTAAAATGCAACTTTTGCGGAGCATGCCTTGATGCATGTAAAAAATACCAGGCAATAGTAATAGAAAAAGACGACATCGGACATCGGACTTTGGACATTGGACAATATAAAAACGTCTGGGTTTATGCCGAACAAAGACATGGTGAAATATCACCGGTCGTATATGAACTTCTTAACAAAGGCAGGGAACTTTCCGATAAACTTTCCGTAAAACTATGTGCTGTATTAATGGGCGACAAAATCTCGGATAAATCAAAAGATTTAATCAGCCATGGCGCAGATAAGGTTTATGTGTATGATGATGAAATCTTAAAAGAATTTCAGGATGACCCGTATTCCGGACTTCTGGCACAACTTATTGAAGAGGAAAAACCCGAAATAATCTTAATGGGCGCAACAAACATCGGCAGAAGTTTTGCTGCACGCGTTGCGGCGAAAATTCATGCAGGCCTTACCGCTGACTGCACCGGACTTGATATTGAACCGGGAACAAGGAATCTTATGCAGACCCGTCCTGCGTTCGGCGGAAATATAATGGCAACGATTCTAACTAAAAATCACAGGCCGCAAATGGCAACTGTCCGCCATAAGGTCTTCAAAAAAGCAGAGAAGAGAGTCCGCCAGCCGGCGGATAGAGAAGTAGAAGTCATTAAAAAAACCTTTGATAAGAACAAAATTAAAAACAGAACAAAATATTTAAAATTTGTTGCAGACCTCTCACAAAAAGTAAACCTCGCAGAAGCAGATATTATAGTTTCAGGAGGCAGAGGTCTTGGAAAACCGGAAGGTTTTGAACTGATAGAAACATTTGCGAAAGCGATAGGCGGTGCTGTCGGAGCTTCACGTGCTACGGTTGATGCAGGATGGATACCTTATTCGCATCAGGTAGGACAAACCGGCAGAACAGTTGCGCCAAAACTTTATATTGCCTGCGGGATCTCGGGACAAATCCAGCATCTAGTAGGAATGCAGTCATCAGATATGATTGTAGCCATAAACAAAGACCCCGAATGCCCCATGATGAAACTCGCCACATATGCCATCGAAGGTGACTTATACAAGGTAATACCCGAAATAATCAAAGAATTAAAGAAATAACAGATTGCAGCGATAAACGGAAGATAGCAACGATAAGGAAAAGGACTTATCGCTGGAATCGTTTGTTTATCACTGTTATCAATAGTTTATCTCTGTAATCAAGATTCTTGTTTGGAATGTTTTTCGGTATGTTCTTTATTATCTTTAACAGCTCTCATTTTGCATTTTCCTTCAAAAACCGCGCCTTCCTGTATTGAAAGTGTCTGTGTTTTTATATCTCCGCAAACTTTTGCGGTTGAAAGTAATTCTAAATTATTCGAAGCGATTACATTCCCGGCAACCTCTCCTCCGATAGCAATAGATTCTGCCTGTACATCGCCTGTCAATCTGCCTGTTTGACCTATAATAACACCGCTGGATTTCAATATATGGCCGTCCACCAAACCATCGATACGGATGGTTCCTTCGGATGATATATCGCCTTTAACCTCGGTCCCGTCAGATATTATCGTTTCTACTTTTCCTATAGTTTCTTTTCTTCCAAACATCGCACCTCCGAATAATTTACACAAATATTTATAATTCTATTCGCGGTCATTTGCGTTCCGTATTATGTTCGCGTTAATTCGCGTTTATTTCAATATTGCTTCTGTCAGATATCTTTTGGGATTCTGGGCCTTACCGCTCTTCCAGACTTCGTAATGAAGATGAGAAGCGGTAGCACAACCTGTTGAACCGACAAGGGCAATCTCCTGTCCTCTCTTTACATTCTGTCCGGCCTTGACAAGAAGCTTTGAACAATGCCCGTATCTGGTCATATAACCATGTCCGTGCCTTATAACAACCAATTTGCCGTATCCGGAATGCCAACCGGAAAGAACCACCTCACCGTCGGCAGGCGCTTTTATAGGCATTCCTCTGCGTGCACCTATATCAATCGCGAGATGAATCTCCTTACGTTTTTTTATCGGATGAATACGCGGACCAAAACCGGAAGTAATCCTTCCGCGAACAGGCCACATACACGGAGTCGATTCCCATAAGGACTGTTTTTCTTTAATATATTGTCTTACCCTGCCAAAACTAAACTCAAGGTCTTTAGTTTCATCTTCAAGAGCAGACAAATGTTTTTTAAACTCATATGGTGTAATGGATAGTTCTCTTCCCTCGAGATACTTTGTTACTCTTTCCAGGTCTGCAATTGTAGGACCACCGTATTTTATAATTTTATTCTTTTCTTTAAGACCTAAAAGTTTTCTCAATTCCCTTTCCATTTCCCTTAAATTATCAGCCATCTGCCTGGCCTGAAGCATTTCCTGTGCAAAATAATCCGTCTCTTTTGCAAGAATTTTATTCTCGGCTTTCATAGCCCAATAATCAACCTGTTTGTGAATAACAAATCCTGACCAGCCTATAATACCTGTAAAAATGAAAAATAACGCTGCAATAAAGTTTTTTGAAATATCCACCCTGATAGGCTTTGATGTAGAATGGGGGATAATCATAAATGTAAGCATCTTGTGTTTTCTTTCTTTATTTTTACCGCCATAGCCCTTCAGCATAAAATCCTCCGAAAAATAGTTATTTTCTATTTTTAGTATAACAAACTTTCACTATTTTGTCAACCCTGTACCAGAGGCTTCGCCACGGTACAGGGTGGGGCCTGCCCCGCACCGCCCGCTCCGACTCGTCGTAGACGAGGCGAGAGCTCTGCTCTGGTGTGGGGTTGATTTTTACCGATAATTTTGATAAACTATTAAGATATGGAAATTTCAAAAACATATGAACCTAAAGAAGTTGAAAAAAAATGGCTTAAGGACTGGGAAGATAAAAAACTTTATTATTCCCAGCCCGATGAAAGAACACCGTTTACTATAGTAATTCCGCCTCCGAACGTAACCGGGTCTCTTCATATGGGCCATGCCTTAAACAATCTTCTTCAGGATATAATAATACGCTTTAAAAGGATGAACGGCTTTAATGCATGCTGGGTCCCGGGCACCGACCACGGCGGAATCGCAACTCAGAATGTAGTTGAAAAATTATTGAAAAAGGCCGGTAAATCGCGGGAAAACCTCGGCCGGAACGAATTCATTAATGAGATGTGGCGCTGGAGAAAAGAAACAGGAGATACAATACTGACTCAATTGAAAAAACTTGGATGTTCCTGTGACTGGCTCAAAACCAGCTTTACCATGGATGATAAACGTTCAAAAGCTGTAAATACTGCTTTTATAGAATTTTTTAATAAAGGTTTAATTTATCGTGGTCTAAGATGGGTGGACTGGTGTACAAGGTGCGAAACCGCATTAAACGAAAGTGAAGTAGAACAGGAAGACGAAAAAGGAAAACTCTGGTATATAAAATACCCTATACAAAACAGTTCTCAAGTTCAAGAGTTCTCAGGTTCTCAAGTTTCAAACAACATAACAACACAAGAACATAAGAACATAAGAACTGATTTTATTGTTATTGCCACAACCAGGCCCGAAACAATGCTGGGTGATACTGCGGTAGCGGTAAATCCTGATGACAAAAGATATAAAAAATTTATAGGGAAAACGGCTGTACTTCCGCTGGTTAACCGCCCGATCCCGATAGTTGCAGACGGAATAGTTGACCCTGAATTCGGAACAGGTGCTTTGAAAATTACACCTGCGCACGACCAAAACGACGATACTATAGCTAAAAACCATAATCTTAAATACATTGGCGCAATAGATATAAAAGGAAAGATTACTCATAACATAACCCAGGACCTTGAAGGTAAAAATATTGCAGATAATGATGTTTCGGATTTAATCGGCAAACCAAGAGATGAAGCCAGGAAAATCGTAATAGACCGGTTAAAAGAAAAAGGATTTTTAGAAAAAGAGGAGGACTACATAGGTCCCAAAAAGAGATGCTACAGATGCGAAACAATCGTTGAATCCTTTAGTTCCATGCAGTGGTTTTTAAAAATGGATGATATGGCAAAAAGAGCTATTGATTCCGCAAAGAAAGGGGAAACAAAGTTTTTCCCTGAAAGATGGCTGAAACCTTATCTTTTATGGCTTGAAAACCTCAAGGACTGGTGCATTTCACGCCAGATATGGTGGGGGCATCGCATTCCTCTCTGGTATTGCACAGATTGTGCAGGCGGTCACATACTGTGTGAGGACGAAAAAAATCCCGGCGGATATAAAAATTTGGATACATTTTCAGATACCGAAAAAAAACAAACTATACAGCAAATACAAGACGGTTCAAAAAAATATTTTATAGTCAACATTACAAAAGATACAAAAGGTGTTTATTCTTCAGAAAAAAAACCGGAAAAATGTGAATGCGGTTCTTCAGAACTTATTCAGGACCCGGATGTGCTTGATACATGGTTTTCGTCTGCATTATGGCCTCTGTCGGTATTCGGCTGGCCCGATAACGACAGTTCGCAAGTTCTCGAGTTCTCGGGTTCTCAAGTTTCAAATAACACAAGAACACAAGAACATAAGAACATAAGAACACATCTGGATTACTACTATCCCACAAATGTTCTCGTAACGGGACACGAAATCCTTTATTTATGGGTCGCAAGAATGATAATGATGGGCCTTGAATTTAAAAATAAAGTGCCATATTCCGATGTTTACATACACGGAATTGTCCGGGATTCAAAAGGCAAAAAAATGTCAAAATCACTCGGCAACGTAATCGACCCCCTTGAAATTATGGAAAAATACGGAACGGACGCTCTGCGCCTTGCATTGGCTCATCAGGGAATCCCCGGAAGGGACATGCAGATATCGGACGAAAATTTTACCATGGCAAGAAACTTCACAAACAAACTATGGAATGCATCCAGATTCGTGCTTATACATATGGGAACACGGATTTCACAGATAACTGCTACGGATTACGCGGACAATGACTTAACGGACAAATGGATTATATCGGAATTGAATTCTACGATAAAAAACGTTACAAAAGCAATAGAAAATTATAACCCTGCAGAGGCATCACGTCTTTTATATGAGTTTATCTGGTCAAAATACTGTGACTGGTATGTCGAATTTTCAAAAACACGCCTTTACGGTGAAGATGAAAAATCCAAACTCGCAGCACAAAAAATTCATCTTGAAGTCCTTGAAAAAATATTAAAAATGCTGCATCCGATAATGCCTTTTATCACAGAGGAAATTTTTCAAAACCTAAAGAAGCAAAATACCAGCATTATGCTTTCGGAGTATCCAAAATATGATACAAATCAAATAGACAGTAGTGCACAAACTAAAATACAAAAAATCATGGATACGATCACATTAATAAGAAATTTTATTGCAGAAATGAATATTAAACCCGAAAATTTAACATATGTATATTTTAAAACATCCGATGCTTCAAAAAAAATCATTCTGGAAAATATGCATTATATAGAAATGCTTACAAAGGTAAAAAAGGAATCCATACAATTCAGGGAAAATCTGCCGCATATCTCGTCTATGCTCGGGGATATCCAGTTCCTTCCAGAATTAAGTTTAAAGGCAGAGGATACAGAAAAAATAATAAAACGGCTGGAATCACAACTACAGAAAATTGACAAAGAATTAAAAGTTTATGAAAACAAAGTTTCAAATGAAAATTTTATCAAAAAAGCAAACCCTGCGGAAGTTGAACGCGTAAAACAAAAACATCAGGAAGCTTTGGAAAAAAAGAAAAAAATAGAAGAAAGCATAAAAACCCTTCGGAGAAAAACATGAGAATAGATAACAGGAACCTTGATGAACTGCGAAAAATAAAAATAATAAGAAATTACCAGAAATTCGCCGATGCCTCCTGTCTTATCCAATGCGGTAACACAAAGATAATATGTGCAGCGACAATACAGCAGTCGGTACCTCCCCATTTGAAAGATACAGGAACCGGATGGGTTACAGCTGAATATGCGCTTCTTCCCAGAGCGGGTGACAGAAGAACCTCACGGCAGAGAACAATATCGGCAGGACGAACTCAGGAAATCCAGCGGCTTATAGGAAGATGCCTCAGGGCTGTTGTGGATTTACCGGCTATGGGAGAAAAATCAATTTTGATTGACTGCGATGTTGTTCAGGCCGACGGCGGAACCAGAACTACTTCGATAAACGGTGCATTTATTGCACTTTATGATGCATTGAACAAAATGAAAAACACCGGACTTATTGATACCATACCGATCAAAAGTTACGTAGCTGCTACCTCTGTCGGTATTGTAGACGATAAGATTTTGCTTGATTTATGTGCCAAAGAAGACAACAAAGCATCGGTAGATATGAATGTCGTTATGACCGATACGGGAAGATTCGTCGAAATCCAGGGAACAGGCGAAGAAGCGACATTCTCCCAGAAAGACCTTGAAAAAATGCTGAAGTTGGCAAAAGACGGAATCTCCGAGATAATAAAGCTCCAAAAAAACATCATACAAAAAAACAAATAATGAAAAATAGAATCATTCTTGCAACCCAGAACAAAGATAAAATCAGGGAAATTAAAAAAATCCTTGGAAATAAGTTTAAAATCATAGAATTAAAAAAACATCCTAATATAGTCGAAAATGGAAAAACTCTGGAAGAAAATGCAATAAAAAAGGCAAAAATTATATTCAATATCACCCGCAAAAATTTCAAAGCAGATGCGGTATTGGCAGATGACAGTGGCCTTGAAGTAGACATATTAGGAGGAAAACCCGGAGTTTATTCGGCAAGATTTGCAGGAAAAAACTGTACTTATACAGATAACAATATAAAATTATTAAAATTTCTTAAAAATGTTCCTTATAAAAAAAGAAGGGCAAGGTTTAGAACCGTTGTTGCAATAATTTTTAATAACGGCAGAATAAAAACAACCGAGGGAAGAATTTCAGGTTATATTATAACAGAACCTAAGGGCATCCGGGGTTTTGGATATGACCCTGTTTTCTACTATCCCAAACTCAAAAAAACCCTTGCACAGCTTACAGCAGCAGGAAAAAACAAAATAAGTCACAGAGCAATTGCATTCAAAAAAGCAAAAAGACTTTTATTAAAAACATAAAAACAATTTAAGTTACTTTTTATCACTGTAATCATTTCCGCCTTCGCCGGCTGGCGAATGACGGATTAATCGCTGTAATCTTATTTTCAGTATTTGACATCCGGGTATTTTTTGCTATAATATATATGAAAAATTTCAGACAGCTTTCTTTGATTAAAAAAATTTGGATTATTGTCGCAGGTTTTGTCATAATACTGGTTATTCTGGAATTGATAGCACGGCTTATCTTTCCGCCCGGATATCATCCTTTCGGAATGCCTATTATACCTGAACCTTCAAGCGGGAATAACCTTATAAAACTGATAAAAATTGTTCAGAATCACCCTTCACATACAACCTTTCGGATTGTTGTGACAGGCGGGTCAGCGGCATTCGGGCTTGGGGCAAGCTCTATAGAAAACTCTTTCCCGGCCCAACTCGGAAAATATCTGTGCAACCGGTTCCCAGATAAAAAAATCGAAGTACTCAACGGGGCCGTTGAAAGTTTTGATTCTTCAAGTGAAATCTTGCTGTATCTGAGATTTCTTCATAAACTTAAACCCGATATGATTCTTATGTTCAGCGGGTTCAATGATATGGGGAAAGCCGTTTTAAGCCAGTTATCGTCGAGGCCTTATAAAGAGGTTGAGAAACTAAAAAAAATCCGCTACGTGAATTCTCTGGACACCTCCAAAATAGCAAAATTGCTTGTTTACTCGATATCTATGAAAATTCACGGTACGATGCTTCATATTTCCAGAATTTACGAAATCTTTACAAATTTCTTCGGAAATTTAAATCCGGATGAAATAGAAGTTATGAAAGAAACCGTTGATTACAGGTTTAAGGGAGCAGTCACAGAAATCAATACTTTTCTGGATGTTGTTCATACATTCCATAGTATCAGTCAGGAACATGGAATGAAATTCCTTCTGGTAGTCCAGCCTATCAGAATGTGCGGAACAAAAATACAAAAAATTCCAAGAATGAGTTGGTCTGATAGGGCAGTACGAAACCTGTATTTCAGACATTTTAAACCTTCGCTTCAGAGCCTTGCAAAGAAAGACAATTTTGCAATGCTTGACTTGAACAGCGAATTTACCGATTATCTTATTCAAAACGACGGTTTTATAGATTCGTGTCACCTGAATGATAAAGGATATTCACTTTCGGCAAAGCGAGTCGCGCAGTTTATTCAGAGAAAACCAAAGCTGTTATCCCGATGACTTGTTCGGGACTCCGACTAAAACGCCGGAGCAGTAATAGTAATGCGCCTGTAGCTCAGCTGGATAGAGCATCTGCCTTCTAAGCAGAGGGTCGCGTGTTCGAATCGCGCCAGGCGCGTAGATTTTTAATATTTCATATCTTACAAAAAGGAGAAATCCATGCTAAAAATCAATAAACTATTTATGATTTTAACAGTATTATTGTTATGTTCCGATATGGTTTTCGGAAAATGGAAGGACCTAAAAAATCTTGAAGTTGCAGTTTCGGAATTTGTTTCTAATGTAGAAGATGAGAAAATAGATACTGTCACTTTAACCGAAATGTTACAGACGAGTCTCGTCAACAGAGACAAATTCATAATAGTAGAAAGGACGTTAATAAATAAATTATTAAAAGAGCGGTCGCTCGAATTAGCAGGATTAACAGAAACTGAAATATCCAAAGTAGGGGAAATGGCAGGTGCTGACAAGATTATTTCAGGTTCCATATCAAAGCTAAACGGCAAATATATAGTAATAATAAAAGGAATGGATGTTAAAAAAGGAATTGTTGAATTCAGCGACCAGATAATAGAAGACAGAATGGAAGATATTATAGAATTAATTCCGGCTATAGCCGACAGAATAATATTGAAAGCCAAAGGTAAAAAGGTTAAACCTTATACTCCTGTGGTAATAAAACCCGCAAAACAACCCGTAACTACAACCGCATTGATAAAAAAAGGACTGATTGCTTATTATCCTTTTAACAAAAATGCCAGAGACGAAAGCGGGAACAACCGTCATGGACAAGTCTATGGTGCAAAATTAACAAAAGACAGATTGGGCAATCAAAACAGTGCATATTCTTTTGACGGAATTGATGACTATATTTATTCACCGGTTAATATAAATCCCGACGTATTTCCGGAACTTACTATTGCAGCATGGGTTTGTCCGGACAGCAACGTACCTATAAAACAAATTGTATCGCATGATAACGGACAGGGTGACCGTTCGTTCGGAATCGATTACCGCGGAGGCGGTATCGGATGGTCGGCATTCTGTGCGGCCGGAGGAGTTTTAGGATTCAAACCGGTTAAAGTCGGCGAATGGACATTCGTTGCGGTTACATACGACCAAATCAAAAGAAAAATAGAACTTTATGTAAACGGGGAAAAAATAACTAAAAGAGGGAAACTCGGACGGGGATGGAAACATATACGTATTGGTTCGAACCCTTCTTTCGGAGAATACTTCTCCGGAGACATAGACGAAGTTTATATTTATAACCGCGTTCTTTCACAAAACGAAATCAATCAAATATCCAGAGAAAAATAAATTATGACTGCGAGACTACAGGCACAGTTAAAAGAATTAATTAGACGCACATCCTCTAAACTCGGTTTCCAAATTAAAATTCAGAGATTCCAGAATGGCAAACCGAATCCGATTCATTTATGGAATGAAGACAAACAATTTAATGACTTGATGAAACAACTGGCCGGCTATACCGTTGTAGATAAATCGAGATGTTTTATGATTTATCAGTATGCTCGGCATGCAAAAAATCTTTCAGGCGACATTGCGGAGGTAGGAGTTTACAAAGGAGGCACGGCAAGGCTTTTGGCAAAAACACTTGAAAAAACCGGCAAAACAATACATCTTTTCGACACATTCTCCGGGATGCCCCAAACCGACCCTGATAAGGATATACATAAAAAGGGGGATTTCAACGATGCTTCGCTTGAGAATGTTAAAAAATATTTATATGACTGCAATAATATATCTTTCTACAAAGGACTATTTCCGGATACCGCCAAACCTGCAGAAAGCATAACCTTCAGTATGGTCCATATTGATGTGGATATTTATAAATCAATTACGGACTGCTGTAACTTTTTCTATCAGAGAATGGTAAAGGGCGGTATAATGATCTTTGATGATTATGGAATATTAAGTTGTCCGGGAGCTAAAACGGGAGTTGACGATTTCTTTTCAGATAAACCTGAAAACCCTTGTTACCTTCCTACCGGACAATGCACCGTTTTCAAACTTTAATTAGTTTTTAGTTCTCGTAGCATATCGAAAATCCCGGTTTATTGGGATTAGTTCTTAGTTCTGTCTTTATTCGGGGTGTAGCTCAGTTGGCTAGAGCGCTTGCTTTGGGAGCAAGAGGCCGCTGGTTCAAGTCCAGTCACCCCGAAATGAAAATATTGACTTTGCCAATTACCAATTACCAATTACCAATTACTGACTTTGTGGTGGGCGTAGCTCAATCGGTTAGAGCGCTTGGCTGTGGCCCAGGAGGCTGCGGGTTCAAGTCCCGTCGCTCACCCCAGATTAATCCCGCTGCAGCGGGACGATTATTCAAGTTGCTTTTATTCGCGTCCATTCGCGTTTAAAAACACTTGACCTGTGTTTTTTTATTTTGTATAATATAACAAATTGGAGGAAAAAATGCTTAATAAGGAAAAAAAGAAAAAGATTGTAGAAACATTCAAAACACATCCAACCGATACCGGTTCGCCTAATGTTCAGATTGCAATTATGACAAACAGAATTAACCAGTTAAGTGAGGGTCACTTCAAAAAAAATACCAAGGATTTTGCATCAAGAAGGGGCCTTCTCAGACTCGTAAGCAAGAGAAGGCGGCTTTTAAATTACCTCAAAAAGAGCAATCCAAAAAGCTATTCAATGCTTATAGACAAACTCGAAATCAGAAAATAATCCTTACAAAATATCTGATTATCTAAAAAAGGAGCGCATTATCTATATTAAAGATTTGCATTAACCAATGAAAATTAAAGAAATCAAAACTACAATTGAAGGTAAAGAACTTATTTTGAAAACTGGTAAAGTAGCCAAACAATCATCAGGAGCGGTAATGGTTCAGTATGGCGAAACAGTGGTTCTGGCAACGGTAAATTCGGAAACTGTACCGAAAGAAGGGGTGGATTTTCTTCCGCTCACGGTTGATTACAGAGAAAGAACTTATGCTGCCGGAAAAATACCCGGCGGTTTTTTCAAAAGAGAAGGCAGACCCCGCGAAAAAGAAATACTCACCTCGAGGATAGTTGACAGAACCATCAGACCTCTTTTTCCAAAAGGATACCGCAATCAGACACAGGTAGCTATTACGCTTTTATCATCAGACATAGAAAACGATTCTGACATACTGGCTGTTATCGGTGTTTCAGCAGCACTTTTACAGTCCAATGTCCCGATTGAAACATCTGTTGCTGCGGTAAGAGTCGGAAGAATTAACGGTCAATTTGTCATTAATCCCACATATACTCAGAGAATCGAGAGCGATATTGATCTGATAATTTCGGCAACGGAAAAAGGCATCGTAATGATAGAAGGTGAAGCAGGCGAAGTTGAGGAAGAAACAATTCTTGAGGCAATCAAATTTGGCATTAAATACATTCCGGACCTAATAAAATCCCAGAAAGAATTCTTTGAAACAAAAAAAACTTTTGAAAAACCCCTGATTGACGAAACCGTGAAGTCCGAAACAACCAAAAATTTCAAGGTAAAAATAGCAGAAGCGGTAAAACTTCACGACAAAAAAGCAAGAGAAGACAAATTCACCGAAGTAAAAACCGAAGCAAAAGCAGCGTTCCCCGAAAAAGAAAATGATGTCAACCAGATCATAGAAGAACTAATCCAGGAAGAAGCACGTAATATGATACTGAATCTCGGAGTAAGATCCGACGGCAGGAAAGCCGACGAAATACGCGCCATTGCCTGCGAACTTGGGGTTCTGCCTCGCACACACGGCTCTGCAATTTTTACCCGCGGGCAAACCCAGGCACTTGCAACTGTGACACTGGGAACACCCCACGACATGCAAATAATGGATGAAATAGTCAGCGAGTATAAAAAAAGATTTATGCTGCACTACAACTTCCCTTCGTTTGCAGTCGGAGAAGTAAGACCGGAGCGGGGCCCGGGGAGACGCGAAATCGGACATGGCGCACTCGCAGAAAAATCACTTGAAAAGATACTGCCTTCCGAGGAATCTTTCCCTTATGCAATAAGAATAGTCTCGGATATTCTTGAATCAAACGGCTCATCTTCCATGGCAACGGTATGCGGCGGCTCACTCGCACTTATGGATGCGGGCATTCCGGTAAAAGCAGCAGTGGCAGGAATAGCAATGGGCCTGATTACCGACGGAAAAAAACATGTAATCCTGACCGATATACAGGGACTTGAGGATCATTTCGGTGATATGGACTTTAAGGTTGCAGGAACAAAAAAAGGAATTACAGGTCTCCAGATGGATATAAAAATCGAATCTATTGATTTAAAAATACTTGAAGAACTTTTCCAGCATGCAAAAAACGCAAGATTTAAAATACTCGATATTATGGATGAATCGATTTCAGAACCACGAAAGGAAATGTCTTCATATGCTCCGAAAATGGTAACATTATCAATAAATACCGCAAAAATAAAAGATGTTATAGGCCCCGGAGGAAAAACCATAAAGAAAATAATCCAGGAAACCGGAGCAGAAATCAATGTTGAGGATGACGGCAAGGTATGTATATCTGCCGAAAATGACAAGGCACTGAACCATGCCAAGCAGATGATAGAATATATTACCGCCGATGCAGAAATCGGAAAACTTTATAAGGGTAAGGTTGTCTCTATCACAAATTTCGGGGCTTTTGTGGAAATTCTACCGGGCAAAGACGGACTCGTTCATATTTCACAATTAGACGATAAACGTGTCGAAAAAGTAGAAGATGCAGTAAACATGGGTGAAGAAATATGGGTAAAAGTAATGGACATCGACAAGCAGGGCAGGATCAGCCTCTCGAAAAAACAGGCAGCGAAAGAGATGGCAAAAAAGTAACCAAGCCATCCGGCGAAATAAATGAGGTCCTTTCCGCATATGATTTCATGAAAGAAGAAGAACTTTCAGAAATCGGGTTTGATGCTGCTAATGCAAAAATACATATAAAAAGAAAAACCGATACAATTACGATTCCCAGTATAAAACATGTAAAACATGAGCCCAAAGAGGAATTATTTTCCGATGCAACAAGTATAAATTCTCCTCTTTCGGGTGTCTTCTATTCATCCCCGAAACCGGGCGAACCGCCATTTGTCGTTACGGGCGATTCCGTTATAGCAGGACAAACCATCTGTATAATTGAAGCAATGAAAGTTATGAATGAAATAAAAGCTGACTCAAATTATAAAATTATAAAAATACTTGCGGTTAACGGTAAAGCGGTTTCCAGTGGCGAAGCACTTTTTCTCGTAAAACCCGAGTAAAGAGTGGAGGTTATATTATATGATGCATAAGATAGGTGCAACTGCAGGAAAAATCTGGAATTACCTCAATCAGAACGGAGAAGTGACGGCATTAAAGCTTAAATCCGCACTGGGAATTACCAACACGCTGCTCTACATGGGTATAGGCTGGCTGGCACGCGAGAACCAGATTGTTATTACCGAATATTCAAAAGGTTATAAAATATCTTTGAAAAAATGGTAATTTCAAATGGGTTATTTTGAATCACTTTTTCTTGGACTCGTCCAGGGTTCAACAGAATTTCTTCCTGTTTCATCAAGCGGCCATTTGGTCATTCTACAGAAAATACTTGATGCGGACAATCAGGTACAGTTCGACATTTTTCTGCATCTTGCAACACTTTTTGCAGTTTTATTTTTTTTCAAAACCGATATTCTGGAAATTATAAAAGGTGTTTTAGGAAAAAGCAGAGACGGAAAAAAGCTTCTTTTTGGAATAATAATAGGGTCAATACCAACCGCAATAATAGGCCTTCTGCTTAATGATTTCTTCAAAGAAAAATTTTCACAGCCCAAGATTGCTTCGGCAATGCTGGTTTTGACAGGATTCATACTATGGTTTTCGTCTAAATTTGCGGGACGTTTGACAGACTCCGAAAAAAACTATCTATCGGCAAAACCGGTAGACTTTTTACTAATAGGCTTTTTTCAAGGAATAGCGATAATGCCCGGCATTTCGCGCTCGGGAATAACAATTGCTGCTGCGCTCCTGCTTGGATTCAACAGAACCTGGGCTTTTAAGTACTCAATGCTTTTGTCAATTCCTGCAATTTTAGGTGCAGGAATTATGGAAATAAAAAATTTTACAGTAACGCCTGTCATCTTATCGGGCGGCGTAATTGCATTATTATCCGGAATTCTTGCCCTTCACATTTTATCGAAAGTTGTAATAGCTAAAAAATTCCATACATTTTCATATTACCTTTGGCCGGCAGGAATTCTTGGAGTACTCCTCTTGTAGGGAACGCGAATATTTGCGTTTGATTAGCGACAATTTGCGTTGTGTTATATGAAGAGAAACGACATACGCGGTTTAATACTTTTAATTATCGGAATATTGTTTCTGTGGTTCCTTTTTTATCCGCAGCACTCCGGATTTCTGGGACTCCACACAAAAAGAATTCTACTAATTGTTTTCGGAAAGGCTTCATTTATTTTTCCTATTGTAGTACTATGGATTGGAACAAAACTTCTCTTTAATAAAAAACTTAACAGCACAAATTTAAAACTTATATCTGACATATTTATAATCTGGGCACTCTGTACAATCCTTTCACTTGCAACCGCTGATACACCGGATGCTAACTTCGGAGGATTTATAGGAAAATACTCCGAAATAGGCATAACAAAGACCGTCGGAATTTTTGGGGGATGGATTATCTCTTTAGGTGTTATTGTTATTGCAGTTTTCCTTACAACCGGCGTATCATTTGACGATTTAACGGAATTCCTGTCAAAAATTTCGGTAAAACTAAAATCAAGAAAGAAAAAATCACTATCAAGACCATTAGAAGAACCCAAGGAGATTCCAAAGGTTGCAATACCTAAACCTATCGTTATAGAAAAAGATGAACCCAAACTAATCGAAAAACCAGAAAAAGAACCTAAACAGCCGCCGATAAAAAAACCGGATGATACAAAAGAGAAAAAACAGCCTGCAGTGGCTGCGAAAATTAAAAAACCGGAAACTCCGAAAACCGAAATCAAACAACTCAAATATGAACTACCTGATGTTGATATGCTGGATAAACCGCAGAAAGTGGATACCCAGCTTACTGAGGACGAACTCCGTGAATGTGCGGAAAAACTCATAAAAACCCTTTCTGATTTTAACATATCGGCAACTATAGAATCTATAAACCCGGGCCCTGTTATAACAAGATATGATATAACTCTTGCACCGGGAACCAAGGTTAGCTCCATAATAAATCTTTCAAACGATATTGCTCTTTCTATGAAAACGGCATCCATACGGGTCTTAGCTCCAATACCCGGAAAATCAGCAGTTGGAATAGAAATCCCTAATCCCAAACATGAAACCGTAAGACTGAAAGACGTAATATCATCTGCAAAATTTACCGAATCAAAATCACTTCTTACAATAGCTCTGGGAAAAACAACTTCAGGTGAACCATTCTGTGATGATTTGGCTCCTATGCCTCACCTTTTGATAGCAGGTGCCACAGGAAGCGGGAAGTCGGTCTGTATAAACTCAATAATTATGTCGATACTTTTCAGAGCGAAACCCGATGAATTAAAATTCCTGCTGATTGACCCTAAACGGCTCGAACTCCCGAAATATAATGAGATACCTCATATCTATGTTCCCGGCAAAAAAGCAAGTGAAGCATCCGTTATCACTGACGCGAAAGAGGCAGCAAAGGCATTATTCCTTCTGACAAAAGTCATGGATGAACGCTACAAAAGATTTGCAAAAAAAGCAGTAAGAAACATAGAAGGTTATAATGAACTGATGGAAAGGGAAGGCGGAAAAAAAGAATATTATATCGTTGTTATAATAGACGAACTGCATGATCTGATGCTTGTGGCTGCTAAGAATGTGGAAGAAGCAATTACACGACTGGCATCCATGGCAAGAGCAGTCGGTATCCATCTTATACTTGCAACACAAAGACCGTCGGTAGATGTTATAACGGGAGTAATAAAGGCAAATCTTCCTGCAAGAATCGCTTTTCAGGTTCTTTCCAAAACGGATTCACGCGTTATACTGGATACAAACGGTGCTGATGATCTCATCGGGAAAGGAGACATGCTTTATCTCCCTACGGGTTATTCAAGACCGCTTAGGCTTCAGGGAAACTTTGTTTCACTAAAAGAAATCGACCGTGTGGTAACATTCATCAAAAAACAGGCACAACCGGATTATGAGGATATTTTTGAAACAATCGTCGCAACGGAAAAAAAACAAATGTCAAACGAATCGAAAAAGGAATTGGTACAGGCTTTGAGACTTGCACTCGAAAGAAAGAGGATTTCCTATGATTTACTGAAAGCGAACGGATTCGGCAACAGGTCGGCAGATATCTTAAGCCGGCTCGAGGTAGAAGGCTTTATAAGAAAACCCGAAGGCACAAACAGATGGGAGGTTTTCATAGATAAAATAGAAGAATTTTTAGCAACCACGGATTCAAACGGATAATATCACAGATTCAAACGGAGATACATATGAAAAAAATCTTTATTCCTATCCTCATTTTGTTATTTAGCACATATCACCTCTTGTTTACTGCTGAACTTGATGATATTCTTCAAAAAATGGAAAAAACCGATTCCGAAATTACTGACCTATCGTTTTCGTTCGAACAGGAAATATTAATAGTAATAACCAACGAAAAGTCAAGCATTACGGGAGAAGCCGTTTTTAAAAAACCCAATTTGTTCAAAATTGAACATATTAAACCTGAAGAGCAGACAGTTATTTCCGACGGAAAAAAAATATTCTTTTACCAGAAAGAATTTAACCAGGTCATGATTGACGACTGGAATTCTTTTACCACGAGAGGGGGATTCCCCGACGGTATTTTCAATTTTTCGTCAACAATATCCGATTTGAAGAAAACTTATGATATTTCTCTTTTGGATGACGAAGCAAAACATCATGTTCTCTTACTGAAAATGAAAGAAAAACAGTCTCAAGATATAGAAATAAAACTCTGGGTTTCAAAAGAAAACAGCATTGTTGAAAAAACCGAAATGCAAACCGAAACAGTCGCGACAACCGTAACAATATCTAAAATTAAAACAAACAAAAATATTAAAAACTCGGTTTTCAGATTTAAACTTCCCAAAGGGGCACAGATAATAACGTCTCCCTTTTGAGAAACAATTAAAAAATTAGAAAATTATAAAGGATTAGGAAAGATTTCAATCTTTTTAATTTTTAAAATCTCTACAATCTTTCTAAATCGTTTTTATTATGGACATAGGTTCTAAATTAAGAGAAAAACGGCAAGATCTGGGGCTTTCGCTGGAAGATGCATCCTCAAAAACTCTTATTAATGTAAAATATCTGGATGCTATTGAAAACAACAAGTTTTCGGAAATCCCGGCAGAAACTATTTTAATCGGTTTTCTAAGAAACTACGCCAGAATTTTAGGAATCAACCAGGAGGAAGTGATTGCAGAATATAAAAATATACATAAACCCAATGTGGCATTGCCTATTATTACGGTAAAACTTAGGGAAATGCCTCATAAAAAAACTTTAAGAATCCGTCCTATACCTGTATTTATCTTTTTACTCGTTTTGATAATTTCCGTAGTTCTTTTTAAGGTCGGTTCGGTATTAATAAAATCCGACAAGATAGAAAAGATAGCCGTAGAAACCGCTAAAACAAATTCTCTCGAAATAGTAACAACCGAAAATGTGTGGATTCGGGTAAGGGAAGGGGAAAACTCAATTTTTGAAGGGATACTTCCTCCAAATACTATAAAAACGTTTGAGTCGAGTGATACATTCGGACTTAGAATAGGCAACCTGAACGGAATAAGCGTATCACTTAACGGCAAACCGGTAACCCTTCCAAAAACTAAACTTACGGGAGAAATAAAACTGCCATGAACCACACCACCTGCCCAGCTGCCTAAGGCGGGTGGTACACGAATATTTATTATGATTAAAAGATTTATTGAAATAAAATATCTAAAATATATTGGCAATACGTGCCAAAGGCAGGTGGTGGAGTGAATCTTGCAAACAAAATTACATTTGTCAGAATCTTACTTGTTCCGGTTTTTATATTTTTCATGTTCTTCGGAGATTTTTATTCCCACTTGACCGCCATGCTGGTTTTTATAATAGCCTCGCTAACGGACACACTTGACGGCTACCTGGCAAGAAAATATGGTTCGATAACGGACTTTGGAAAGTTTTTAGACCCTCTTGCAGATAAACTTCTGGTTTCGGCAGCATTGATATCTTTTGTCGAAATTGAAGAACTGTCTATCCCCGCATGGATGGTTATAATAATAATTTCGCGGGAATTTATCATCACAGGACTACGGTCCTTAGCTGCAACAAAAAATATAATTATTCCTGCATCGCTTCACGGAAAATATAAGACAACTTCACAGATGATAACGATTATTACATCACTGTTTATTCTTTGTCTTAATTCATCACTTAGAAAATTCTTTAATATGGACCCAAACGGAATTCCTCTGTTAAAACTTATTCCTTTCATACTGATGTTTATAACAACTGTACTTACTCTGTTTTCCGGGCTAAGTTACATTTTTAAACATAAATATCTCTTTCTAAAAAATCAATAATATATGCATTCTCTAATTAAATTCTTTGCAACCGGTTTCTATATAGGTTATATCCCGATAGCTCCCGGAACCTTTGGTACACTGATGGCAGCCGGAATATGGTGGTTTTCACCCCGGCTGATTTTTTATATATGCCTTTGTTTTCTGCTATTAACATCTTATTTCTTTTGCGACAAAGCAGAAAAAATACTTGGCATAGCCGATGATAAGCGTATTGTACTTGATGAAATTATAGGTTATTTTATCTCCGTTGTTTTTTTACCTAAAACAGTTATAGTTTTAATTGCCAGTATCATTTTATTCAGGTTTTTTGATATAAAGAAACCGTTGTTTATAAACTCAGCACAGAAACTGAAGGGCGGTTTGGGAATATTGGCAGATGATATATTATCCGGAATTATTACAAATTTAATTATATTAATATCACTCAGAATTTTTAATACTTAAAAATCCCGAATTTCCGCAAATTAAAACCCAAATCTCCGCTAATCATTTGTGGTAATTTGTGTGTGAGCGGAGCGAACATGGATATAATAAAACTACCTGTCGGTTATCTCGAGTCAAACTGTTATATTGTCTTTGACAAAAGCACTAAAAATGCCGTAATTATAGACCCGGGTGACGAGGGAGAGAACATTTTAGATATAATAAAAAAGGAAAAACTAAAACCCCTGGCAATAATAAATACCCACGGTCATTATGACCATGTAGGGGCTAATGATATTATAAAAAATACTTTAAAAATAAAAAATTATTTTCCCGAAAAAGACGGTGAAAAGAAAAAATTCGGTCCTCTGGAACTAACATTTTTTCACACGCCGGGACATTCAAAGGACGGCATATGCATACTTATAGAAAATCATATTTTTTCCGGCGATACATTGTTCGCTGGTTCTGTCGGCAGAACCGATCTGGGCGGAGGCAGTATGCAGCAGCTTATGGATTCAATAACAAACAAAATTCTTACACTGCCTGAGGAAACAATCGTTCATCCAGGCCACGGACCGGATACTACAATTAAAAGAGAAATACAGTACAATCCGTTTTTGGAAAACATATAAATAAGTTGATACGTTGATAAGGTGATACGTATATAGGAATAAGTGTGCAGACCAAAGATTTACTTAATAATTTTATTTCATATCTTACCGTTGAAAAAGGGCTCGCCAAAAATACAATAACGGCTTATAGAAGAGATATAAACCGCTACCTTGTTTATCTGAAAAAACATTTTTTATCCGTATTAAAAATAAGCGAAGAAGAAATAACCGATTATTTATGGGAAAGAAAACTTTCAAAAAAATTGACATCTACAATATTCAGAGAACAGGAATCAATAAAGGGCTTTTATAAATTTCTTTTTACCGAAGGATATATTAAACAAAATCCTTCGGAACAGCTAAAGTCACCTAAATTAGAAAAATATCTGCCTGACGTACTGGCAGTCGAAGAAGTGGATAAACTTTTAGCTGCACCTGACATTAAAAAACTTAAAGGTATCCGCGATAAGGCAATTCTGGAAACACTTTATGCTACCGGTATGCGAGTATCGGAGTTAACCGAATTGAAAATCCCTGACGTAAATCTGGAAGTCGGATTCATAAAATGTTTCGGGAAGGGTTCTAAAGAAAGAATCGTTCCCATAGGTTCAAAAGCGATAGAAGCAATAAAAAATTATCTTAATGTCAGAAAAAAAACCGATACTAATGTACTGTTTCTGAATCCGTCAGGAAAAAAAATATCAAGAGTTTCGATATGGGAAATAATCAAAAAATATGCAAAATCCTGCGGAATAACAAAAACCATCAGTCCGCACACATTAAGACATTCTTTTGCTTCACACATATTGCAGAGAGGTGCCGATTTAAGAGTAATCCAGGAAATACTGGGACATGCATCAATATCGACAACCCAGGTTTATACCCATGTCGACAAAAAGTTTCTGAAAAAACAACACGAAAAATTCCACCCGAGAGGATAACGGAAACATAGCAATACGATGATAAGATGATACGTTGATACGGTTAAAAAACTTCAACATACCTGCCCGACGTCTGTCAGGCGGGCTTACGTATCACCATATCAACATATAAACATATCAGCGAATATATGAAATTATTAAGGCCTGAAAATGCATTTCTTTTTATAGCCGTAACTTTCGGGATGATGATGGTATTTGTAACACCGCCCTTCCAGACCCCGGACGAACCTGCACATTTTTACCGGGCATACCAAATTTCCGGACTGAAAATGATTTCAAAAAAACAAAACGGGAAAGTCGGGGACTACCTTCCTGAAAGCCTCCATATAACCACTGTAAAAACTATGGATGATATACATTTTAAACCTCACAATAAAGTAAAATTCAGCGAGATTCTTCCGGCTTTTAAAATTCCGCTTAGCTCCGGAAACAAAACATTTATAGAATTCCCGAACATGGCAAGGTACTGCCCTGCTGCATATATCCCGCAATCGGTAGGTATCGCAATCGGCAGATTATTACGTTTATCTCCTTTAGTATTGATGTATATGGGAAGAATCTGCAATTTAGCTGTCTGGGTTCTTCTTGTTTATCTTGCCATTAAAATCACGCCTGTATCGAACTGGCTGTTTTTTATCCTGGCATTAACCCCTATGTCGTTATTCGTTTCATCCTCGTTGTCCGCAGATGTTCCTCTGAATGCAGCGTCATTCCTTTTTATTGCCATATGTCTTCAATATGCCTTTGAAGAAAATAAAACGGTAAAACCTTCGGACATTTTCATTTTATTCTTGCTTTCTATTTTCCTTTCACTCACGAAACTGATTTACCTTTTTATTCCTTTAATCTTTCTGATAATACCTGTTAAAAAAATCGGAACTCCTAAAAAATATTATACCATATTCACTTTACTGATACTATCATGTGCCTTTTTGACAGGAGGATGGTATTTAGTTATAAAAAACCTGGTGGTTCCCCTGAAACCGGATATATTTGTGGATAAGCAAATAGCTTATGTACTGCATAACCCGTTAAAATTTCTCGAGGTTGTAATAAAATCGTTATCCAGCGCAAGATACATAGACCACTTTGTCGGAAGACTGGGATGGCTTGATACAAAAATGTCGCTGATTTTTACCGTACCCTATTTTCTGATAATTATTACCGTCGCCTTGATTGATACAAAAAAAGATATTGTTATAACCCTGAAACAAAGAATAATACTATTCATAACACTATCTATAAACCTGGTTCTGATATGCCTTTCACAGTATCTCACCTGGACACCGGTAGGAAAAACGAGGGTTTACGGCTTACAGGGGAGATACTTCATACCTGTGGCGCTACTTTTGTTCCTGCTGTTTTACCCTAATAAAAAAATACCGTTTAACATGGACAAAAACCGTACAAAGATATTCATAATCTGCTATTCCCTGATTTGTTCCATATACACAATACTCGTACTTATAAGAAGATATTATTTAGGATAACTGCATACTTGACAATTATTATTTTTTTATATATAATATGCATTAATGTGCATATATGCATAAGATATTTAGGGGGCAAAATGAACACCATAGTAAATGTTTTTAAATCACTCTCCGATAAAACACGCATAAGAATAATACATCTTTTGCTAAAGACAGGGCGGGAATTGTGCATTTGTGAAATTATGGATTCTCTCCGGCTTGCGCAGTATAATATTTCAAAACACATAAGAGAATTAAAAATAGCAGGATTAGTCAAAGAAAGACGTGAAGGCAGATTTGTCTTCTATTCGGCAATTCCGCAAAAAGACCAATTTCTGAAACAAGCTGTAATATCGATTATTTCAATTCCGGAAAAATATTTCTTATCCGATAAAAAAAGATTAAAAAAACGTCTTTGCCTGAGGAAAAACGGAAAAATTACCGTTGGAATGGTAAAAAGAAAATGCTAAAAATAAAAGAAATATTTAAACTTTTAATATTGGCAATAATATTCCTGATTGCCTATTATATGCCCGTTTCAAATATGGGAATACATCCGGTATTTACGGAATCACTCAATATGCTCCGGGAATATGCAAGGGAACATGTTCTTCTCTGCCTCATTCCTGCTTTTTTCATTGCCGGAGCAATCGCAAATTTTGTAAGTCAACAGTCGGTTATCAGATATCTCGGGACAAAAACCAATAAGATTTTATCTTACTCGGTCGCATCGGTTTCGGGAACAATCCTTGCAGTATGTTCTTGTACAATACTTCCTCTATTTGCGGGAATATACACCAGGGGTGCCGGGATAGGCCCTGCAACGGCTTTCCTGTACTCGGGCCCTGCAATTAACGTTTTGGCAATAATACTCACAGCACGTGTACTCGGATTACAACTGGGTATAGCGAGGGCACTGGGCGCAATTGTTTTTTCAATAGTTATCGGATTATTAATGCATCTTATATTCTACAAGGAAGAGAAAAATAGAATTTCAAACGGGAACCTCAATACCTGTGCCGGAAATCCGTCCGATAAACCCCTGTGGAAAATAACCGTCTATTTTGCGGTTATGGTGGGAATACTTGTATTTGCCAATTGGGGAAAAGACGAATCAATAAAAATCTGGCAGTTTATATATGGAATTAAATGGTACATAACAGGCGTACTTCTTCTTATACTTAGCTGCATGCTGTATATCTGGTTTAATAAAGAAGAGCTTGTTTTATGGACTTCTTCAACATGGGGTTTTGCGAAACAGATACTTCCGCTTCTTTTTGCCGGCGTTCTGGTTGCCGGCCTTTTATTGGGAAGGCCCGGGCATGAAGCGCTTATACCTAATCAATGGATAGTAAAACTGGTCGGAGGCAATACTTTATGGGCTAACCTGTTTGCTTCCGTTTCGGGAGCTTTGATGTATTTTGCCACTTTAACGGAAGTTCCGATTCTACAGGGACTTATAGGTGCCGGTATGGGAAAGGGTCCGGCTCTTGCATTACTCCTTGCAGGTCCGGCTCTTAGCATACCCAATATGCTGGTTATAAGAAGCGTACTGGGAACAAAAAAAACACTGGTATATATTATCCTTGTTGTTGTAATGGCAACAATCAGCGGAATGATTTATGGAACAACATTCGGTTAGGAGGTTATATGAAAATAGAAATCTTGGGAACTGGCTGTCCAAAGTGCAAAAAACTGATGGAACTTACGGAAAAAGCAGTAAAAGACACCGGTGTCTCCGCTGAAATCTCAAAAGTGGACAAAATTAGCGACATAATGAGCTACGGCGTTATGGTCACGCCTGCTTTGGCTGTTGACGGTGAAGTAAAAGCAGCGGGAAGAATACCGTCTGAAGAGGAGATAAAAAAATGGCTCAAAAAATAAAAGTTCTATTTGTCTGCGTTCATAACAGTGCAAGGAGCCAGATGGCAGAGGCATTTCTTAATAATCTTGCAGGAAACAAATTTGAAGCAAAAAGCGCCGGTATAACGCCCGCTAAACTTAACCCTGTCGTTGTGGATGTTATGAAGGAAATGGGAATTGATATTTCCGGCAATAAAACAAAAGGCGTTAAAGAGTTCATTGACATAGTCAATATGTTTGATTATGTGATAACCGTATGCGACGGATCCGGGTGCCCACTGTTGCCGGGAAACGTAAAACAGATGCATTGGTCTTTTCCGGACCCGTCGGAATTTACAGGCACGAACGAAGATAAACTGGCAAAAACCAGAGAAGTCAGAGGCCAGATAAAATCAAAAATCGAGGATTGGATAAAAAATTTCAGGGAAATTTAAAAAAAATGAAAAAAGAGAATGTAAAACAGAAAATCAGGGAAGGGTATGCAAAAATTGTGAAGGAAAACAGTTCCTGCTGCTGCGGGCCGGCAACGTCGTGCTGCAGAAGTGAGTCCGCAGCAGAGATAAGTAAAAATCTCGGATACACGGATAAAGAAATATCAGGCATTCCTGACGGTGCCAATCTCGGGCTTGGATGCGGGAATCCTACTGCGCTGGCATCATTAAAAAAAGGCGAAATCGTTCTTGACCTCGGCTCCGGAGCAGGATTTGATTGTTTTCTTGCGGCAAACCGTGTGGGTGAAACAGGAAAAATTATCGGTGTGGACATGACTCCGGAGATGGTGCAAAGGGCTTCGGTAAATGCTAGGAAAAACGGCTACAGAAATGTCGAATTCCTGCTGGGAGAAATTGAAAAACTTCCGGTTGCGGACAGCAGTATTGATGTTATAATTTCAAACTGCGTCATCAATCTTTCGCCGGACAAGGAAACCGTTTTCAAGGAAGCCTTTAGGGTGCTGAAGGCGGGCGGAAGAATACTGGTATCCGACATCGTACTTCTCAAAGAACTGCCGGAAAAAGTGAAGGATTCCTCCGAAGCATATATTGCATGTGTTTCCGGAGCGATACTGAAAGATAAATATTTGAACCTTATGAAAGATGCGGGATTTTCCGAAGTGAAGGTCCTAGAAGAAATATCTTTCGGAACGGAACACATAACAGGCGATTTCGACGGTGTTAAAAGCATCCGGGTCAGCGGAATAAAATAAGGGGGAAAAATATGCACAAAGCAGGTAAAAGATTTTTCCGTACGACACCGATAGTATTCTTATGCTGTTAAAAGGCCATGAACGATGATACAAATAAATATCAAAAATTATATTCTATTAGTATCTATATTTCTGTTTGTATTCGGATGTGAAAAAAATAATGACAAGAAAACCAAAATAGTCAATAAACCTTCCGAAACCGGTATCAAAGAAACAGTCAAAACCGAAACAATCAATAAATCCGCCGCACCTGTTCCAAAAAACACTGCAAGAAGAGATGCAAAAACCCCGGAAGAACAAAAAAAGGAAACAACTGAAATCAAGGTTACATTTGTGGAACTCGGGTCGGTCGGGTGCATTCCGTGCAAAAAGATGCAGCCGATCATGGAAGCGGTTGAAGAAGAATATAAAGGACAGGTAAAAGTTGTATTTTATGATGTCTGGACAGACGAAGGAAGACCTTACGCCGAAAAATACAAAATCCGACTTATCCCGACACAGGTATTTCTAGATAAAGACGGCAAGGAATATTTCAGGCACGAAGGATTTTTCCCGAAGGAAGAACTTGTCAAAATTTTAAAAATGAAAGGGGTTAACCAGTGACAGAAGCAATATTTAACTGGTCGTACCGCTTGCTGGAATCAGGCTCATATCCTGCCTTGACCGCCTCGTTTATCTGGGGTATATTAAGTATCCTCTTAAGCCCCTGTCATCTGGCAAGTATTCCGCTTATAATCGGCTACATAGACGAACAGGGAAAAATTTCAACAAAAAGAGCATTTTTAATCTCATTTCTTTTCGCGTCGGGAATACTTATCACAATAGCGGCAATCGGCGTCATCACGGGTTTGCTCGGAAGAATAATGGGTGATGTCGGTAAATATGGCAACTATTTTGTATCGGTTATATTTTTCATCGCAGGGTTACATCTGCTCGGTATAATCCCGTTGAATTTAAAAGGTGCTGCCGCTGGAGATTACAAAAACAAAGGACTGATAGCGGCTTTTGTTCTGGGTTTGATTTTTGGGATTGCTCTTGGTCCCTGCACGTTTGCGTATATGGCTCCGATGCTCGGCATTGCATTCACAATCGCTTCAAAAAATCTATTTTTTGCAATAACATTGATATTTTTTTACGCTGTCGGACATTGCTCCGTAATTATTTTGGCCGGGACATTCACGGAAATTGTTCAGCACTATCTGAACTGGAACGAAAAATCAAAAGGTGCTGTAATACTTAAGAAAACCTGCGGGATACTTGTTATTCTCGGAGGCTTATATCTTTTAATCGGGAGATAATTTATGGCAGAAAGTATTGTAAAAAAATTATCATTTTTGGACAGGTTTTTAACCCTCTGGATTTTTCTGGCAATGGCAATCGGTGTTTTTTCGGGGTATTTTTATCCGCAAATTGTTGATTTTTGGAATCAGTTTCAGGTTGGAACAACTAACATTCCAATTGCAACCGGACTGATTCTGATGATGTATCCGCCGCTGGCAAAAGTAAAATATGAGGAACTCGGCGATATCTTTCGGGATGTAAAAGTTCTCTGTCTTTCTCTTGCCCAGAACTGGATAGTTGGTCCAATCCTAATGTTTCTTCTGGCAATAATATTTTTAAGGAACTATCCTGAATATATGGTCGGCCTAATTATGATTGGTCTTGCCAGATGTATCGCTATGGTTATTGTCTGGAATGAGCTTGCCTGCGGGGATACGGAATACTGTGCGGGACTGGTCGCTTTTAATTCAATTTTCCAGGTTCTGTTTTTTTCGGTTTATGCATGGGTATTCATAACAATTTTACCGGGATGGTTCGGACTGAAAGGTGCTGTCGTGAATATTACTATAGGTCAGATAGCTAAAAGTGTGTTTATTTATCTTGGGATTCCGTTTATTGCCGGTATAATAACAAGGTTCGCATTGATAAAAATAAAAAACAAGGAATGGTATCATACTGAATTTATTCCCAAGATAAGCCCGCTCACTTTAATAGCGCTCTTGTTTACAATTGTTGTTATGTTCTCGCTGAAGGGTGAGTTTATTGTAAAAATTCCGCTTGATGTTTTAAGAGTTGCTTTACCGCTTTTAATTTATTTTGTTGTGATGTTTCTGGTTTCATTTTATATGGGCAGAAAAGCAGGTGCGGGCTACTGCAAAACTGCAACACTTTCTTTTACAGCGGCAAGCAACAACTTTGAATTGGCGATTGCAGTGGCAATATCCATTTTTGGAATAAACTCGGGTGTTGCCTTTGCTGCCGTAATAGGTCCGCTGGTTGAAGTACCTGTTCTAATCTTTCTGGTAAATTTAGCTCTGTATTTAAGAAAATTTTTTTTCAGCTGAATCCGTCCAAAATTAAGTATTATTCCTCTTTACAAAAAAGCAAAAATTCAATATAATAACTTAGATTATGAAATTTAAAGCACTACCGGTAATCATCATATCAATGTTCATCTCATGTTCTGCATTGTCTGCAGATATTATTATTCCCAAAAAAGCTATTAAAAAAAATGATGTGTCCGGAGTTAAAAAAGCAATACAAGAAGGTGCGGATGTCAATGCAAAGGATACTTTCGGAGAAACACCGCTTATGCTGGCAGCAGAGGAAAATTCTCTTGATGTCGCAAAACTATTAATAGAAAAAGGCGCGGATATCAATGCAAAAGACCGTTTTAGTATGACACCTTTACTGAGGGCAGCTTTACGTAACTCTCTTGATGTCGCCAGACTGCTTATAGACAACGGTGCTGATATCAATGCAACAAACTCTTCTAATATGACAGCACTGACCGTAGCAATCCTGAACAATTCGGTGGATGTAGCAGACCTGCTTGTCAAAGCAGGTGCTGATATAGATGTAAAAGACAATTTAGGTTCGACAATACTTATGCTTGCTGCAGCGAAAGATTCCTTCAAAGGAGCAAACTTCCTGTTAGGGAAAGGAACGGATGTTAATACAAAAAATTTATTCGGTGAAACCACGCTTATGCTTGCCGCAGCAAAAAACTCACTGGATACAGCCAGACTGTTAATAACCAACGGGGCAGATATTAACGTAAAGGATAACTCGGAATTTACGGCATTGATATTTGCTGCCGCCAATGATTCTATTGATGTTGCCGAATTACTTATAGAAAACGGAGCAGAAATAGATACAAAAAACAGTCATGGTAACACGGCATTATTAACAGCTCTGTTAAAAAATTCATTAAAAACGGCAAGATTACTGATAAAAAAAGGAGCAAAACTAAATATAAAAAACAGTGACTATGAAACGGCTTTAATAATCTCAGCAAAAAAAGATTTCACCGATATAGCAGAGCTATTGGTAGAAAAAAAGGCAAAACTTAACATAAAAAACAAATTTAACGAAACAGCACTGATACTGGCTGTAAAATCCAAATCCCTTACTATAGCAAAACTGCTTATAGAAAACGGCGCAAACCTTAATATAAAAAGCAAATATAAAGAAACCGCATTATCCATATCGATTGTAAACAATTTTTTAAATATAGCAAAACTTCTGATACAGGAAAAGGCGAAACTCGACACAAAAGATAAAGACGGCAAAACACCGCTTATCCTGGCTGCAGAAAGAAACCTTGCCGAGATTACAAGTTTACTGATAGATTACGGGGCAAAAATCGATGCAAGAGACAAAAACAAATCAACGGCTTTAATAGAATCCTCTGTTTATAATGCTCAGGATTCTTCCAAAATACTGATACAAAAAGGGGCAAAGGTTAACTTAAAAAACAAGGACGGTGAAACAGCCCTAATGCTTGCATCCGGGAACGCAGCACCGGATGTAGTAAGGTTATTATTAGCCAGCGGTGCTGATGTCAATCTGAAAAACAGCAGGGGTGAAACAGCTCTTATGCTTGCTTCGGCAACCGATTTTGCGGATGCAGCAGAATTATTGATAACCAATAAGGCAGATGTCAATGCAGTAACAACCATTAAACAGACAGCACTGATGTTTGCAGCTTCGAACAACTCTGCAAAAACAGCCGAATTGCTTATAAAACACGGTGCAAAGATCAATACACAGAATGAAAACAGCCAAACCCCGCTCATCCTTACATCGGTAACTAATTCTTCGGATGTAGCAAAAATCCTCCTTGCCCACGGAGCGGATATTAATATAACCGATAATAATAATTCAACCGCATTGATAGAATCTGCCAGGCATAATTCCTTGGATACATTAAAATTACTTGTAAATGAATATTCCGATGTTAATGCAGCAGATAATACCGGCAAAACAGCGTTGATGTTTGCGGTAATAAACAACTCTTCGGATGCCGTAAAAACACTGCTGGCAAAAAATGCAGATGTCACAATAAAAGACGTCGGCAGACAAACCCCGTTAAAAACCGCAGTAAAAAACAACTCTCTTGATATAATAAAGTTATTATTGGAAAACGGTGCGGATATCGAAGAGACAAACCAGTTCGGAGAAACTCTATTAATGTGGTCTGCTTTAAATTGTTCTTCGTATACCGTAAAAATACTTATAGAAAAAGGAGCTGCTGTAAATGCGAGAAATGCCGACGGCAGAACAACATTAATGTTCCTGGCAATAAGAAAAGACGCATCGGATATAGCAGATATGCTTATTGAACACAGGGCAGAAGTTGACGCAAAGGATAAATACGGCTACACAGCATTGCGGCTTGCAACTATATACGACAATCAAGAACTCATTGCGGTATTGCAGAAACATAGCAAAAAGGGTCAGGGTGTAGGGAATAGGCAGTAGGGTGTAGTAAATTCCCGCCCATCGAAGATGGGCGAGGCTCGCCCTGATAAATATCGGGGCGGCAGAATGCAGAATTTAGAACTGAGAATTTAAATATAAAAATTTGCGATAATTCGCGTTGTGTTGTTTATCCGCGTGTATTCGCGTTACATTGGAGAAACCAATGTTAGAAAAAGTAGACCTTTCCAAGAAAATAGAAAAACCGCAATATAAAAAAATAATGCCTGACCTGGAAGTAAAAATAGGAGAACTGCAGAGACACTCCAAAGAACTAAAAATACCTGTTATAATTGTTTTCGAGGGCTGTGATGCAGCAGGTAAAGGAACACTAATCAACAAATTGATTCAACCGCTTGACCCGAGAGGTTTTACCGTCCATTCCATACTCCCGCCGAATGAAGAAGAAGAATTAAGACCGTTCCTCTGGAGATTCTGGACCAAAACACCGGCCGACGGCAGGTTTGCCATATTCGACAGAAGCTGGTATAGAAGAGTACTTACCGACAGAGTTGACAAACTGCTTAAAAAAACCGAGTGGACAAAATCATACGATGAAATAAAATCATTTGAAAGACAGCTTGCAGACGGCGGGAATGTTATTATTAAACTGTTTCTGCATATAAGCAAAAAGGAGCAGAAAAAAAGACTTAAAAAACTCAAAAAAAACCCTTCCACAAAATGGCGGGTGACAAAACAGGACTGGAAAAGACATAAACAGTACAAAAAAATATTACTTGCTGCAAACGAAATGATAGAAAAAACGGATGCGAACCACTCACCCTGGGCAATCATAGAAGCCCACGACAGGAGATTCGCTGCCGTAAAAATCTTTAAAACCGTTATTGAAGCAATCGGAAACAAAATTAAAGAAAAAAAAGAAATGGCAGAAAAAAATAAATCCATTGCCAAACCTGCAATAAGATTAAAAACACTTGATTCGTCCATACTGGACAAAGTCAATCTTAAAAAATCAATGACAAAAGAAGAATATAAAACCAAACTGGAAAAATACCAGGAAAGAATAAGAGAAATAGAACATCAGATATATAAGAAAAGAATACCCATAATCATTCTTTATGAGGGCTGGGATGCAGCGGGTAAGGGAGGAAACATCAGACGGTTGACCGGAAATATGGACCCGAGAGGATACGAGGTCATACCTGTTGCAGCACCCAATGACATTGAGAAATCACACCATTATCTGTGGCGCTTCTGGAACAGCATCCCGAAAGCGGGACACATCGCCATATTCGACAGAACATGGTACGGCAGAGTTTTAGTCGAAAAAATTGAAGGATTTTGTTCCAAAGAAGAATGGAAGCGGGCATACAAAGAAATAAACGAAACAGAAGAACACCTCGCAAATTTCGGAACCGTAATAGTAAAATTCTGGATACACATAAGCAAGGACGAACAACTCAGGAGATTCGAAGAAAGAAAGAGAACCCCGCACAAAAGATGGAAAATAACCGACGAGGACTGGCGTAACCGGGAAAAATGGGCACAAACAAAAGCAGCAGTGGATGAAATGCTTTTCAGGACAAGCACGACTTATGCACCCTGGACTATTATAGAATCAAACTGTAAATACTACGCCCGTATAAAAGTTTTAAAAACAGTAATTTCAACAGCAGAAAAGGTTTTATGACGGTCTGCCCCGCATCTCCCGATCTACCGGGATGGTGCTGGGGTTATATCCTCAGCAGAAAAAATTTTATAAAGATTGGGGTAACTATATGAAGATATTACTGGTTTCGCCTTGCATAGATCCTGAAACAAAGACTCCTGAGGGACTTATGATACCTCAGCTATCCCTATATATATTGGAAGGACTTACTCCTGCCGTGCATGAAATAAAAATAGTCGAAGAGGAGCTTGAGAATATAAATCTTGATGAAAAATGCGATCTGGTGGGGATAAGCTGTATGACTCCTAATGCTCCCAGGACATATTATTTGTCCGGTGAGTTTAGGAAAAGAGGAAAAAAAGTGGTTCTCGGGGGAATCCATCCCACGCTTCTTCCTGATGAAGCCCTTCGATATGCCGACTCCGTGGTGGTCGGCGAGGTTGAAGGTGTCTGGGAACAATTACTTGAAGATTTTCAAAAAGGCAGATTACAGAAAAAATATCACCAGCCGCTGCCCGTCCTGGACAGATATATACCTATGAGATACAGAAAATCCGTCAAAAGAAAATTGTTTGATGTTATGCCGATAATGGCCACGCGCGGGTGTCCTTATAATTGCGAGTTCTGCTGTGTTTCTGATATCTTCGGAAAAAAGATGCGGCACGTCCCCATCGCTAATATAGTCCGTAACTTAGAAGAATTCCGGCATAAAATGTATATATTTTTAGATGACAATATTATAGGAGAACCCAATTATGCAAAAGAACTTTTCAAAGCAATAAAACCTTTTAAAATCAAATGGGGGGGGCAGGCCTCGGTATCATTTGTACATGATACTGAACTTATGAAACTGGCTGCCGACAGCGGCTGTATGATACTTTTTGTCGGGATAGAAAGCGTATCCGAATCCCAGTTAAAAAGAATGCCTAAATCAATCAAGAAAATTAAGCTGATAGACGAAGCTATAAGAAAGATAAAGGATATGGGCATCCATTTACATACATCCTTTGTATTCGGTTTCGATGGCGATACAAAAGCTATCTTCCCGGAAACTCTTGAATTTTTGCAGAGAAATAAAATTGGAACGGCCTCCCTGAATATTTTAACGCCTTATCCCGGGACAAGGGTATATAAACAGTTCAAAAAAGAAGGCCGGCTCCTTACCACCGACTGGAAATACTATGACCATTCTACCGTTGTTTTCAGCCCCAAGAATATGAGTGCCCGTGAACTTCAGGAGGGGGAAATATGGGTCAAAAAAGAATTTTCCCGTATGCCGTCTATATTAAAAAGACTTCCCGGGAATTTGTCCCATCCACTTTTATATTTATCCATGAACCTCGGTATCAGAAAAAATGTCAGAGTTGATACCGCAAGATTGCCTAATCTGGCATCGGAGATATTCGGGTCAAGAACATATGAAAAATAAATTTTTTATCGGTATAGATGTCGGCGGGACAAAGATATCGGCCGGACTGGTAACCGATTCTGGAAAAATCCTCAGCAGGGAGAAGCACCCCACCCCTAAAAAAGCAAAACACAAAAAAATCTTTTCCGTTATTCTAAAACTCATTAAAAACATCCTTGGGGAAAAAAATCTTACTTCCAAAGACCTGGAAGCAATAGGAATCGGAATCCCCGGTATTGTGGACACGGAAAAAGGGCAAATCCTGACAACTCCGAATATAAATCTGGCAGGTTTCGATATTGTTAAAAAAATCAGGAAAAGATTTAAAGTGAAAGTTTTTATCGGCAATGACGTGAACCTTGGAACATTAGGGGAAAAATGGCTCGGGGCTGCAAGAAACGCAAAGAATGTCATCGGGATATTCCCCGGAACCGGCGTAGGCGGCGGAATAATAATTAACGGCAAACTGCTTACCGGTACAAGCGGAGCAGCCGCAGAAATAGGACATATTATTATTGATGTCAACGGTCCCAAATGTACCTGCGGCAACCGCGGATGTATAGAAGCTGTGGCGGGCCGCTGGGCTATCGAAAGGGATATCCGCAATGCAGTAAAAGACGGAGAAAAAACATTAATAACCAAACTGCTCGGAAAAAACCCTAAAACAATAAAAAGCAAAGTTTTAAAAAAGGCACTGAAAAAGAAAGATGCACTGGTTACAGACATTATTAAACATGCTTCCAAAAATCTCGGCAAGGTATGTATTACATTAAGGCACATCCTTGACCCCGAAGCAATAGTATTCGGCGGCGGATTGGTGGAAGCATGCGGTAAGTTTATCCTGCCTATCATAAAAAAGACCCTTGATAAAGACCCGTTTTTTTCCAGAATACCGGAATGTAAAATAGTAGAATCGCGTTTAGGGGATGACGCTGTAATCCTGGGTGCCGTAGCCCTCGCCCGGCAATATCTGGGGAGGGATATTTCCGCATCTTCCTTAAAAGATTTATATCCTGAAATACACTATACTGCTGACGGCGTGATAATAAACGGTATTTCGTATAATAAAAATGTATTTATCCGCGCAGACGGTAAAATTAAAACTAAAAAAGCTTTTGGAACCGTACATAAGATAGACCCTGATGAACTGAAAAAAATATGCAAGAAAAAACCGCAGGTTCTTATTATCGGCTCCGAAAAAAATACTTCTTTACGGCTTACAAAACAAGCAAAGAAATCCCTAAAACGTAAGGGAATTATCTGTAAATTATTTCCGGTTAAGGAAGCCATCCGCTTTTATAACAAAACAAACTTAAGAAAAGCAATATTTTTACAAGTCACCAAATGACAGAAAAACCCAACAGAGTATTAAAAATCTTTTTTGCCCTGATAGCTGCAGCAACGCCTGTCGCAGTATGGCTGGTTGGAATCATTGATATACCCGTACGTTCTGCAGTTCTGCTTTCCTTTCTGCTTTTCCTAATTTTTCTTCTGTTATTTCTAACCAAATATTCGAAATACGCTCTATCGGTAAACCTTATAATCTTTATAATCACAGGCACCATAACACTCATTACTGCGGATTTTATTCTCCGGATTTCTCTATGTAAAAAACTGTATTACCGTCCCGACGAAATGTTCATTCAGCAATGGCCTAAATGGCCTCCAAGCGTCAGATACAAAAAAAATATTACCTTTTCAGGCACTACATTCGGCGACCTTTCGGCAATGTCAAAGGATAAAAATCTCAGGGAAAAAAGAAATATTATATTCAGGACCGATTCTTACGGCTTCAGAAACAACCCGGCTGAAAACCATAAAGTTTACGACGTAGTTATACTGGGCGATTCCTTCGGAGCAGGAACAGGAACAACACAAGACCGGACGTGGGTAAATATTTTAAATACCAGATACGGCCTTAGAACCTATAATCTTTCCGTACCGGGCAGTCCGTGGCGTTCCTATCAGAATCTTTCCGCTGAAATTGAAAGGTTAAAATTAAATTCAAAATCCACGGTCTTAATGGCAATATTCACAGGGAACGACCTTGACGAGAACTGCCAGAATCCCGATATAAACCTATCGCTTCTTTCATTGACCGGCTTATACCAGTTTATAAAACCGTCACTGGACATTTTCCGGTCACGTTCTCCTATACGTCAGTTAATATCCAGAATTACACTATCGGACAGCTCGACAGAAAACGTACTGGTCAGGAAACTGCCGGACGGACAAAAAATTTTATTTTACCGGCCTTATGCAGACCGGAAAAACAGGTCAAAAGAAGAGATTAAAAATCATCCGAACTATAGATACTTCACAAAAACTATTCTTAAAATAAAGGATATCGCAGACAAACATTCCGCTAATCTTAAGATAGTTCTGATACCGAGCAAACCGGAGGTTTACAGCTGGGTATTGGATAATTCGGCCCCCTGGACCGCAGATACAAAACCATCGGCTTTTTCGGTTATCTTAAAAGATTTTTGTAAAACCAACGATATAAAATTTCTTGATTTAAAACAATTTCTTGTACCTGCTTCAAAAGAAGTTTTTAATGATTCCAAAAGTTTACTCTGGTGGACGGATGATACCCACTGGAACGAAACAGGTCATAGCGTTGTTGCAGAAACTGTTTACAAAAGCTTTTTTAAATAGTAAAATATCCATATTAAAGGGGAATTCTATGAAATGTTACAACCATCCTGAAAAAGACGCGGCAGGTATATGTAAACATTGCAGTAAAGGTCTGTGTAAGGAATGTGCTGTTGATGTTGGCGGAGGATTAGCATGTATTAATTCATGCGAAGATGAAGTCAGGGAAGTAAATAAAGTAATATCCCAGAGCAAAACGGTATATCAAAAAGCAGGAAAGTCATACACACAAAATGCAGTAATTTATGGATTACTTGGTTTTTTCTTTTTATTATTCGGTATCGGCAGTTTATTATTAGTAGGCGGTGGTTTTCCTGCACTTTTTCTTATAATTCCGGGAATAATATTTTTATTAGGAGCTTTTTTCTGCTATTCTAGCGGCAAAAAAATAGGAGGAACATAATATGTCTGATAATGAACAGGCGGTACAGAATCAGGATTTTAAAGACCGGAAGACGGGACTTGTCATATTCGGAATCCTCCAGATTATACTCGGTATAGTTTGTGCTCTCATGATACCTCTTATGATATTCAGTATGGTTATGAGAGGCAGTTCTTCCGCAAATATGTACGCTACTACTACTACTACTACGATTCCGGGTATTACATTCTATGTTTTATTTGCAGTCGGTTTTATCTGGCTGGGAATCGGTTCCATTAAGGCGCGGCGGTGGGCAAGAGCACTTGTATTGGTTATTTCATGGATATGGATTATCTGCGGTATAAGCGGAATGTTATTTATGATTTTTATTATGCCCGATATGTACAGCCGGATGCCTGAAAAAGCAGCACACTTTATGAAGTACTTCATGATAATATTCCTGTCAATCCTTTATATAATTATACCCGGAGCAAATATTCTTTTTTACGGAAGGAAAGATGTAAAACTAACATGTGAATCCAGAGACCCGGCTATACGCTGGACAGATAAATGCCCTCTGCCTGTCTTGGCTATGAGTATAATATTCGCCGGCTGGACGCCGTCAATGTTATTAATGGGGTTTTACGGATGGGCAATCCCATTTTTCGGATTTATATTAAGCGGAATACCCGGTCTGATAATAATACTGATTGTGATGCTTCTGGCGGGTTATGTCGCATGGGGTTCATATAAACTGGATATTAAAGCTTGGTGGGGGGCTGTCCTGCTGACCATAATATGGTCTGTATCGGCAATTATTACATTTCTGCAAAAAGGTATATACGAGCTTTATGAAAAGATGAATTTTCCTGAACAGCAGCTGGCAGTGATGAAACAATACGACATAATGCAGGGGTCAACAATGTCTTGGTATATAGGACTCAATGCTATTGTTTTTCTTGTATTTCTCATATATATAAAAAAATATTTTAAATCTTCTTCAGCCAATCCTTACATAACAGGTTAAAAGCTATAAAGCCGATATCAGATTCTTGGCCCAGTTTTTCGCTTTCCCGGCATCGGCATCTCTGTTATGTTTCAACGGTTCCTTAAAATCAATCTCTCCTAAAATTGTATTTCCGCTTAAAGCTTTTTTCATTCTTTCGAAAATTTTTCCTTTACCGCCTCCGTGACAGCAGAACAAACCCATTTTTTTGTTTGACGGTCTACCTGTTGAAAAAAAAGTATTTAACGGCGGAGCATATGTCCATGCCCATACAGGAGTCCCTATAAACAAAATATCGTAATCCTGAGGATTTCTTTCAAGGGGGAATAACTCCGGCTTTGTTCTCATCATTGCCTCTCTGCCTCCCCATAAATATTTCATAAATCCTTTTGATTTGGGTTCGTTCCTGGGCTTTAATTCAAGGACATCGGCATTTACCTCGTCTGCAATATTTTCCGCTATGAATTTCGTATTGCCGTCAAGAGAATAAAAAACAACCAGTTTTTTCATATAGTTATCTCCTGTTTTTTATCTTACCAAACCGGTAATTTTGAATTCAAATATGGAATAACCGTATGGGGTTAGTCTTTCTTTGCCAGATAATCTGACATAGCGGCCGGACTGAGGTTTGATTTTTATCTTGTCTTCTCCGCCGTCTTCATCATCCGTAGAATACACGGTTTTCCATTTTTTCTTATCCGAAGATACGTCTATGGTATAGGACTTGGCAGCTGCAGTTTCCCATTTAATATATATTTCGGAAACATCGGCTTCTTTTCCCAAATCTGCAATAATCCACTGGGGATCCGAATGCTCACTGCTCCATCTTGTTTCAGGGTCACCGTCAAACGCTTTTTCGGGCTCATAATCCGAATTCTTTTCAACCGAAGAAGCAAATACTTTCTCAACAGTCAGAAACTCCAAAGAAACATCGGGTATATATTTTAAATCTTTTATATCATTTTCTTCATGGTCGGTTATTCTGGCAGACAGGTTCCATCCTCCTCCCAGGTCATTAACTTTAAATAAAAGACGATTCTTTCCTTTTTTCAGTTTGATATTGACGCTGTCTTCATCCAGAGTAAGCCCGCGGGGAATATCATTGTTCAAAACCATATCACCGTTCACCCAGATACGTACTCCGTCATCACTGCCTGCCAGAAGAACGGCTTCCTGTTCACGTGGAGAAACAACCTCTACATAGGCAAAACCGTTACAGTTATCATTCGGCCCGAACAAATCCGGAGAATCGAAATTCAAAGCATCATCCAAAACGGAAAACAGTCTCCACCTCTCGCCGCCTGACTTACGGCCTTCTTTAGCAACGATACTTCCTTCATTTTTAAAACATTCTTCATCCATAGTGCCTTTCTGAAAAGGTCCGCAGACATACCAGGACCTTATATACCCGGCAGAAAGAGAAACATGAAACAACAGGATAAAAAGTATTGTAATTATTGTTTTCACTAAACCTCCTCCTGATATAACATTCGTTATATCTGATTATACAGATTTTGCCGTCAGAATCTAATCTGCGTAATCTGCGATATTTCTGCGACCTCTGCAAAAATTATTAGATTCTTCAACAAAAACTATTTAAATAATATTTCTTTTAAAATCTCTGAAGTAAAGTCAACATCCTTACTAAGTTCGTTATCTTCGCCTTTCCATGTCAGTGCATCATATAAAAAGACCGTTTTTGTACCGTCCTTACTCTGTGCAACGGCAGCCTTTCCGTCTGAGAAAGCCGCCAGCACTTTACCGGGGACCTCATTCTTCTCAAGGGGAACCATCCAGTATGCCGTGCCTTTACTCGATTTTTTTCCGGCTTTAATATTAACATCGACATTCATTCCTGTGCTTGTACCTCCTTCAAGAGTTACGGCAAAAATATGTATTTTTTTGTTCACAGGCAATACGATTGTTTTAATCTTTTTAGTTACATTACAGTTTACCGCAATATGTGTCATAAAAACATCTTTTTTATCCATACTTTTACCTTTTACAGCTGCGTGTCCAAAAACCGGTGTATACTTCCAGTCCGTCACCGTTGCTCCCATAAATTTTTTCTCTTTACTGCCGTCACTATAAACAATCTCTATACTGCCGACCGTATCGGAATCATGGGAAGCTGCCAGAAAATGTATAACACTGCAGGATTCCGGACTAAACTCAATCTTTTGTCCGCTGCATTGGATATTGTTATTCTTACCGTCCGATGTATCCGGAAACATGAATGCGATATCTGCTCCGTTGCAGTCGAATATCTTTTCTCCTGCAGGAAGAGATTCTGAGCTGTATGCCGGATTATTTCCAAAGATTCCGTCTTTTTTATTCTTCTCCGAAGCTATTCCGTCATTATTAAAATATTTATCCAGTTTTAAATGCGTAATCCTGGGACGGAATTTTTCGTAATCGATATCCAGCAGGGAAAGAAACCATTTATCGGTTTTATTGCACCTATCATCCATTACTCCGGCCTGAACCATGGTAATAACCTTTTTACTTTCAAGCTTTTTTCTGTCTTCCATTGACAGCAGTTCAAGTGAATTACCGCCTATAATAATAGGTTTGTCATCTTCCGGTATCTCGGATGTGAACTTAAAGGATATCCATTTTTCTTCAAAAACATCTACTAACTTGGTAAAAAGCTCCGTCTTTGTAATATCCTCCGAAGGTTTCTTGATATATTTGGAGCATTTTTCAATCATTCTGTCGAATTCCTTTAAAAAATCATTTTCGAGTATCATTACCAGCGATTTAAACTGCCTGAAACATGCCTTGGGAGCAGCAATAGCATACTTAGGATAATAAATCCATACCTGTGTATCCTTTTCTTTATTGTAGTTTACAGGCAGCTTATCATTTATGTACTGTCCCAGGTCGGAAACAGGTTTTAATGTTCTGTCATCCCTGATATAACCGAAATCGCCTTCAAAGAGTTTATCATAAAACTTGAAATGGGTCCATCCGCCCATCCACGGCCAGATATTCTCAAGCGCTGTCTGTCTCAAATACATTTCTGCAGCCAGGTCCTCGTCGCCGTCCCGTGAGTAGGCATACATTTTAAACGGAGGGTTCTGTTTAAGAGGGGAGGTCCTGAAACCTGTCTCGCTTATATATGAAAGCATATCCTGTAAATCCGAATGCCATTTCACCATATAAAGCAGTTCACCCAGTCCTATCCAGTCACGTCCTAAATCCTGTCCGGAATTGTAGTGAACCGGAGACACAAAATCAAGACCCGAACTTTCTTTTGTAGACAGGGGGAAAGGACATACCTCCGGCATCTCCGTAGTATAAGTAACCATACGCTGGGGGATATCTATTTTTCTTATATATGAGGTAAGTTCCTTAAGAAAATCATCCGTTGTCCACAGGGCATATTCATAAATATCGAGCCGCCACGGCTGTTCCGTCAGTTCACGGATAACACCGTTTCTGATAACCTCTTTATCGTCGAGTATATCATTAAAAGATTTATAATCCTTTCTCCACAGTTTGTTTAAAACTTCAATTTTTTTATACTTCTTTTTCAGCCATTTCGGCATATATTTTATACTGGCACTGCCGAGCATGACCTTGCCCACATGTTTCTCGCCGCTCCAGTCAAGTGGGAACAGCCAGCGCTGGTCCATATCTATTGCCTGCACGCAGGGGTGTTTTTTGAAAATCGGGCAGTAGGCATCAAAGTATTTTTTGGCATTCTCGCGGAAATCAGGGTCCATAAAATCAGGAAACTCCTTTAATGTCTTGGGAAAATCCGGCAGTTCATAGTAGTTCATCCTCGGATAAAAAGCGAATTCATTCGCATCACACCATGTCAAAACCTCTTCAAGGTTAAAAAGTCCGTACAGGTTCAAAGTGTTAAACCCGTGTTTTTTCATGATTATCAGATCATTTATACCCTTTTTTGCATCCTTTGCTTCCTCCGAATAAACCCCGGTATCCGGTCCCCAGGCATAACACATAGCAATAGAGTAAAACGGTTTCCCGTTCGGGTCAATAAATATTTTCCTGCCGTTTACCTCTTCTATCCTGAAATACCCTTTTTTCCATCCTTTAGCCGTAAGAACGGAATTCAATAAAAAAATGCTTAAACTGCATACAGCCGCAAATACAAAAAACCTCTTTTTCATACCGTCTCCTTTTAATATCTTAAATATATGTATTTTCGTCTATTTTAACCCACTAGCCCGGAAAAGTCAAGCATTTTTTTACCCGTAAGGGTACCCCCGTGTCTAGATTTCGCAGAAATCTATGGGGCAAAATTCCACTTGTTTCTTCTGATTTTCCTCTTGATATTCCGGGTTCGTTTATGTAGAATAAAATATCCAAAGGGGGTAATATATTATGAACTTGTTAAGATTACTTACAGTATTCGTTTTATCTTTTTGTTTACTTGTCTGTGGATGTAGTATTAAACAAAAAAAAGGGGAGATATCGGTACAACAGTGTAAAACATTTAAAAAGAAATTCACAAAAACCGTCACTCTTAACTATCTGCTGTTTACTCCGGAAAACTATTCAAAAGATAAAGATAAAAAATGGCCTTTGATACTTTTCCTGCACGGTGCCGGAGAACGCGGAAGCAACCTGGACAGCGTAAAAATCCACGGTATTCCCAAGATAGTGGAAAATAAAAAAGATTTTCCTTTCATAGTTGTTTCACCTCAATGCCCCACAGGTGAATGGTGGAGTGAAGATTTTTTAGTTGAAGCACTTAACGGATTAGTCGATAGAATTGTCAGGACCTACAGAGTTGACAAGGAAAGAGTTTACGTAACCGGGCTCAGTATGGGCGGTTTCGGAACATGGGCATTAGCCATAGCATATCCAGAAAAGTTTGCCGCGATAGCCCCGGTCTGCGGAGAGGGCGACCCGGGCAAAGTATACCGTATCCGGGAAATTCCTGCATGGGTATTTCACGGAAAGAAAGATGAAACCGTTCCTATAGAAAACTCGCAGGTAATGGTCGACGCCTTGAAAAAATGCCAGGGGAACGTAAAGTTTACAATTTATCCGGAAGCAGGTCATGACTCGTGGACAGAAACATATGACAACCCGGAATTATATAAATGGTTTCTGGAACATAAAAAGGTCCATAAGAAATTTCTGACCATAAAACCCGCGCAGGTCACGGCATCATCAGGCGATATTTATCCGGCATTCGACGGGGATTTCGGCAGCAGATGGGAAAGCGAGTGGACAGACCCGCAATGGATTATAATCGACCTGGAGGAACCTACCGCAATCAATGATATAGTTATCTACTGGGAAACGGCCTTCACCAAAAAATACGAAATCCTTTCTTCTCCGGATAAAATTAACTGGAAGCCGGTTTATGTCGAAAATAATTCCGACGGAGCAGTCGACGAAATCAAACTTGACGGTAAAATAAAAACACGTTATCTAAAATTCGATTTGAAGAAACGCGGTACCCAATGGGGCCACTCCATCTGGGAAATAGCAATAAGCTTATAAATAAAAGGAGAACTTAAATGAAAAAAACAGTGACTATATGCTTAATCTGTATCTGTGTTGTTTCCATAATCTTTGCACGGCAGGAACGAATAGCTCTATGGAAAGCGGTTTCTCTGACTGCAGAACTGCCCAAACCTCACGGCAACGCACAGTTAAAAATCGAAACAACCGGAGATTGGGGAAAACTGCAAATCAGTTCAATGAAACTTATTCTGGAGGACGATGAAGAAGAAATAATTATTCCGAAAAAAGCCTTTGAAGACCTTCTGAACCCGCAGCTTAATTCGGTACAAATCAGGTCTGCGATAGGATACGACCAGAAATTCTATATTTACATCTATTTTGAATACGGGGACAAAGCACTGAAAGGCAAAGGGGAATTCCCTTCCGTAAGTATTTCTATCTGTGAAGGAAAAGTATTGGAACGTTCAATAAAAAGACAGCTGGAAATAAATCAGTGGAAACATGACGATATGAAGCTGTAAAACTTCATTATTTTACTTTTATCAGTTTACCAACTTTTCTATAAACCTCTTTTTCTTTCCGTTTTGACTCTACATCATCACCCACAGGGGCAAAATTATCGGATTCCAGTTCAGCCATTAATACAAGAAGCATCGCATTATGCGGTTTCCAGTATTCTCCGGAATTCCAGTCAATAACCCATTTCGGTATATCTTCGTCACCCGGAGAAACATATCCGTTCGGCAGACCGCCGCGTACAGGCCCCTTGTTGCAGTGTGACACCACAACCCAGGGATTGGTGGTACCGACACCGCTTATCATACAGAATCCTAAAGGATTTTTTCCAAGCACCCAGTTAATCTGGTTTTCCGCAATCTCGGCAAACAACCGGTCGTTTGTCAGACGGGCATACCTCAGTGCAATTATTCCCATAGCCATTATATCACAGTTCAACCCGTGGTCTCCTACATTTGAATTCGGAGAGGCAAAAAAGTAACGTTTTATTTTCTTGCTGTCTTCTTCCGGTTCAAGTGCCTGTGCTACCAGTCCATAAGGATTCAATTCCGTTGTTCTCTTCAGATATCCGTAAGCAAAACAATCCAGACGAAATAGCAGTTTTTCCCTGAAGGGATCATCCGGTTCCAGTACTTCAGCCAGTTCCAGTAATCCCATCTGAATTCCCATAGCATGTACGAATTTATGCTGATGGTTAAAATCCCTTTTTTCCATATTCCTGAAAAATCTTCCGAATATTCTTTCATCACTGCGCGAATAGTCCAGGTACTGCAGATTCAAAAGCTCTTCCGCATAATTTTTGGCAACATTTAAATATTTTTCATCGTTGGTCGCTTCATACAATCTCATCGTTGCCCACACAAACATTCCGATATCAGCTGCCTGGTCAAGCTGTTTTTCCGAGACGAATTCCCATGACAAAACCGCAGCTTTTAACGACTCTCTTGAAAGTCTAGAATTTATACCCTTAAGCGCCATTGACACCTCGGACATAGCAACAGTATATGCAGTGTTGATATCAATTGCATGTCCCTTGTTTAAAAACAGGTCGTTATCATCCAGCTCTGCAGTCATATACGCAGGCCAACAGCCGTCAAATTTTTTATTGACCCCTATATATACTCCTCCGGTTTTAGCATCCTGCATTGCCAGACAAAACCGTGCTGCATATTCTATTTCATCTATTATAGGATCGAATTCTTCATTTCTTAACTGCTCAGGCCCGCTCCGCCGAGGCGGAGACGAGGCGAGCAGAATTCTTGCCCATCTCGCCATTGCCCAGACCCAAGTGGGCGTTGTTGACATCCATTTTTCTATATCTAGCTCGGTGTCTATATATCCTCCGGGAACAGGGTCGTAATGATTGGTTCTCTCCGGATATCTGGTGGATTTAATATAATAAAACTGCGGCTCGCTCAGTTCATCAATCAGTATATTGTTGCGTATCGAAAAAGTGTATGAGGGGAGGGAAACTTTTTTATTATCCACCGTTGTTTCAACAATAAGTTTATAATCCCCGGGTTCATCGAACTCATCAAACTTTATAAGCCAGTAATATCCGCCCCATTCATGTTCACCCAGTTTCCTTGCACGTCCTCCGAAAACTCTTTCTCCTTCTTCTTCGGTAACTATTTTAAATTTGACCTTGGGGTTAACTTTTTTTTCGGAATTAACCAGTTTGACAACAGCCCTTTTAATTCCCGCAGGTTCAAACCCTACCTGATTCATAGACAATTCAATATGCGGGTCAGCACCGATTATTCTTAATTCATCGAATTCAACCCAGCCCTTAAAGGCACCTTTTACTCCTAACTCCCTGCTTATTATAAGCTCAAGTTTATACGGCGGGTCAGGAACTTTATTGCTGCCGCCCCAGCCGTATGTAATCTCCGAAATATCAAACTCGGCTTTATGCCAGTCGGATGTTTTTGCACCGGAAAACATCCTGCGGATAAAAGTACCGCCGTCACTATCGACAATTTTTAACTCCACCTGATTCGGCAATCCTTTTGCCCTGAGCCAGAAACTGACTTTCCTGTGTTCATTAAAGTCAAAATCAACCGGTTTAGTGAACCCGACAAAATGCCCGTCCTCCGGAACCTCATATTCTGCACGCAATACATTACCGGACCTTCCGGAACGGACAGATAAAGTCATTTTTTCCTTGCCGGATTCCGGTCTCACGATACTCCAGCCGGCATCATCGTCAAACCCTTCTATAAGCACACCGCTTTTATCGGAGGACGACGGTCCCCAGCCGAGATTCTGTTCGCAGAATTCAACATTTTCCGAAAAAGCATAACAGTTCAACATTCCTAAAAACAAACAGACCATTGCCGCATTACAAACTCTGTTTTTAATCATTATTTCCTTTTACCTCCAGTTAATTAATAATTCTTTTTTAAATACCTTTTCAAACAAATCTGCTTTACGTTTACCAAATTCCTTATCCGGACCGGAAAACTCTTTGGCTTTTATTTGAATAACGACTTTTTCCGGAAGGATTCTACAGTTTAAATATTTTACCATACTTAAATGGGTTCTGTCCAGACCGTCCGCAATACGCAAAAGAGAGGATAACTTATTTACTACATCTCTGGAAACACGGGTCAATGAAGAATAATATTTATGAGATTTTTTCGGGAGTGCACGGCGGTGGTAACGGACAATCAGGGCTGTAATCATTTTTTCTTCTTCGCTTAAAGGAAGATTTTTCGAATTTAAAATAATGTCCCTGCCGGTTTTATGATGCTTCCTGGTTCCCTTACTCAGCCCGCTTCGCCTGCCTCGCTCGCCTCGCTGCGAAGCGGGCAAGGCGGGCCGAATCGAGGCGAGCCCGATATCATGCAGAAGTCCGGCTGACTCCAGCAATACCCTTTCTATTCGACTGTCCAGACCATGCAGGGACTTTAAACTGTCGAATAACTGCAGTGCTGTTCTGCCGACCTGATGGGAATGCTCCTTTTCGTAATCACAGGACTCCGCCAGTTTTAAAACCTGTTTTATTAAATCTTTACGATTTATGGATTTAACTTCATGCTTGCCCCGTACCGCGCAAGGTTTACCCTGAACCATGCCCAAAGGGCTTTGGTTTGGGGCTCTGGTACCGGGGTCCAAACTCTTGCCTTCACGTACCGCCTGCAGTAACTCCTGCGGGAACCCTTCATTCCGCATTTTTTTCAGCATGGCATCCATTTTATATGCAACCCTGATATTTTTTACCGACAGCTTTCCTTTTTCTATATCCAGAACAGCATATGAAGCCCTCGGGTCGCCGTCAAAAGGCCTGCCGACACTTCCGGGATTTATAAACCGCACACCGTCAACCGTCTTATCCATAAAAAGGTGGGAATGCCCGCAAAGGACCGCGTCTGCACCTGTTTTTCCTGCCAGCTCTGAAAATCTCCCGCGCGGGGTATCCGGCTTCAGCGGCTCGTCATCAGCATCGAAAGTGCCGTGAACAAAAATAAATTTTTTATCTTCCTCTTTCAGTATCAGCCGTTCGGGTAATCTTTTTAAATATCTTTTAGTATTTTTCGAAATATTTTTATATGTCCAGCGGAGAGAAAAAAACTTTACAGGGTCCTTCTTTTTTTTCCATTTCGATTTCTTCTTTTTAAATTCAAGTATTTTGGTATCGTAATTACCGCATATAGTCCTTACCTGCTCTTTCTGTAATCTTTCAACAACTTCATTAGGATACGGACAGTAACCCGCCAGATCACCCAGTCCCCAGATATTATCAACGCCTCTTTTACCGGCATCACTCAGCACCGATTCCAGAGCAGGTAAATTACCATGAATATCAGCAATTAAAATAACTCTCATATTAATTTGTAATTTGTTGAGGTCCGATTTTTATCGGACCGAGATCCGCCGTGACGGAAACCCAAGAACGCCGTTATATATTCTATCATAGAACATAAGAACTTTAGAACTTTAGAACTTTAGAACGCCGTTTTTATCTCCGTCATGCCTCACCTATCCACCCATCCAACCAGCTTTTCCCATATCCCCGCCTGTTTCTGTCTTTTCCATATTTCAACAAACTCTCTGTATGTCTGCGAACGGAAAACCCTGCAGTTGTTTATAAAATATGTTACTGCATTTTTTAAATCTTTGTTCTTTTTCTCTTTAGTCCGCCAGCCGGCGGAGGCGGGCAACAACTTAATCCAGACATCGAAATCGTGAAGTTTTCCCAAAGCTGCCTGAATCTGACGTGCCGAAGATATGAATATACCCGTTTTGTTTCCGTAAAAAGGCCTGAAACTCTCAAGCGTGTACCGCAGTTTTTTTGCAGCAATACGCATATTGTGAAGTTCTTTTATCCTGTGCGGACTGTGTACAAACGGTTCGAGCTTTAGTAAATCATTCACTCTTCTCATGATAAGCTTTTTTCCTAATCCGTACAATTTATCTATATTTTTTTTCTTAGAACCGTGTGCAGCTTTCTTCAATGCTTTTTTTATTTTTGTAAGAGTTCCTGCTTTTTCCAGCTTATCCAGAGCTTTTACAACATCCTTCTGAAGTTTCCTGCGTTTTTTAATAAGTATCTGCAGTAATTCGCCGGTTCCCGGCTTATATTCGCGCCGGGGTAATTTTCTCCTGAATTCCTTTACAAAAATTATCTGGGTGTCCAGGTCTCTTGCTTCCCCAAGGGATTTTGCCGATTTACGGAGCTGCCTTTTCCATTTTCTAAGATTTTTTTTAGAAAAAATGTCCCTGAAAATCCAGAAAGCATTGCGGATCCTCCGCGAGGACGTGCGCATCTTATGTATACATTCTATACACTCTGCCGGTTCGGATAACTTAGCGCCGTCTTTTTGTTTATTAAGGACATGAAGATGCTTGCTGATTATTTTTCCTGCATACTGATTATAATTCGTTATACTCATAAGGAATGATTACAGCGATAAACGGAAAGATGACAGTGATAGGGAAAACTACAAAAAGCTTTCTTCTGCGTAATCTGTCCGCCGTGGCAGAAACAAGTGAACGCCCTTCTTACTTGTAACTTGTAACTTGTAATTTGTAATTTATTAATTTGTGTAGTGTGTTATAAGATGTTCCTGTATGTTCAGTTTTTCCTGTTCCGGTTTCTGTTTAACGTAGTTTTTATCTTTAAATAAAATCCAGGAATTGAGATTATCCTTCCAGTAGTTATCCATAATAAACAGCAGATGTTCTTTCAGGTCATCCTTAAATATCTCAAAAAGTAATTCTATGCGGCGGTCAAGATTACGGGTCATCCAGTCCGCCGAAGAAAGAAATATGCGATGGTCTGCATTATTGTTAAATATGTAAATTCTGGAATGCTCGAGAAATCTGCCGACCACACTCTTTACTTCTATATTCTCGCTCAGTCCGGCAACACCCGGAATAAGACAGCATATACCGCGCACAACAAGCTTGATTTTTACTCCTGCCGAAGATGCCTGATAAAGCTTTTCTATTATCTGCGTATCTTCGAGTGAGTTCATTTTTGCGAATATAAGTCCGTTTTTATATTTCTTCTGATGTTCGATTTCCTTATCGGTAAGCTCAAAAAAATACTGGCGTAAATCATTGGGGGAGGAAACAACTCTTTTCCAGCGCGAGGGTACCGAGTATCCTGTTATAACATTGAATGCGTCCGAAATATCCCTGGCAAAATCGTCGTTTGCGGTAAAATAACCGATATCGGTATAGATACGTGCTGTCCTTTCGTTATAATTCCCGGTAGAGAGATGGACATACCGTTTAATCTGGCCTTCTTCCTTTCTGACAATCAGCGTAATCTTGGAATGCACCTTCATACCGGCCAGACCGTACATAACATGACATCCTGCTTCCTCAAGCTCTCTTACCCAGCCGATATTTTTTTCTTCCTCGAACCGTGCCCTTATCTCGACAAGAACCGTTACCTGTTTTTTGTTCTTTGCCGCTTCCTTCAACGCTTTAATAATGGCGGAATCCTCGTTGGTCCGGTACAGCGTCATTTTTATTGCAAGCACATCAGCATCCTTTGCTGCCGCCTGGACCAAATCAACCGTGGGCTGAAAGGACTGGTACGGGAGATGCAGAAGAAAATTCCCGTTTTTTATCTTGTCAAAAATATTTTCATACTCTAACTTCGCCGGTGTAAACGCGCGGTAGCACAACTGAGGTACTTCAATCTGCGAAATCAATTCGAATAAATATGTTAAATCCATATCGCCGTCTATAACGGCCATCTCGTCTTTTGAAAAATCTATTGTCCGGCAGAGCAGTTCCAGTGTTTCGGGATTGGAGGATTTCTCTGCTTCTGCATATACCGGCTTTGCCCACGGCCTCTTTTTCAGTTCGCTTTCTATGGTCCTGAGCAGGTCTGCGGAATATTCCTCCGTAACGGCAATTTCGCTGTCGCGTATAACACGGAACAGACAGCTCCCTATAATCTTCCAGCCCTTGAAAAAAGCGTCCAGGTTCTGCCTGATTATCTCTTCTATTAAAATGAAACTGAACTCGTTTTCCGGCGACGGCAGTTTTAAAAGACGGGGAACTGCTTTAGGTACAGGGACTATTGCAAGCTGTGCTGCGGAATACCTGCTCAATGAAACCGCAAAAGCAATGGTTTTAAACGGCAGTACCGGGAACGGACGTCCCTGGTCTATTGCCATAGGCGTAGCGATGGGGAACAAAGTTGTTTCAAAATACCTTTTGATATATTTCTTCTGCTGGTCATTCAAATCCCCGTACTTTTTTATAAATATCCTGTTTTTTTCTTTTTCCTTCTGAATCTTCGCATGATAGATCGTATACAGCCGTTTATTTAAAAATGCTATCCTTGTTTTCATTTCGGTAAACAAATCCTGCGGATAATAACCCCATTTATCTTTTTCGTTAAGTCCCATGGCAATTAACCTTTTTACTCTTGCCATTCTAACCATTAAAAATTCATCCAGGTTATTTACGAATATGGCTAAAAACCTTAAGCGTTCCAGAAGCGGGTTCTGTGAATCCGTGGCTTCTTCCAACACCCGTTCGTTGAATGAAAGCCAGCTTAAATCCCTGTGAAAAAATTTTTCCTCAGGGTTCATAGTTTTTATATCCGTCGCCATATTCTCTTCTCTCTCACTCTCTTACTCTTCGAAGCGAAGCGGAGATCCGCCGTGGCGGATCACTCGTCATCTGTCATCTGTCATTCGTCATGGTGTATTCTGCACAGCAAGGTTTACCTTATTGCCCGTAATCTCCTCGAAATATTCTTTTCTGTCAAGAAAATACATTTTTTCCAAAGTAAAGTTCTGATAAGTTTCCACTATCAGCGTAACATCCTGGTTGCGGTTCAGTTTAACCTGCAGGCTTTTAACTTTCTGTTTATGCGACGCATCCAGCGAATTGGCAATTCTCAACAGCGCACTTAGTTTCTGAACCAGTATCTGTTTATCCAGGGGGAGGGAACTATAAAGAACATGCGTATTCTTTGGGGTACCCCTGCGGTGATAACGCGCAATACACGCAATGATTTTTACTTCGTCATCTGTCAGCCTGAACAATCTCGAACAGCTTATTATATATTCCGTATGTTTATGATGTGACCTGTTGTGTATAAAAAGCCCGATATCGCGCAGATAAGCCGCAAGTATAAGGTATAAAGAGTCCTCTTCATTTATACCGAGATGCCCCTTTAAAGCATCGAACAATACCTGTGACAAATGCGCCACCTGCTTGGCATGATTTAAATCCACGTTAAACTTCCGGCACAGAAAACGTGCCGCGGAAACAAGCTGGTTTGTTTTATTATATTTTTCGGCAAGCTCAACATTCAGAAGAATATTGGCCAAAATCGCTTCTGCAAGCGAAGTATTAAAAATATAAATATGTTTGTTCTTGGTCAGGCTGAAAAAGTTATTCAGGATTATTGCATACTCGGTAATTACATCCGCTATATCCAGGGGGATTTTATACTCCCTGGCTATCTCTTCCACTCTTTTGTCTACCAACTGCATCATAAAGGTCTCGGCATCCTTGGCTCCGAGCTGATAAAATTTTTCTTCTTCTTTTTTTTCCCTGGCCAAAATCTGCTGAATATATAACGAATAATTTTCATCGATAAGTATGATGTCATCCATATGGATTTCGGGGATATTCCTTTTCAGATACTGGAATGCATTTCCTATATATTCCTTAACCACCTCATGGTTCTCTTCCATACTTCCGTCCAGTTTATTCATAAGCTGTCTTATACGCATGGTACCCACAGGAAGGGCAAAATTCGACAGTATCAAACCCTTTCCCATCATAGAAACATCCAAACTTCCGGCACCCAGTTCTGCAATCAGCAGATTTTTCATATGAATCGGATAGGTTTTTTTCAGCATATAAGATAAGTATGAATCGCTGTAGTAAACAACATCTCCTGCGGTAAATACCTCTATCTTAAAACCTGTTCTTCTTAAAACAGCATCTATAAAAATATCCCTGTTCCTGGCTTCGCGTACAGCGGTAGTAGCGATTACAATAACATTCCTGGTTTCGTATTCATCCAGTACCTGCTTGTATTTACCCAGAATACTGACGGTCTGGTTTATTATTTCCTGCGATATACGTCCCTTGAGAAAAGTATGTTTGCCTATAGGAACTATATTCTTCAGGTGTTCCAGAATTTTTATATCCTTTTTTACCAGTTCGCCGATACTCAATTTAATAGAGTTGGATCCGATATCGATAACGCCTGCTCTCATATATTATCACCCTTGTCACCGAATTACACAAAAAAATACCCGAATTACACAAATAAAATTCATTCGTCCGCCTTCGCCGGCTGGCGAATGGCGGATTCGTTGTAATTCGTGTTATTCGTATTTTTCTATTATACCTGATTTTCTCTCATAAATCAAGCAAATAATAACAATCCGGAAATGCAGTTTTTGTATCCGCTACTATCTACCTATCTACCTGTCTACCTATTTACTTGTCCTGAGCTTGTCGAAGGACTCTTACCTCGTTTTTAAAAATTTACACCCATGCAGAAAAGACTTGACAAATTTCTCATTTTTTATATACTTTATAAAAGATGGTAAAAAAATACACTTAGTTAGCAAAATAAAATAATTAATGGAGCGGTTATGCAACTAAAATCAGTAGAGCTGTATGGATTCAAATCCTTTGCCGACAAAACGTTTTTGAATTTCGGTGAAGGAATTACCGGTATTGTCGGGCCAAACGGCTGCGGAAAAACAAATATTACGGACGCAATAAAATGGGTGCTTGGCGAACAATCGGCAAAATCTCTGCGCGGCTCAAAAATGGAAGATGTCATATTCAACGGTACAACCTCCAGAAAAGCAACATCCCTTTCGGAAATAACCCTGACATTCGACAACTCGAAAAATGTTCTTCCTATCGATTATTCCGAAGTAAGCGTAACAAGGCGTCTCTACCGCTCCGGAGAATCGGAATATTTACTGAACAAAACACCGGTCCGGCTCAAAGACATACGGTCGCTGTTCCTGGATACGGGCATAGGCACAAGTTCGTACTCCATAATGGAGCAGGGAAAAATCGATTTTATACTTCAGTCCAAACCCGAAGAGAGAAGAAACATATTCGAGGAAGTGGCAGGTGTTTCCAAATACAAAGTAAAACGGGAAGAAGCACTGAGGAAACTCGAACGTGTCGGACAGGACATGCTCCGTCTTAACGACATTTTATCCGAACTGGAATCCCAGAAAAGCAAACTTGATTCACAGGCAAGAAAAGCAAAGCAGTACCAGAAATACCTGAACGAACTTAAAACATACGAGATTAATTCATTGGTAAAAAAATATTTCGAAATTAAGGATTTAAATACCGCAAAAACCAAAGAACTGGAAGCGGTCAATGAAAAAAACCTGCAGATATCGGTCAAAATAGACGAGGTGGATGCCAATTACTCCAAAGTAAAGATAAATCTTACAGCCAAAGAAGACGAACTTATAGCAAAACGGACAGAGGCAAACAGGATTGATTCTTCGATACAGCTGTTAAAAGAACGTATTTCACTGGCAGAAACCGGAAAAACGGAACTTTTAGAACGCAACCAGGAGGCACAGAACGAAATACAGCAGGGAGAAACCGACCTGAACAACTACTCCAACGAACATAAAGATATAACGCGCCGGCTGGAAGAGTATGAATCCGTTGTCGCTTCCTCCAACGAAGTTCTTTCCAAAAAAACAGAGGAAAAAAACAAACTGGAATCGGAAATCTCGGAATTAGCCAAAGAAATCGAATCCGCAAGAGAAGAAATTTTCAGTATCGCCACAACGACTACGGAACTGAACAACAAAATTCTTAATGACGAACACCTCCTCTCGGAATTGAATCAGCGTATAGAAAAAACCCGGGTCCAGAAAGAAGAGACGACAGCCCAAAAAGACGAAAAAGAAAAAAATCTCAACGAATTAAAAACCGAGATTCAGGGCATCCAGAAACTTCTGGAAGAAAAAAGCAAAGAAGGGACGGAACAAAACGAGAAGAAGCTTCAGCTTAACCGGACAATAGAACAGCTCCAAAACCGGCTTTTCGAAAAGAAAAACACCCTGGCACAGATTAATGCACGCCTCGAATCCCTGACCGGTTCTTCCAATTACGAGTTAAACCAGAAAATCAAACAAACCTTTCCGGACAAAATTTACGGAACGGTAAGCGAGCTTATTTCGGTCAGAGATACCGCCGATATGCATATATTACAGTCGGCACTGGGCGAAAAAAGCGATTATCTTATCTGCGATACCCCGCAAACAGCATTCGAAGTCATCGACTGGCTTAAAAACACCCGGGAAATGAACGGCTGGGCTTCATTTCTAGTTCTGTCGGATATAGAAAAAATAGGTATAAGCCAGCCCGGCGTTTTCTCGGGCAAACTGCTTACTGAACTTATCGACTGCAAACCGGAATTCAGGAAGACGGTTGAATTCCTTCTCGCCAATGCTGTGCTTCAAAAAGAGAATATACACATACCGGGAATAATCCAGGGCGGCAAAAAAACCGGAGTAAAAAAAGGCGGCCTGGAAATAACAAACGACATAAAAAATCTCAAAAAAGAAATCGAAACGGTAAACGACGGTATTTCCGAAACAGAATCTCTTCTGCAAAATTCTCAAAAAGAAATCGCAGACATCGAATCCTGGTTAAAGGATAATTCGGAAACAATCGAAACATGCAAAAACAACCTGCTGATCTCTTCCAAAAACCTTGCGACCCTGGAAGAATCATTAAAAACTTCCGGCAACTTCCTGCAGTTACTGGCAAACGAACACGAAGAGTTTCTGAAACAGAAGGCATTCAGGGAAAATACCGTCTCCCAGAACAAACAGATACTGTCCAGGAAATCCGAGAGGGAAACAACGGCTAAAACCCGGCTTTCCGAAATGCTGGCACATAATCAGAAATGCCAGGACAGCATAAAAAACATCTCCGGGGAAATAACCAGAATGACAGTGGACTTCTCTGTCAAAAACTCGCAGCTGTCGCACTTAAAGGACAATTTAAAGAATATCTCCGGCAACATGGAATCCGCCGGAATAAAAATAGAAAAGGCAAAAAAATGGCTTACCGGCTCCGGTACAAAACTGTCGGAATTCGAAAAAACCCTGAAGAACTCAGCGGAAGAAATCAACCGTATTACGGTTTCCAAAGACAGCATGGACGACGTCGTTAAATCAGTGGAGAAAGCAAGGGACGAGATAAAAAACGAAATCCTGGATATCGAAAACACACTGCGGGAATTAAGAATCTCCCAGCAGAAAATTCAGGATGAGATGAGGGGGATAGACCGTTCGGTATCCGCGACCGCATCGGAAATAAGGCAGATAGAAAACAGAATAAGGGAAGAAAAGGAAATCGCTTTTGAAGATGCAGTAAACAACTACCAGGAAATAACATTGACGCAGGACTCCGTAGAAAAACTTAAAAAGAAAATCGAGGCACTCGGAGCAGTAAACCTTGCCGCTCCGGAAGAATACGAACAGCTTGAACAGCGTTATAATTTCCTTTTCAGACAGAAAACCGACCTGGAAAAGGCAAGGGAAGACCTTCACTCGGCAATAAACAAGATAAACATGACAACCAGACAGAATTTCCATAAAACCTTCATGATAGTACAGGATAACTTCAGAAAAATATTTACACAGCTTTTTGAAGGCGGTGAAGCAGACCTGCTCCTTACGGACGAAAGCAACCTGCTCGAAACAGGCGTTGACGTCATCGCACAGCCGCCGGGAAAAAAACTACAGCATATATCGCTTCTTTCCGGAGGTGAAAGAGGGCTTACAGCCATAGCACTTCTGTTCGCAATATACCTTGTAAAACCGGCACCCTTCTGCATCCTTGACGAAATCGACGGTCCGCTTGACGATGCAAATGTCTTGAGATTTACAAGAATGTTAAAAGAATTTGCCAAAACATCCCAGTTCTTCGTAATAACACACAACAAGCGCACGATGGAAGCAGCAAACATCCTTTACGGTATAACAATGGAAGAACTCGGTGTTTCCAAGACCATATCCGTCAAACTGGAAGGCGAAAAAGTAGGCATCTCGTAAAAATAAATGCCGTTTCTAACATAGAACATAAGCTGAAAGTCCGCCTATGGCGGAAACATTAGAACTTAAGAACGCCGTTATATATTCTATCCTAGAACATAAGAACCTAAGAACATTAGAACTTAAGAACGCCGTTTTTACCTGTAACTTGCTATGTCCTCAATAAACATATTATCAACAAGAATTGATAATATCACCCTTAATGAAGCCCCGGAACTTATCCATACCTTTTTAACCGACGGTAATCCGCACCAGATAATAACTGCAAATCCTCTTATGCTTCTGGAAACCGGAAAAAATAATGAGCTGGAAAATGTTTTCCGTGACGCCTCTCTTATTATCCCTGAAAGTTCCGGAATACACTGGGCAGCCAGATTCCTCAAAACACCGTTAAAAGAAAAAATCCCCGGCATTGATTTTATGGCATTCCTGTTAAACCATGCACAGGAAAAAGGTTACTCCGTATTTTTTCTCGGAGCACGGGAAAAAGTCATCGTAAAAACCGTGGAAAATATAAAACAGCGATACCCGAAACTGAAAATTGCCGGATATAACAACGGCTATTTTTCGGACAACGAATCAGCCGTGGTTTCAAAAATAAAAAATTCGCATGCGGACATCCTCTTCGCAGGGCTGAATACTCCGTTCCAGGAAACATGGATACATAAAAACCTTAAAAACCTGAATGTTAAAATTGCGCTTGGAGTCGGAGGGAGCTTCGACGTTTTTTCGGAAAATTTAATGCGGGCACCGTTATGGATGAGAAAGTCCGGCATAGAATGGCTTTTCCGGTTACTTCAGCAGCCGTGGCGGATACTAAGAATCACCAAACTCCCATTATTCATATTAAAAGTCCTCCACCAACGAATTACTTCGAACCAATAAACGCCGTTTATATTTCCAACTTTTAACCTTTAATTTTAACCTTCAACCTTTAACCTTGTAATTCTGTCTATTTATTTGTATAATTTATATACCATACGAATGAGGGAACACGAATATCAGCAACTGTTTTATTCGTGAAATTCGGGATAACATTCGCGGCCTTTTTCGTGTGCATTTATATGCGATATGCAATATTCTCTGATATTCATTCAAATATCGAAGCTTTGGAAGCAGTCCTGAAAGAACTTGAAAAAGAGAATATTGATAAGTATATCTGCTGCGGGGACATAGTCGGCTACGGCCCTGACCCCAACGAATGTATAGAAAGAGTGAGAAATATACATACAGTTGCAGGGAACCACGACAGAGCAGCAATAGGCCAGGTGGATATAAGCAAGTTTAACGACCGTGCAAAAGCAGCGATTCAATGGACAACTTCAGCCATAACCGGGGAAAATAAGAATTTTCTTGCTTCTCTGCCAAAAAAAATTGTAGGCGAGGACTTTACGATTGTTCACGGCAGTCCTAGAGACCCGATAAACGAATATCTTCTGGACATATTCGCCATGTCCGACAATATGGAATTCTTTACGACAAAGATGTGCTTTGTCGGCCACAGCCATCATCCGTTTATTTACAACCAGAATGACGGATTAACAAAAGTGGATGACGGACAAACAGCGGAAATTACCTCAAAAACAATAATAAACGTCGGCTCCGTGGGGCAGCCGCGCGACGGCGACAACAGGGCATGTTTTATAACCCTTGAAGACAACCGGATAAAACTTTTCCGTATTAAGTATGATATAGAAGCGGTTCAGGAAAAAATGAAGAAACATAATCTTCCGGAATCGCTTATAACAAGATTGTCCCACGGCAGATAACATAAAGGCAATTACAAGTGAGCTAAAGTTTAAAGTGCCTAAAGTTAAGGATTAACCTTTAATTTTAACCTTTAACCTTTAACTTTTAACCTTATGAACGGAGTGAATATATGTACGATACCATAATCATCGGGGGAGGTCCTGCCGGTCTGACAGCAGGCATCTATGCCTCAAGAGCACGGCTGAAAACATTACTTATCGACAATTATAATATCAACTGTCAGATGATTACAACCGACCTGATAGAAAACTTCCCCGGATTCCCTGAAGGTGTAAGAGGCACTGAACTCCTGTCGAAACTTAAAACACAGGCAGAAAAGTTCGGCCTTAAAACCGTATCCGCGGAAGTAATATCTGCGGAATGTACACCTAAACAAATCAAAATAAAAACAGACAGCGAAACCTACACACCGCTTTCATTGATTGTAGCAACCGGTGCCGTACCGAGAGCATTAGATGTTCCCGGAGAAGCAGAGTTAAAAGGTAAAGGCGTTTCCTACTGTGCAACCTGCGATGCAGCATTTTTCAGGGATAAAACGGTAATTGCAGTCGGCGGAGGGAATACGGCAATAGAAGAAGCACTCTTCCTGACAAAATTTGCAAAGAAAATTTTTGTCGTACACCGCAGGGACAAACTGCGGGCAACGAAAATTCTGCAGGAAAGAGCATTCAAGAACAGCAAAATAGAGTTCTTATGGAACTCAAAAGTTATCGGCATCGGCGGAACCAATAAAGTGGAAAATGTTACCGTTGAAACCGTACGCAGTCCTTCCCCTCCAAAACGCGAAAAAGTAAACTGTGACGGCATTTTTGTATTTGTCGGCTATACGCCAAATACATCCTTCTTAAAAAATATAGTTAAACTGGATGAATCGGGATACATAATTACCGATAACGAAATGAAAACCGGCAAAGACAATATCTTTGCCTGCGGCGACTGCAGGGCAAAAATGCTGAGACAGATTATTACCGCCTGCGGTGAAGGCGCATCTGCAGCATTTTCGGCGGAAAAATATCTTGAAAAAATAAAGAAGACCGAATGCGAAACCTGTTGAGGTTCGATTTTTATCGGACCGAAATCCTCCGTGGAGGATGAATTCTGTCCGCCGTGGCAGAAACATAAGAACGCCGTTTCATCCTTGAACATAAGAACATTAGAACTTTAGAACATAAGAACGCCTTTTCATCCTTGAACATAAGAACATTAGAACTTTAGAACATAAGAACGCCGTTTTTTATCCCCGTCATTTGTCATTTTGTCTTTAGGGTCTTGACATTTCCGACGTTTTTTGATATTATATATATACTCTTCGGGGTTAGGTGCCTCTGCATGTCAAGGCAGGGAATTCCTTACCGGCGGTGAAAGTCCGCGACCCCGCCAAAAATAGTAATATTTAGGCGGATTGAATCTGTGAAATTCAGATACCGACGGTTACAGTCCGGATGATAGAAGAGCGATATTAGCAAGTTAACAAATTTGTTAATCAGTAAACTGACCCCGAGGAATCTCCCGGGGTTTTTTTGTTCACGGAGTCCCGATAAAATCGGGACGAGTAAACAACCCCGCTGAGTGCGCTAAAATTATCCCTTAAGGAGAATTTTAGCGTATGCTATGAAGCGGGGTAAAACTAATATGGATAAAGACAAACAATATATGAAATTGGCTTTACAGCTTGCCGAAAAAGGACGGGGCTGGGTAAGCCCCAATCCTATGGTTGGCTGTGTAATCGTCAGGAACGGAAACGTCATATCAACAGGTTATCATGAATACTTCGGAGGAGCACATGCAGAACTTGACGCACTGAAAAAATGCAAACCCGGCCAGGCAAAAGGGGCAGATATGTATGTCAACCTCGAACCCTGCTGTCACTATAATAAAAAAACAGACCCCTGCGTTCCTCTGATAATAAAAAGCGGCATTAAAAACGTCATAATCGCTATGAAAGACCCTAATCCGTTAGTTTCGGGAAAAGGCACAAGGCAATTAAAAATTTCGGGAATACAATGCAAAACCGGGATTCTGCAAGAAGAGGCAGAACAATTGAACGAATCATATATAAAATTCATAACAAAAAAAATTCCTTTTGTTACTTTGAAAATGGCTTTTTCTGCGGACGGCAAAACAAAAACTTCGACCGGTGACAGCAAATGGATAAGCTCGGACAGCTCAAGAAAAATCGTGCATACACTCAGAAGTACGACGGATGCGGTACTTGTAGGTATAAACACCGTATTAAAAGACAATCCCGAATTAACTTCTCACGGAACAGGTAAAAACCCGGTAAGAGTTATACTGGACGAAAACCTGAAAATCCCTTTAAGTTCGAATGTAATCAACGGCCCGGGCATAACAGTAATAGCAGCCTCAAAAAGAGCGAATAAGCAGAAGAAATTAAAACTCAGGGAAATCGGGACCAAAATGCTCGAAATACCTCTAAAAAATACAGGGTACCTGAATCTGAAAAAACTGCTTATTGAACTTGGAAAACTCGATATTTCATCTCTTCTGGTCGAAGGGGGAGAAACCATTGCCCGGTCATTTTTAGCCGAAAAACTCGTTGATAAAATTATGTTCTTTTTCTGTCCGAAAATTACTGCCGGTGCAAAGAAAATGAAAGACGCTGTTGTTATAAAAAACCCGTCAGTAAAAAAAATAGAAAACGATTTATTATACGAAGGATACTTAAATAATTAAAAAGATTAAAAGATTGAAAGATTCAAAGATTTCTAAATCTTTATAATTTTTCTAATTTTTCAATCTTTATAATTTTTCTAACCTTTAATTTATGAGCGAAGCGAAAGATTACTGCGGTGCTATCCATATACATACATCCTATTCCTTTGACGGCCACAGGAATATGGATGAAATCATAGAATCTGCAAACAGATGCGGGCTGGACTTTATTGTTATCAGCGACCATTTTTCCCTTGAAGCAAAAAAATACGAAGGATGGTATAAAAACACCCTTGTTATTGTCGGCGAAGAAATTACCCCGAGATACAATCATTACCTTGCACTTGATATAAAAAAAGCAGTTGTTACCGGCAGCGATGAAGATAAACCGCAGAAATACATAGACGAAGTCGCCGCACAGGGAGGGTTCGGGTTTATCGCCCACCCAGACCATACAGGCAACAAAAAATTCGGAGTCAAGTCATACATGTGGAAGGACTGGTCTGTAACAGGATTTACCGGTTTCTGCATATGGGACCTGCAGACCGACTGGCAGGAAACCTTAACCGGTTATCCGAAAGCACTTTTGAGTTATTTATTTCCTGCGTATTTCCTGAAAGGTCCTAAAAAGGAAACACTCGAAAGATGGGATGCTATAAACCAGACGGAAAAAAAATATATACTGGGTGAAATAGATAATCACGAAAGCCGGAGGAAATATTTCGGAATCAAAGTAAAGGTCTTCAAGTTTGACCGGGCATTCAGAATGCTCCGGACACATATATTACTGGACGAACCGTTTTCGAATAATAGTGACGATATTAAAAAAGTTTATAATGCTTTCAAAACAGGGAAATCCTTTGTTTCGAACGATTACTTTTTCAATGCAAGGGGTTTCGAATTTTATGAACACAACGGCAGAATAACCGCAAAAACACCGGTAAAAGCCGTTATCAGGATTGTGAAAAACGGAAAATACATAGCCGAAGAATTTACCGACAATCTGTCCCTGGGAATTTCAGAGAAGGGCGTATATAGATGCGAGTGTTATCTGAAAAAATTCGGGCTAAAACCCTGGATCTTTTCCAACCCCATCTTCATATGAAACGCGAATGACCGCGAATAGAGAAGAAAACGCGAATTAACCTGCCCGCAGTGGCTGCGCCACAGGCGCTGCAGGCGGGCGCGAATGAAAGCCATTATTCATATTTAATAATTCTTTGCGACCATTAGCGTTAGATTCGCGTGTATTAGCGTTCCGAGCAAAGCGAGGGAAACCATGTTCACAGGTATAATCGAAGACCTTGGAATTATTAAAAAAATAAATAAAAATCAGCTTACCGTTACCACAAAGCTGGATGGTATAAAACTTGGTGACAGTATCTGCATCAACGGAGTTTGTTTAACAACTACTCACTGCTCACCTGCCTCGCCGTCGTCAGGCGGGCTGCTCACTGCTCACTGCTCACTTATAAAGGCTGATATATCCGCAGAAACTCTAAAGCGGACAAACCTTGGCATGTTAAAACCCGGAGACAAGGTCAATCTCGAAAGGGCAATGAAAACGGACGGGCGGTTTGGCGGACATTTTGTAACAGGGCATATTGATGGCATTGGAAAGATTAAAAAATTGGAAAGATTAAAAAATTTTAAGGTTATGAAGTTTTCTGTACCAGAAAGTTTATCAAAACATATAGTTGAAAAAGGTTCTATCGCCATCGACGGCATCAGTTTAACTGTCTCAGCAGTTACCCAACTCACTGCTCACCTGCCTCGCCGTCGTCAGGCGGGCTACTGCCTACTCACTGTTTCCGTAATTCCTTATACACTGAAAAACACAACTCTGGACATGAAAAAAGCAGGGGATACCGTAAATATCGAAACAGACATACTTTCTAAATATGTTTTGAAGTCACCGGAAAAAAAAGAAATAACAATCGAGATGCTCAGAAAGGCAGGATTCTAATAAGACACGTTGATAGGTTGATACGTTGATATGTAAAACCTAAATCCGTATCACCGTATTTCGTATCACCATATTTCCGTATTTCCATATTTCCATATCACCGTATTTCCATATCACCGGAATCAGAGGTATATATATGCTATTTTCGTCGATGAAAGATGCAATCAAAGATTACAAAAAAGGCAAAGCAGTAATTATTGTGGATGACCCGTCGCGCGAAAACGAAGGCGACATAGTTTTTGCAGCAGAAAAAATCACTCCTGCAAAAATAAACTTCATGGCAAAACACGGCAGGGGACTTATCTGTATTACGGTTGAAGGCAGACGCCTTGACGAACTGGAACTGGGACCCATGGTTACAAACGGCGCAGAGGTACGCGAGGCAGCATTTACCGTTTCAGTTGACGCCAAACACGGCATAACCACAGGTATCTCTGCACACGACAGGGCAGCAACCGTCAAAGCAATTATAAATCCGAAGACCAAACCCGCCGATCTGATCAGGCCCGGACACATTTTTCCTCTGCGTTATAAGGAAGGCGGAGTACTCGTACGTGCCGGACATACCGAATCCGGGGTTGACCTTGCAAGAATGGCAAACCTGTATCCCGCAAGCGTTATCTGCGAAATAATGAACGAAGACGGGACAATGGCGCGTATGCCCCAGCTTTTAAAATTCGCCGGGAAACATAAACTGAAAATCATTACAATCGCACAGCTCATAGAATACAGACGCCGGACCGAAAAGCTTATAGAAAAAATAACATCAACGAACTTTCCGACACGCTACGGAAATTTCATACTGCATTCATATATAGACAAACTTACCGGGGAAAACCATATTGCTCTGGTAAAAGGGAATGTAAGAAACAAAAAGAACGTGCTCGTACGCGTACATTCGTCCTGTCTTACAGGAGATACATTACATTCGGTAAGATGCGATTGCGGGGACCAGCTGGAAAAATCGATGCAGCTTATCCAGAAAGAAGGTAAAGGTGTACTGTTATATATACACCAGGAAGGAAGGGGAATAGGTCTTGCCAACAAAATTAAAGCATACGAACTGCAGGACATGGGCTACGACACCGTAGAGGCAAACATAAAACTCGGATTCAAGCCCGACCTGCGCGACTACGGCATAGGCGCCCAGATACTTGCAGACCTGGGACTGTCAACAATAAAACTTTTAACTAACAATCCGAAAAAAATCGTCGGACTTGAAGGTTACGGTTTAAAAGTCACAAAAAGAATCCCGGTCAAAGTTAAGCCAAGGTCTAAATTCGCAAGAAAATATTTAAAAACAAAAAAGGAAAAATTCGGCCATCTTTTGTAAGGAACACAAATAAACGTTGATATGCTGATATGCTGATACGTATATATGTGAAAATCATTTAACCATATCACCGTATCACCGTATTTCCGTATCAGCGGTAATCAGCGATTAGGAGGTTTCATGTCAAAGGTTTTTGAAGGTAAACTGGTGGCAAGGGGATTGAGGTTTGGAATAGTCGTCTCAAGATTCAACGAGTTCATATCATCCAAACTTCTGGACGGCTGTCTTGATTCGCTCAGGAGGCACGATGCAGACGACAAGAATATTGACGTTGCATGGGTACCGGGCTCTTTTGAAATCCCGCATGCAGCAAAAAAACTTGCTTCGTCAAAAAAATACGATGCAGTTATATGCCTCGGTGCTGTAATAAAAGGCGATACACCGCATTATGATTACATCGCATCGGAAGTCACAAAAGGAATCGCGATAACCGGCCTGGAAACCGGCATACCGATAGCTTTCGGTGTAATCACGACAGACACACTCGAACAGGCAATAGAACGCGCAGGAACAAAGTCAGGCAACAAAGGTGCAGAAGCAGCAATGACAGCAATAGAAATGGCAAACCTGTACGATGTAATAAGATAGTTCAGAGTTTAAAGTTACAAGTGACTAAAGTTTAAAGTGCCTAAAATTACAAGTGCCTAAAGTTAAGGAATAACTTGTAACTTGTAATTTGTAATTTGTAACTTTCATTTATCTCTTGACGTACAGCACTATTTTTGCCATAATTATTATATTTACATCCGTAACTTGTCGTAGCGTAGCGGAGATCCGCTGTGGCGGATAACTTGTCATTTGTCATTTGTCATTTGCCCGCTTCGCCCGCGAAGCGAGGCGAGTCATTCGTAATGGAGTTATTTATGGGCTCAAGAAGAACATCACGTGAATGTGCAATGCAAATACTCTACACAATGGACGTCTGCAGAATGCCCAAAAAAGAGGCAGAGGAATCATTCTGGCAGACAAAAACCTATTCAAATGATGTGGTCTCATTTGCAAACGAACTTGTTGACGGCACCTCCGGCAACCTTAACGAAATCGACAATATTTTAATGGAAATAGCCGAAAACTGGGAATTGAACCGCATGGCAGGTGTTGACAAAGCAATACTCAGGATAGCATCCTATGAACTTATCTATACTCCAAAAACACCTTCCAATGCCGTTATAAACGAAGCAATAGAACTTGCAAAGAGCTTTTCAACCGACGATTCAGGCAAATTTGTCAACGGTATTTTGGACAAAGTAAAAAAATCCCAAAAAAATAAAATATAATACCAGCGATAAAAAGAAGATAGCGGAGATAAATAATAAAGGTGTATCGTTGGTATCGGCCGTTCATCTCCGGCATCAGCCGTTAAAATCGCTGCTATCAGCCGTTAGACGTATCGCTGTAATCGTTAGTTTATCGCTGTTATCATTACTTTAGCCGTTCATCGCCGTAATCATGTTTCATATGAAAAACATAGATAGTTTAAAAAAACAAATCCGACATCACGACTACCTCTACTACGTGCTTGCACAGCCCGAAATCTCCGACACAGAATACGACAAACTGATGAAACAACTGGAAGAACTGGAGAAAAAAAACCCGGAACTTATCACACCCGATTCACCCACACAAAGAGTATCAGGACAAGCAGTAAAGGACTTCAAAACGGTAAAACACTCAGTACCCATGCTCTCCCTTGACAATACATATTCAGCAGATGAAATACTGGAATGGGGGAAAAGAGTAAAAAAATCCATACCTGACGATTTAGAATATACCGTAGAACCCAAAATAGACGGCGTAAGCTGTACCCTTACATATAATAAAGGACTGCTTACACTCGGCGCAACCAGAGGCGACGGCGAAAACGGCGAAGACATCACCCTCAACATAAAAACCATCCGCTCCATCCCACTCGCCCTCGTCTCTCTCCGCCAGTTGGCGGACTCGTCCATCGTCCATCGTCCATCGTCCATCGTCCTCGAAGTTAGAGGGGAGGTCTACATAGACAAAACCGACTTTCAGGAATTGAACAAAAAACTTGCATCCCTCAGCGAAAAACTTTTTGCCAACCCCAGAAACGCTGCAGCCGGCTCGCTTAGACAGAAAAACCCGAAAATCACAGGCACCAGAAAACTCAGATTCATAGTCCATTCCTACGGCACAATCTCAGGCGCGGAAAAATTCAAGACACACTCGGAATTCCTCAAACTTTGCGAGAAATACGGACTGCCCACAACACTTAAAAACACAAAAACCGTAAACAAGATAGAAAAAGTACTTGAACTCTGCAAAAAATGGGAAACAGAAAGGGAAAAACTGCCCTATGAAATCGACGGACTGGTAATCAAGGTAAACCGCCTGGACCAGCAGCAGAAACTCGGCTTTACAATGAAATCGCCCAGATGGGCTATCTCATACAAATTCCCGGCAAAACAGGCAACAACAAAAATAAAAAACATAATAGTTCAGGTCGGAAGAACAGGCATCCTGACGCCCGTAGCCGAACTGGAACCCGTTGAATGCGCCGGCGTAACAATCTCCCGCGCCACCCTGCACAATTTCGACGAGATACAGCGCCTCGGTGTCAAAATCGGCGACACAGTCCTTATAGAGCGCGCAGGCGAAGTCATCCCAAAAATAATAAAAGTAATCCCGCTTAGCGGGACAAAAAGAACAGGCACAGAGAAAAAGTTTTCAATCCCGGACAAATGCCCTGTCTGCAAACAACCCATTGTAAAAGAAAAAGAGGAAGAAGTTGCATGGCGGTGCATCAACACAGTATGCCCTGCACAGCTCGAAAGGGGGCTTGTACATTTCGCATCAAGAGAGGCAATGGACATAGAAGGACTCGGAGATGCGGCAGTCGAACAACTCATATCAAAGAAAATAGTATCCGACTTTGCTGATATTTACTATCTTAAAAAGGACGATTTTTTAAAACTCGAACTATTCAAGGAGAAAAAGGCGCAGAACCTTATAACAGCAATAGCGAACAGTAAAACCAGGCCCCTGAGCCGTCTTCTGTATGCATTAGGCATCAGAAACGTAGGAGAAAAGGCAGCCATAACCCTTGCGGAAAAGTTTTTAACCATAGACAAACTTATGGACGCAACATACGAGGACCTGGAGAAAATCTTTGAAATAGGACCTGTAATGGCTGACTCCATATTAAAATTCTTCAAACTGCCTGCAACCGGAAAACTCATAGAAAAACTCAAAAAAGCCGGACTGAACATAAAGGAAAACGTCAAAAAAGGGCCCCAGCCCCTTAAAGACAAGACATTTGTCTTCACAGGCGAACTCAAGCAGTTCACCAGAAGCGGGGCAGAAGCCAAAGTGCGGGAACTGGGGGGTAACCCCACATCCTCAGTAAGCAAAAACACCGACTTTGTAGTAGCAGGCACCTCCCCCGGCTCCAAGTACGAAAAAGCCAAGAAACTAGGGGTAAAGATCATTTCAGAACAAGAATTTATAAAACTCCTCCTAAAATAACGAATATGTTGCATTTAATTCTCAAAGCATAGCCTTATATATGTATAATAATGCCGTTCCTAACATATAACTCAAGAACCCAAGAACTCGAGAACCCAAGAACGCCTTTTTTATCTACCTATCTACCTATTTCCAATACTTTATCTCCAAATTACCGCACTTATTTCCCACAACATCTCTAAAATCTTCAATATATTCCACTTACTCACTTACTCACTCACTCACTCACTCACTGTCTCATAGAGTGCTAAGGATTTCAGACCCCTTTTTTACCCTAAATTTTAACCAAAATCAGCCATTAGACAACAAAAAAATAAAAAACTTAAAGTAAAAAATAGCCACCTTCCCAAAAACTTAAATTTAGGCCTTTTTAAGCTACTTTTTGACTATTTAAGGTACTTAACAGCGTTGAGGTCCTTAGGACCGTTGAGTCCGGAGGACGAAATCCGCCTGTGGCGGAAACAAATGAACGCCGTTTTCCTTCTCCCTGAAGTTTATAAAATTAAGGTTTTAACCTAAAATCCGCAATTCGAAATTGAGAATTCGAAATTTAATCCGCCTCCGGCGGACCTTGCCCATCTTCCTGTGCAACTTTTTACTTGACTTTTCTATATCTTTCTATTATAATAACTTCAGCAAAATCCCATTCCGGTAATACTTCCAATCTTGACTTAGGAACTTGAAAAATAGTTCAATAGTTTACTACAAGCAATTTTATAATAAAAATATCAAATTCGTCATTATCCTTAAATCCACAATTCGTAATCGAAAATGCAGTTTATAAATAAGACTTTAACCTAAAATCCGAAATCCTTCCGCCTAGGCGGAAGACCCGCCTAAATGCCGAAGCTAATGCACGCCATCTTATGAAATTTGAGGTGGGCTTTTGGCGGGTAAAGTGTTTGCGACTTTGCTCGCAAACACTTTCTGGAGCCACCCTGGAGGTTAATAAGGTAGAATATTAATGAGGCAAAATTAAGAATTAATAATTAAAATTTAAAAAGGAGACAAAATGCGTTGTCCAAGATGCAATACAGAAAATAAAGAATCATCTAATTTTTGCAAAAAATGTGGTGAAAAAATATTAAAGCCAGACACAAATACTCAAAGAGTTACAATAGAACAAAGATATTTACCTATACCCAAAGAAGAAAATATTTTTCCTCATTCATTCAAAGAATTATTTAATAAATCTAATTTGGGTTTTGGCTGGTTTGTGTGGTGGCGTTCTCTCGGAATGGCGCTTTTATTTACATTTTTAATCAGTATAATCATTACTATACTTTTTGGACATATCGAAGATAATGAACTGGGCGCCATTGGACAGCTATTGGGTATTATCGGTTATATAATTGGATATAATTATTCTGCAAAATTAGCAAGCAGAAAAAAATATGGAATTATAATAAAAAAATTTATTGGATGGTCAATTGCTTGGAGAGTTTACATATACTCATTAATGCTTGCTATCCCGTATATGCTTATTGGGATATTTGCTGCTATTAGTATTCCTAAAATGGCAGACTCTATAAAAGCAAGCAGTAGTTTATCGGTCCTTTGTTATATTATCCTTATTCTTCTTGCGATTGTAGTTTGCGGTTTTTTTATTCTTACTCCTTTTTTATTGATTTTTCTAACTGGACGTGTAAGTAATATCATAATTCTTAGGAAATTTAAAAAATATAATATTAATGAAGAAAAATAACCTTTGCCTGGGACTTTAGAAGATAGTGTTTAACCTATTGATTTATCTAAGTAAGTAGCAAGGCTGAGTTAAAATGAACGAATTGAAAGAAAAATATTCAAAACTAACCGATGATGAACTTTTAACTATAGTATATGTTGAAAGTTCAGATTATACCGAAGAAGCAATAAAAGTTGCAAAAATAATTTTAGATGAACGAGGTATAGGGTATCCTTCTGAGGAAACAATATCGCAAACCAAAAAAACTTACCAGGAGTCAAAAAAAATAGAAGAAAACCTTAAATATAAAGATGTTGGGGGATGGCTTCTTTTCTTCTGTATTAGCCTCACAATAATTAATCCTTTATATAATCTTGTCGAGATTATAAATATGCTCAAGTCTTTCACAGTTTTTGTTTTTATAGGTAGTATTTTTGATATAGGATTATCAATTTATGGCATTTATGCTGGCATGTCTCTTTGGAAAATCCGTCCGCATGCAGTCAAAACTGCGAAGAGATTCCTCCTTGTTTCTTTAATTTATGTTGTTTCTATAACGGTATTACTTATTATTTTAGGTATTATTAATGAAGAATTTATTAAAATAGCTACCCGTTCGGTGGTTTATTTTATCATTTGGTATTCCTATTTAAGCAAATCAAAAAGAGTAAAAGAGACTTATGGGCTAGATTCTATACCACAACAAAATTTGCCAGAAGAAAACACTGAAAAGGAGGCGCCAAAGCAATGTCCGAAATGTGGAGCAAAAAATGACGAAGATTCTGAATTTTGTATTAATTGTGGCGAAAAAATAAATTTAGATATTACAATAGAAACTGTTCAAAATAAACCAGAAAGATCTGATACTATTGGAATAAAAAAGCCAGGTTTTTCTTTTAAAAGATATATAAAACAATGGAAATTTATTACTATTGGGGTTGTCGTTGTCCTTATTATTGGATTATGGTATATCATTCCTCCAAGTTCTTCATCAATTTTCGAAAAAGAAAAAAATAAAATAGTTTCCATTGTATCTTCAAAAGGTCTTTTAAAATCACCAATTAAAGGAACAGGTTTTGTAATTGGTCCTTCAGGCAAAATTGCTACAAATTATCATATTATTTGTGGGGCATATAAATGTTCGATAAAATTTCTTAATGGAGAAAGTTATGATGAGGTAAATGTTTTAGCAGTAGACGCAAAACGTGATATCGCAATACTACAAATTAATGCATTACATTTGCTGCAAGCAAAACTTGGTAATTCAGCTAAAGTAAAAACGGGCAATAAGTGCTATGTTATTGGTAATCCATTAGGTTTTGAACGGGTAATATCAGATGGCATTGTTAGTAATATTGTCCATAGTGAACAAGGATATACGAGTATACAAATCACAGCACCTGTTTCTGAGGGTAATAGCGGCGGGCCTGTTTATGATAGGAGAGGACGAGTAATCGGTATTGCAACGAGTAGTGTTAAGGAAGGGCAGAACCTGAATTTCGCTGTGCCAATTAATTATGTAAAACCATTGCTTTTAAGAAAAAAACGGGAAATTTCACTTAAAGAATACACAAAAAATGATGCAAATGCTTATTTATATGCTGGGTTAGAAGAAATGGTTTGTAAAAATTACAGTACTGCCATAAATCAATTCTATAAAGCTTATGAAATGGATTCTACATTAACAGAAGCTTGTTATATGATAGGATTAACCTATATATTAAATAAAGATTTTAAAGTAGCAAAAAACTGGTTAAAATATTATATAAAACTGGAACAAAATAATTCAGAAAATATATCACTAGTTTCAACTGCCGAAAAATTCATTAAGGAAATGGAACTTAATGAAAAAGAACAACAAATTAAATTGCAAGAAGAATACATAAAGTTATTTGGTTATTGAATAAACTAAAGAGTGGTGGAATCACCTGTTTAAGTGAGTAGAATAAAGGAAATGTTTCTAGTTTTTAAAGGCAAAAAATACAAATACCAAATTGTCTAAGGAGTACCTTAAAAAATTATGGAAATTGCAAAATTAATCTTAGAGTACATAAGAGTAATTATTTGGCCAATTACAGTAATTTTTTTATTGATATATTTTAAAGATGAAATTATTTATTTACTCCGACGGGTAAAAAAGGCAGATTTACCAGGCGGCATATCCATAGAAGCATTTCCTGATGGAATCAAAGAAGCAAAGATTTTATCAAAAGAAGTCAAAAAAGAGGAAGAAGAGAAAAAAAGAGAGAAAAGAACATTACCAACTATTACCTTAACAAAAGCAAACACTCGTATGCTTAATCTAGGACTGATTCCATCTCCTTCTGGTCTCGCGTTATCATATTATCGGAATCTTATTGAACAAGATCCAAATATAGCTTTAGCTGGTCTACGTATTGAGGTTGAAACAATGTTAAAAAATCTTGCTAAAGGTTTTAAAATCCCGATAAATAAACGTGACAGCGCTAATATTATTGTACAGAAACTAAAAAATAGGTCATCAATTACTTCTCGGCAAGCAGAGCTTCTTAGTTATATAATAAAATTGTGTAATACTGCAGTACATGGAATCAGGGTATCATCATCGCAAGCCGAAGAAATTTTTAAGATTGCTGAAGTGCTTCGGGATCAATATATATCTTGGCTGAGTTGGGGATTTCAAAATAAATAAAAAATTAAACAACTTATTCATCAAAGGAATAAATTATGGTTAAAAACAAACGAGATGTATTTATTTGTCATGCAAGTGAAAACAAGGATAAAATCGTTAGACCATTAGTTAAAGAATTTGACAGACTTGGTATATCATATTGGTTTGATGAAGCAGAAATATCTTGGGGCGATAGTTTGACAAAAAAAGTTAATGAAGGGCTTAGAATGTCAAAGTATGTATTAGTTATCCTTAGTTCATATTTTGTATCAAAGAAATGGCCAGAGAAAGAACTTTATTCTGCATTAAATATTGAATTATCATCTGATAATATTAAAGTATTACCTTTAATTGTTGGGACTGAAAAAGAAAAAGAACTGATATTGGAAAACTATCCATTAATTAATGATAAAAAATATTTACCCTGGAATAACAACATAAGTGATATTGTTAATGCTTTGATGAAAAAGTTGAATACGGCTAATACAAAAAAACAAATTAATAAATTTACAGATGAAAGTATAGAATCTGATATCCCTATACCAAAAATAAAAAAGAAATTCACTGACCGGGACAGAAACATTTTTTTAAAGGAAGCATTTAATGAAATAAGAAAATATTTTGAAAAAGCTTTAAAAAAGATTCAAAACCATTATAGTAAAGTTGAATCCGAGTTAATTGATATTCATAATTTAAAATTTATTGTAAAAATATACTCTAACGGCGAACTAAAAAATCAATGTAAAATCTGGATAGGTGGTCTTGATTCTTCTTATTCAATTGGATATAAAGAAGGGGATTGTAACATAGATGATGATAATTCTTATAATGATATTTTATATGTTAAAGATAATGAATATGAAATGGGGTTTGATCCTTTAAGTAAAAACCTGAGTAATAGTAAATATAGAGATGTTGAAATATTGGATTTAAAACTTACTTGTGAATATCTATGGGAAAGTTTTTCAGAATCATTAGAATATTAGGAGGTAATAATGAAAAAACAAGAGTTTGTGTGTAAAAACTGTGGCAGGAAGTTTGTAAAAGAGATTTTTGAAAAAGGTGAGGCAGAAGAAAAAGGATTAAGAGTGTCTCTTGTAACTTGTCCATATTGTGGCAGTAGAAATGTTGAAAAGATATAAGATAAGAAAGATGGGTTTGCTTCACATTTTTTCAAAAGTGGTTTTAAATAGTTAAGTAATAATTGGGAGGTATCTATGACTTGGGTATTGCGGAAAGACAGGAATCATCCTATGTGGGGGCCTAAACCTCCAAAAATTCCTAGGGGTCCAAGAGGTCCAAGACTACCTAGACTTCCACAATTGCCTAAACCGCCAAAACCGCCAGCTCCACCTGGGTATAAATATGTTTGGAAAAAATAAGATCTAGGGGTCATATATGGAAAAATGATTTCGGGAGGATAAAAATGTGGAATAAAGATTATTTGGACAAAATAATAGAAAGGACAAATAAACGAATTAGTAGCTTAAGTGAAAAATTATTAGAAGTTAAACCAGCAAGGCAAATGCCAGAGGAAGACCAAGTAACTATTGGTAGTGGTAGACAAATGGAAGTTGCTGTGCTTTTTTTAGACATTTGTAATTATAGTACTTGGTTTAATGATAGTTATGATTCTCAAAAAATCGTTTTATCTATTATGAACATATTTATGGCTGAAATGATAAATATAGTAAGAGATTATAAAGGAGAATTTGAAAAAAATACAGGGGATGGATTAATGGCCTATTTTGGGACAGAAACAAATAATTCCTCCGAATGTGTTAAATTAGCTATTGATGCAGCTTTAACTATGCATTATTTTAATGATAGTTTATTTGCTCCTTATATGTATCAACAAGGCGCACAAGCAAAAGTAGAATTTAGAGTAGGTATAGATTACGGGAAAATAACAATTGGTCGAGTAGGGGCGCCCGGCGGATTCAATTCATTTGTTGCAATTGGTACAACCGCTAATATAGCAAATAAATTACTCAAGGTAGCTGGTTCAGGAGAAATTGTAATAGGCCAACATGTTAAAGACCTATTACCATCATATAGACAAAAATATTGTAAATTAATACTTATGGGTTCAGGATTTGAGTATATAAGATCTCAAACACCTTATTGGGCATATAGATATACAAGTAGATGGAAACATCCACAATTAACTTGATTAATTATACTGATAGTAACAAAAAAACAGGAGGTAGTTATGAATAAACTAGAAAATGAAGAATATGTAAAAGAAGATATCCCTCAAATACAAACATCAGAGAAAAAAATAATATTAGAAGATGTTAAAAAATTGAACTCCGCAGATATTCTAAAAGAAAAAAATGATACTAAATCGGAAATAATTGCTAGTGAAAAAAAACCGTATCCTGATATTATTAAAGGAATGTCCATTTTTATAAGAGACTATATAACTAACAATATATCATTAGGAGATTCCAAGGCGGGGATTTTTATCGGTGCTGTAACCGGAGTTTTAACAATCACATATTTACATGGTCCTGAAATGTTTAAAAAATCTTTAAAAACATGGGCTTTTTTTGAATTTACTTCTTTTATTGGATGTTTATTACTTGTGATAAGTATATATTTTTCTCTGCGTGTAGTTTGGCCTAGAACTTTAACAAGTAAAAAAAAGGGGCTTGTTTCATGGGTGCATATAGCTAATTACAAGGATGTAACAGAATACGTAAAAGAAATTTTTTCAACTAATGAGAGTCAAATAATAGAGAATCTTTATGAATTAAACTATGATCTGTCTTCTATCTGTAATAAAAAGTATATAAATTTGAAACTTGCCTTTGTGATTGGTTTTATTGGAATTGCAATTTGCATTTTTGTGCTTATAATGGGTTAGGGGATAGTGTTTAACTGGTTAAATAAAACTTTTCTACTTTCGCCATAGGTAAATGGGAATAGTTCTGGTTTTTAGATTTCTCCAACTTTCACTAGTAATCTTAACTGGAAATTGGGAATAAAAACTAAAGAGTATCTCCTCAAATATTCAGGAGATGTTTTATGGGTTTTAGATTTAGAAAATCAATATCACTGGGCAAAGGATTAAGATTAAATATCGGTAAAAAAGGACTAGGTTTGAGTGCTGGGGTAAAAGGTTTACGTGTCGGAGTTGGAAATAAAGGAGTTTATACTCGTATTGGAATTCCAAAGACAGGGCTGGGTTCAGTAAATTATTTGGGTAAAGGTAAAAAAACCTCCCAAGAACAAGTTTCTTATAGTTCAAACAACCATTCACCTGGTTGTTCAGTTGGGTGTGTATTTGTTTTTTTGTATTTTATTGGATTTATTTTGTTGCTTATAAAACCAATAATTGGATTTTTTGTTTTACTAATTATGGGAATCGTTAATTATACTTGGTATAGTAGTCCAACGGAGAAGGCAAAACGAAAGCTACAAAAATCAAAAAAGCATATTAGTGAGCAAAATTATGAGGAATCTATAAAATGCCTACTAGAGGCCAATAACATTGATCCAAAAAACGAAGATATAATTTATTTGCTCGGCAAGGTTTTACATGAGGTCGGAAAATATTCTGAGGCAATTTTATATTTCAAAGTTATATTTGATAAATACCCAGAAGATTATGAAATAAAACTACTAATAGGAAATTGTTATTACAAAATAAATAAGTTTGATGAAGCGCTAAATGTTTTACAAAAAATACCAGAAGAATTTGAAGAATATTTAAAGGTTATACAACTATTAGGTGCATGTTTTGCACAACAAAAAAAATATGATTTAGCCATTGAAGTTTTAAAAAAAGCTCCATTGCAAAAGAGAAATTTAGATGATGATTTACTGGAAGTACACTATAGTCTTGCCCTTGTTTATGAGTTATCGGGTGATAATAAAAATGCACTAAAACATTATAAGAAAGTTTATACTCAAAATATAAGCTATCGTGATGTAGCAGACAAGATTAAAGGCTTAGAGAAGTAACAGTAGTAACAAGGTCAGGTCTCGAAAATTGTATCTTGAAAAAATAATTTTGGAAGAAAAAATGGAAGTTAAAATAACTAAGTCTGAAATCCCGATAATATGGATTGATACCTCTATCATAAATCATATGACAATGTGGAAATTTAAGTTAAATAAGCTTGATGGGGATTTAGAGGAAAAAATTTCAAAACTATATAATGCGATTTACACTAATACTCGAAAAGGAAAACTTATTTGTCCATTGGCTGAGCAAGATGAAGAAATTTGGGTAGAACGTGACAAATGGTTTGATGTGATACGAAAGCTCTCATTAAGTATTAAAACTAAAGCCCCACTTGATATTGAACACAATCAACTAAAATATTTCATGAAAGCCTATGTAAATGGAGATACAACAGTTACTCTTAAATATACTGATGCATTTTATTCAGACCCTGTACACGAGTTAAAAGATATTTTAAAAAGCCCTGTTTTTATTGATATTAAACGTAATATTCCATTTGGAAAAGAATACCAGAAAAACCTAAAAAAGAGTATATATCAGGCAATGGAAGAACAAAGAAAAAAAAATGTAGAGGCTAATGTAACTTTTGACCAGCAAATAAGGGAAGAATACATTGGTGAACTGCAGGCATTATTTATTCTTCAAAGACAATTCATGTCAGGTCAATTTAAAGATGATAATGATCAACTCAATGCAACTTGTGGGGCAATAAATTTAAACGAACAATTGGTGCTTTGGGAGAGCCTCACCGGCAAAGCTATGGATTATAAAGGATTAATAGGTTTTTACAAATCGGTTCATCACAAATCAATGCCGTTTAGTAATATTTCATGCAATCTTTACGCATGTATTATGACAGCTAAACAACCAATCAGGAGCGGTGATGTCATGGATATTAAACACGCCTCAACATTCCTACCTTTTTCAAATATGTATATCACTGATAGGGCAATAAGTGCATTTCTTAAGAAAAGAGGTTTTGATAAATTGTATAATACAACTGTTTGTTATCTTGGGGATACAAGTGTAATAAATGATTTTTTCTCAAAGCTATAATTGAACGAACCAAAGAAGGTACAGGTGTAGGGTCCCGAAACGTGAAAAAATAATACCGGAGATGCCAGTAATTACCTTAAAAATATTTGCATAAAAAAACATTAATGAATCTTGAAAAAATAAGAAATTATGGGGACGTTTCTGATAAGGACTGCGAGGGGGACGGAGTTGACTTGGTTCACTTAACAAAAATCAAAAATTGCACCCTGAAAAAATGATTTTGAGAATGAATAAATAAAAATTGTTGGAGAAAAAATGAGAAATTTAAAACTTAATAACATTTTTTGGTTACTTATTTTTTGTATTGCATTGATTTTACAAACATCTTTTTTAACTGCTGCAGACCCGAAGTTAAAGGAATCGCTTATAGATGATATGCAATATTATGAAAAAGTCGTAAAACCAATGGGTAGAAATGCCCAAATAAACTTTCTAAATAGGGTTATTCAGAAGTATGAGGACAAAGGTATTGCACCAATGTATCTTACTCCAATTGAAGAAAAATTAAGAACATTACAAGAAAAACCTGTCCAGAGAAGAAGATTGAATGATTTTGATGGAACAGATATTGAAGATATAAAAAAAACCAGAGAAACAAAAAACACATATGGTTTTTGTGATGCTTATGGGGGAATAATTTTTAACAATGATGTTTATGAAAACGGTTCTGTTGCGGGTATAAAACTGGGGATTTTAGGATCTGTTGTGGGCGGGTCGTTAGATGTTGATTATATTGATACCGAAACAAAAAACGGGTCGGCAGATTTTACTATGTTCCCAATATCGGTATCGTTTATTGTATTACCGGCGAAGTGGCTTTCTTTTAATGTTGGCGGGGGTTATTATATTATAGATTATTCTTACAACTCAATGCTGTATGGCAGTGATGAATATTATCGTGACTATTGGGATGACTTTTATCTTTATTATTACTGGACGGGTGGTTCATGGAATAGTTATGCATATTATTTTTTAACTCTCAAAGAAAAATTTGAAAATAGTTTTGGTTTCCACGCAGGGATTGATTTTGACATTCCCATTTATAAAGGTTTATCTTTCGGTATAAATACAAAATATTTAATATTAAAACCAACTTTGAATACAACAGGAACTCTAACGGAAAGTTATTATTTTTATAATAAAACGTATACACAATCTTCTTGGAATGACGATTATTGGTATTGGGATTATGATTATTATTATGAGTATACTACTACTGCCATTAAGACCTCTGAAGAGATAGATTTGAGTTCATTGGTTTTAACAGGCGGATTGAAATTTAAGTTTTAAAGTTAGGGAAAATGGGGACGTTTCTAATAAAGGTACATAATAAGGACTGCGAGGGGGAAAAATAAGGACTGCGAGGGGGACGGAGTTGACTTGGTTCACTTAACAAAAATCAAAAATTGCACCCTGAAAAAATGATTTTGCGTAGGAAACTTTTATTATATTTAGGCCTTGCCGGCTTATTTTTATTATAATAAGAAATTATTGGGACGGTTCTAATAAAATAGAAAATGGGGACGTTTCTATTAAATCGGTTCCGATAAACCGGAATCTACACTGGCTTCGAGACCTATGCTACGCTTCGGCTTCGCTCCGAGAATTAATCCGCCATTGAGGCATCGGCGGATTTTCGCTTCGCCCTGAACACCATGCGGTGCCCAGTACCAGATGGTACAGGGCGGTGCAGGGCTTTGCTTCAAAAAAATACTTGACAAAAATCATATTATAGTTTATAATCTATAGTAGATATAGGTTTTAAACTATAGGGGAACGGTATGAACAACAAGGTTCATGAAATACAATTAAGGGTGTTAGAGATATTTTCAAAAACATCTAAAACCTTCGCATTGGCAGGAGGCACCGCATTAGAACTTTTTTACCTGAAGCATAGATTTTCCAGAGACCTTGATTTCTTTTCTCCAAATTATACCGTAAAAGAGATTCAAAATATAGTTTCACAGATTAAATCAGGATTGAAACTACAAGTGAAATTTGAAAATGAGTTTTCTGCTGCCGGACATGGATCTGGATATATATCAAAAAAAATTCGATACTTCGAAAATGCTTAGTTATATTGACGGCGAGATACAAAAATTTATAGGTGGAGAAATAAAAATATGAATATTAAGAAATATTTCTGGAGCCTAAATAGTAAGGCAATTAGGAAAACAAAAAAAATACTTAAAAACACGGACCATCCAGGATTTACCAAAAATATGGTTGCCATATTATCACGATGCGATAAACCCAGAGAGGTATTTTCTTTAATTACAAAGAAAAAATTTACGGAAGTATGGCCTAAAATCAGGCGATACTGGGCAAAAACAAACCAATCGCCCGAATTCAGGGCGTGGTGGCAAACTGTTTATGAAGGGCTGTTAGGAATTCAGAAAAAAAAGATGCCGGGTGAACCGTCAGTATTTGCCTCGCAAATCGGTAAAACTATCAGGAACTACAGAATTGAAAAAGAAATAAGTCAGTCTGATCTGGCTAAAAGGAGCGGGATTAATCAACCGGATATATCAGCAATAGAGAAAGGTAAAAAAAATATTACTATTGAAACACTTTTGCGTTTATGCAAGGTTCTGGGTATAAAAGATATACCTGTAACCTAACGGACGCGAGGTCGCCTGTTTAGGTGATTGTTCCGCCATAAATGGGGACGTTTCTAATTTTCCACCTAATAAGAAACAATGGGGACGGTTCTGATTAATCCGCCCCGCAAAAACCATAAATGGACAAATGTCCATTTATGAAATATAAAAAATTAGTGTTCTGAAATATGAAGACAAAGTTGCTGGATGAAAAAACGGTTTTTAACTTCATCAGGGCCTCGCTGTCACGCAGAAAGATACCTCCGACTGTAAGGGAAACGGCATCCTACTTCAAAATTTCCAAATCAACCGCACATTTATACCTGAAAAGACTATCCGCAGGAACAAAAATCAAAACAAGAAGAATACAAAACAGTAAAAGAATGGTTGCAAGGGGAATAATCCTAAAACCGCAAAAATCATAAATGGACAAATGTCCATTTATGATTAGAAAGCTTGCATTTTTGGACGGGAAATAGTATAATCCCCAAAGTGGACAAATGTCCATTTAAGTTCAGAATTAACCCCAGAAAGTATGGAATAAATATATGAAGAAATTGTTTCTGACAATTCAAGTTCTAATTTTAGTACTGATAAGTCGAGGCATTGCTAAAACAGAGATAAAAACTAACATTGCGGTGGCAGAGTTTACTGCTAGTAATGTATCACGTGTGGACGCTGTTGCAGTGAGTAATTTTTTCCGCATGGGATTAGTTACCACCAATCTATTTAATGTATTGGAACGCAACAATATGGAAATGATACTTGCTGAGCAAAAATTCCAGATGAGCGGTTGTACGGACCAGAAGTGTGCAATCAGAATGGGGAAATTATTAAATGTTGAAAAAATGGTTACTGGCGATCTAAGTCACTTTGCCGGGATTTATTATATTACTTGTCATGTATTGGATGTAGAAACAGGTAGAATTACACATTCTGAAAAAATTCAATGTATATCTAAAAGTGATTTACCGGATAAAGCAGAAGAATTAGCAGAAATACTCGGCAAGCGGTTGACCGGTAAGATACCGCCAAAGGCACGTGTAGTTACATTGAAATCAAGAGGAATTATAACGGAGATTAAGGATACCGAATGTGTTATTATAAATCAGGGAAAACTTGATGGTGTTAAGGATAGAAACATATACTATATTTACGATTCGGTTAAATATGAAAAAACAGGTAAAATAAGGATAACAAAAGTAGAAACTGAATACTCCGAAGGCAGGATAGTTAAAATTTACAAAGATAAACCAGAACCAGGACAGACAATTAAATATGCCGGCCGGCACAGAATGCATAGTTTTGGTATAATGGGTAATTGGGCAATTAGTAAAGAAGGAACTGACTTAGGGGGTTCGGAAAATAGAAATTTAAGCGGATATTATGATGTTGTCTGTCTTTCTGGATGGGGATTCCAGTTTTCAGTTGGAACTGTTGAGGAAGAAAAAGAACGAAGGAATATTGGTGATCTAACCAATTTATCCGTTGCTATTATAAACGTGGAATATAGATCTTTTAGATATACTGCCTCGGCAATTGCAAAATACTATTATAATTATGATTATTCAGTATCCCCATATTTCGGAGTTGGTTTATCAAAGGCTATTTACAAATATCATAGTGCGGACTATCCTTACTTTCCGCGCCCGTATCACCGGATAATTTTAAATGATGATGAGAAAGAAACAATCACGCCGGTGTTGAATATCGGAGCAGATATCTTTAGTAATAAAAAAATACATTTTGCTATTGATGTAAAAGGATATATTGCTCTACAAAACTTCAGTGGTTTCAATCCAAGTCTACTGGTTCCATCAATTTGCTTAGGTTACAATTGGTAAATGCCCTTGCTGCAAAGTGCGAACAAATTCCTAAAATAAGTGTCTTAATAAGTGTAAGTAAAAACCTTTCATGGTTTTGAAGGAATTTATGGGAAAAACAAAGTCAGGTATCTATATTCCGGTATTTTACTTAGTACTGGTGGTGTTGTTTACGGGTTGTGCCACGGCACCTGACCGGATTGACTCTCTTGTAACCCGCCTTTCATCTGACCATCTATGGCAGAACGGTGAATATCCGATCCTCGGCCTGCCAAAAAGCGCTTCCACAGAGCAGGTTGTTGCCAAGGTTTTCAAGATGACCGGCTTTGATAAAGGACATGTGACGAAATATAAAATTCTGAAAGTTAGGGAAGTGCGAATTACGGGTAGTCTTCCGGATGTTTATACAGCGGTACTTGTGTCTACGGATTTCGGCAATAAGATAGTACTTATCCGATACGACGGGCCAAATCTCGGATGGTGGAGCCGGGTTTATGACACCGCATAATTCATAAAATAAAGGGGACGCCCGCCTGAATGACGAAGTCGGGCAGGGTTCTGATTAATCCGCCCCGGCAAAATCATAAACGGACAAATGTCCATTTATAAAAAGGAGGCAAGGTAATGAAAAAAATTACAGCGGTTTTTACATTATTATTATTTTATATTTTGGTACATTATAAAGTTAGTTATGCACAACTTGAAGGAAGACCATTCGGGGTTTATCCTTCTAGTTCTAAACATACAGACCTTGAAGGGTACAACATTCCTGTAGAAATATCAGTACTTGAATGGGAATTGCTAAAAATACAGGTTTTACATTTCTCTAAAATATCAAAATGGGATGAATTTGATTTAATTACATCTGTTGAATTATCATCTACAAAAAGCAGACCAACAAAAATACTGCTTACCTTTACTGTAAATAATAATCAATATGTAAAACTAAAGAGTGATATTTCGAAAAAAGTATTTATAAATGCAATTGAGACTATGTGTAAAACCATTAAAATTTTTATCCCGGAAGTAGACTCAAAACTCAATGTTACTGCTATTTTCTCAACTGCTGCTTTTAATGGTAAAATACTCGCTAGATATGATGACGGTAAAATCTATTTAGAGAATTAATGTAACAAGCTCACTTATTTAGGTGATTGGTCCACCGCGGCGGACTCAACAAAATCATAAGCGGACAAATGTCCATTTATGAAAAGGGGACAAGGTAATGAAAAAGATATTTATATGTACGGTTGCTGTTTTCTTATGCTTTAAAAGTGTTTCTGCCGATACCGGACGCCCGCAGGGAGAATCCAGTCTGCTGAGTGTAACCGGCAATATTACAAATTACGCAAATGACGTGGTCCTTCGGGAATTAAATACTGACAAGGAAAATGACCTGCTTATGCAGTTTTTGCAGATTGTAAATGTATTGTTAGACCCGGACAAAGGCATTTCGAGTAATAACATAAAACCAAATGATTTTATGAGCTGGATGCCTTTATTCCTGTCTACAATGCCCAAGGAAAAAAAGAAGATTATAAAATTGTTGAAAAAGAAATATATGGGAGACCATCCGAGCGGAATATTCTTCGGGCCCTCCGCAGATGATTTAGTCCGGTACAGGTTCGCCTTCGGATGTTCGCACTATGCAAGGGTATTCATCGCTGTTGTTAAAGCATTAAAGCTTGTCGATAATCCGGAAAATATGCGTTATGCAGTATCCTGTTTAGCCGAAGATTATAATAAAGTCCTGCTGAATCCAAAGAAAAAGAAAACAATAAACGGCCATCAGTTCGTATTTGTTAAGATTAAAAACAAATGGTATGCAATAAGTGCCAACTATCCGAATGATTATATAGAATTCCCCAAAAGTTTTAATTTGGACAAAATAGATATAAAGCAGAAAAATATCCGGATAGTTTTTAAATCTCATCCGGATAAAATACTGTTATTAAGAAAAATCGGCAGGGATTATAATGACGACTGCAATGATAATACACTGAAAAATCTGATGAATATATACCGTTCTGGCGAACCGGATTCATCAGAATTAAAATGGGAATTAAGCGTTAATCCCGGTGGAGCGGGATCTTCGCCCCGATGAATCGGGGCTTCGAAAAAGGGGATAATATGAATAAAGCTGCAAAAATAGTTTTAGTGATAATAGGAGTAATATTATTTCTTCTCGGTTTTGGTAATATTTGGGATGATTCACAAGTGTTAGTTTACGACCTTACAGCGATATTTGCGGGAATAGGGTTTATTATAATAGGCAGGGCAAAATGATAAATATCAAACCTATTGAGATTGTTAAATTGTCGGCGTGCATAGGTGCCTGCCTTTTGGCAGGGGTTATCGGCTCTATTTTTACCTCGTCTTCGGTTCAGACATGGTACCCGACGCTTATAAAACCGTCTTTCAACCCTCCGGACTGGGTGTTTGCACCTGTATGGACTGCACTTTATATCCTTATGGGTATATCCGCTTATCTTATACTGAATAAGGGTTTTGAGAATAAAAGTGTACGGATATCCTTGTTGTTATTTGACACGCAATTGATGCTGAATATATTATGGTCTTTTTTATTCTTTTATCTGCATTCTCCGTTTCTTGCCTTTGTGGAAATAATTATCCTGTGGTTTATGATTCTGGTTATAATGTTAAGATTTTTTAAACTTTCCAAAACAGCGGGTTTACTTCTTGTTCCGTATATACTCTGGGTAACATTTGCAGCGGTTCTCAATTTTTATATATTCAAATTAAACCCATAAAGAGCTACAAATTACAAGTTAAAAGTTATCCGCCGCCGGGGCGTCAGCGGATCTTTCCTCCACGGAGGATTTCGTTCCGATAGAAACCGGAACTCAACGCTACAAAAATTTCAAAATAACTTTCCTATAAACCTCTTGTATAATATAATATAATATAATATAATAAACGAAAACATTGTAGAAATACAGTGGAAATACAATAGAAACAAAATGAGCATATCGAGAATCATGATTGCCGGCTGGCTGGTTATGCTTACGGCCGTATGTGTCTTTGCCAAGGACTACGAGTTCAGCGGATATACCGAAACAGGTAAACGCTCTTCTGCAGAGGACTTCGAAGAAGAGGATGCGGACGACGATTACACGTATCATAACTATCATCTGAAGTTCAAACATGATATATCCGAACTTCTGAGTTATAACATCGGTTCGTTCATATACGACAAGGACTATAAATACAGTGATTCTCTGGATAATACATCAAAAATCTTTAAGACGGTATGGATATATTACATGGAACAGAAAAACGGCGACCCTGTAAGGTTAAATATCGGGTTTAACTATAAAACCAAACGTTATACCAATGCCCCGAACCTGGAATTTGACCAGATTACCGCAGCGCCGTCATTTACCTTCATGAAGAAGGATAAATACACCGTTGATTTTAAGTTTGGGTTCAGCCAGTTCGACTACCCAGAAGCAACAAATAAGGACTTATATAAATCTTTTGCCGGGCTGGACGGCAAAAGATATTTCTTCAACAAAAAACTTCTGGCTGTCTCATCCGCAAGGTTCGAACAGGCAGACCAGTCCGAAGCAGGACGTAAAAAGAACAAACTGGAATTTACGGAAGGGTTTGACTGTAAATTTGCACTGCCGTGGCTCTATAAGATTAAAACCAGGTTCAAATGGGGCGACAGGGATACTAAAGACGACATCGAGCGTTCCGTTGATTATGACTACGGGTATTTCCGCTATAATATCAGGACCGACCATAAAATCGGCTCAAAAGTAAAGGCAAATTTAAAGTTCCAGTTCTTTAAAAAGGACTATATAACCGCTGCTTATGACCATAAGGGTTATTACGTTTCAAACGGATGGGATTACGATTTTTTTAATGACAAAGAGAAACGAATCTGGTTTAATATGGATGCAGAACACAAGGATGTGCGGTATGAAGACCGGATTGTCAGTGATTATAAAAAGGAAAGCGCGGGGTTAACGGCATCGTACCAGAAAAAGAAAAACTGGAAAGTTTCAGCCGGCACCAAAGGAATCATTTATGACTACAGGACACCGGACAATGACAAAAAAAGATATTATGCTGCCCTTGCCGGCGAAAAAATGTTTATGCAAGGCAGGTTGACCACCACGCTGGATTTAAAATACCGCCACACAAACAGTGAATTACGAAATGATACGGATTATGAAACGGTAAGGGTTGCGTTCAGGTATAGGTTCTGACAGTAGGGTGATATGGAAATATGGTGATACGAAATACGGTGATACGGATTTAGGTTTTACATATCAACGTATCAGCATATCAGCGTATCAACATATAAATGGGGGTACTACTATGGAAAAGGAAAAGAGGGATGCTATCAGGTTTGGTGTAGATGAAATCGCGATAGAAATCGTGAGTGAGCCGTATGTAGTAAATACCTATCACGGCTTTGCGCCTGTGGTGGATGCGAAATTAGAGGACAAGCAGGAAGTAAAAATTATGTACATAGGTGCAAAATCACTTGCAGACCCTCTATCACAGATGCTAAAACAGAACAAGGGTAAATTTACAGGGCTTAAGCTAAAGATAAAAAAAGAATCCAACGACAACAGGGCTCCTTATATTGTAAAATAAAAAACATGTTCTTGTGTTCTTAAGTTTCCGCCACGGCGGACCTTCGGCTTGAGTTTTTGTGTTAAAAAGATTAGATAAATAAATTTTGAATTTCGGTCCCGATAAATCGGGACCTTCGAAGGGGTGATTTATGCTGCAAACATACCTGAGCTGTACCTTTATATTGGCAGGTGCTTTAATAATGCTGTCAAGCATTATTAAATCCAGAAAAACCTTTTCTCTTATCAGATCGATTCCGATGCCGAACCGGAAGCATGTTTCGCCTCTGCTCAAAACACACATAATATTAATGGTGTTCTTTTTAACCGGCTATGTTATAGTCGGTCTTGCATTATTTTTTAACCTGCCGATATTCAGCGAGATATTCGTCGGATTGATATTCATGTTCGGAGCCGTTTTTGTTATGCTGGGCATAATTATACAGAACATAATGATTACGGAAATCAACCAGTATTTTTCCATCCGTATAAAAATAGAAAAACTTGAATCGATCGGAGTGCTTGCAGGGGGTATTGCACACGACTTTAACAATATCCTGACCGGAATTCTGGGAAATGTAACACTTGCAAAAACATACGTAAAAAACAAAGATGAACTTCTTTTTGATATATTAAAAGATATAGAAAATGCATCTCAAAGGTCAAAAACGCTGACTGCCCAGCTGCTCGCTTTCGCTAAAGGCGGGATTCCCATAAAGAGAGTTACCAATATAGGCGAACTGACAAAAGATACTGTCAAATTTATACTAAGGGGTTCCAATGTTGCAAGCAGTATTACAATACCGGAAGACCTCTGGCTGGCAGAGGTGGACGGCGAACAAATATCGCAATCCATCAACAACTTGATTATAAATGCCAACCAGGCCATGCCGGAAGGCGGTGTAATGGAAGTAACGGCAGAAAATACAGCGGTAAGTCCGGGAAAAGGTTTCCCGGTTTTTATGGAGGACGGAAAATATGTAAAGATAACAATAAGGGACCACGGGCATGGAATAGAAAATAACACTCTGGATAAAATATTCGACCCGTACTTTACAACAAAGCAAAAGGCAAGCGGTCTCGGACTTACAACGGCATATTATATAATAAAAAACCACAACGGCTATATCACGGTGGCATCGGACATAGGCAAGGGCTCGACTTTCTGTATTTATCTGCCGGCTTCCGAAAAGGAAACCGTTACCGGACAGATAGAAGAGTTAAATATTTTTACCGGGCGCGGAAAAATACTGATAATGGATGATAACGATACCGTAAGAAAAACCATAGGTAAAATGCTCACGAAATTGGGATATACGGTGGAACTTAGCAAGGAAGGTTCGGAAACCATCGAATTATACGAAAAAGCAAAAAAACAAAATCAGGGCTTCGATGCTGTTGTTATGGATTTAACTATTCCCGGCGGAATCGGCGGTAAAGAGGCGGTAAAAAGATTACTTGAAATAGACCCCAAAGCTAAAGTAATTGTTTCCAGCGGATATTCCGATGACCCGATAATATCCAAACATAAAGAATACGGGTTCACGGATGTGGTCACAAAACCTTACACACTTGAAAAACTAAGTGAAGTCCTGCATAAAGTATTAAAAAGAAATATACCTTGAGAACAAAAAACCCGGCTCTTTCTTCTGGTTTGAATATAAAATTTTAAAAATATAAAATGTTTAAAATATATATAAATAAATTACTACAAAATAGAAAGGGCTGGGCAGGCTATTTTATTATAGTTCCGATTGCGTTATTTATTGGCTGCAGATTAATCTCCAAACGCCCCATACAGCATGAATTGAATATCACAGATACTAATAAGATAGAAACCGCGAATCCCGTCAAAAAAGAACCTTCCATTGCTTCTCCTGCAGCCCCGAACCACTCTGAGACCCCGGGTACGGGGTTAGCAGAATATGACAAACCCGCCCCGAACCACTCTGAGACCCCGGGTACGGGGTTAGCAAAATACATGGACAGTCGGTCAGGGACACAGGACAGCAGAAAACAGGAAATCCCGTTACAAAATGAACCGGCAGATGTCGACCTTTTCAGGGAAATTCCCGAAGACCGGCCCAAAATACCGGTTGCTGACTGGGTCGATGCGGAAATAAAAACCCTTGTATTTACCGGATTCGATGAACCTCAGAAAAGTATAGCTGAGCTTTTCAGAAACGGCAAATATAACCGGCTCAATAAATTAATTCAGAAAAATGTACTGCCCGATATACAGAAAGAGTATATATCCGGAGAACTCGAGTTCGCAAAAAAAAGATATCCGGAATCCATAAAACATTATGACTCAATACTGAGTACCGGAACCGAATCCGATTTTCCGGCATATGCAATGTTCAGGAAAGCGGAAGCTTTATATAATACAGGAGAATTCGGACAGGCCCTTGTTCTCTTTAATAAGATTACTCCTAAAAAGGATTTTCTTATCCCTGAAATAGAATTCTCAAAAGCACAATGTTACCTGAAAACCGGCGAAACCGAAAAAGCACTCGGAATAATGGAACAGTTAATTTCGAATTATCAGGGTTATCATCCGGACGACCGGCTCAATTACTGCATAGGCCTTGTTCTTTATTACCGGAAAAGGTCAACCGAAGCACTGGATTTCTTTAGAAAAGCGGATACCCCGCACGCTATGTTCTACTCCGCAAAATGCCTTGAAGACGAAGGCAGATTCCTTCCGGCAGTGTCTGTTTTCAAAAATATAATCGAAAAACACAGGAATAGCACTCTTGTCGACGACTCTATGTTCAATCTCGGAATGGTATTTTACAGGATGAAGGAATACGGCCCGGCTGCCGAATCATTCCTAAAACTCCTGGAATATACCAAAAGCCCTTACAGGCCTTATACCAGATTAATGCTGGGCTTATGCAGGTTCGATATGGGATACTACAAACTCGCCATTAAAAACTGCGAGTATTTCCTGAGAGACCACGCGGGGACCAGGCCGGAAGCTTATATACGCCGCCTCCTTGCAAAATCCTATGCCAGGCTCCGCTGGTATAAACTTGCTATAGATGAATATGAAAAAGTAATCAACGATTACACCGATACTCCGGTAAGGGTATATTCTGCATGCGACCTTGCCTTACTTTATTATCTGACCGGAAAATATGACAGTGCAGTAAGATACTGCGATATTTCTGAAAAAATAGCAGAGGGAACCGGTCCGCAAAAAAATATTATGTTCCTGAAAGGAATGTGTTTTTATAGAAAAGGGGATATGGCTTCCGCACAGGAACAGTTTCAGGGTATTATAAACAGCGTTCCGGACAATGAGGTCAGAGGCAGGGCTCTGTTTATGCTCGGTTTAACATATATCGCAGAAGGAAAAAATGAATCGCTGTTTACGGGACACTTTGACCTTGCAGACAAGGAAGGTCTTTTCTCTGCCGAATGGAAAGCATGGGCATACTATTTTATTGCAAATGCATATTACAATCTCGGCAAGTTTGCCGATGCAAGAAAAGCATCCGAATATATTTTAAATAATTATGCCGGTTCGAAAGCGGCAAAATATGCGAAAAATATTATTATTGCCTGTGCGGTTTTAGACAACGACTACGACGAAGCGGAATTAAAAAACCGGGAATTCCTTGACAGCTACAGAGACGACGAAGACGTCAAAAAAATATCCCTGCTTGTTTCCGCAGGCATACAGTTTAACAAGGGAAATTATGAAAAGGCAATACTGCTGTATAAAGATTTTACGGATAATTACCGCCGTGACGATAATATCTACGAAGCTCTGTTTATGCAAGGCGAGAGTTTCTACCGTCTCGGCCATTACAACGAAGCAATAAAGCGGTGGAAAAGGATCATAGGAACCGGAAAGGACACGGAATACTCCATAAAAGCATACGAACGGCTGGCATATACAAGTTTCGGACTGGGCAAATATAGCGATGCCGTATCATATTACAGAGGAATACAAAAATATTTTCCGGAAAGCGGGCTGTCGCGCGAAGCAGGACTGCATATAGCACAGTGTTATTATAACGGAGGCAACTATAAGCAGGCAATCAATGCATACAAAAAATTCCTCAGCGAATATCCTGATTATGAAAAAAAAGACGAAGTCCTTGAAAACATCAGGATGGTTTATTATGAAAGAGGTATGGAATCTGCCGACAATGACGCAGGGCTGACGGAATTCGTAAACCTTTATCCTAAAGGGACAATGGCAGGAGAAGCATACTGGCAGTTAGGAACCAGGGCTTACGGACGGGGAGAATACGGGAAGGCAGCAGAAATATTCCGTAAGATTATTTCGGATTATCCCCAGATAGAATCGTCCAAACAGGCACTCTACTATCTGGCGGAATGCCTTTATGCATTAAAGAAAAACAAAGAAGCTGTAAATACTTTCGAAAGTTTCATAAAAAGCTTTCCGGACGACGAACTAAGCACAACAGCGGAATTTCATATGGCAAACGCACTTTTCAGTATGGGAGAAGTAGAGGAAAGCCAGAAATACTACAGTAATATAATAAACAATAAACCGGATGCGGATTTTGCGCCCAATGCAATGCTCAATAAAGCTCTCGGTTATAAAAAACTGAAGAAATGGGAAGAGGCGGTCAGCGAATACAAACTCTTTCTCACAAAATATCCGGAACATGAAAAAAAAGGATACGCTGTATTCCAGATAGCCGAAATAAACCGCAACACCGGAAACTATAAAGAAGCAGCAGGTTACTACAAACAGGTCCCGCCCGCCTCGTCTCCGACGGGTCGGAGCGGGCCAGACACCGGCGAGGCAGGCCCGCCGGGCTCCGGAATATCGGAGTCCGAATTACTGTATCTTACTGCAGACGCATACGAGAAGGCGGGAGATAGCGAAAATGCCGGGAAATATTATATAGAACTGGTAAATCTGAAAAATAAAGAAAAAACTTTTTATCTTGCGGGACTTGTCAAGGTTGCCGAATTTTATCTGAAGGAAGGAAAAAACGAAGAAGCAAAGGATGCATATAAAAAAATCATGACAACCGCCGAAAACGAGGAATGGATAGCAGCAGCAGAAGCAAAAATAATGGAAATTGAAGAGAGGGAAAAAATAAAATAAAGAGAATTCTGAATTCTCAATTTTTCCGCCGCGGCGGACGAATTTAAGGTTAACTTCAGTTTATAAATAAGATTTATCATAAAATTCGCAATTCGAAATCCGAAATTCGAAATTGCAGTTAATTATGGGGGTAATTATGCAGTTTTCATTAATTCAGGTATTTGTAAAGAGTTTTGCAATGTGGCTTTTACTTGTAATTTCCATAGTAGGGTTGACCTTTGCTATAGAAAGAATCCGATATTTTATGAAAAACAGAAAAGACATCAGGGAATTCTGCGAAAGAATCAAGGAAATGATTGCCAAAGGACAGTTCAGGGAAATTATAGATATATGCAGAAAAGAACCTGCGCCTGTCTCTCGTATGATAGAAAACGGCCTTCAGGACCCGAAAATGGATACGACAATTATTTATGAACTTATGTCGAATGTCATCAACAGGGAAAAGGTGCATATGGAAAACAATGTCGGCACAATCGGAACAATAAGCCATATTGCTCCTCTTATAGGTCTCTTCGGCACAGTGGCCGGAATAATAAAATCTTTTTACAGTATTGCACTGACAGGTTCCGGCGGTTCGGACGTTATCGCAATGGGTGTAGCGGAAGCACTTGTAACAACAGCAACAGGTATACTGATAGCGGTTCCGGCGGTCATACTTTACAACTATTTTGTCAGAAAGATATCGGTCATCGTACAGGCACTTTCTATAGTAAGGGACGAGATAATAACGGAACTGAAAATAAAACGGCAGGCAAAATAAAATGTTCGAAGGAAAAGTAAATCCTAATATTTTATCTCTTACGGATACGGCTCTTACGCTTATAGTTGCTTTCCTTATAACGCTTCCGGCTGTGGTCTGGAGAGGTATGGATGTTAATGCGGAAAAAACTTCTGCAGGAATAAACAAAACAGTCGAGACAGATGACGGAGTTTTAATTGTCAGCATTTCAAGAAGGGCTGTATATATAAACGGAAGTATAACTGCTGTCTCGCGTCTTAAAAAAAGATTGACCGCCGAACTTGCAAAAAGTAAATCCGGGGAAATTATTATAGTACCGGACGGCGACGTAATGCTGGACAGGGTCGTCAAAATATTCGATATTGCAAAAATAGCAGGCGCAAAAAAACTGACTCTTATCGATAAAGGAACCGGCTGATGGAACAGAAAATAGATATCGACCTTATTCCGTTAACCAGTATGGCACTTATAATATTACTGATTCTTATGATAATATCGCCGAATATCAGCAGGTCGAGTATCGAAGTAAAACTTCCGGAAGCGGAAACCGCACAGGACAAAAGAACCGATAAAATTATCGTAACAGTAGCAAATGACGGAAGAATCGATGTCGGGGGCAGTGAAATCGACTTTGAAGAATTAATGCCTCTTTTAAAAAAGAAACTGTCAAGGAATCCGGAAGCGACTCTGTTAATCCGTGCCGATAAAAGCATATACTATTCGGACATAGAACTGATACTTAAAGCAGGCAGGTCCTGCGGAGCAAAGAAGGTAGCGATTGGAACAGAAAAAAACTGATTACGGAGATAAAAGGAAGATATCAGCGATAAGGAAAAGACGTATCGCCGAAATCGGTCGTTCATCGCTGTAATCACGTATTTATGTCAAAAGATACCATTTATTCGTTTTTTATTTCCTGCGGTGTACATCTGGCTGTGCTTACTTTTGCATTTCTCACAATAAAAGGAACAGACAGGGTTATACCGGAAAAAATGTCATTTACCAAAGTTTCATTCAAACAAATAAAAGACAGCAGGATAAAAAAAATGCTCAGCAGAATAGATGAGATAAAAAAACAGGCGGTTTTTAACATTCCAGGAATAACATCAAAGGATAAACCTCTGGAAACCGGTAAAATCCTGACGGCAATAAAGAGAAAAAGAAGTAAACAGGGTAATACATTATTAAAAAACAAAAAATACAAAAAAGAACTGGATATAGATGCTGTAACAAGCAGTAAAGATTTACTGTTTAAGGGTAAAGCAACCGGTATAGATAAAAGCAGGCTTTCCGGTACAATAGGTAAAGATGCTCCGGTTCTTTCAAAATCCAAAAAAAAGTATGGAGGTACAACTATTGATGTAAATCCAGCCAGCCGGAAAAGTAATGATACTATTTTTGATAACCTGCTCCCTGGTACCGGCAGTACAGGTTCCGATACCATAGAAGAACCCGTAGGTACGGGTTTTTCGGGCGGTACTGCTTCAAAAACCCCTGCAGAAACAGGCACGTCATTTCCTGAAACAACCGGCGGTGTTTCAGACGGCAATGAAGTGTATGACGACTTCTCTGCATTTGACAGCGGAGAAATACAGCAGAAAATCTCAGGGAACTCCGAAGGAAAGCTGATCCTGGATTCTGCGGGAACAAGCGGGATAGGGGTAACAATCGTAGGTGAAATACGCAGCAGGAAAATAATAAAATCATATATGCCGGAATACCCGGAATGGCTCAAAGGAAAAGGAATAGAACCGGTGGTTGTATTAAGGTTTACCGTTCTGCCGAGCGGCCGTGTAAAGGACACGGTCTTCATAAAGAGAACCTCCGGCTTTATAAAACTGGATAAACTTACGATAAATGAATTAAAAAAGTGGGTTTTTGCACCTCTGACAAAAGGAAGCATCAGTAAAGAAGAAACAGGAGAAATAACTTTTAAATTTTCACTAAAATAGCCGGGGTTACTCGGGAACAAATTTTTCCAGACACGTTCGGGTCCGCCGCGGCGGATTCCCTGCGTTCCTCTAAGTGCGACATGGAAAGTATTTCCTTCGTGGATATATTATGAGAACACTTATTACTTTATTACTTTACTATTTTATTATTTTACTCTATTCTGCTACCTGTCTTTATGCACAGGAAAACCCTGATATAGTTTCACTGACAAAGGGGACATCACAGCAACTGGAAGTTGTTGTGGAAAGCTCCGACAAAAAACCTGTCGTAAAACTTCTGCAGCCCGACTATGAAGAACTTTGCAGAAAAATGATTCCTGACGATTACTTTTCTTCCGAATATACCGGTGAACTCCGGCCGGATATTCATTCGCTTATAACAGATACTCCGGCAGAACTGCACAGCCAGAGAATTCCGATTGTATGGAATGAACCGGAGGACGCCTTTTACTACGGACGATTCTTAATAAACTGCAGTACAGATACTGAAAAATGGGAGATTAAGGTTATCAACTCCCGCGGCAAAAAAATAATAAACTACAAAGGGACAGGGACCCCTCCGAAAAGCGTTGAACTGAAAGAAGAGGATATATCGGAATTCAATGTCGGGGAACCGTACTCGCCCGTATTATCGGTAACAGCCAAAAACGGGAAGGAGTACAGTTTTTACGGAGACGTATTTTCTCTTGATTTACTGGTAAAAGAAAGAAAGAAAGAAGGTATACATATAGAGCTTAACAGTAAAACCCTGTTTGACAATGACAACAACTTAACGGAAAAAGGCAGACACATCATTCTTGGCCTGGATTCTTACCTTATAGAAATAAAAAATCCCTCGGTGGAAATAAAAACCCGGACAGCAGAAGAAAGGATATCAGGAATAAGAACATCGGGCATCGTAGATATGTTAAACAGGGAATTCTTTATACCGGTTAAAAATATCAGGGCTGATCTCTATATCTATTCCAAAATAGATTATCCTTCTATAGAAATAATTGTTAAGCCATCTCTCTAAATGACAAGAACACTTTATATTACAATTTTTCTCTGTCTGCTGATTCCTGTACATATATATGCAGCTGATACAAAAACTCCCCCGGGTGTATTCTATGAGATTTTTGTCCGTTCATTTTACGATTCGGACGGCAACGGCATAGGCGATTTCAAAGGGCTTACAAAAAAACTTGATTATCTGAATGACGGCAATCCTGATACGAACAGCGACCTTGAAGTAAAAGGTATATGGCTTATGCCGGTATGCGAATCTCCGAGTGACCATGGCTATGATGTTACGGATTATTACAAAATAAACAGAGATTACGGTACCGAAGAAGATTTTATGACTTTTCTACAGGAGGCACATAAAAGAGGTATAATAGTAATAATAGACCTTGTACTGAACCATACCTCAATAAAACACCCATGGTTCAGTGACAGAAAGAACTGGTATATATGGAAAAACAAAATGCCTCAGGGCTGGATGAACCCATGGGGCTCCGGAACTTCAAAAAATGTATGGCATTACAAAAACGGCGGTTATTACTACGGCGCTTTCTCCGGAGATATGCCTGATTTGAATTATAATAATAAAGAAGTCATAACCGAAATGAAAAAAATCATAAAGTACTGGCTAGACAAAGGGGCGGACGGGTTCAGGCTGGACGGCGCAAGGTATATAGCTGAAAAAAGCGGGGGGGTAAAAGGCCAGGCGGACCTGGAAGAAACCCACGAGGTTCTGTCCGAACTCGTAAACTACGGCAAGAGTATCAAAAAAGATTGTATGTTTATAGGCGAGGTCTGGACCAATAACAGAATTGTCTCTTCATATTACGGGCAGGGCGATGAGCTGGACTGTGCATTCAACTTTGACCTTCAGTGGGCGATGGTCGGCGCAGCTAAATCCGGTGATTACAAAAGCATTGAAAACATACTGAATGATATTGCTAAATACAATGCACCTGAAAATTTTTATTCGGCATTTCTTTCCAACCATGATATGCACAGGACGGCGTCACAGCTGGACGGGAACGAACCCAAACTGAAACAGGCGGCGGCGCTTCTTCTTTCTATGAAAGGCATCCCGTTTATGTATTACGGCGAGGAAATCGGAATGACCGGAGGGGCATGGCAGGAACGCACACCGATGCAATGGTCAGCGGATTTAAACGCAGGTTTCACACAGGGCAGTCCATGGAAGGAAATACATGCCGATTCCGGAAAGATAAACGTGGAACTGCAGGAAAAAAATAAAAACAGCCTGCTGTCACACTATAAAAACCTTATAAGAATAAGAAACAAATACCGGGAATTATACGACAAAGGGAAAAGAAAGACAGTCAACACAAATAACAGCAAGATATATTCCTATGCTTATATCGGAGACAAGGAAACTTTGTTATACATTTATAACTTCGAGGATAAGGAAGTCAAAAATGTAAAAATAAATCTTCGCGAAGCCGGCCTGAAAGATTCAGAATATACAGCAGAAAATTTATTAAATAAAAATAAAAGAATGGATGACTTAAACAAGGGAAATATAAACAACTATAATATAGATATAAAAAATAATGAAACTATAATATTAAAAATAACTCGAAGTTAATTTCAACTGTATTTTCCGCCGCGGCGGATAGCTTGTGAACCCGCCCCGCCCTGTACCATTTCGGCACGGGGCCCGTACCGTGCCGAAGGCTCTGGTACCGGGGCTTGCTCGCAGAATTTGAATTTTCCGTATCCTGAAAACAAGCTTTCACGCTGCGGAAACAATACATATGAAAACATTTAAAATATTTCTGATTTCCCTTTCGTTATCACTTCTTACACCTGCTGATTCGTGGTCGTTTATGATCCGCGGCGTAAAAGTTACCGCTTCATCATGCGACAACGCCGAACTGACTCCCGAAAAAACGGTTGACCGCGATATGAAAACGCGCTGGTCCAGCAAGTTCGCGGACAACCAGTGGCTCATATTTGACCTCGGAAAAGAATATGAAATACACGGATTCAAAGTATTCTGGGAAACAGCATATGCAAAAGAATACAGTATCCTGGGCTCCAACGACAAAACAAACTGGAAACTTATCAAACATATTCATTCGTACGGCGAAGAAACCGTAGATATAGGGAAAACAAAATTCAGGTATTATAAGCTGGACCTTATTAAGAGGGGCAAAGAATTCGGCTTCTCTATATGGGAATTCAGGTTTTTGAATGAAAAAGAAGTAAAAAAATATTTAAACCCGGAACCGCCGCCGTGGAAGGGAAACCGGATAGGGTTCAGCGAAGAGGTTCTTCCACCGTGGATACCGGTAACAGTTTCCGGCAGCAAGGTGGGTGTGTGGGGAAGGACTGTTCAGTTCGGCGCTTTGCCTTTTCCCTCCTCGGTTATATCTCAGGAATCCGAGATACTGGACGGCCCGGTCACCTTGACTGGAATAGTGAACGGGAAACCGCTCGTCTGGAACGGCGCCGCTTGCCGTGTTGTCTCTGCCAAACCGCACCTGGTACGGCTTGGCTCATCCGCAGGCGCAAATACCTTACGGTGCGAAGGAACGGTGAGTATAGAATATGACGGCATGATTCGCGCGGATTTCAGCCTAATACCAAAAAATAAGAATACCCTCATAGAAAAACTTGTTCTTGAAATTCCGCTGAAATCCGGGCACGCGTTGTTCCTGCACACATGGCCGGTCCCTATAGGCAGTGCGGAGAATTCAGGCGCTTTGCCGCTAAATGGTTACAGAGGGCAGTTTAAACCTTTCGTCTGGTTAGGCGACCACAATCTGGGTTTCTGCTGGTTTTCCGAATCCGACAAAAATTTCTTCAACGCTCATACTGACCGGGTAATCGAAATCTTACGGGACGGGGACAGAACTGTATTGCGTATCAATATCATCTCCATTCCCCGTAAGACAGACCTGCCGCTGGAATATACCTTTGGTTTTCAGGCCACGCCCGTCAAGCCTGCCGTGCCTGATGCATGGGATTATCGTATCGTACATTCCGGTGGATACGGACTGCAACAGGGGTTCTTTGACTTTTTGGCGAGGAACGGCGTCCGCACAATGGTTTTCCACGAACACTGGAACGACATTCAAAACCACACCGAAGTTACACATGCCACGGAATTGAAAAAACTGGTCTCTGACTGCCATTCGCGTAAGATTCAGCTGCTTCTTTACTTCTGCGACCAGATGAGCGAATTCGCTCCGGAATGGAAACGCTATCACGAAGAGTGTCTGGTTTACCCCCGGGGACTCCCCTATTACCGGGAGTATTATAAGCAGACCACCTATACTTTCTGTAACCGCAGTCACTTGCAGGATTTCCTGGTTGAGGGAATTGACCGCATTATGTCCGAATACGGCATCGACGGCGTATTCCTGGACCAGATGTCATGGCCCACGGGCTGTTCTAACCTGCGGCACGGGTGCGGGTACAAACGGCCGGACGGTTCGGTCGGAAAAACTTACCCGATTTTCTCCACTCGGCAAATAATAAAACGGATTTATACAATCGTCAAACATCACAACCCGGCAGGACAGGTCAACGTTCATCAATCGGCATGCATGACTATCCCGACTCTTTCTTTCGCGACAAGCTACTGGGACGGGGAACAGTTAAAACTGCAGTTAATGCTGCGAAAACTTCCTCACGGAACCAGTGCGCTGGATATACTTCCGCTTGACACTTTCTGCGCCGAGTTCATGGGACGCAACTGGGGAGTGCCGGCGGAACTGCTCACTTACCCGGATGGTCAATTAAAGAAAGAAAAAGAAATATCCATAGCATTGTTACATGATGTACCGTGGCGGCCTTTCAGCAATGAGGAGACCGAGTATATCGGGCGTCTATGGAAAACATTCGACGCTTTCGGCCGCCATGAATCGGATTGGCTCCCATATTGGGAAAATAAAACTGTTGTTCAAACCCAGCCGGTTGACATTAAAGTTTCACTCTACAACCGGCCGGGCAAGGGCTTGATTGCGGTGGTAGTGAACACCGGCAAACAGACCCGCGACGCCGTAGTGAATTTCAACCTGACAAATCTTGAACAACGGGCAGGTTTAACAGCTTACGATGTATTTGCGAAAAAGCGGTTCAGGTATTCTGCAGGCAAACTGCAGCTTCAGCTCGGGCCGCTGGAACACGCTGTCGTGCGGCTGAAACCGGATAATTGAACTTTGATAAACTAAAATAATAGGGGAAAAAATGTTCCTGAAAGTGCCGGTAACTGTAGTATTGCTGTTCGCCGCGGGTATTTGCGGAGCCGCACAGAACCTGTTGTTGAATCCAAGCTTCGAAGAGGTTCCTGCCCTGCAGGAAATAGACGACTGGGACGTGGCCGGCGGAGATGTTTTTGTAACGTGGGAAAAGGAAGCACATGCGGGATATTATTCCGTAAAATTCTGGTGGGCCGGGCGGCTTTCTCAAAAAGTCAAAGGCGTGCCGTCGGAGAAATACGAGCTTTCGGCGTGGGTTTCCAATCCCGCAAGCGATCCGCTTGCCCCTAACGGCAGCAAATTTGCCAAATTAAAAATTGAGTTCCTCAACTCAGACATGCATCCTATATACACGGCAAGCAGTTCAAATATTGACAAGTCGTTTGAGGCGGGCAGGTGGTTCCGGGTAAAAATAGTTGAAACCGCGCCCGCGGGAACGGCGTACATCAACGTTGTTTTCCGGATGTTCGGCGGCACCGGCGCCGGCAGCTTGCTTATCGACGATATTCAATTAACGGCGGCCGGCAAATCCAATAAAACCTTCGATGAAAACGGTAAAAAGAAATCATCCGGGAAAATTAAATAACTGTATTTAAACAACCGCACGGCATACCGGTAAAATGGGAACGTTTCTAATAAAAAGGGGTTGCGACATTGACCTGCCCCCCGAAAACTGGTCCAGTACTTGCTTGTAGACAGGCAGTATAGTATAATATAGATATAAAAAATAATGAAACTATAATATTAAAAATAGGCAAATAAGATTGCGGATTGCGGATTGCGAATTTCGAATTTTATGATAAAGTCTTATTTATAAACTATTGAGAATCCGAAATTGGTTACTAATGTTAACAACTAAACACAGTATTTCTATTCTTATAAAATTAGCGTTATTAATTGCCATTACTTCCCGGCTTTATGCCGATGAAAAGCTGTGGGATTTGCGGAAAATAGCCGTTGATGCAAAAGCGTCTTCCGAAGAAGGCGGCAATCCGGCGGTTAAAGCTTTTGACGGTGATAAAGGTACAAGATGGTCATCCGAGTTCAGCGACGACCAGTGGATATATCTTGACCTTGGCGAAATAACGGAAATAACGGAAATAACTCTTTTATGGGAAACCGCGTTTGCACAGGAATACAAGATTGAAGTATCGGATGATGCTGCGGACTGGAAAACAGTTAAGCATATAGAAAATAATAAAGGCGGGGAAAATAATTTAAGTTTTCAAAACCTGCACAGCAGATATATCAGAATGACCGGAATCAAAAGGGCCACACAATGGGGTTCTTCTCTGATTGAATTTATAGTAAAAGGACCGCACACAGGCATAGAACCGGAACATGGCGGACTTATAAGACCTAAAACAAATATTACGATTTATGACAAAAATTATAAAGAACTGAGCAAGTATTTTACCGAACAGATTTCAAACGACCCGCCTGACTCAAAAAATCTGACGGATGACCAGTTTCTGGATTTGATCGAAAAAAGGGCTTTCGATTATTTCTGGTACGAGGTCCACCCGAAATCCCTTTACGTAGTTGACAGCACCACATGGAAAACCCATACATCGATAGCAGGTATAGGTATGCAGATTGCGGCTTATATCATAGGCCATAAAAGAAATTATAAAGACCCTGATGAAATATACAAAAGAGTGGAAGCGCTTCTTGACAACTGTTACGACGACCCTTCGGACACGAACGACCTTTGTCTGGACCACCATTCCGGCTGGCCGTATCACTGGGTAAACATCGAAACAGGCATATGGGAAGGCCACGAGCACATATGTACCCATGACTCTATAATGTACCTCTGCGGAGTAATCGCGGCAAAGTATTATTTCAAAGGAACCAGAGCCGGAAGAATTGCAGAAAAAATAATTGATTCAACCGACTGGAGCTGGATAATACACAAGGGAAAATTCAAACGTTTTATTTCAAACTGTTATGCCCGCACTTATTCAGACCGCAGCGGCTGCGAAATCAGGTTCTATGATGCCATGAAATTCGATCTTCTGCTTCCTATCGGAGGCATCAGAGAAAATATTTCACCGGAATACTGGCACAATTTTGCCCAGGATTATCCGTGGGATGATTACAAAGGACATTTCCGGAGAATCGAGCGGCCTGCACTGTGGATTCATCAGTGGGACAACATCTGGTTTGACTTTAAATATTTAAAGGATGATTACACAGATTATTACCAGAACTCGGTAGAAGCAACCCTTGCAAACCGTCAGTGGTCTCTTGACCAGGGATGGTATGACGAAAACCTGTGGGGCATAAATCCCTGTCTCGGGCCTGATGGCCACGGCGGCTGTTTTTATAAGGATTACGGAGCACCGCCGGACAAACTGCCTTTTCAGAAAGGCACTGACAATGATTACACAATAGCAACAACAGCAGCAATTCCCTGTATAGTATTTACACCCGAAGAATCGATAAAGGTTGCGAGATGTATGTATGATAATTATAAAAACAGTGTATGGGGGAGATACGGTTTTACCGATGCGCTCAATCCTGAAAAAAACTGGTTCTGCAAAGAATACATAGGTATCGATGTGGGACCGATAATAATGAATGCCGAAAACTACAGAACGGGCCTTATATACAAAAATTTCGAAAAAGAACCGATGGTCTGGAACGGACTGAAGCGGGCAGGTTTTGTAAAAATAATCGATAACTTCGATGAATCGGAACATTCCGTCCCTTATGCTAAGTGGGAATCGAAAGATTTAAAGATTGAAAAAATTCAAAAATTTGTCAGGGAAGGCACGCACTCGCTTGAGGTTGAATATAATGGTAAAAGTAAAAATCAGTTTTTTGTGTTTCCCGGATTAAAAGATTTTACCGGATTCCGTTATCTTTCAATGTGGATATTGGACGGGAACGATTTCCTTCCCGAGGTGACAATTTGCCCTGAAGACGGCAAGTGTCTTGTCCCGAAAATAATAAAAATTAACGACGGGTACGGCAGCTGGAAGCATATTTACATGGAACTTCCAGCCGGCGGCTATACGGTTCCCGTCCGGAATATTATGTTTGAGATATATACTGCAAAAACAGGGAAAATGTACCTTGACGATATCGTGCTTACCGATACCCTTAGGGAAGAAGAACCCGATGTACTCATTGCTGATTTCGAGAAGGATGCAAAAGTCAGCATGGCAATGGATATTAACTCAAATGCGGTTTATAGCGAAGAAAAACCGCACACAGGTAAAAAATCCTTAAAAGTCAGTTTTGACGAGAAAAAGCCCTCGAAAATTACCTTCTCTTTCGATGAACCTCAGGACTGGCGAAAATTCCATTCCATTTCGATGTGGGTTTACGGAAATACTTTGATAACACTTAAACTGAAAGATAGTTTCGGAAAAGCATATATAGTTGACACAAAAAAAGGTTCAAAAGGAGAATGGACCAAACTTTTCTATAACATACAGGCAACGCTTAATCCGAAAAATTGCTGGGAAATGCGGTACGATAAAAAATTTATAAAGGAACTCCAGATACATTTCAAAGACCCGTCAGCGGTTTATATTGATGATGTTGTATTGACGGAATGAGGAAAATTACGGAGATAAAAGGAAGATGACAGAAATTAAAAAAAGACATATCGTTGGTATCGTTAGTTTATCGCTGAAATCAATATGTTTATTACTAGTGTCCTGTCAAATCTGTTCCGGGTTGAACAAGCGGCCTATACCCGGCGGGTGGCACATAAAAACCGCAGATACCGAATTTGAAATTACAGCCGTTGACCAGGACCTGTTTAGGATCAGGGCATTTGTCAAAGGCCATGAAAAGGATACTTTACCCAATACGTATCTTTCCGGTGAGGGTAAACAGACTCAATTCAAATTCAGGAATTATGATGACAAGTCGTTCGGTGTTATATCTGAAAAATACAAAATCGATATATCAAACGATTTTTCCGGAATTGACCTGAAATACGGTTCCAAATCCGTTATAAATAATCTAAAACTGAAATTCAATAAAGGCAAAAACCCTAACTGGAATATTACATTCTTTACACACAGTAAAGAGAGAGTTTACGGCATAGGTAATACGGGCCTCGGGAAATCAGGGGGACTGATAAAAACCTCGGCTGTTACCGGAATGGAGGGCGGTGTCTCGAAACTTCCGTTTTTCATATCTTCGCTCGGTTACGGGATTTTTGTTCATGACGAAAAAGACGGAATGTCCTGGGAAAAAGAAAAAAAATCCCATTCCATTACCGTTCCCGGCGAAGTTCTTGATATGTATATACTTACCGGCAAAAATCCTTACGACCTGCTGGATGCATACACGGATTTGACAGGTAAACCGCTTATGCCTCCGTTATGGTCATTCGGTTTTATGATGAGCAGATGGGGCTACAGCGGATGGGACGACATAAAGGAAAAGTGGGATATCTTTCGCAGCAAGGAAATACCTGTCGATGTTTTTATCTATGATTACGACTGGTTCATAAAGGACTGGGAATGGAACAGAAAATGTTTTCCTTCGCCTGCCGAAAACCTTGAACTTGCGGAAAGTATGGGTATAAAGGTGGTAGGTATCAGAAAACCGCGCTGTGATTATGATGAAAACCTTGAATTCATAAAAAGCAAAGGTTGGGTGCTTGAAAATACTCCTTCGGATTTCAATCTGTTTATTCCCGAAGTAAGGGAATGGTGGTGGGAAAAAAATCTTCCGCTTCTTAAAGACGGAATAGCCGGCTGGTGGAACGACGAAGCAGAACATGCATGGCTTGAATACTATTATATGGTGGATACACAGTATAAAGGCATGCAGAAACAGTATCCCGGAAAAAGGGTATGGACAATCAACAGAGCATTTACTCCCGGACTGCAGAGATTAGGTGCTGCGGTCTGGACAGGCGATGTTAACTCGTCATGGGAACACCTGCAGAACCAGCCGTGTACATTTCTGAACTATGGAATCACAGGTATGCCTTACAGCTCTTCCGATATCGGGGGGTTCATAGGGAAGCCCTCGCCTGAGATGTATGTACGGTGGATACAATTAGGGGTGTTTACACCTGTTATGCGTGCACACAGCCAGCAGCATTCCGACCGCTGGCCGTGGGCTTTCGGGTCAGACGCAGAAGACGCAGTAAAAAAAGCAATAGAACTCCGCTATCGATTGATACCATATCTTTACAGCTATGCACACAAAGCATACGTAACCGGGGAACCTTTATTGAGACCTCTGTTTTTTGATTTCGGTGATGACCCGCAGACATTCAATATGGATGATGAATTCCTTGTAGGAAACGAAATCCTTGCAGCACCCGTACTTAACCAGGGCGGTAAACGTATAGTATATCTGCCCGAAGGATTATGGTATGATTTTAAAACCGGTGAAACACAGAATGGCCCCGTGCTTTTTGAAAACAGATATAAACTGGATGAAATACCCGTTTTTATAAAAGGCGGGTCTATCATTCCTGTCAGTCCGGTCGTACAGCATACGGGAGAAAAGGATGATATTCCTCTGGAAATAAATCTTTATCCCGGTTCGGATACCGGTTTTGTTCTTTACCTGGACGACGGCGAAACATACGACTATGAAAAAGGGGAATACAATGAAACACTGCTTAAATGGAATGATAAAGATAATTCTTTAACAATCGAAGATAAATTTAAAGGATATAAAGGTCTGAAAAAACATCCGATAGAAAAAATAAACCTGTTCGGAGCGGAAAGAATACATTCGGTATCCCTGAACGGTATTAAGCTGGAAGAAATAAATCAAAATAGCGAAAAAAACTGTATTGAAATCGTTCTGAAAAATTTCGAAATATTTAAAACCGATGATGTCAACAGGCTGGATATCGACTTCATAAAAAAAGAACCTCCGGAAAAGGATGCAGTCGTTATTGAACGGTCTGAAACAATGAAAAAATCCGCAATAGGCGACCTGGATGCCGTAAATAGCCTGATAAAGATGTTAAAAGAAGCAAGCTTTACGGAAAAAATAATGATAACCAATGCTCTGGCTATGAATATGCAATACCAGGAAGTTTTTGACACATTTGCAGGACTTATACCATCTTCCGAACCTGCGGTGCAAAAAACTATTTTAAAAGCAATAAAAACCTTTGCTTTGGACAGAAAATATGCAGAAATAGTACTGCCTCTTTTGACTTCAAACAATGACGAAATCGCAGGCATGAGCGGGGAAATCGTAAGTTCTGTCTATAAAGAAGATGCAGCGGAATACCTGCTTTCGGGCCTTACCAGAACCGCATTTAAAGACAATGCACTCAGCTCGTCGATACAGGAGGAAAACCTCTCCGCAAAATATGCATTTGACGGAAAGATGGACACGCGCTGGAGCAGTTCTGCCTCCGACCCGCAGTGGATAGTTATCGATACCGGACAGCTTAAAGACATAACCGGAATCAAACTTTTCTGGGAAACGGCTTTTGGAAAAAAATATCTGATTCTGGTCTCTGCAGATAAAAAAACCTGGAAGACCGTCTACAAAGAGAACAACGGCGACGGCGGAACCGACGAAATAACATTTGACCCTGTCAAAGCACGCTATGTTGCGGTTTACTGCCTTGAACGCGGCACCCAGTGGGGCTACTCCCTGTGGGAAGCAGAGATAAAATAATTGCACAGGATTTTGTGCAATATCCTATCCTTGTATCAACCTACCTGCCTCGCCGTAGCTTTGCGAAGGCGGGTCAACCTATTTTCCCTTGCTTTTCCTAAAAATTTTACTACAATAACATTAGCGGAAAAACCGGCAGGACGTCCTACATTATTTAATGAGTTGAGGAGTAATAAATATTAATGGGGACGTTTCTAATTAATCCAAAAAGGACATTTGTCCTTTTTGAAAGTGAAACGGCTATTATTAAATATGCGAAAAAAAGTATTAAATGAAAATGCCGTCTTCGGGTTTATTCAAACTTCTTTAAAGCAGCGAAAATTACCGCCTACCGTAAGAGAAGTGGCTTCCTACTTTAACATCTCCAAATCTGCAGCACATTCATACTTGAAAAGCTTGTACAAAAAAACTATAATCGGGACAAGGAAAACACAGAATAAAAAAAGGCTGGTTGCAAGAGGAATAATCCTAAAATCAAAAAATTTCAAAAAGGACATTTGTCCTTTTTGAAAATAATATACTAATGTTATAATTTGTTGAATTAGCTATTTAGAGGAGAGTATCGAATTCTGGAAAGTTCCAAAAATCTCTCACAAAGCAGTTCGACATTTTTGAAACAGAATTCGATATCTTCGCCCCGATAAATCGGGGCTACGAGGAAAACCGGGGCGTCCTTTTTCGATGCATTTTTCTGACGCAGCTCCGCGGATAAAAATATGGATAAAATAAAAGAACATTTTGAACAAGAGGCACATGAATTTGATAAAATTATCCTGAGACTCATCCCTTATTATCCTCAAATGCTTGACGCTCTTGTTACCAGCATACCTTTCCCAGAAAATAAAAAAATAAAAGTTATTGACCTGGGATGCGGCACGGGAACTGTTTCAAAAAAAGTAAAAGAAAAATATCCTTCTTCCCGTATTCACTGTATAGATATCGCTAAAAATATGATAGAAATTGCCAAACATAAATTATCCAATTATCCGGATATTACATACGAAAATGCCGATCTATCTAAATATTCTTTTACTAATTCCTATGACGTTGTCCTTTCTTCGCTAACGCTGCATCATTTAGTAACCGATGACGATAAAATAAATTTCTACACTAAAATCTATCATGCCTTAAATTCAAACGGAATTTTCTATAATGCCGATAATGTAATTGGTTCCAATGAACCTATCCAGGAAAACAATATGATTCACTGGAAAGAATTTATGCAAAAGACTGTATCCGTAGAAGAAATTGAGAAAAAATGGATTAGAAAATACAACGAAGAAGACAGGCCGGCTAAATTAATAAATCAATTAAACTGGTTAAAAGATATTGGTTTTGTAAATATTGATGTGATATGGAAGTATTACAACTTTGCTGTTTATGGCGGATTAAAGAAATAAATATCTAACAATGCAAACGGGGACGCCCGCCTGACCGATCCGCCGCGGCGGAAACCATTGAACACCGTTTTTATCTATCTGCTATTCGCTATCTGTCATTTGTCATTCGCTTCATTCTTCCTTGATTTTCTCCGTATTTTTATTATAATAATAAAAAACAAGAATCATAAAGGAGAATAACCATGCCGGGTAAAAAAATTGCCGTATTAATGATTTTTATTACATTGTCAATACTGCATCTCGGTTTAATTGAACTGACCGCAAAATCAGGCAATCTTTCCGCAGTATTAAAAAAGATGGCAAACAAGTTTTCCGAATCCTATAAATCGGTGCCTGATGCGGTTGTTCCCGGTGTACTGGCCGTCTTTCCGTTTCAGGCAGATGAAAAGCTGACAAAAAGAAAGGTTGACTTTGCGGTCGGGGAGATGTTCACCCTGAAACTTATTGAAACAGGAACCTTTAAAGTTGTGGAACGGGTTGAGCTGCAAAGGTTACTGGAAGAGCAGAAACTCGGGCTCACGGGCGTTATAGAAACGGAGTCGGCGGTTAAAGCGGGCAAACTGCTGGGCGCCCGGCTTCTTGTAATGGGTAGTATCACACGCATGGGCAAATCATACCAGATAAATACACGGCTTGTGGATGCACGGACCGGCGAGGTAATTTCAATAGATTTTGCCGAAGTTGATGTAAAAACATTTGAAGAAGAAGCAAAACCGTACATAACGCTTGTGCCGGAAAAACAGGCGATAGGGCTTCAGATAGCAGCAGCTTTTCTTCCGGTATCTATCTCAGCCGGAGGCGCAAGAAGTTTCTCAGCGACTTACGGAACCGACCCGGTTTATTCTTACTCGGCTGTTTTGACACCCGATAAAAGTAATGCCTCAACCGACCTTATAGGAATAGGCGCCCGGTATATGCCGGTCTCATGGCTTGCCCTTGAAGGTGTATATTATTTTACCAAAGAACTGAAACTGTCTATGGTGGCCGACTATGCAGCTTCGTCCAATTATATAGCGGATGTGAACCTTAATCTCAATTTGATGCGGTTAGGCGGGTCTTATGTACATAAGTTCGGTTCCCGTTTCAGGGGATATGCGGGTATGCATTTGCTATTTGCAATGGTCACTGATGCCGACGGAGGCGGAAATTCACAGCAGCTTGACCATGTTTCCGGACCTTCGAGCATTCCTCTGGCACTTTTAACAGACGACGACGGCGGATCCTTCGCCTTTACTATGCTCCGGCTTGGAATGGAGTGGAGGCCTCAGGAGAGGGTGGGGCTGTCGCTTTTCGGCAACTCTGCATTAGGTAAAGTGGAAAATCAGCGTACGGTGATCATTGACCAGACCGACGGTGCCAGGATGGTTGCAGAAACGGAAATGGATTTTGTTACATTGAAGGTTGAACCGTTTTTCCTGGAAGCGGCGTTCTCCTTCTATTTTTGATATATATAGAAAAACAACACGGAGATTTATATGAAAAAAAAATTAGGATTAAGCGATACTTATAAGGTAGGACTGTTTTTCATAGTTACAGGCCTGTTTTTTGCAGTTGAAACTTTTTTTAAAGTGAACCTATTGCATAAAATGTGGCCTGCATTAATAACTGTTCTCGGAGCAGGATTTATAAATATCTTTTTTATAGGAAAAAAGAAAAACGCGACTTTTCTCTGGATAGGAAGTTACTTTGTTCTATTCAGCTTACTGGCATTTTACTGTAATTTTTCCTCATGGGGCTCCTTAGCAAATCTCTGGCCCCTGTTTATCAGTTTTACCGGTTTATCATTTCTATTAATCTTCCTTTTTAATTTAAAAAATAAAATCTATCTGTTTACCGGTTTAATCCTGTTGTCCGTTTCCATTGTTTTTTTTATTGTATTTTCTTTAAGCGCAAAATACTGGTGGCTGATTTGTATATTTATCGGAATCAGTATACTGCTTACTGGCAGAGATAGTGAAAAACAAATCTAATAAGTCCGTCATCTTTATTGAACCAGCCGGCAATGAAGCTAATGTATTTGATAATTACATGAAGCTTCCTCTCATGGGCTGTCTTTACCTGGGAACCATTCTGCATAATGCGGGATATTCGGTTAAAATAATAAACGAAAACATTTTAGGACGAAGGATAAGCCTTTTCGAACTGAATGCCGATTACCTGTGTATAAGCTGCCTGTCACTGAATTCAAACTGTGCAAAAGAAATAATTTCAAATGTCAGACAGATATTTCCGGAAATTAAAATAATCGCAGGCGGTATTCACCCGTCTTTACTTCCCGATGAATTTGTTGATTTTGCCGACCATGTTGTTGTCGGCGAAGCAGAAAGCATAATTCTTGACGTAATCGGGGGAAAGTATTCCGAAAAAATAATATACGGCTCTAAAGTGGATGATATGGACACCCTTCCCCTGATTAACTACAAACTTCTGCAGGATTACCGGAAAATGAATATCATACCCATTATGACTTCGCGCGGATGCCCTTTTGACTGCAATTTCTGTACGGTAACAAAAGTTTTCGGGCGAAAATACAGAATGCAGTCCATAAAAAGAGTCGTAGAGGAAATCCGGAATGCGCTGAAATATTTCGATACCCAGGATGTCTTTTTTTATGACGACAATCTTACCGCAAATAAAAAGCGGATTTATGAACTGGCGGAAGCTCTCCATAGAGAAAAAATAAATATTTTATGGACAGCCCAGATGCGGGCAGACGTTTCAAAGGACAGGGAGCTGCTTCTCAAGATGTCCAAAGCGGGGTGTGACAAGATATTTATCGGTTTTGAGTCAATTAACGACGAGACACTGAAGGCACTTAACAAACAGCAGACCCGCAGAGATATAGAAAACGCCATAAGTACAATCCACAGTTACGGAATAAACATACACGGTATGTTTGTACTGGGAGAAGACAGTGACACTCTTGAGAATATGGAAGAAACGGTTGATTTTGCCATGCAGCACGATATAGGTACGGTTCAGTTCATGATTATAACTCCTATCCCGGGAACGAAACTCTATGACAAGCTTTCTGCAGAAAACAGGCTCCTGCATAAAAACTGGGATTATTACGACGGTATGTACACGGTATTCAAACCGAAAAACATGACCCCGCTGGAACTGCAGCAGGCGTCAATAAAATCCTACAAAAGGTTTTATTCTATAGAAAGAGTCCTTCTAAAATTGTTATACTTAAGCTTTAACATATTTCACGATATATTTCTATGGGATTTTAAAAATGTTCACAAGTATGATTTATCCACTTTCTATATAAGAATAGGCGCCCAATATATAATTAACCGTTATATGAAATTAAACAAATCATACTTTAATTATTTACGCCGGTTATCGTAAAAGGGTATAAAATGAAAAAAATTCTGATGTTTTTCGTTATCGCAGGCCTGGTTTTAAAATTTGCCGGATGCAGGGAAGAAGAAATAAAAGAAAAAATAAAAGCAACATCATGGAATGACGGAACTTATTTCGGCGAAAGTAAAACTTTTCCCGGAGCAGATGTTAAGGTAACTGTCACAAAAGGAAAAATTTCCGGTATTGAGGTAGTTAAGGCCGGAGGAAATCCTGATTATTATACCAAGGCGGTCGAAAAGATTCCCGGAGAAATTATTAAAAAACAGAGTATTAAAGTAGATGCAGTAACCGGTGCTACTAAAACCAGCGTATGTATAATGGAAGCAGTTGAATCCGCTCTGTCAAAAGCAAAATAAATGAATGGTTAAAAGCTTATTATTTCTGATATCTTGTTTATTATTAATAAACGGATGTACAAAACGGGACGTTACGGAGTGGAACAGATTGGAAAAATCGGTCCGTGACGGAAATATATCAAAACAAGATGCCATGACGGAACTGAAGCGCCTACATCCTTTACTGAAATCATATTTCAAAAAAAATAATGGAGTAGAAATAAGCCGCGCGGACTGGATTTTTCCGGTTGAAGGATACGGACCGTCTGTAATAGGCGGAAGCCACGGCGAAGGGTATAGACCAGAGCATTACGATTTTTTTGACGGCAATAAGCACGGCGGTCATCCTGCACATGATATTTTTGTTTATGACAGGAACCAGGATATAATAGATGATAAAACCGGCAAACCGGTTAATATTCTTTCAATGTCTTCAGGGTGGGTGGTATCTATAAGTACCGGCTGGCAGCAGGACAGCGAAATACGCGGAGGCAATTACATCTGGATTTATGATACTGTTTCAGACGGCCTGTTTTATTACGCACATCTTGCCGGTGTATTGGTTAATACGGGTCAGGTAGTCACTGCCGGCGAAAAAATAGCAGAACTCGGACGAAGCGGCAAAAATGCCTTTCCGTCCAGGTCTCCTACACATCTGCATTTAATGTATCTGAAGTATCAAAAAGACGGCAATTTAATTCCGGAAGATTTATATACGGACCTATGCAAACCAGACTTAGCAGAAAAATGAACCATACCCTAATAGAATACCGCATGATGCAATCCGGCGAAGATGCCGAAGTATTTGCCCTTGTCGAACGGACATTCCGGGAGTTTGTCGGAAGCGACTACTCCCAGGAAGGGGTCGATACCTTTTTCCGTACAATGACTCCTGAATTTATCAGAGAACATAAAAACCATTTTATTATGGTTGCAAAAAATGGCAGTAAAATTGTCGGTATGATTAACATTCGCAGCTACAGCCACATCTGTCTGTTTTTTGTGGACAGAGCATGGCACAGGAAAGGAATCGGGAGAACCCTTTTAGATAAAACACTGGAACATTGCAGAATTAATGCTCCCGCAGTAACTAAAATAACCGCAAATGCATCACCATACTCCGTACCAATATACGAAAAACTGGGATTTCTGCGTATGTCTTCAGAGGAACTGATTCATCAGGGTATGCGGTATAATCCCATGGCAAAAGAGCTGAATTAAACGGGGATAAGGAGAAAAAAAACTGCCGCCCCGATAAATATCGGGGCGAGCCTCGCCACAGGCGGGGGGATTAGGCGGGACTCCGTCAGATGAAAAATTTCCAGACAAGTAAGTAGAATTTTTCATAAAGTTAAGTAAAAAATATCATTTACCAGGAGGTGATGTATTTGCCTCCCATGTCAGTAAAACCGCCGGCTGCTATAAAGAGGTCGCCAACCTGCTGACCGCGATACCACCACTTACCGGAGGCTGCCTGTTCCGGCGTCAATAAACTGAATTCGCTGCAGAACACGCATTCATTCGTATCATCCAGTCCCGACTTGTGGCCAAGCCTGACTTTTGGACATTTATCTAAATATTTGGTTACCATCGGTGCTCCGGAAAACGTTACTATATCCTCATTGTTTACAGCACGTGTTCCGTCTTCATTTATTGCCCATGGATAAAGACCTTCCAATTCGGCATAATAAATAGTTATGGCGCTTCTAAGCGTTCCCAATGCTCCTTTTGTCGCTCCTTCCTTGGATTTATAAATAAGGTCGGCCATTTTGGGGACCGATATTGCAGCCAATATGCCTATAATGGTAACTACTACCATTAGTTCTATTAGTGTAAATCCGCTATTTTTCATTTTAATATTAAGTTTAATGTATTTGAACATTTAAGTCAAGTACTTTTAGTTGTGGAGTTAGAAACAAACTTCGGATTACGAATTGCTCGCCTCGCTTAAGCTTTAATGGAGCAGGCGAATTTAAAGTTTAACTTTTCAATTTAAAATACTTTCCTAAAATAAAATTTTTTTACTTACATTTTTAATGATTTTTTGATATAATATTTTGATTACGGAAATAAGGAGAGAAAGATTGCGGCGATAAGAAACAATGATTTATCACTGGTATCGTTAGTTTATCGCCGATATTATATATTTATGTATAAAAAATTTTTAATTGCTGTATTTATTTTTGTAGTTGGGCTGGGTACTGCGGATGCGGATGTTACTGCTACGGCTTCCACAACAGAAAAAAGCGAGTCACCTCCGGGCCATATAGTTGACGGAGACATAAATACAAGATGGAGCAGCAACTTCCTGGATAATCAGTGGGTTGTTATCGATCTTGGTAAAGTAGCGACTATCGACACTATTGAGATTTACTGGGAAAACGCATATGCAAAAAAATACGGTGTTTTGGTTTCAAAAGATAACCAAAAATGGAAACCTGTATATCTTACCGATGATGGAGACGGCGGACTGGATGTTATACAATTCAATGAGACACAGGCAAAATATGTAAAAATAAACTGTATAAAAAGAGGCACTGAGTGGGGAAACTCCATATTTGAAATTGTTGTTAAAGGCGTAAACAGTTTAAAAAATGAAATTCCGGACCCGGACATAAGAGTACATTTCAAAATGATAAAGGAAGACCCTCTGGTGCTTGAATGGCTGAAAGTGATCCAGGATACCGGCACGCCGGACAAACAGCTGGTTACGACCATGGAAGACAATCTGATAAGCACTTTCAACAACGCGCTGGTTGCAATTGCATTTATTGTCAAAGGGGAAAAAGAACGGGCTGAAAGAATATTGGATTTTTTTGCCGCTGCTGTGGACAAAAAAAATACTGTTATCGACCGGCAGAATTTTTATTATAAGGGGGAAGCCCGCGGATTTTTCCAGTACTCAGTGTATAAAAACGAACCGGGAAAGAAAGGATACTATTATGCCTGGCCCTGCGACAGATGGATGGGAGATATGGCTTGGCTTCTTACAGCATATAAATATTACGAGAAAGAATACAATTCAGCAAAATACACAAAGGTACAGGAATTACTGAAAAATCTGCTGATTTCATGGTTTGTACCGGATGGCGACGGCGGATATGTGGGCCACGGCTGGAGGAACGGCGATGCAAAACTCCATGAAGGTTTCGGCCATGAAGAGGGCAATATCGACGTATATGCGGTTTTCAGGTTATGCGGTGCAAACCAGTATGCGGACAAAATAAAAAAATGGCTGGACAGAAAATGCCAGGGCAATACCCTTCCGCTTGATTTATATACATGGCGGGTCCTTGCATACGGTAAAGAGGCAGCGGGACTGCTCAATATTCCCGAATATGAAGGCGGTTTCAGAAAAATACTTATGATTAACGGCACAAAAATCACCGGGTTCTATCATGGTTCGGACAGAGACGCACAGAATATATGGATGGACGGAACAGGGCATATGGCATGTGCCTATTTAGCTGTAGGTGATACAAACAAAGGATATCTCTATTCCAACCAGATGGATGCATTTCTCATAGACAGGGAAATAAACGGAGTTAAGTGCAAAGGACTGCCGTACACGGCAAATAATGTGAACTATGAATGGGTGGACACCCAAAAGGGAAACAATTCTGTTGCAGCATGGTATATTTTTGCAAAGAATCTGTTAAACCCGCTGAAACTTACCAAGTCGGAAGAAAAACCTATATATATGGATAATCCGTACAAACCGTTCAAGGGTACGGCAGATGCCAGTTTCGGCGGCCTGAAAAAATGGAGTATCAAAGGAGAAAACGATATTCCGTGCGGCATGTTTGTAAATGAAAAAGGAGAAATGGAAATAGAATTCTCGTTTACAAAGGGCGGGTGGGTTATAGTAAGCAATGCATCGGATTTTCCCAAAGCAAAAAATTCCCAGGTAAGTTTTGAACTGAAAAGTGAGGGTATACCTAATACGCTTGAAATTAAATGGGTTGATGAGGATGGTTCGGTGTTCGGCAAAAAGATAGAAAATGTTAATATAAAAGAATTTAGATCTTTTACCTTAAAACCTTCTGACTTTACTCACTGGTGGGGCGGAGACGGTAAGCTGGATAAGGTAACGGAGTTTCATATTGCAATAAGCAAATTAAAGGGCGGAAAAGGAAAAATATATATAAAAAATTTAAAAATTGGAAATTGATAAAGATTAGAAAAATTGGAGGGGTATCCCCCCTAGTTTTTGACAAAACTGGCAGGGGGGACTACGCTACGCTTCGTGGATAAAAAGTGTCTGAATTGCAGTGAATATAAAAGATGTAAGGATTCCGGTATTTCATGGATATTCTTTATAATTGGAATTATATCTACAATAGCCGTACGTATTGTAATGGTTTTGGCACATCTCAATCCTATCTATGGAAAGCTTGCGTGGTATGTCGGTGTGACAGGATTTTTTATGTTTTTCTTATATAAATATAAGGTAGGTATTTCACGGACCAGAGTTATCGAAAAAAACAACCTTGTTGAAAAAATCAGTAAAAAAGACCTGTTGACACATAATGATTATGAACTGGTTAGTTCAATTTTATGCAGTTTAGGTTCAAAGAAAGAACAGATAAATTACTTTCTTATATTCGGACTTTCCGCTGTGGCTTTACTTACCGCTGTGTATATAGATTTCTTTTAATAAATCTGATAGCAGAGATAAAAGGAAGATAACAGCGATAAACAAACGATGTCAACGATACAGAAAAGTCGTATCTCCGTAATCGGTAGTTTATCGCTGGAATCAGTGTTTTTATGAGATATAGTTATTACCAGCAGACACCTTTTTCATACCGATGGTACGGTGCAATTAAATGGCTGATAATCGTCAATGTTGCGGTATTTGCAATTGAACTTCTTGCAGGACCGACATTCATATATACTTTCGGCTTGGTTCCTTATCTTGTTACAAAAAATTTCTTTCTATGGCAAATTGCAACCTACATGTTCCTTCATGGCGGTTTTTTTCATCTCTTTATAAATCTTTTCATACTGTGGATGTTCGGCAAGGAAATAGAGGACAGATGGGGGACCGCACAGTTTCTTAAATATTATTTTATCTGCGGATTAGGTTCCGGGGTTTTTATTACTCTTACGGGTTTTAATTCCACAATACCTACAATCGGAGCTTCGGGGGCAATTTACGGAATCCTGGTGGCTTTTGCAGTTCTTTATCCCGACAGACCTATATACCTTTACTTTTTTATTCCGATGAAGGCAAAACATTTTGCGCTTCTTGTCGGTGTTTTCTCATTTCTTGCAGGTGCCTCAGGTTCCAAAGGCGGGATTTCGCATCTGGGACATTTAGGAGGCCTGCTGGTTGGTTATATCTATCTAAAGTTCCCTGAATTGAAATACCGTTTTCAAACATTAAATTTTCCTTCAGGATTCCGCTTCCCAAAAATAAAGAAGAGTTTCAGGAAATACAAAAATCCCAAGGAAGAAGTAAATAGGATCCTTGACAAAATACTAATCCACGGCGTAGACAGTTTGACCTCCGAAGAAAAGGAGTTTATGGAGAAGTATTCTACCAAACACTGATTACAGCGATGGAGTGAAGATACCGGAGATAAATAATAAAGGTGTATCGTTGCTATCGTCAGTTTATCGTTGTTATCAATATTTGTATGAAAATATTTTTTAAGATATTTATCTTTCCGTTTATTGTATGTACGGTACATTATACACTATCAATATTTTTCGATATATACGCAAAATTTCCGCATTTCGATGTGCCTTTTCATATTTTAGGCGGTCTTGCTGTTTCTTACTCTTTTATCCTGACACTTAAGTATTTTCAAAATATTAAACTGCTTCCGGTAATGAAACCGGTATTCGAAATTATTTTTGTTACCTCTCTGGTTTGTGCCGTAATAGTCGTATGGGAGTTATGTGAATTTACTCTGGATTACTTTTTTCAGATGAATGTACAGGTTAGCCTTACCAATACCATGGTTGACATGCTTTTAAGCAGTTTGGGCGGATTCATTATGGCATGTTTTGTCAAGAAAATAAAATGGGAAAGATATCAGCGATAAAGGGGTCGTATCGCCGGCATCGGTCGTTTATCGCCGCTATCAGCCGTTAAAATCGCTGGAATCGGCAGTTTATCGCTGTAATCACATATTTATGTCTAAGAAATTTGATGAGCTGAAAAAAATATTTGATATACTTCTCTCACCCAAAGGATGCAAGTGGGACAGGAAGCAGACACATAAAAGCCTTATAAAATACCTGCGGGAAGAGACGAACGAATTTATACAGGCGGTCAAATCCGGAAAACCTCAGGATATGAAAGAGGAACTTGGCGACATACTTTTACAGATAATGTTTCATTCACAACTTGCAAAAAAGAAAAAAATATTTACAATAGAAGACGTTATCGATACTTTAAACAAAAAACTGAAAAGACGGCACCCGCATGTTTTTTTAGATAAGAGGGTAAACTCCGTAAAAGATATAATTATCAACTGGGAAAAAATAAAGCGCAGGGAGAAAAAAGATGTTAGGTAAATTTGCCATTGAAGCATTCCTTTTCGGGATGGTCAGCGCAGCTGCACTTCCGTTAGGAGCTTTAATATCCGGTATATGGACTCCAAAACAGAAAATAACTGCATTTATGATGGCATTCGGAGCAGGAGCTATAATTGCCGTTATAGCACTCGACTTAATGGCAAATGTCGTAACGCGGGGCGATTTTTATCCTCTCGCAATCGGATGTATTACCGGCGGAATTCTATTTGTGTGTTTCAATAAGTTCATAAACGCACGGGGAGGATTTCTAAGGAAAGCTGCAACCACTATTAATTTTCTCAAAGACGAAAAGGTTAAAAAGTTTGAAAAAATATTCAAAGAAATGAGCCGTGTACAGTTGTTCGGGAAACTGCCGCCGGAAGAAATTCAGGTACTGCTTCCTTACATATCCGGCAAGGACTTTAAAAAAGGGGATGTTCTGATAAAACAGGGTACGGCAGGCGACAGCCTTTTTATAATTGACGAAGGGACCATAGACATTATAGACGACAAAAATAATTCAAAAAAAATAGCTACACTCGCACAGGGCGATGTTCTGGGAGAGATGGCACTGGTTACCGGAGAGCCGCGTTCCGTAACAGCTGTGGCTGTATCCGATGTAAAAACATGGCTGATTCTAAAAGAACATTTTGATTATATACTGCAGAACTCTCCGAAACTGGCAGAAGCTGTAAAAAAACTGGTACATACAAGGATTGACGACCTGCATCAGAAAGAAACAATAGTTTCTCATGAAGCTGTGGCATGGGCAAATAAGGCAGTAAAAAATATCGATACAAAACTTGCTATGCCCACGGAAGACGAAATAAAAAAAGCCATGGAAGCTCAAAAGGGCAAACCGCTGTCCATCTGGTTCGGATGTCTTGTTGACGGTATCCCGGAATCCCTGGTTATAGGTTCCAGTCTGCTCGATAAGTCATTCAGTCTCTCGCTGGTAGCAGGGCTTTTTATTTCGAATTTTCCGGAAGCATTTTCCAGTAGTGCAGAAATGCACAGGCAGAAATATTCATTCAGAAAAGTTTTCTGGCTGTGGAGCGGAATAATGATCTTAAGCGGAGTAAGTGCGTATCTGGGAAATATCTTTTTTGTCAATGTATCTCCTTTTATGTTTGCTATGATACAGGGACTGGCTGCAGGCGCTATGCTTGCAATGGTTACGGAAACTATGCTGCCCGAAGCATATTATAAAGGCGGTACAATTACCGGAATATCCACACTGCTGGGTCTTCTTGCAACGGTGTTTTTTAAAACATTTGAATATTAAACATGATATGACGGCCATAAAAAATATGATACCAGAGATAAAGAATAGAGACCCATTAACCGACAAAATCATCGGTGTTTGTTTTCAAGTCCATAATAAACTCGGCCCGGGATTTAACGAGAAAATTTATTCTAATGCATTAAAAATTATTTTTGATAATTTAGGAATACATTATGAAACAGAAAAGGAATTTTCCATTACATTCCAGGACAAAAAAATCGGTAAATTCAGAGCAGATTTAGTTATTGAAAACTCATTAATTATAGAATTAAAATCTGTTGAAGGTAAAATGCCAAAAATTTTTGAAAAACAGGTAATTTCATATTTAAATTCATCAAAAATGAAGGTTGGCCTTCTAGTTAATTTTGGGAACTATCGTTGTGAAATACGGCGTTTGATGTTATCTCCGAGATCAGAAGTTTATTGACTTATCACCGTAATCGGTAGTTTATCGTTGGAATCAATTTGTATGATAGTGAAAATTTATTATCAGGATACGGATTGCGGGGGCGTTGTTTACTACGCTAATTATCTTGCCTATTTCGAACGGGCAAGAACCGAATGGCTTAACGAAAAAGGAATAAGTGTAAAACAGCTTGCTGAAAAGGGACTTCTGTTTGTCGTAAGGCATGCGGAGGTTGATTACAAATCTCCGGCACATTACGGCGAGATTCTGGAAATCCATACCTGTCTTGAAAATATCGAAAAAACACGGCTGGCGTTTTCCTATAAAATAGAAGAAAAGCAAAACAACAGGCTGATTGTTACAGGAAAAACCACGCTGGTCTGTGTTGATGCCAATCTTAAGCCTCAGCGGGTGCCGGAGGAAATACGGCAGAGAGTGAGTGAGTAAGTGAGAAGTAAGCAGGAGAAAAATACAGTAGAAATATCCGCCGCGGCGGATTCATTGGTTTATCCGTGTAATCCGTATCCTTTATCCCTGCCCGACTATATTGGCAGGCGGGCTGGAATCAGTAGTTTAAGATGAGTAATAAAAAATATTCTAAAAATATCACTATCCTTGCTTTTACGGTTCTGTTCGTCTGTTTTCTAATCGCGCTATTCAACAAAGATGTTATATTACAGATTAAACCACTGGTAATTATTTCATCCGGAACTATAAAAACCGGTGATGTGCTTGCAAAAATACTGACTGAGGAAAAAGTATCCGGCAGTGAAGCCGATAAAATAGTATACGCCCTTAACCGTAAATACCGCGTAAGAAATATCCAGCCCGGGAAAAAATACGAAATCTTTAAATCAACATCCGGAGAGGTCTTCCAGTTCAATTACTGGCATACTCCTATTGAGTACTTTAATGTCAGAAAAATAAACGATAATAAATTTTTCTGCGAAAAAATAACGCTGAAGGCAAAAAAAGTTTTAACAAAAATTCAGGGAAAAATCAAGTCCTCTCTGTACGAGGCATTACAGGAAAAAGGCGTCCCCGATGAAATAATAATGACAATTGCCGATATATTTTCCTGGCAGATTGACTTTTTTAACGACCCCAGAAGCGGTGATAAATTCAAGCTTGTTTATAACCGCTACGAATATGGGGACGAACTTGTAGATGACGGGGAAATACTTGCCGTCCAGTATAATGGAAATTATACCGGTAACCACACAGCAGTACGTTTTCAAAGTAAAGACGGTAAAATCAACAGTTATTATACTCCCGACGGGGAATCTTTAACAAAAATTTTTCTTAAAGCTCCTCTGGAATACCGCAGGATTTCATCACATTTTACCAACAGCAGGTTTCATCCCATTCTTCGTTACTACAGGCCGCACAGGGGTATCGATTATGCAGCGCCTTCCGGAACACCGGTATCAAGTATAGGAGACGGGGTAGTAACCTACGCAGGATGGAACGGGGATTACGGAAATTTCGTCCGAATAAAGCATAATTCGGTATATACCTCTGCATACGGACATCTGCATGCTATAGCAAAAGGTGTAAGAAAAGGTAAACATGTTAAACAAAAACAGGTCATAGGATGGGTTGGAACAACGGGCCTCTCCACAGGACCGCATCTCGATTTTCGTATAACAAAAAACGGAAAATTTGTAAATTTTTTAACCCTTAAAATACCTTCTGCAAAAAATCTTCCGAAAGAATATAAAAATGAATTCAAGGCAGTTAAGGATGAAATGACGGCAATGTTTGAAAGTATAGGCAAGTAGATAACGCTGATAGGTTGATACGTTGACACGGAAATACGGTATGAGTATAAATATTAACAAACAAAGATTATTGGAAGAGAAAATGCAGAAACTGGGCATCTTTGAAAAAGATATAATTGAAAATTTTTCAAGAGCCGGAGGAAAAGGAGGCCAGCATCTAAACAAAACATCTACCTGCGTCCACCTGAAACATATACCAACCGGTATTGAAGTAAAATGCCAGCAGGAAAGGTCACAGTTTTTAAACCGTTTTATTGCCAGAAGAATTCTTACGGGGAAAATCGAACAGATGATGCTCGGAAAAAAAAGCGAGGAACAGCAGAGAATCGAAAAAATCCGCAGACAAAAAAGAAAAAGGTCAAAAAGAGCAAAAGAAAAAATTCTGAGATATAAACACATGCATTCAGAGAAGAAGAAAGAACGCAGAAAAATAAATTCAGATTACGAATGTTAGGATATTTAATACTATTATTTACTGTTTTACCTGCAGCCGAGATTTATTTAATGATAAAAATAGGACAAAGAATCGGAGGAATGAATACATTTGCCATTATTATTTTGACCGGGGTTGCAGGAGCTGTTCTGGCAAAAATGGAAGGGCTACGGGTATTAATGGGTTTTCAGGACGATCTGAATCAGGGAATAATGCCTACAAACAGGATAATAGACGGTATTATGATACTAATAGGCGGGCTGCTTTTAATAACACCGGGATTCATTACGGATATTTTCGGATTTATTCTTGTTGTCCCGCTCACGCGGCATCCGATAAAATACTTAGTCAAGCGGTATATTCAGAAAAAACTTGACAGAGAAAAGGGAATCATAGAAGTGGATTGAGGATGATTCCAACGATAAAAAGAAGATACCGGAGATAAAGCAAAGCCGTATCGCCGGCATCGTCAGTTTATCGTTGTTATCATTACTTTAGCCGTTCATCGCTGGTATCGGCCGTTTATCTCCGTAATCATATTTTTATGTCAAATGTTTATTTTTCCAAGATATTTTCTGCTGATAAAATAAAACAGCTTGCCGTAAAAGCAGGCATTTCTGATATAATCCGCAAAAATGAACTTGTTGCGGTAAAAATCCATTTCGGCGAAAAGGATAACAGAGGATACATAAAACCCGCCTTTGTAAAACCTGTAGTTGACGAAATAAAATCACTCGGTGCAAAACCGTTTTTGACAGATACAAATACCATATATAAAGGTTCAAGAACAGATGCCGTAGACCATATATTAACCGCAAATGAACATAAATTCGATACCTGCGGATGCCCGGTCATCATAGCCGACGGCTTACGCGGGAATTCGTATGTCGAACTGGATGTAAACTTAAAGCATATCAAAAAAGCACAGGTTGCTAATGATATTTATTACTCGGATAAACTTGTTTTTATGACACATTTTAAGGGCCACGAACTTTTTGGTTTCGGAGGAGCATTGAAGAATATCGGTATGGGCTGTATTCCGCGTAAAGCCAAGTATACGGCACATAATACGGTAAAACCAAGTATAAACATAGAGGCCTGTATCGGGTGCGGAATTTGTATAAAATGGTGCCCTGCCGGTGCCTTGCGGCTTTCAAATAAAAAAATTACTTTAAATAAAGATATCTGTATCGGGTGCGGGGAATGTATATTGTCGTGCGAACAGCGTGTTATAGATGTTCCTTGGGATGAATCCACAAAGAATGCTCAGGAAAAAACAATGGAGTTTGCATACGGGGTACTGAAAGACCTGCCTGACGGCAAGGCAGGCAAAAAATCCATTTATATAAGTTTTCTTAACCACATTACAAAATTCTGTGATTGTTTCAAAACGTCCGAAGGCCCGCTTATCGAAGATATCGGTATATTGGCTTCGGAGGACCCTGTTGCAATTGACCAGGCATCAGTCGACTTGGTAAATAAAAAAGCCGGGTATGATTTTTTCAAAAAAATATTCCCTAACATAGATTCGGAATACCAGATTGTGCTTGCTGAAAAACTCGGTATCGGAAGCAGGAAATATAAATTAATACACATTTAATTACGTTTATAGGTTGATACGTTGATACGTGAAAAGAAATAAGGCGTTCATTAGTTCATTAGCTCATTTGTTATTTGTAGTTTGTTGAGTCCCGATAAATCGGGACGAAATCCGCCGCGGCGGAAAATACAGTAGAAACACATTGAAATATGTAGATAAAAGGCTGTATCGTTGCTATCGTTAATTTATCTCTGGTATCAATATTTTTATGAAGTTTATTGTTGATAAAATGCTGGGGCGTCTGGTAAAATGGCTTCGGCTTTTTGGTTATGACACTGTCTATTTTGCCGGTGATACTGACAGCGAACTTGTCCTTGAGAGTATAAAACAGCAGAGGATACTTCTGACAAGGGATAAGGGCATTTCAAAGAAAAAACCGATAAGAATTGTTTTTATAGAAAGCGAGAAGCTTTTTGAACAAATAGAACAACTAAAAAGCAGTCTGCGGTTAAATATAGACGAAACAAAACTTTTTACGCGGTGTATTAAGTGTAATACCCCGCTGGAAGAAATCGAAAAAGAAAAAATTAAGGATAAAGTACCTCCGTTCATTTTTAAAACACATAATTCTTTTTCTTTCTGTGTAAACTGTAAAAAAACTTACTGGCAGGGATCGCATATAGCATTGGCCAAGGAAAGATTAAGAAGATCAGACTGATATCTATATTCCCATGGAAAAATCGGAAAATTATCACAAAGCCCTTAAATATTCGTTTTGGATTTTTGCAAAAAGAAATCACTCTGAAAAAGAAATAAGGGATAAACTTCAGAGAAATTATAACAATACCGTTATTGACAGGGTTATCAATAAACTTAAAGATATGAAACTTATAGACGACAGTAAGTTTGCACAGGAGTGGGCAGATTACCGCTTACGCCTGAATAAAAGCAAACTTTTTATCAAACGGGAGCTTTTAAGAAAAGGAATAACCGGCGAGAAAATAACGGAGGTTCTTAATTCCTTTAATATAAACGAAAAGGAATCTGCATACGAAGCTATAAGAAATAAACTTCCGAGATACAAAAAACTGGAGCCGGTAAAAGCAAAAAATAAAATCTTTCAGTTCCTTACAAGAAAAGGGTTCCCTTATGACATTATCGAAGAAATACTGGAAGAGTTTTCAAAAAAAGAAATTGATGATTTGTAAATTGATTGAAAATAAGGTATACTATCATACGAATTGATAGCAGCGATAAAGAGAAACCGATTACGGCGATATGACTTTTCCGTATCGTTGGTATCGTTTGTTTATCACCGTAATCAGCAGTTTATCGCTGGCATCGGCCGTTCATCGCCGGTATCAGGTATTATTATGACTGTAAATGATATTCGTAAAGGTTTCTTAAAGTATTTCGAAAAAAGGAATCATAAAATATTCCCCAGTGATTCCATTGTTCCTTCTTCGGACCCTACACTGCTCTTTACGTCTGCAGGAATGGTGCAGTTCAAAAACTATTTTCTTGGAATACGGAAAGTGGAGGGCAGATTCCAGCGGGCGGTTTCGGTACAGAAATGTTTCAGGACATCGGATATAGAAAATGTAGGGCATACGGCAAGGCATCTTACATTTTTCGAAATGCTCGGCAATTTCTCTTTCGGGGATTATTTCAAGAAGGAAGCAATAGAATGGGCATGGGAATTCCTGACAAAAGACTGCGGACTTAAACCCGAATTACTCTATGTTTCTGTCTTTAAAGATGACAATGAAGCTTATGAATTATGGCAGAAAATAATTTCTGAAGATAAAATAGTGAAACTCGGGGAAGAATCGAACTTCTGGCAGATGGGTGAAACCGGGCCCTGCGGGCCGTGTTCGGAAATCTTATATGATACGGGAGCCGAAAACGGCTGCGGGAAACCGTCCTGTAAGCCCGGATGCGATTGTGACAGGTATGTAGAGGTCTGGAATCTTGTATTTACACAATTTGATAAACAGCCGGACGGTACATTAAAAAACCTCCCCAAGAAAAATATTGATACCGGAATGGGTCTTGAACGGCTTGCAGCAGTAATACAAAAAGTCAAAACACCTTTTGAAACTGATGAATTTGCAGGAATAATAAGATCTATTAAAAAAATCTCACAAAAACAGAATGACACTTCCGTAAAAATCATAGCTGACCACTGCCGGTCGATAACATTTCTGGTTAGTGACGGTATTTTACCTTCCAATGAGGGCAGGGGATACGTTCTTAGAAGGGTTTTAAGAAGAGCTTTGACTCACGGAAGGAAATTACAGCTTAATGAACCGTTTTTATACAAAATCTGCGGGGAAATAATAGAGATAAAAAAACCGGCATACCCGGAACTGTCTGCAAACAGGGAACATACTATACGAATTATAAAAATGGAAGAAGAAAAATTCTTATTAACACTTGAACGCGGAATGCAGATGCTTGAGGACTTAAAGAACCGCAAAAAGACAATTTCAGGTAAAGATGCATTTGTGTTATACGATACTTACGGATTCCCGCTTGATTTGACAAAGGAACTTCTGGCAGAATCAGGAATTTCTATAAATGATAAAGAATTTAATGATGAAATGGAAAAACAAAAAACCCGCTCAAAAATCTCATGGAAGGGTTCGGGGGATACGGACATGAGTAATTATTTTGAACTTCACAAAAAATTCGGAGATACGGTGTTTGCAGGTTATGACAAAACAAAAACCTCAAGCGAAATCTCGGCAATCGTAAAAAACGGTAAACCGGTAGAAACTGCAAAAGAAAATGACGAAGTGGAAATTATTTTTAAGGAAACGGTATTTTATGGTGAGTCGGGAGGACAGACAGGGGATAAGGGACAATTAAAAATTACAAATGAAAAATTACAAATTGAAGGCATGGCGGAAATAACTGATACGCAGAAGCCGGTAGAGAACCTTGTAATTCATAAAGCAAAAATTACAAAAGGTACGTTAAAAACAGGAACTGCCGTCGAAATGGAAATCGACATCGAAAGAAGAAAAAAAATCATGAAAAACCATACAACAACACACCTTCTCCATAAAGCACTGAGGCAGATTGTCGGGAGCCATGTAGTTCAGCGCGGGTCATTAGTGGCTGACGACAGGTTCAGATTCGATTTTTCACATCCGGCACAGCTGAAAAAACAGGAACTGGATTTAATAGAAGATTATGTAAACAAAAAAATACTTGAAAATTTTCCTGTACAGACAAAAATAACTTCTGTAGATGAAGCTAAAAAAATGGGTGCAATGGCACTGTTTGGAGAAAAATACGGAGATAAAGTCAGGTGTATAATAATAAATAACGAGAAAAACCCCGAAAGTATCGAATTATGCGGCGGAACCCATTGCAATTCTACGGGTGAAATAGGTCAATTTATAATTCTGTCGGAAAGCAGTATAGGAAGCGGTTTACGGCGTATTGAAGGAGTTACAGGAATAAATGCATACAACTTCATGAAAAAACAAAGAGAAACAATCGATGAAATCGCAGAGATATTAAAAACATCAAAACCGGAGATTATTTCCAAACTCCAGAAACTTGTAGAAGATAAAAAGAAACTTGAAAAAGGACTTACAAAATCAAAAACTTCCCGAATTCCTGAAGCCGATTTACTGGAAAAGGTTAAAACTGTCAATGGTATAAAACTGCTTTCCGTAAAAGTAGAGGTGTCTTCTATTGCCGAACTCAGGGCTGTTTCTGACAATTTTAAAAATAATATTAAATCAGGAATCATTGTAATCGGTTCGGTTATAAACGAAAAACCATCTATAATTGCTTCAGTCACAAAGGACTTAACAGAGAAATTTGATGCAAGGGTAATAATAAAGGAAATTTCAAAAAAGATTAACGGGAGCGGCGGCGGAAGAGCTGATATGGCACAGGCCGGAGGAAAGGATATCTCAAAACTGGATGAAGCTTTAAAATCAGTTGAAAAAATCGTAAAAACAAATGACAGATAGGAGCATTTATTATTTCATTAGTTAAAAGATTAAATACTCTTGACGGATAAAAAAAATTAGATAAAATATGTAGATATACCCTCATAGCTCAATGGATAGAGCACTAGCCTCCGGAGCTGGGGATACAGGTTCAACTCCTGTTGAGGGTGTATAAATGAGGTGTGATAAGAACACGGATGCAAACAGATAGAAACGCAGATTCAAACAGATGTAAATGATGTTAATCTGTGCCACCGCTAAAAATCAGCGGGATCCCGCCACAGGCGGGATAATCTGCATTTAATAACTTATGATTATTGCTACAATCGGCGGATTTAAATGTGACAAGAAAACTGCAAAAATCGCAGAAGAAATCGGTGCTGAGATTGCCAAAAGAAAGCATACTTTAATATGCGGGGGCATGACAGGCGTTATGGAAGCTGCCTGCCGGGGAGCCAAAAAATACGGCGGTCTGACAGTCGGAATACTTCCGGGTAAATCAAAGGAAGATGCAAACAGGTATGTTGATATTCCGGTAATAACGGCAATGAGTCATGCCCGTAATGCCATAATCGTAAGAAGCGCTGATATTATTATAGCAATAGACGGTAAATACGGAACATTATCGGAAATAGGACTGGCAAAAGCCATCAATAAAACAGTTATCGGAATAGAAACATGGGATATTCCGGGAATAATAAAAGTAAACTCGGTAAGGGAAATATTTTCAATAATAGACAACGCGAATGACCGTTGATATGTTGATATGCTGATACGTAGACCCGCCTGACCAAACGTCCCGCTCCGCAGGGCGGGGCGAGGCTCGCCCGGTATGGGCGGCGGGCAGGCATGTAAAAACTTTCAACCGTATCATCGTATTATTTCGCGAAGCGGAGCGAGATGAAAGCAGTCGTCCAACGGGTAAAAAAAGCATCAGTTTCCTATGAATCCAAGAAAGAAAAAATCGGATACGGTCTGGTTGTATTTATCGGAATAGGAAAAAATGATATCGAAGATAATATTGAATGGCTTGCAAAAAAAATATTAAATCTGCGTATATTTCCCGATGCTAATAATAAATTCAATTTTTCTGTAAGCGATATTAAAGGCGAAATTCTTATCGTATCACAGTTTACTCTTTACGGCGACTGTAATAAGGGAAGGCGGCCGGATTTTACTTTTTCCGCAGAACCTGAAAAAGCTAATATGTTTTATGAAAAATTCGTAGAAATGATGACAAAATCCGGCTTAACCGTTAAAACCGGAAAATTTGCAGCGGATATGCTCGTAGAAATTCATAATGACGGCCCTGTAACGATACTACTAACAACAGATGACAGATGACAAATGACGGATGACAAATCTGTGTAATCCGTATTTGTTATCCCTGCCCGACTAAGTCGTTCAGGCAGGCGTGAAATCCGTGATTAATATGAAAAAATTAACATTACCTATCACAATACTGGCATTTATAGCAATAATCTGCTTTGGTATTTACTGGACAATACAATTTCTAAAAACGGATATTTTCTTATCTACAGAGAAAAAAGCATATTATCACTGGGAGTTTGTAAGGATATCCGCAAGAATTAAAAATAAAAAATTGTTTGAAGAATATAAAACCAAACTATTATATGTTTCTGTATTCAAAAATAAAAATAAGATACTCACCATTGGCAATCTAACAAAAATTCCACTAAAATACAACAAAACAAAAATGATCTGGGAAGGCAACTGGCCATGCCCGTGGAACGCAGCTGACGGCAAATACCATGTTGAACCGTTGATTGTAGAAGATATAAAGTATTCAGCAAAGAAATTTTTTATTACACGCCGAAAAATAAAAAAAAGTTTTAACCCGGGATTCGGAGTTTTAACATTCGAAAGTGCCACATCTGTTTCAAAAGTAAAAATGAAAAACCCCAATGGTAAAACAACCAACTGGATGGGTATGCTCGACTGGACAGAATTTATCGGTGCAGATGCTTTCTGGTACCTTGCGGGCCAGACAAATGCAAAAACCACAAACCCGGACGAACATTTTCCATGGGTAGAAAGAAACATGTCCCAAATCCCGGAAATCGGAGAAGAAGCCCACAACCGCGGACTAAAATTCGGCGCATATATAATATCATTTCTTACATACGGGCACAGATATAAAAACTATCAATATTCTTATGCATATGATTCCGAGAATGGCGGGCCTATTAAAACACGGGGAATTTCGATTGCTGATGAAAAAAGGGTATCAGATATCATAAAACTTGTAAAGATTTTTAATGAAAGACCGGAAATAGATTATATCGGTCTTGATTATATAAGAAATACTCAGGGCGGATATGAGCTGGTAAATGAGTTCGTTGAAGAAATGAATGTAAGGGTCCCGGACAGATGGGAGAAATTTAACGGCACACAACGAATTGCCTGGCTGGCAAACGAAAAAGCTTTACGGCGGGATATGAATCTTATAGACCAGTGGCAATGGTGGCGGGCACACAAAGTTTCAAAAATAATAAAAAGGATTACTTCTGAAGTAAACCTCAAAAAACCGTTATGGGTTTTTATCTTAACATGGGAAAAAGGATGGCAGCACGGACAAGACTCTGTAATGTTCAGTGATGCCGGTGCGGATATAATTGCTTTAATGTTGTATGAAGCCACAAGGAACCAATTCGACATACTGCTGGATGAATGGCATAATTATCTGAAAAAAGGCAATGCTAACCTTTTACCCGGAAATGTTATCGATTGGCCGCTGCATCAAAAAACATTAAATCCGCCGGGACCGGAGGAATTTTATACCCGTATAATCGATGCTACAAAAAAAATATATAACGATTCGGCTGCCGAGGGCGTTTTTATTCATGATCTGGCAAGAGCACTATGGGGAAGAACAGCACCTTATACAACAAAAGAATGGCTGCTTGCGGGTGCCGCAGCAATAACCGAAATGAGGCGTTTAAACGGTCTCCTGCCTGTGGCTATAGAAATAAACATTCCGGAAAAAGTAAAAATAAAAGAAGAATTTCCGATATCTGTCGTATTGAAAAATACTTCCTATAAAAAACAAAAAAACCTTCTGATAAAACCTTATTTAATCGGAGGAACTATTATTAATGACGAACAAAATATTAATGAACTAGGCCCTAAAAAAAGCAAAACAATAACTTTTAAAGGTATTATTAAAACACCGGCATGGCAAAAAAACCTGAAAAATATGGCCGCAGTACAGGTTAAAAACAATAATAAAAATTCCACTGTTTTTAAATATGTTACCACAAAATAACCCGGCCCTTTCATAGGGCTTCAGATAAAATTATTGCTATGAAACAAGATATTAACTCGTCTTTTATATTTAAAACTTGGGCTAAAAAAGGGCTGGGCATACTATTTCTGTTTTTTTATTCTGCTGTAACTTTATATGCAGAGACTTACAGTTCTTCCAGGAATATCGAAGACTTTGAAAACAAACTGAAGGAACAGCAAAAAGAATACAGAGAATCAAAAAAAGAAAAAAATGAAAAAGAAAAGAAAAAACTTATATACATTGAACCTTTTTGCAGGAACCTGGCAAAGTCAGTTACATACTGGGAAATGACAGCCGAAGAAATACAGGAATGCAAAAATAACGGGTTCGGATATAGTGAAGTTATCAAGGTTATCCTGATATCGAAAAAGGCAGATAGAAAGCTGGATGATATTATAAAAAGAAGGCGAAGCGGAGATAGTTTTAAAAAAATTGCTGAAAGATACAAGGTTGATTATGAAGAAATCAAAAAAGAAACAAAAAAAATCCGAAAGGAGGTACACCCCCACACCAACGGTCAATCTATTGGTGCGAGGGTAAATACGTATGGAACGAAATAAACTGGCAACATTTATTGCAATCCTATTTTTCATATCTGTCTGTTTTGGAATCTGGATTGTTATTTCACAGCCGTCATCCAAAAAATCAAAAAAACCCGCTATCCAGATTTCGAAAAACAAAATCGCAGTTGTTCATATTTACGGACCTATACGGACATCTATGTCCTCATCCGATTTATTCTCACGGGATTCCGATAAGATTGTAAAACGCTTAAAAAACCTGAACGAAAAAGCATCAGTAAAAGCAGTTATCCTAAGGATTAATTCCCCGGGCGGAACTGTCGCTTCGGTTCAGGAAATTTATTCAGAAGTACTAAAACTTAGAAAAAACGGAAAATTTGTTGTTGCTTCTCTTTCAGATATTGCTGCATCAGGCGGATATTATATTGCTGCTGCAGCCGACAAAATAGTGGCCAATCCCGGAACTCTTACCGGTTCAATAGGGGTTATTCTTGAATTAGGCAATTTTTCCGAGCTGATGAAAAAAATAGGAGTAAAAATAGAAACAATTAAATCCGGTAAACATAAGGATATTGGAAATTTCTCAAGGGATATGACACCCGAGGAAAGAAATCTTCTGCAGGAACTTATTAACGATGCTTATGAACAGTTTTTATCTGCCGTAATTACCGGACGGAAACTGGAAGAAGATAAAGCACGTAAATTAGCAGACGGAAGAATTTTTACCGGAATGCAGGCAAAAAAAGCCGGACTCATCGATACACTCGGCGGTTTCGATAAAGCGGTTGAAGAAGCAAAAAAACTGGCAAATTTAAAGGGTGACGTAAAAATAATATCCGATGCGGAACAATGGGAAAAAATATTTGATTTTATCCCGTCAGGATTTGAAGAAAAACTATTTTCAAAAATCGTCCCTAAGACAAGCATAAGATTTGAGTACATTTTGGAGTAACGAACGCGAATACACGCAAATAGAGAGGCAACGCGAATATTCGTCCGCCGCGACTCGCCTCGCTTAAGCAAGAGCGGAGCGGGCGGATTTGATTCGCGATTATTAGCGTTAATGAAATGAGGCAATTCGAATTTATCTTATCATTGTTAGATAAACCAAAAGAAACTATCGATTCAATTATTATCGAGCGGCCGGTATTGCTCGGATTTATCATTTTTATTTTTGCAAATTTCAGTTTCATAATTTCAAATTCTATCTTATTTAATACCGGCCAAAATACCGTTATTTTGACGCTATTGCTTAGTTTGATAATAAATCTTTTGTTTTTGGCAGCTTTTTCATGTGAATTCCACTTCGTGGCAGAACTGCTTAAGGGAAGAGGAAATATTATATCGCTCTTTATACTTCTGAATTTTTCGCTTGCACCGTTATTATTACTAATTCCTTCGGCAATAATAGGTAAATTCATCGGACCGGTATTTAATTGCCTGGCAACTATGATTTTATTTGCCTGGTCTATTTATTTAGTTATAAATTCAATTAAAATACTTTACAGCTTTTCTACAGCAAAAAGTGTATTTGTGGTTCTTTCACCGTTTATAATCATATCTTTAGTTTTTGCTCTGCTTATGTTTATTTCTATTGCCGGCATTATCTCGCTTTCTTTATGACCCTTCCGCCTGTTCGCAGCAGATGCGGGGGAAAAACCTAATTCATATGGCTGACTTTTCAAAACTCCTTGAAAGTTGTACTATATGTCCAAGAAACTGTAAGGTTAACCGTCTTAAAAATGAACTTGGTTTCTGTAAAATCGGAAAAAATCCGAAAGTTTCGTCATATAACCTGCATTTTGGGGAGGAACCTCCTGTTTCCGGATATAACGGGTCCGGTACCATTTTTTTTACCGGATGTAATTTAAAATGCGTATTCTGTCAGAATTACCCGATATCCCAGCTTAACCACGGCAACGAAATCAGTATAAAAAAGCTGGCAGAAATAATGATATATCTGCAGAAACAAAATGCACATAATATAAATTTTGTAACACCTACTCATGTTATCCCGCAAATACTTGAAGGACTTGTAACGGCAAAAAAAGACGGACTAAAAATTCCTATTGTCTATAATTCCGGGGGCTATGAAAAAGTGGATACGTTAAAATTACTTAATGGTATTGTAGATATTTATATGCCGGATGCAAAATACTCGGATAACAAAATGGCAGAAAAATATTCGAATGCCCCGGATTACTGGGAATACAATAAACAGGTACTAAAGGAAATGCACAGACAGGTCGGAGAATTGCAGGTAAAAAACGGTATCGCAACAAAAGGCCTTTTAATAAGACACCTGGTCCTGCCGGAAAATATTGCCGGTTCCGAAAAGGTATTTAAATTTATTTCGGAAGAAATATCCAAAAAAACATATATGAGTATTATGGCACAGTATCATCCTGCCGCCTTTAACGAGCCTCGCCTTCGGCGGGCAAATCATGCGGATGATTTTGATGAATTAACGCGAAAAATTACAGAAAAAGAATATAATGCTGCTTTAAAATCGGCAGACGACTATGGACTAACACGGGGATGGAGACAGGAGCTGTAGCCCTTCGACAAGCTCAGGGCAAGATAGCAGAGATAAAGCAAAGCCGTATCGCTGGAATCGGTCCGCCAGCCGGCGGATTCATCGCCGGTATCAGATGTTAAAATCGCTGGTATCGGCCGTTTATCGCTGTAATCATATTTTTATGAAGATAAAAAATAAGTTTGAGATGCCGGATGATATCCGGAAGGCAAAAATCATTCAGCAGAACCTTATAAGCAAAGTGGTATTAAAAAGTGATTTTGAGGACATATCTCAAATAAAAACCGTTGCAGGCTGTGATGTTTCGTATTCACCCAGGATTTACCCCCGCAACAATGATAAGTCTATTGGTGTGGGGGTTTATGCTGCAATTGTCGTTTTGGATTTTTCTACTTTAAAAATTCTAGAAACTGTGAGGATTAAATATAAAGGCGGATTTACATTTCCATATATCCCCGGATATCTTTCTTTCAGAGAGGGGCCTGTTTTATTGGAAGCAATCAAAAAGTTAAAAACGGAACCCGATGTCTTTATATTTGACGGCCAGGGAATAGCTCATCCGAGAGGCATAGGGATAGCATCACACATGGGTGTCATAATCGATAAACCGTGTATCGGCTGTGCTAAATCGCTTTTATACGGTAATTACGAGGAGCCTCCTCCTGGGTTAAAGGGTGCATATACTTTCCTGAAAGATGATGCAGGAACTCTTATTGGTATCTGTATGCGCTCAAAAAAATTTACAAAACCCATATTTATCTCACAGGGACATAAAATAGGTATACGCATCAGTGCGGATATAATCTTCGGATGCCTTACAAAATACCGTATACCGGAACCTCTGCGTCTGGCTCACATTGAGGCAAACAAACGGTGATACGGAAATACGTTGATACGAAATATATTGGGAACACGGTAGAAACACAATAGAAATACGATAGAAACACGGTGGAAACACAGTTGAAATACAATGGAAACACGTTGATACGCTGATAAGAATGAAAAGATGTATCACCGTAATCTTTATTTTTATCGTTGGTATCAGTAGTTAAATAAAATTGACATAATTAGAAAAAATTTATATAATTTTGGTATTACGAATTGCCGCAAATCAATATTTGCGGATATTTGCGTTTTTATCGAGGATAAAAATATGCCTGAGTTACGACGGGATTTAATAACACAAAAATGGATTATAACGGGAATGCGGAGCAAGGAAAAGTTTCTGGAATCATTGAATCCTTTCCAAAAGAAAACTACCAACGGATGTTTTTTTTGTGAAAAAAACGAAAAAAATACTCTTCCGGAAATATATGCAATAAGAAAACCAGGCACACAGCCGGACACACCGGGCTGGCAGGTTAGGGTCGTGCCGTCCAAAGCAGCAGCATTCAAAATCGAAGGTGATATAGGCAAAGAAGGTCATGGAATCTATGACCTGATGAACAACATAGGTGCACACGAACTTATTGTAGAAACACCGCAGCACGTAAAAAATATCTGTGACTTGCCTATCGAACAAATAGTGCTTGTTTTAAAAGTTTATCAGATACGGCTACGTGACCTTGATAATGACGACCGCTTACGTTATGGTTTAATATTTAAAAATCAAAGACCAAAATCGCCTTATAGAATCGGACATTCTCATTCACAGTTTGCTGCTCTACCATTAACCCCGAAAATACTAAAAGAAGAATTAACATCTTCAAGGGAATATTTCGCATACAAAGAAAGATGCCTCTTTTGCGATATTATTCGTCAGGAACAAAGAGATGTAAAACGAATCATAGAAGAGAATGCAGATTATATTTCGTTTGTGCCGTTTGCAACAAAATTCCCGTTTGAATTATTCATATTGCCGAAAAAACATAATGCCGACTATTGTGCTGAAAACGAATCATCCCTGAAAAACCTTGCACAAATTTTAAAAGCATCGCTGGGCAAGATATCAGTCGCTCTAAACGACCCGCCATTGAATTACGTACTGCATACTATACCATACATGAGAAAAAAACAGGGTTACTGGGAAACAATTCATAACGATTTTCACTGGCATATCGAAGTATATCCCCAAATGACCGAAACTATGGGTTTTGAATCCGGGTCCGGATTCCACATTCAGCCTCTTTTACCTGAAATATGTGCAGAAATACTAAGAGATGCAAAATAGTATCATCGTCAGTTATACGGAATTTTGACCGGATTGCCGTTGATAAATTCTTAATACCTTCCGTTATATTGATGGAAAACGCAGGAAAAAATACTGCGGATATCATTTTGAAAAAATATCGCCCTAAAAATGCGGCTATATTTTCCGGAGGCGGAAACAACGGCGGAGACGGATTCGTGATTGCCAGGCATCTTTTCAATAATAACGTAAAGGTGAAAGTTTTTACAATGCAGAACAAAAACAAATATTCGGGTGATGCGCTTGTAAATTTAAATATACTTCAAAGAATGAAAATCCCTGTTATCAATTCAAATTCGATTCGTTTCGATACTCTGGCAAAAACCAACCTGATTGTTGATGCTTTATTGGGTACCGGTACAAAAGGAAAAATACGGGAATCATATAAGAATGTTATTGATAAAATAAATTCACTCGGGAAGCCTGTTGTCTCGGTTGATATCCCGTCAGGTATAGATGCAGATACCGGTTTAAATCTGGGATCCGCCGTAAAAGCATCAACTACCGTTACTATGGCAGCAATTAAAAAGGGATTAACTGTGAAAGATGGTAAAAAATACTCCGGTAAAATCTTTGTTGTCGATATCGGAATAACCGCGAATACACGCAAATAGAGAAACAACGCGAATATTCGCGAATATTTGCGTTCGATTAGCGACAATTCGCGTGTGAGCGGAGCGAATAGGGGGTGATGAAAATGGCGATAGCTTCTGGACTTGTATTGGTTAAAGTTACTGCAGGTAAAGAAAAACAGGCGCTTGATAAATTAAGAAATAAAAAAGGTATTACTCATATAAGTGCGGTATTGGGAAGATGGGATATGGTTATAGACGTTGAAGCTAGTAATCCCCAGGAATTGGCGGACCTTGTAGTTAATAAGATACGCAAAACCCCGGGCATTGCCAGTACGGAAACATTGCTGACAACAGCAATCTAATTAGAAGAACGCAAATGAATGAACGTTGATATGTTGATATGCTGATACGTAGACCCGCCTGACCAAGACAGTCGGGCAGGTATGTAAAAACCTTCAACCGTATCACCGTATTTCCGTATCATCGTATTCTTTCGCGAAGTGAACAAGGGGGGAGATATGGTAAAAGATATTACACAGATTTTGAGGAATACTGACTCCCATGTCGTAAAAAATTCTATATCGTCGGGTAATGTTGCACTGGGAGTAAAGGTTGTCGGAAAAACCGGACTGCTGGTAAAAAACAAACGGCTGTCTGACAATTTACAGAAAAAAATTTCTGATGCAGCAGGAATACCGGGTTTTATATCAACCGATGAACTGCCCCGATACGGTATAATTGTTGCCGAAAAAAATGATATTGAAAAAGCTTTTGGATGTACAAAAAAGGATGTTGTTGTTTTTGTCGTTGCCGAAAGAACAAAAGCCGAGAAAGCTATGGAGGTTATATCTTCAGTGATGGCAGCGGCTAAACCGGTAAGGGCAGCAAAAAAGGCGAAAAAAGCGAAAAAAAAGATAAAGAAAATAAAGAAAAAAGCAAAAAAGAAATCTAAGAAAAAAAGGAAATAACCACAAACTGCGAAGAAGTATAATATTGGTGGAACGAAAATGATACTACCTGTGCATCGCCGGCATCTGCTGTTTACTTCCGTAATCTCTGTATTTCTGTTAATCACTTTCTTTTTACATCCAAAACACCTTAACAGTGAAACCCGGGTTACCTATAATAAACTGGATAACGGAATAAATGTAATCTTTAATTACGATACTTCGTCTGCCCTGACAGCTATACAAATATGGGTGAGTGCAGGCGGAGCAGATGAAAATAAGAATATCCTTGGCATTTCGCATTTTATTGAACACGTAATTTTTAAAGGAACAAAAAACCGTTCCAGAGAACAAATAGCTCCGGAAATAGAAAAACTGGGCGGAGTCATTAATGCGGCAACTTCAAAGGATTTTACATATTTCTATACAATCGTACCGAGTAAGTATTGCATAAAGGCAGCTGAAATCCTTTCAGATGCCGTTCTTAACCCTGAATTCCCGGCTGAAGAAATGGAAAATGAAAGATTTGTAGTTCTTGAAGAAATACAAAGAAGTGATGATGATCCTCATTCCCAGCTCTTTGAAGAATTTTATCAACAGGTTTATCGCGACTCACCATATACACAGCGTGTGTTGGGAACAAAAGAAGTTGTCTCGAATTTAAAAAGAGACGATTTACTGGCATTTCATAAAAAATTTTATATTCCGGAAAATATTTTTGTAGTTATATCAGGGAATTTCCGGAGAAAAGAGGTTCTGGATTTTCTGGAGAATAGCTTCGGTAAACTATCTAAAACTACTGCCATACCCGATGCCCCAAAAATAACTATTTCCGAAAAACCGTTAAAAACATCAAAAAAAATCATCAAACGTGATGTAGCGCATTCATATATACTGATAGGATTTCCTGCCGCAGACATAAAAAGCCGCGACCAGTATTCGCTTGACCTTACAGCTTATATATTGGGGAACGGCCTGGCGTCACGGCTGTATAGAAAATTTGTCGAAGAAACCAACCTTGCTTACGGTATTTCATGTTCATTTGCAACACACAGAGGGCCCGGATTGTTTTATGTTTATGCTTCATGTAAACCGGAAAATGTTTCATCACTATTAAATAAAATTTTAGTAGAGCTTGTCGATATTACACTGACGCATGTGACGGAAGAAGAACTTAAGCGGGCAAAAGCGCTTCTTATAAGAGATAAACTTCTGGAAACTCATACACCGGACGGCAAAGCAGGCGAACTGGGATTTTATGCGGCAGTAGGCAACAAAAAAATACCCATGAAATATATAAAAAATATCAATAAACTTAAACCGGCTGACATTAAAAAGGTATTTTCCAAATACCTGGTATTTCCTAACATACCAACAGTTATAATGATGCCGGAAAAAAGCAGTAAATAACTGAAAACGGCGTTCTTATGTTCTTGAGTTCTAAAGTTCTATGATAAAAACTATGAAAATCATTATCTTATCTGCTATCTGCTATCTGCCTGCCTCGCTGTGGTCAGACGGGTTATCTGCTATCTGCCTCTATTCTCAGCCAAACAAGGTACAGTTTGAAAACGGATTTACACTTATTCATTTGGAAAAAAAGGGAGTCGGACTGGTCACTGCAACTTTATTTGTTAAAGGCGGAACTTTAAATGAATCCGATGAAAAAGCAGGTATAACACATCTGACTTCCATATTACTGCCAAAAGGTACCGACAACCGCACAGCAGAAAAAATCGCACTTGAAACAGAATCGCTCGGCGCAACCATATCAGCAGCATGTTCGAATGATTTCAGCGAAGTTTATCTGGTCGTGCCGTCATATAATTTCAAAACATCATTTGATATCTTTGCCGATATAGTAAAAAATCCCTCATTCCCGGAACAGGAGTTTGAAAAGGAAAAAATAAGAACAATTGCGGGTATAAAAGCCAAAGCAGACAGTATATTTCAGGTTAATTATGACCTGTTTAACGAATCGATGTTTAAAAATCATCCTTACCATAGACCTGTTGTGGGTTATGAGAACACCATCAAATCTATAAAAATTTCGGAAATCCCCGATAACTACAGAAAAAACTTCAGGCCTGAAAATATGATTTTGTCCATAGTAGGCGATATAGACTTTAAAGAAGCCGGGTTGACTGTCGAAAAACACTTTGCCAATATAAAAATCATTGGTGAAGATAAAACGGACCACGAAAAACATAAACAGGCCAACAGCCGGTCTAAACCAACAAGATCAGTTCATAGAGGAAAATTTCATCAGGCTTATATATTTACAGGTTTTCCGGCACCTGACGGAAGCGGAAAGGAATATGCGGTAATCAAAGTAATCAATACTATTCTGGGCGGAGGTATGGGTTCGCGGCTTTTTACTGCATTAAGGGAAGAAATCGGACTGGTATACGAAGCAAACTCATTTTATCCGACAAGAAAAGAAACGAGTGCGTTCGTATTATATGCAGGAACTTCCAAGAAAAACCTTGATACCGTAGAAAGTATATTAAAGAAGGAAATAAAAAAATTAAATGAAATAAATGACGACGAACTGCAAAATGCAAAAACATATCTGAAGGGTGTCTATATACTTGACCACCGCACGGTTCAAAGACAATCATGGTATCTTACCTGGTGGGAAATAATCGGAAAAGGTTATGAGTATGACCAAAAATATCTTGAAGATATAGATAAGGTAACTATTGAAGATATAAAAACAACCTGCAAGAAATTATTTAATTTCGATAAATCCGTAACGGTCATTATGAAGTGATATAGCGGATGACAAATTACAAATTACAAATTACAAATTACAAATTTAAGGACGTATCGCTGCTATCAGCCGTTTATCACCGGTATCGCATACTTGTGTTTGTTTTTTGTTTGACTTGCGGATGCCAGGGTCCGGAAAAAACCAGGGAATATCCCAACCATTATATCGAATCCTCAATAGGCGATGCATCATACCTTAATCCCGTTTTATCTTCCGATTCGGCATCCGGAGATATAAATGACCTAATTTTCGACGGACTTGTAAAATATGATAAAAATATAAATATAGTTCCGGATTTAGCCGAATCCTGGGAAATACTTGATGACGGCAAAATTATCATTTTCAATTTAAGAAAAAACATAAAGTGGCACGACGGCAAACCTTTTACAGCGGAAGACGTAAAGTTTACATATGAACGGCTTATCGACCCGATATCCAAAACTCCATATTCGGCTGATTTCGAACTGGTTAAAAAATTCGAAATTATAAATCCCTATAAAATAAGGATTACTTACAAAGAACCGTTCTCGCCTGCACTTATATCATGGGGTATGGGCATGATACCGAAACATGTCTTCCAAAATGGCGATTTTAATACACACCCGGCAAACAGAAAACCAATAGGTACGGGAAAATATAAATTTGTTGAGTGGAAAACAGATGAAAAAATAGTACTTGAAGCAAATCCGGATTACTTCAGAGGGCCTCCGAACATACAAAAATATATCTACAGGATTATTCCTGACCAGGCGGTACAGTTTTTGGAATTGCGAAATGAAACCATTGATATTATGGAATTAACACCCGACCAGTATAATGCATATCCGAGTTTTTTTGAAAACTACAATAAATTTAAATATCCTTCTTTCGGATATGCATATCTCGGATATAATCTGTTAAACCCTCTTTTTAAACATAAAGAAATAAGACAGGCAATCGCACATTCAATAAATAAAAAGGAAATAATTGACGGGATTTTACTCGGTTACGGCGTTTCGGCGACAGGGCCGTTTCTACCGACATCATGGGCTTACAATCCCAATGTAAAGGATTTTGAATACAGTCCGGAAAAAGCAAGACAGATTTTCCTGAAACACGGATGGCGTGATACCGATAATGACGGCTGGCTGGATAAAGACGGTAAAAAATTCGAATTTACCATTATTACAAACCATGGGAACAAATCACGGGCGATTGCAGCAGAACTTATCCAGTCACATCTTAAAAAAGTGGGTATAAAAGTTAATATCACGATTCTGGAATGGTCGACATTTTTACATCAATACATTGATAAGAAAAATTTTGATGCTACTATTCTTGGATGGAATCTCGCACAGGATCCTGACCAGTTTCAGCTCTGGCATTCGTCACAGATAAAAGAAAGACAGTATAATTTCGTATCCTATAAGAATAAAGAGGTTGATAGGCTTCTGGAAAAAGGAAGAAGGGTATTCAGTTTGGAAAAAAGGCAGAAAATTTACAGAAGAATACATGAAATACTGGCCGAGGACCAGCCGTATACATTTTTATATGTGCCTGATGTATTGCCTGTAATACACAAAAAAATTATAGGACCGGAGGTGGCACCTGCAGGGATCGGCTGGAACCGCCGTGAGTGGTATATCTCGGGCCACAAACTACAGCAATAATATGAAAACTTGTATATGTGTTTTATTCTTAACGGCAATTTCTTTTTTAAATGCACAGGAAGTAGTTAAATCAACAGTTACACCGTCAATTACAATCATCCTTACCGGCGATATTCAGCCGGGTGTCAGCGGCGATAGTTCATATAAATACGACAGATTTCTCAGAAAAAAAGGATTTGATTATCCTTTTAAGAAAGTAACCGGTTTTTTTAATAAAGCTGATATTGTAATAGGAAATCTTGAGGGAGCTTTGACAAATTCAAAAGAAAAACGTAAAAAAAGATTTACATTTAAAAATCTTCCGGTCTTTGCTGTCTCATTAAAAAAAGCAGGATTTGATGTTGTTACACTTGCCAATAATCATAGTTTTGATTACGGTGAAAAGGGATTATTGGAAACAATCAAAGTTTTAAAAGAAGAAAATATAATGACTGTCGGTGCAGGCAAGGATGAAAATGAGGCATATAAACCTGCTATAATCAGAAAAAACGGGATTGTTGTAGGAGTCCTCTCTTTTAGTGATATAGTAAGCGGGAATATTGCAGCTGTTAACAGGCCGGGAGTTTCATGGGCAAGCAGTTTCCTTTTGCCTAAAGTTATTAAATCAACAAAAGAAAGGGTGGATATACTTTTGGTTACTTTTCACTGGGGAGAAGAGCTTGCAGAAGAACCTAACGAACGTCAGAAGAAACTTGCTTATCTGGCTGTTGACAGCGGTGCAGATGTGGTATTTGGACACCATCCGCATTGTATCCAGCCGATGGAAGAATATAAAAACAGCCTGATTTTTTATAGTTTAGGAGAACTGGTTTTTGACCGCCAGAAACGGGAACAGGAAATTGTAGAACTTATCGTAAAAAAGATTGATGATAAAACTGTATTTGATTATGAAATAATACCAATTGTTATATTAAACAATCAACCGAATTTTATAAAATAATACTTATGATTACTTATATATTTAGACGACTTTTACTTACAATACCCGTTCTTATAGGTATAACAATAATTACATTTCTTGTTATGCATCTTTCGCCGGGAAAACCTACGGATGTTCTTACCGATATGAACCAGAAAATTACAGTGGAAGCAAGACAACGGCTGGTAAAACTCTACGGACTGGACAAACCCATGCATATACAATACCTGTCATGGTTTAAGCGTATAATAAAACTTGATTTCGGTAAATCTTTTAAGGATGACAGACCTGTCATAGGAAAGATTATTGAACGTCTGCCGGCAACTCTGCTTTTAAATTTTCTTTCTATAATTCTTATCTTTATAATAACAATTCCCATAGGGGTCTTTTCTGCAGTAAAAAAGGATTCTCTTTTTGACAAGATTACTACTGTTACCGTATTTATCGGTTTTTCGGTTCCGACATTCTGGCTTGCAATACTTTTAATGATTCTTTTCGGACTGAACCTCGGGTGGTTTCCTATTTCAGGATTCCGTTCGATAAATTTTAATGACCTTACACTGCTGGAAAAATTTACGGATATTGCAAAACACCTGGCCCTTCCTGTTTTCGTATCGGCATTTACCGGACTGGCTGCGATGTCGAGATATACAAAATCTGCAATGCTTGAGGTTCTGCATCAGGATTACATAAGGACAGCAAGGGCGAAGGGTCTGCCTGAAACTACCGTTATATTCAAACATGCTTTGAGGAATGCTCTTATACCTATAATAACTATTATCGGGCTTACTCTGCCGGAATTAATCGGCGGATCATTTATCTTTGAAACTATATTCGCATGGCCGGGAATGGGACGGCTGGGATATGAAGCAATAATGGCAAGAGACTTTTCAACTATTATGGGTGTAGGAACAATTGTTGCGGTTCTGACGCTTCTCGGCAACTTAATCGCAGACGTAACATATGCTTATGTAGACCCCCGTATACGATATGGGTAATACGTTGATACGTTTATATGGTGATATGGAAATATGACAGAAATACGGTGGCATGGTTTTCACGTATATACGTATCAGCATATCAACATATAAGCATCTTTTAAACTATGTTTAAATTATATTTTAAAAAATTTTTGGGGAATAAACTGGCAGTGGGGGGTATTATAATAATACTTCTGATATTATTAACGGCAATTTCTGCTCCGATGATCTCCACGCATGACCCGACAGAAGCAAATATTTTAGAGCGGCTTCAGCCGCCGTCCGTAAAGCATCTATTGGGTACCGATGAAATCGGCAGAGACCTTTTTACAAGGATGGTATATGGTGCACGGATTTCCATATCTGTAGGCATTGTTGCTGTAGGAATCTCCGTAATTATAGGTACACTCCTGGGGCTTTTTGCAGGATATTTCGGCGGGAAAACAGACATGATAATCATGCGTTTTGTTGATATTATGCTTTGTTTTCCGGCTTTCTTCCTGATTCTGATGGTTATAGCCTTTCTGGAGCCCAGCATTTATAATGTTATGATTGTAATCGGGCTTACCTCATGGACGGGATTATCCCGGTTAGTACGCGGTGAAACGCTTTCCATAAAAGAACGGGACTTCATAACAGCAGCCAAAGGGCTGGGTTTAACGCAAAAAAGAATTATCTTTGTTCATATTCTGCCTAATGTGGTAGCACCTATCATAGTGGCTGCTGTCCTGGGTGTCGGAGGTGCAATTCTTACAGAATCCGGGCTTTCTTTTCTTGGCTTGGGAGTCCAGCCGCCGACGCCGTCATGGGGAAATATTTTAACAAGCGGTAAGGATTATATACATATAGCATGGTGGCTTTCACTTTTTCCGGGACTTGCAATTTTAATAACGGTTCTCGGATGGAATCTTCTGGGTGAAGGTTTGCGGGATGTGTTTGACCCAAGAGAAACATGATTACGGCGATAAACAGAAGATAACGGAGATAAAAAGAGAACGATTACAGCGATAAAAAGAAGATAGCGGAGATAAATAATAAAGGTGTATCGTTGGAATCGGTAGTTTATCGTTGTTATCAGTATTTTTATGAAAATATTGGATATTAAGAATCTATCAGTTGAGTATTCTACGGATAAAAAAGCAGTTCCTGCTGTTAGGGATGTATCTTTTTCCCTGGATAAAAATGATTCTATTGCGGTAGTAGGCGAATCCGGCTGCGGGAAATCGACACTAGGACTTTCTGTTTTGAATCTTTTACCTAAAGAAGCGAAAATATCACACGGACAGATATTTTTTCATGACAAAGACATTCTCAAACTTGATAAAAATGAATTACAGAAAATACGCGGTTCTAAAATCGGTACAGTTTTTCAGGACCCTTTATCCTCACTAAATCCGGTAATAAAAATTTCAGAACAAATAAGGGAAACCCTTGAAATACACGGACAGGAGTTCCCGGAAGACAAAATCACGCAGCTTCTGGAAATGGTACAGTTAACAGATTCTGAAAGGGTTAAAAATTCTTATCCGCACCAGCTCTCGGGCGGCATGAGACAGCGTATAATGATAGCAATAGCACTCGCTGCAAATCCGGAAATCCTTATTGCTGATGAACCGACTACTGCTCTGGATGTAACCATACAGAAGGAAATCCTTGAACTTCTTAAAAAACTCTTAAAAGAACTTAATCTGACAATAATATTTATTACTCATAACTTCGGGATTATATCCGATATCTGCAATAAAATAGCCGTACTATATGCCGGAGAAATAGTCGAACAGGGCAACACAACGGAAATATTGAAAAATCCGGAACATCCTTATACAAGAGCATTATTGGCAGCAATACCTGAAGCACACAAGAAATTAACCAGATTCAATACTATACCGGGCACAGTTCCCGATTTAGCCCTCCATGGAGGGCCTTCGGGATGTAAGTTTCATCCCAGATGCAGCCGCAAAATTGAAAAATGTATAAATACATACCCGGAACTGGAAGAAACCGGCAGTAAAAAACTTAGATGCTTTAATCCATGAAAATATTAAAAAAATTCTTATCTCTACTGAAAACTCTTTTTATACTGGCTTTTCTCGGGCTCACACTACTTACGGCTCTTGATATTTTTGACTTCCTCGCGGTAAAAAGTGAACGTAATATAATAAAGAAAAAAATAGCCGGTCTGAAAGCACAAATCCATCAGTTAAAAAAAGAAAAAAACAAACTTTCAAAGCAATCGTCAGTATTAAAAAACAAACAGTTTGAGTTGATTGAAAAAAATAAAAATCTGATCGAAAACAATATCAATTTATCAAATGATATCTTACTGATTTCAAGGGAAATAAATGAACTTATTGACAACCAAAAATATATTATTATAGATACAAAGGAAAATATACTATATATAAAACAAAAAGGGCAAATCCTATATAGAGCCAAATGTTCCGTAGGCAAAGGAGGTGTTCTTAGAGATAAAAAAACAGGCAGAACATGGGAATTCGGTACACCCAGAGGAATCTTTACCATAAGTAAAAAAACAAAGGACCCTGTATGGATAAAACCCGACTGGGCATTTGTTGAAGATAATGAAGAAATACCTCCCATAGGAGATCCTTCAAGAAGGGTTGAGGGAGAACTTGGAAAATATGCCCTGGATATGGGATTCGGTTATAAAATTCACGGTACAAAAAAGGAAGAGTTTCTTGGAAGGCCTGTTTCACACGGATGTATACGTCTGGATACCGAAGACCTGGAATATGTTTATAATACCATTAAACTCAAAAAAACAAAGATATATATCTATTGAAGCTCTATCATTATAATATAGGGGACTCTTTTTACTTGGTGAGCGTAAATCCGCCGAAGCAGAAAGCGGAGGACGAGTATCCATCTACCAGAGTTGATATGTTTCTGCATAGGCGGATTGAACCGGAGGGACACCTTGTTTAAATTTTTCAGAATTATACTACGTATATTTTTTATACTGTTGTTATGTACTCTCATTTTTATTCATATGGAACTTCCGGACCACACTAAAGCAATGAAAGGTGAAATAACCGATTTAAACAAGCATCTTTCTATGCTTGTAAATCAGAATAAATACGAAACAGCCCTAAAAAAGTCTGTCAGCGGCGATTACTCGGCAATAAAAGATGATATGCTTCCACAGGTAGACGAAGAAAACAAAACGCTATCGCGTCAGTACAAAAGCCTAAAGAAAAAAAAGAGATTACTTGCAGGGCATTTGGATATATTAACAACAAAACTTGTTTTTGATACAACTTTAAACAGGTTAAAACTTATAAAAAAAGAAAAGGTTGTAGCCAGTATGGCTGTCTCAAAAAAATTCGTTAAACAGTTTTTAGACAGTGAAATCAGCAGAAAAAAATTAAGTATAATTGCCAAACAGAAAAATCCTGCACCGGTTAAGCCGGAATGGACATTTGAAGATATCACACAGGAAATCCCGGCTGTTAATTCACCGGAAAGGCTGATGGTGGGGGCTCTCGGAAAATATGCAATATACCTTACCGATTTTCTCATAATTCACGATACAACGGAAGATAATAAACACCATGATACGATAAATCATGTCTGTATTCAGTTAAAAAGCAGTGTTATGAAAAGGCTTTACCGTTCCGTATATGTAGGTAATGAATTATATGTCGAATAATACGATTTTAAAAACAGCAAATGTGAATAAAGTTTTCGGGGTTAAAAGAAATTTTCTCGTCGATTCTTCCACTAACCTCGTAAATGCGGTAAAGGATGTATCTATTACACTGGAAAAAGGAAAAATTCTCGGGATTGCAGGAGAATCGGGCAGCGGGAAAACAACCTTTGCAAAAATCATTTCCGGGCTTATGGAGTACAGTACCGGCGAGATATTCATATCTGATAAAAAAATTACCGATTATTCAAAATATGACCTTGCAAAAAAAGTTCAGATGATTTTCCAGGACCCCTTTTCATCACTTAACCCGAAACTTTCCATAGAAACAATTATTGTTGAGGCAATACGTTCTAAACAAAAAAATGCTATAATACCGGCAAAAGAACTACTGGAGCTTGTAGGGCTTCCCGAAGATTCATTAAAAAAATATCCGCATCAGTTCTCGGGAGGACAAAGACAGCGGATAGCAATTGCCAGGGCACTTGCCGGTGAACCTGAATTGATTATTGCAGACGAGCCTGTTTCTTCGCTCGACATATCGGTGCAGGCACAAATTATGAATCTTTTCCTGGAGTTGAGGGAAAAATTAGGATTATCATATATAATTATTTCCCATGACCTGAATCTGCTGGGAGCGGTATCGGACGAAATCGTAATAATGCAAAACGGGGAAATTGTTGAATGCGGGAATTCCACGGAAATTATGAATAATCCAAAAAATTCTTATACTCAAAAACTTATATCGGCAATAAAGACAGTGAGCAAGTAAGCAAGTGAGCGAGTGAGTAAGTAAGAAAAAACTATGATTAAGAAACTAAAATTTATAAAAAACAAAAATTCTGTTTGGATTGTGGGCGGCTATATCAGGGACCTGGTTTTACGCAAAACATCCAAAGATATCGATTTTGTAACAGAAGGCAATGCTAAAAAAACTGCACAGCTTTTTGCCAAAAAAATAAAAGGTACCTTTATAACACTGGATGACTACCGAAAAATCTACCGTGTTGTTGCTGATGACTGGACTTATGATTTTTCCAAAAAACAGGGTAAAAATATTACTGAAGATTTGTCACGCCGGGATTTTACAATAAATGCCATAGCATTACAAATTACAAATTACACCCGCCGCGGCGGGCAAATTACAAATTTAATAGATCCTTTTGGGGGAATGGCTGATTTAAAACATAAACACATAAGGGCAATTTCAGAGAAAAATTTTATTGATGACCCTTTGAGAATTCTCAGGACTTACCGTTTTGCCGGACAGCTGAATTTTAAAATTGAACCCCGAACCGAAAAACTTGTAAAAAAATATACTAAACGGCTCAAGTCCGTATCCCCGGAAAGAATACGCAATGAATTATTTCTAACTTTTGAATCAGCAGCCAGTTACCCGGCTATCGTAAAAATTTACCAATCAGGAATACTTAACGAACTAACTCCGGAACTTGTCCGGACAAAAAATACTGCCAGGTGTTACTACCCGAAACTGGGGGTTCTCGGACATTCTTTTAATGCGTTAAAAGTTCTTGAAAAATTTTATTCGGAAAATTTCAAAAGTGTTTTCAAAAGGTTCTCCGGGAGAATAAATTCGCATCTTGAAAACAGGATTGGAGGACCAAAATCAGTAAAAAGAAAAACTCTCCTGAAGCTTGCTGTCCTTTTACATGATATAGGAAAAACCGGGGCTGCAAAAAAAATCGATAACCGTCTCAGGTTCTTCGGACATGAGGATATAGGCATTGAAATAATAAATGCAATTGGTAAACGGTTAAAACTTTCAAATGACGAAATAAAATACATTAAAAACCTTACCAAACATCACATGCGGCTCGGAAACCTAACATCTGCACAAAGTTTGACCGACAAAGCAGCGTGGAGATATTTCAGAGACCTCGGAAACGACGCAATTGACCTCATTGTACTGTCGGTTACCGATGCATATACCTACCCGAAAAGCAATATAAGAACACTTCATAAAATAATAGGTAATAAACTGTTAGCTAAATACTTCGATGAAAAGAAAAAAGTTTTCCCTGTAAAGTTATTAAATGGTTTTGAAATTATGAAAATACTTAAAATTCCCGAAGGCCCGGCGGTCGGCAAAATTCTCCGGAAACTTGAAGAAGCACAGGTAACAAAAAAGATAAAAACAAAAGATGAGGCAAAAAAGTTTATCCGGCATATAAAAATTAATGTTCTGGACAAAAATAAGATAAACTGATATAATTATAAGAGTCATGATTACAGCGATAAGGAGAACACGATTACAGCGATAAAAAGAAGATAGCGGAGATAAAGCAAAGCCGTATCGCCGGCATCGTCAGTTTATCGTTGTTATCATTACTTTAGCAGTTCATCGCCGGAATTTAATATGTATATGCGGGTGTGGTTCAATGGCAGAATGTCAGCTTCCCAAGCTGAAGACGTGGGTTCGATTCCCATCACCCGCTCCAAATTGCATATGCAATTTGGAGCGAGGTTCGCCAAAGGCGACCCGCTGACATAACTTATAACAAATGACGCATGACAGATGACTGATAACGGATAACTATTATGATTAATAAAAAGTTTTTTCAGAAATTAAAGAAAGATTACCGCAAAACAGTGGACGAAAGAAAACAGATTATCGGTATATCGAATGATGCCTTACATAATGCCAAAAGGATAATTTTTATTCTCCACCGCGCCGGGACCAATGAAGCCAATAAGAAACTTCTTGAAATAGAAAAGATTTTCCGGGAACTGGAAAAAAAATTCGGATATGACCGGATTTCTGAAGAGGGCAGCTACAGAGCGGCAGTTGAGGAATATGTGGAAGCAAAAATGTTTTATTTGGTTATGATAAACAGAAAAATCGATAAAATCCAGGGAATTAATCTGGACTTCGTTTCTTATCTGGCGGGGCTTTGTGACTTAACCGGAGAACTGGTCCGGAAGGCGGTTAATGAAGCATCTGCCGGTAACTTTAATGAAGTAACCAAGATGAAAAAAATCATCAATGAAATTATGGCAGAGTTGATAGAGTTTGATATGACCGGTTACTTACGGACCAAATATGACCAGGCAAAAAATAATTTAAGAAAAATAGAGCAGATTGACTATGACAAAACTCACTTTTTACGGCGGTGTGAACGAGATCGGGGGAAATAAAATTCTGCTTGAAGCCGGCAATACAAAAATTTTTCTCGATTTCGGAATGTCTTTTCTGGGAGAAAATAAGTTTTTTGAATTCCCGCTCTTACGTCCCGCAAATATCGATGACCTCCGCAAAATAAATGTTATTCCTGAAATAAAAGGTCTTTATAAAAATACCGGATTAAATATAAAATACCAGCCAAACGGCGATTTTACGGTCGAAGGGATTCCCGAAAACCGGCAGATTGATGCCATATTATTAACACACGGACACCTGGACCATTCGGGATACCTCGGACTTGTAAGACCCGATATACCCATCTACCTGTCAGCTGCAACAAAAAAATTCCTTAAATTAAGAAGCGATATAAACAAGAACTGGGAAAGCGATGTACATCCGGATTCTTTCAGTATTATGGAAAGAGATGAAGAAAAGAAAATAGGCAGGGATATAGCCGTCCGGAGGTTCGATGTTGACCATTCGGTAATCGGCGCCAGTGCATATTTGGTTCATACAAAGGATAAAACGATTGCCTATACCGGTGACTTCAGATTTCACGGTTACAGGCAGAAAGAAACGGAACATTTCTTAAAAGCTCTTTTAAAACAAAAAATAGACATTTTAATAACCGAGGGGACACGTCTTTCAAGAACCGAAGAAGAAAAAGCATTCGAAACCGAAGAAGAGGTCTTTTCGGCCGCTGCTGAACTGACAAAAAAAGAAAAAGGACTGGTAATTTACGATGCGTCTCCTGCCGATATTGACAGAGTCAGAACACTTGCACGTGTTGCCAAAGAAACAGGAAGGACACTTGTTCTTGATGATAAAAAAGCGTATTTCATCTTATATTTAAATTATAACGAACCTAAAAATATAGTTGAGGGCTTACCGGGTATAAATGATTTTAAAATTTATCTATCCCGCGGGAAACTGAAAACGACCTCCAAAAAATACTGCAATACCATATGTGCAGATGAAAATCTATACATTGAAACATTTACTCACGACAGAAAGGGCTACCAAAGAACACTGCTTGCAAAACAGATCTTAGCATCACAGAAATCTACCGAAGATTATAACAGGCTTATCGGCGGCATAAAGAAATCAAAAAATGCCGAGGAGTTTTTTAAGGCAATATCCATCCCGGCGGAAAACTGTATCTGGGGCCCTATCGGAAGGGAGGAAATATTAAAGAATTCAGGAAAATATATTTTATATACTTCAAACGGACCGCTTACATTGCTGCAGTTTATTCCGGCAAACAAAAAAGTTCCCGGAACATATATCTACGGGAAAGCGGAACCATTTAATGAGGAAATGGAAATTTCCCATGACAAGCTTAAAAACTGGATAGACCTCGCGGGCTTAAAAATGAAATATGCCCACACGTCGGGACATATCTCCGAAAAAGATTTGAGAAGATTCATAAAAGAAGTTAACCCCGGATGCGTAATGCCTGTCCATACCGAAAAAGCGGATATGTTCGATACATTCGGCATAAAAGTGATAAAACCGGAATTAAAAAAACCTTTACATATATAACTAAAAACTTTCTTGACCTTATGTAAAATTTTTTATATAATGAGTCTGTCGAAAAATAGCGAACTACACGAATACACTTCCGGATTCTCATTCACCCCGTACAAAAGCGAAGCTTTATACGGGGCAGGTAAAATCCATTCGTGCTATTCGTTATCATTAGCGTTATTCGTAAATACGTTTCAGATACATAATAAGTTATGGCAAAAAAAACATTTATTCTTGATACCAACGTTCTTATCCATGACCCGGAATCTCTCACCTCATTTGCGGACAACACCATTGTCATACCTATGGCAGTTATAGAAGAATTGGACAATCTGAAAAGATTCCATGACGAAAGAGGCAGGGCTGCAAGAGCCGTATCCCGAAAGTTAAATCAGCTTGGGAAAAACGGCAAGTTCAGCAAAGGAATGCATTTAGAAAACGGCGGGACTGTCTTAATTGACCTTGAGCAAAAAATGAATCTGCCTTATGATTTTTCAAACTCGAGAAAGGATAATCTTATACTTTCTGCTGCATACGCAAGACAACAAAAAGGAGAACATGTAATATTTGTCACAAAGGATATTAACCTGCGGATAAAATCCGAAGCAATTGGTGTTACGGCTAGGGATTATGAAAAAGAAAAAATACAGGTGGAACACCTGTATCAGGGATGGAAGGAACTGATAATACCGTCGAAAACTATCGACAAATTTTATCAAGAAAAAACAATCAAAATTGACGGCAATAATAATAATCATATGATTCCAAACGAATTTGCATTATTAAAAGATAGTACAAAATCCTCCAAGTCGGCACTTGCCAAGTACGATTCAAAAACTAAATCGCTAGTATCTCTTGTCCATAAAGAAGAATCCGTGTGGGGTCTTAAACCCCTGAACATAGAACAAAAGTTCGCGATGGAACTGTTATTATCCGACAATATCCAGCTTGTAACTCTTATGGGAGTGCCTGGTGCCGGGAAAACCCTTTTATCCCTGGCGGCGGGACTTCAAAAAACGATTGATGAAAAAATTTATAAACGGCTTCTGGTTGGAAAATCAGTAACACCTATGGGAAAGGATATAGGGTTCCTGCCTGGAACAAAAGAAGAAAAAATCTCACAGTGGATGGGTTCCATTTACGATAACCTGGAATTTCTTGTCGACAAAAGCAACACCGACGAAAACACCGAAGATAAGGTTCAATACTTTTTTGACAGCGGAAAAATAGAAATAGAAGCCCTGGCATTTTTAAGGGGTCGCAGTATCCCGAGACAGTTTATTATTATTGACGATGCACAAAACCTGACCCCGCACGAAATAAAAACAATAATTTCAAGAGCTGGAGAAGGTACGAAAGTTGTGCTTACCGGCGACCCTTACCAGATAGACAACCCGTACCTTGACGCCGAATCAAACGGTCTTACATATCTTATAGAAAGATTTAAAAATCAGGAAATATTCGGGCATATAACCTTCAAAAAAACAGAAAGATCAAACCTAGCATCACTTGCCGGCGAACTCCTGTAGAGGAACACGAATATACGCAAATCAATGAACCAAACGCGAATACACGCGAATAAAAAATTAGCGAAAATTAGCGTTAGATTAGCGATAATTCGCGCTGTTTAAAATGGGTACACTTTTTGCTGATTTACATATACATACGACATTCTCGGACGGGACCTTTTCGCCTGCGGAATGCATAAAATATGCACAGAAAATCGGGCTTACAACCGTAAGTATAACGGACCATGATACTACCGACGGCCTTCCGGAAGCGATTAATGAAGGCTCTAAAAGAGGAATTGAAGTAATACCGGGGATTGAACTTTCGGCTGAAGTAAAAAATTCCTATCAGCAGGAATTACATATCCTTGGATACTTTATAAACTGGGAAAACGGGGCATTTCAGCAAAAACTGGAACTTTTTGCCAAAACAAGGGAGCAAAGGGCTTATCAAATTTTAGAGAAACTAAAAAATCTGGGAATTACCCTTGACGAAAAAAGACTTTTTGAAATTGCAGGTATAGGTATAATCGGAAGACTTCATTTTGCAAGGGCACTTGTGGAAAAAAAAATAGTTAAAAATAACCAGGAAGCATTTTATAAATACCTTGGCGAAGGCAAACCGGCATATGTTCCAAAATTCAGATTATTGCCGGTAGAAGCAATAAAAATGATTCTTAAAGTAGGCGGAATACCTATATTGGCACATCCGCATTTTAACAAAATAAATTTTAACTTTATCAAATCGCTTATTAAATCAGGATTAAAAGGGATAGAGGTCTGGCATACCAGCCATTCGGCAGAGGAATCAAAACAACTTAAAAAAATGACCGACAAATTAGGAGTATTGTCTACAGGAGGTTCCGACTGCCACGGACCAATGCCGGGAGTTCCTGCAATAATGGGCAGGGTAAAAGTTCCGTATTCGGCAGTAATCAAACTTAAGGAATACAAAAACAGTTTGACTGAAAACCAGGACAAGATTTTTGAATAATTCTTTATGGGGTTGCCCCAGTACCAGAGACTTCGTCACGATACGGAGCTAACCCCGCACCGAACTTGTTCTGGTGCGGGGGGTTGACAAATAAAATTTAATTTAGTATCATACATACATATAAATAACAGTGATAAAAGAAAAGATATCAGCGATAAAAAAGACGTATCGTTGGTATCGTTAGTTCATCATTGTAATCAGACTTAATATGTAATTGAAGGAATTCCGTGTAATTCGGAAGCTGCCCCGCAACGGTAAAGCCCGGTCTATCGATTACAAGAGACTCCGAGGGGAGGATATGAAATACGTCCGCCTCAGATTATCGGGGCGGATTTTTTTTATTCACGGAGTCCCGATAGAATCGGGACGAGTAAATAACCCCGATGTCTTGTTCCGATTTATCGAAACAATCGGGGTAACTGACCAGGAGAGTACCATGATACAAATTTATACCGGTAACGGAAAAGGCAAAACCACCGCGGCTGTGGGGCTTGCGATACGTGCATTGGGCCATAAAATGAATGTATGTATAATACAGTTTTTTAAGGGCAGAAATTTTTACGGCGAACAAAAAATCCTGTCAAAACTTCCAAAAATCAAGTTATACTCGTTTGCTCAAAAACATCCGTATTGTTACAAAAATGCAGACATAAAAAAGATTAAGAAAGACTGCAAAACTGCTCTGGCTCTGATTAAAAAAATATTTAAGGAAGAAAAATATGATTTATTAATACTGGATGAGTTAAATATTGCTATTCGCGATAAATTCATTAATGTTGCAAAAATTGCCGGGTTGCTTAAAAAAAGACCTGAAAAAACGGAAATTATAATAACCGGGAGGGGGGCACATAAAAAAATACTGAAATATGCCGATTTAATAACAAATATGAGTCCTGTAAAGCATCCGTATTACAAAGGTATAAAATCACGGAAGGGAATAGAATATTAAGGAAGATTACGGCGATAAAAAGAACGATATCAACGATACGGAGAGAGGCTGATTACAACGATGAAAAGAAGATAACAGAGATAAAGCAAAGATTATCGCCGAAATCGTTATTTCATCGCTGCTATCGGCCGTTAATATCGTTGGGATCGGTATTTATATGGGGAAGATTATACTTATTTTAGGCGGGGTAAAAAGCGGAAAGAGCAGTTTTGCTGTAGAACTTGCTAAGAAGTCCGGAAATGTAATTTTTGTTGCCACTGCAAGTCCCGGCGATTCAGAGATGAAAAAAAGGATCGAAAAACACAAAAAATCGAGACCGAAAAGCTTTAAAACAGTGGAAACAAGCAACAAACTCTCGGGTATCCTTAAAGAAAAATTTAACACTGCATTGATTGATTGCCTAACGATTTTCGTTTCCAACTGCATGCTTTCCAATAAAACCGAAAAAACCATAATTAAAGAGATTGAAGATACTCTTAAAAAAATAAAAAACAAAAACAGAAATGCAGTCATCGTATCCAATGAGGTGGGTTACGGTATTGTTCCCAAAAACAAACTTGCAAGGGAATTCAGGGACGTATTGGGAAATGTAAATCAGGCAGTTTCCAGACTTTCGGACAAAGTATATTTCCTGATATCAGGGAACCCGGTACTGATAAAAAAATAGGGCTCCGTATCCGCCGCGGCGGACAGCCCTTGATTACAGTGATTGAACTGCGGGATTACACAGATTAGTACATGACTTGCTGTATCTGTGTAATCATTCTTCAAAATCTGTGTAATCAGCTGTAATGAACATTATAGCAGGAGGTAAAATGAGGGTTATTGCGTCGTGGTCAGGGGGAAAGGATTCATGCTTTGCGTATTATAAAGCATTACAGGAAGGACATCAGGTTTTGTGCCTCTTGAATTTTATTTCAAGAGAATCACAGAGGGGATGCTTTCACGGAATAGAAAAGAAACTCATGCAGGTTCAGTCGGAAGCAATCGGCATTCCGCTTATTCAAAAAGAAACAAGTCCGGATATGAAAAAATACGAGGAAGAATTCAAATCCGCAGTACTTGAGCTGAAAAAAGAAAAAGGTATTGAAGGAATGGTATTCGGAGATATCTATCTTGATGAACACAAGGAATGGGTGGAAAGGGTATGCAAAGACATCGGAATAATTCCGGTTGAACCTTTATGGAATTTAAAACCCGAAAATATTCTTTCCGATTTTATCAATCTGAAATTCAATACGGTTGTTGTAAGTGCAAAACATGATTTATTCGATGAAAATTTTATCGGACAGAAGATCGATAACAACACGCTGAAATTTTTAATAAACAAGGGAATTTGCCCGTGCGGCGAAAACGGAGAATTTCATACATTCGTCTATGACGGTCCGATTTTCAAGAAAAAAATAAACTTAAGCAAAACAGCAAAAATAGTAAAAGAGGGGTTCTGGAAATACTGGTTTCTCGACATAAAGGAATACAACATGGAGGCCAAATGCTGAACGAAAAAATTAAGAATATTCAGCCTCTTGATAAAAATATTTTTAAACAAACACAAAACAGGCTGGATAATCTTACAAAACCTCAGGGTTCCCTCGGACGGCTGGAAGAACTTGCCAAACAAATTACGGCAATTACAGAGAAAGAAAACCCGGTTTTAGAGAAAAAAACCATATTTACCCTGGCCGGTGACCATGGGATTGTCGACGAGGGCGTAAGCGCATATCCTAAAGAGGTCACACTGCAGATGGTTTATAATTTCATAAAAGGCGGAGCAGGGATAAATGTATTAGCTAAACATATCGGAGCAAAAGTTGTTGTTGCTGACCTGGGAGTAGCAAGTAAATTACAAATTACAAATGACAAATCACAAAGATTCAGAGATAAGAAAATCAATTATGGTACGAAAAACTTTGCAAAAGGACCTGCAATGTCAAAAGAAGAAGCGGTAAAATCAATTGAGACAGGAATGGAACTTGTCGAAGAAGAATTAGCGGGAGGGGTTGACCCCGAAGAATCCCGGAGGGATTTATACAGGATTGATATTATCGGAACAGGGGATATGGGAATTGGGAACACGACTCCATCATCAGCAATTACATCCGTTATCTGCAGTGTACCCGTTGAGGAGGTTACGGGAAGAGGGACGGGAATTAATGATAAAGCATTAAAAAACAAAATTTCAGCAATAAAAAAAGGAATCGAAATAAATAAACCTGATGCTAAAAACGGTATTGACGTATTGTCAAAGGTCGGCGGATATGAAATCGGAGGACTTGCAGGGATAATACTTGCCGGCGCAATCCACAGAATTCCGGTAGTTATTGACGGATTTATTTCCGGAGCAGCAGCACTCTTGGCATATACGATACAGCCGATAACAAAAGATTACCTAATTGCTTCACACTGTTCGGTCGAACAAGGGCATAGTATCATTTTAAAACACCTTGGATTAAAACCTATTTTAGATTTAAACCTCCGTCTCGGAGAAGGTACAGGGGCAGCACTCGCTATAAGTATTGCTGAGGCAAGCTGCAAAATACTTACACAGATGGCAACCTTTCAAAACGCCGGAGTAAGTACAAAAAACTGATTACAGCGATAAAACAAACGATATCACCGATACGGAAAAAGAATTATCGCTGGAATCGGAATTTCATCGCTGTTATCAGCAGTTAAAATCGCTGGTATCGGTAGTTCATCGTTGCTATCAGTGATGTATCACCGTAATCGGCCGTTCATCACCGGTATCAGAGCATTATCTCTGTTATCGGTAGTTTATCTCTGTTATTATATATCTATGTTTAAGAGTTTTTTTACAGCAGTAGGATTTTTAACGATTATTCCTGTTCCTAAAAAATATTCCCGGGAGTTCAGGCATTCTATAATCTTTTTCCCGATAGCAGGCCTATTGATTGGGGGTATTCTAACAGGAATTTATCTCCTTTTCTCAAAATTTACACCAAAAATTGTAACAGATTTTCTTGTTTTAGCAGTACTTACCTCTATATCAGGAGGAATACATATTGACGGATTAGCCGATACACTCGACGGCTTTTACGGCGGGAAGGATAAATCATCAATTATAGGAATAATGGATGACCCGCATCCCGGTACTATCGGCATAACAGGAATTATTCTTATTTTACTGGGTAAGTTTCTGCTTCTATATTCTCTTCCGTTGGAACACGTTTTTCAAGCATTAATTCTGACGGCTGTTATTTCGAGATTTTGCATGACACTTCCTATAGCAATTTCCAAACCGGCAAAGGAGGGTTTGGGAAAAACATTTATCTCTTCAGCTAAAGGCATTGATTGTCTGATTGCAGGAATTCTTACGGTAATTATTATACTTACATTTACTCATTTTGAATTATCCGTATTAACAATATTTGCCGCAGTAATATTATTTACACTGATATTTACAAAACTAAGCGAATATAAAATCGGAGGAATCACAGGAGATATTCTGGGCTTCATAAACGAAATATCAGAAGTTCTGACCCTGTTAATAGTTATAATATTGATATGTTAAAATTTACAATACCGGTATTTCTTGTTTTTTCACTTGCAGCTTCCGTTTTTGCCGAGAAAACTCCTGAAAGAATAATTTCTCTGGGGCCGGTAATAACCGAGGAGCTTTATCTATTAGGGCAGGAAGATAAAATAGTCGGAGTAACCGTATATTGTCAGAAACCTGACGATGCAAAAAACAAAGAAAAAATAGGAAATGTAATGGAAGTAAATATTGAAAAAATCATAGATCTTAAACCTGATCTGGTTCTGGCAACGGGTTTAACCAAACCGGAGCAGATTAATAAATTAAAATCACTCGGTATAAGAGTACTTTCTTTTTCTATTTATAAAAATAAAACCTTTTCTCAAATCTGCGAACAATTTATGGAATTGGGAGAAATCGTCGGCAATAAAGAAAAGGCGGAACAGATTGTCCGTAAAGCAAAAAAGAAAGTTAAATCAATTCATAACAAAACTAAAAACCTCTCAAATCCAAAGATACTTATGCAAATAGGCGCAAAACCATTATGGATAGCGACAAAAGATTCATTTCTCAATGATTTCATAGTGTTAGCTGGCGGAGAAAATATAGGACATTCGGGCAGAAACGGTCTTTATAGCAGAGAAAAAGTCCTCGAACAAAATCCGGATATGATTCTTATTATAACTATGGGTATAGTCAGCGATGAAGAAAAGGAAATCTGGCAGAAATACAATACCTTAAACGCAGTAAAAAATAACAGAATCTATATTATAGATTCTTATAAGGTCTGCAGTCCGACACCGGAAAGCTTTGCTGAAACTTTAGAAGAAATAGCCAAACTCATTCACCCCGAACTAAGATGAAAAAAGGACTGATTCAAATTTATACAGGTAACGGCAAGGGTAAAACCACCGCTGCTATAGGACTGGCTGTTAGAGCCGTATCCCGTGGTTTAAAGGTATGTTTTATTACCTTTTTTAAACCTAACCATATCTTTGAACCGGGACAGGGTAAACTTATGAGAAGTACCGGTGTTGACGTATATAATCTTATCCCTGAAAAACTTAATTCTTATGAAAAAAAAGGATTTAAGAAATGCAGAAAAAAATGTTTGGATTTATTATTGTTTATTGAAAAAACTTTTTATACGAACTACGGCCTGCTTATCTTAGACGAAATGAACATTATTTTGAAGATGGGATATATTAAAAATAAAGAAATTTTAAATTTTATAGAAAGGAAACCTGAAAAAACGGAAATTGTATTTACTGGAAGATATGCACCTCAATCTTTAATAAAAAAAGCGCACTTGGTAAGTGAAATAAAAAAAATAAAACATCCTTATGATACCGGAATTAAAGAACGAAAGGGAATAGATGGGTAAGAAACTAAACCGCTGGATTATCTACATATTGTTTTTAGGAGCTATTCTCCTGGTTGTGAGTATTTTCTCTTTATGCACCGGTTCAGTGGCAATACCTCTTAAAAAAGTTATTTCTTCAATATTTGAAGGCAGGGGTAGTGCTGAATACAGCATTATCTTTGATATCAGGATGTCCCGTATTGTCCTTGGTTTTGCAATAGGCGGTTCATTGTCTCTGGCAGGAGTAATACTGCAGGGAATGTTCCGTAATCCACTGGTTGAACCATACACACTGGGTATTTCAGGAGGAGCGGCATTGGGGGTATGCCTGAACATCATCCTAGGATTTAACGGCATTCTCGGCATTTTTTCTATGCCTATTTCCGGTTTTACAGGAGCAGTTTTGGTAATTATATTAATATATTTTTTAAGTATAAAAAAAGGTATATTGAAAATCCATGGACTTCTTTTAACAGGCGTAATGATAAGTTTCATTTCATCATCCTTAATTATGCTTCTCATGGCTTTAACACACTCCGAAAATATTCATGGGATTGTTTTCTGGTTAATGGGTTCGCTGGAAGAACCAAACTGGTCATTAATAAAATTGGCTGTTTTAGTGTCTGTTTCCGGACTGATTCTTTCTTATCTTTTCTGTTTTGACCTTAACGCTATGTCTTTGGGAGAAGAAGAAGCATTGCATCTTGGCATAAATATCGAGAAAACCAAACGTCTGCTTTTTATTCTTGCATCATTACTTACCGGCTTAAGTGTCTCTTTGACCGGCATAATCGGGTTCGTCGGACTGGTTGTCCCGCACTTTGTACGCATGTTTGTGGGGGCAGACCATAGAATACTTTTAATGGGTTCTTACTTATGCGGAGCAACTTTCCTGATTTTCTGTGATACTCTAGCAAGAACAATTATTTCTCCTATGGAATTACCTGTAGGAGTAATTACCGGTATTCTGGGAGGAACCTTTTTTGTTTATGCTTTGACAAAAAAACAGGTCGTTCTGGGAGAAAAATAATGCTTCAAATAAATAATTTAACCTGCGGATACGATTCAAAACCGGTCCTCCGTAATATTAACTCCAAAATAAATTCCGGGGAACTTATCGGAATAATAGGTCCTAACGGTTCAGGGAAAACCACGCTTCTTCGTTCAATAACCAGAGTCCTTAAACCTCAAAAAGGTGAGGTTATGTTTGAAGAAAAAAATATATTAAATATAGGGTTTAGGGAACTGGCTAAAAAAATTGCGGTAGTTTCCCAGAATTTTGAGTGTAACTATATAAGTGTTGAAGAGTTTGTTCTTTTAGGCAGAATTCCTTATTATAAAAGGTTTCAGTTGTTTGAAACAAAAAATGACAGAGAAATCGCCGAAAAATATATGTTTCTAACAGATACGTTAAAGTTCAGAAATCAGCCAATTAAAGACATTAGCGGCGGAGAAAGACAACTCGTTCTTATAGCAAGGGCCCTCGCTCAGGAACCAAAATTACTTTTACTGGATGAGCCCACTGCACATTTAGATATAACACATCAGGTCAGAATTTTGAATCTTATAAGAAAATTAAATAAAGAATTAGGTCTTACTGTAATCATGGTTCTGCATGACCTTAATCTAGCAGCCGAATATTGCGAAAAACTGATTCTTATTAATAACGGTAAAATTCATAAAATGGGGCAGCCGGAAGAGGTTTTAGATTATCGGATTATAGAAGAAGTTTATAAGACAGTCGTTGTTGTAAAGAAAAATCCGATTTCAAAGAAACCATTTGTGATTTTAGTATCAAAAAATTTGAATGGAACAGGGAATCCCGTGTAAATCGGGAACAGTCCCGCTACTGTAACTCCGCTCCGACGCCCGCCTGAATGACCTAGTCGGGCAGGTAACGTCGGAGAACCCTTTCAGTGTTAAGTGTCACTGCCCCGACATGTCGGGATGGGAAGATAGCTGAAAGAGAGGAGAAGTCAGGAAACCTACCCATTCGTAATCCCGCCCCGATACATCGGGGCGGGACTCTTCGAGAGAAAGGGGGATAAAAAATGCAAGTAAAAAGTTAAAAGTTTCCGCCACTGAAACATCGGCGGATCCGCCAAAGAAATAGCGGCGGAAAAAATTGAAATTAGGGGAATGGGATATTTGGAAAATATTAAAATGGAGGAAAAATGTTTAGAACTACAAAATTATTATTTTTACTTGTTACCTTGTTACCCTGTTACCTTACTATCTGCTTTTGTGCGGAAGAAACTGCCGTATTTATCGGGCTGAGAAAGGAAGTCCCCATAGAAAAAAACCCTGTAAACATTTCGGTTATTAATGAAATAGACATTGTAGAAAAAAATGCAAAAACTGCAGGCGAAGCAATGGAAGAAACACCGGGTATTACCGAAATATCAAAAAGAGGAACCGTGGGATCGGAATCAACAATGCGTATAAGAAGCGGAGGTGATTCATCCAAACAGGTCCTCGTTATGGTTGACGGAAGACCCGTAAACGATACTGCGCTCGGTTTTGCAAATTTAGCCAGTATCCCGACAGAAAATATAGAAAGAATAGAAATACTTAAAGGACCTGCTTCGGCGCTTTACGGGGCAAATGCTCTTGGTGGTGCTGTTAATATTATTACCAAAAAAGCCGTTGAGGAAAAACCGAAAACAGAAGTCGGGATCAGCGCTACTAATTTCAGTACGACATTGTACAATATGAATTTTTCTGCAAAGCCCGGCAAGGCAAACATCTTTCTTTCCGGTGATAAGAGTAAATCCACTGGTTTCAGAAAAAACTCAAATTATAATGATTTAAACCTGTTTTTTAAGGTAGGATATGATTTTGAAAAATCCGGTAAACTCAATCTTAGCAACGGGTTGGGGAGATCCGAACTCAGCATGGCAGGCAGGAATTATACACCTATAGATGAATTTGACAATGACTTGGAGAGGGAAGCAACCACTCCGCTTGCATATCAGAAAGACAGAAATTATTACATCCAGCTTGAACATAGTTTAAAAATACAGGAAACAGAACTAAAAACAAACTTATACAGGGATTATGGATACAGACATTATAAGGATCCCGGTTCTGCATCTGACACAATTTCCAAACCACAAAATTCCGGTCTTGGTATACAGGCAGAAACGGCTTATGATATTATTCTGGGTTTTGAAGGACGAATTGAAAAATTCAGAAGATCTGACCTGACAATTGAGTCTATAAACGAAAAAAGATACAATCATGCCGTTTTTATTCAAAAAATGTTTAAACTTGACAAGTTATCACTGACACCCGGAGTACGGTATGACAATAATTCTGAATATGAAAACTCAATAAATCCGCGGCTTTCCATTGTATACTTGTTAAATGATAATACGAAGTTATCTGCAAATGTTGGAACAGCTTTCAGGGCACCGACATTTGAAGACCTATATTCACCATTTGACGCGTCAATGTGGACACAGGGGAACCCGGATGTAGAATCCGAAAAATCCATAGGGACCGACTTGGGTGTTGAGTGCAAAATAAAAAAAGTTCTTGCATCAAGATTAATATTTTTCTATAATAGAACTAAAGATTTTATAGAGTGGGCGCCCACGAGTCCTTCCGGATTATGGATGCCTAATAATGTTTCAAAAACATTCTCAAGAGGTATCGAGGTAGAGATAGAAAATCCTTTATTAGAAAAAGTATCACAGAGTTTATCATATACTTTTCTTGAAAGCAAAGGAAAAGCCGAAGGGGAAACATATAAAACCCTGCAATATACTCCAAAACACCGGATAAATTATACATTGAACTATTCGGCACCGGCAAAAATTAAAACAAAAACCGAGATAACATATACCCATAAACAAACATGGGAGGACTGGAAAACCCATGAACTTCCGGGATACACATTGTTCAATTTAAAAATAAGCAGACCAATCTGCCAGTCGGAAGTGTTTTTTGCTGTTAAAAATATTTTTAATAAAAGATATGTGTCGCGCGAAAACTATCCGCTTCCGGGAAGGACATATTGGACGGGTATAAATATGTACCTTTGGAACTAATAAAAAAAGTTAGCAATTAGCAGTTAACAAGTAAAATTGAAACACAATAGAAATACAATGGAAACACAGTAGAAATACAGTTGATACTGGAATGACAGGATTTATCGCTGGAATCTGTAGTTTCCGCCACGGCGGATTCGCCGAGGCGAAAAAATCACTGAAATCAATAATTATATGGAAAACTTTAAGATTCTGATAATAGAAGATGACTTATTGGTAAGCAATACATTAAAAAAGGCTTTAAAAAAATCCGGTTATGAGGTTTTTACTGCATTTGACGGAATTGAAGCTGTGAAAATGGCACAGCAGGAAAAACCAAACTTAATCCTTTTGGATGTAATGCTGCCTAAAATGGATGGTTTTTCTGTTATTGAAAAAATCAAAAATTCTCAGGATATCGCACATACTCCTATTATTGTTATGTCGGCTTTCTCTCCCACTATAATAAAAGAGAAAATTCCTGAATATGAAAAAAAATCAAAGGGAAGCAGAACACTGTTTTTTATAAAAAAACCCTTTGAAACAGAAGATCTTTTAAAAGAAATTAAAGATTTTTTAATCAACAAAAAACATCTGCACGGAAAAATAATAAATATTGATGAACTGGAGATTTGACTTCCCAAATACGCCTAAAATATAGGGTTATTTTTTTATTGACCCTGTTAGAAATAGTATATACTTTTAGTAATATAAATTTTTTTTAAAAATTTCTAACAGGGTTGACTTTTTTCTAAAAAAGATTATACTATTCCTGCTATGTTAAAAAGGCTAAAACCGGAAGATGCACATCTCTTACTGAATCATGGACCGGTTGTACTAATCTCTACTGCAGATAAAAAAAACAATCCTAATATAATGACACTTGCCTGGACGGGGATTGTAAACTCCGAACCTCCGCTTATAGCAATAGGCATGGGGGAACAGGCATATTCGCTCCAATCTATAAAAAAATCAAAAGAGTTTGTAGTAAACCTGCCCGATAGAAAACTTATAAAAAGTGTTTTACACTGCGGCAAAATCTCCGGAAAAAACAGAGATAAATTCAGCGAGACAAATCTTACGCCTATAAAATCAAAAATTGTAAAATCCCCTAAAATTAAAGAATGCTTTGCTCATATAGAATGCAGAGTAGCCAATCAATATAAATATGGTGATGTTACGCTTTTTATTTCAAAAATTCTTTATGCCGATGTTGATGGAAAGTTTTTTGACGGATATCTAAAAACGGATAAGATTAAAACACTGCACCATTTGGGAGGAGGATGGTTTGCGGAGACAGGCAGAAGATTTTACCCCACCACCTGATTACCCGCCGCGGCGGGTCTTGAGGACACACAAGCAGGTAGTGGGATAAAATAAATCCAGTTCCTTGTGAATAACAAGATTTTAAACTCAATTACTATTTATAAAAGAATTTATACTTAAATGTTATAAATTTCAAAGTATCGCCAAGGGGCTGGATAAAAAAATAAAAACATTAAAAAACCCTTGACCCTGGTAATAATTTTTTGTATACTTTTCCAATATCGGAATTTAAAAAAACCGATATACGAATGAAATGAAGAATATTGAAACACCATATTATCTTATAGACGAAAGCAAGCTATTAAAAAATCTGAAGAAAATTAAATACCTGAAAGATAATTACGGAGTTAAATCCGTACTAGCATTAAAATGTTTTTCCAGCTGGTGTGTTTTTGATCTAATGAGAAGGTATATGGACGGCACAACAAGCAGTTCGTTGTACGAAGCCAGATTGGGATACGAAAAGTTCAAAAAAGAAGTACATGCTTACAGTGCTGCGTTTTCCAAAAGTGATATAGACGAATTGAAAAAGTTTTCTAACAAAGTTATATTCAATTCTATATCTCAATTAAAAATGTTTTATACTAAGGTACGTAATTTAAAAATCGGACTGCGTATTAACCCGCAGATTAGCTATTCGGATTTTGATCTTGCGGACCCAGCCAGAAAATATTCAAGGCTTGGGGTAAAGAATTATAAATCAGTATTGGATATATCACATTTACTCAGCGGAGTAATGTTTCACTGTAATTGCGAAAACGAAAATTTTAATAAATTTTCTTCTTATCTGGATCATATTAGCAAAACTTATGCTGAGTTATTGAATAAATTAGAGTGGGTCAGTCTGGGCGGCGGAATTTATTTTACAAAAGATACTTATCCTCTGGAAAAATTCGGAAAAAAATTAAAGAATTTCGGAGATAAGTTCGGTGTTCAGGTTTATCTGGAGCCCGGAGAAACAGCAGTTACACAGTCAGCATATCTTGTCACAAAGGTTCTGGATATTGTACATAACGAAATCGACATAGCTATCGTGGACAGTTCTATTGAAGCACATATGCTGGATTTGCTGGTATATAGAACCCAGGCAAAGATAGAAAACAACAAAAACGGAAAATACAAATATATGATAGCCGGAAAATCATGTCTGGCAGGCGATATTTTCGGTATGTATAATTTTAAATCAAAACTTAAGGCCGGAAGTACTATTAATATAAGTGATGCAGCCGGATACACTATGGTCAAAAAGAACTGGTTTAACGGATTGGCAATGCCTTCAATTGTAGTTAAACGGCTTAACGGCTCCTACGATATTGCAAAAAAATTCAGTTATAAGGATTATATACAGAGTCTTTCATAAGAACGCGAATTCACGCAAACAGAGAAGCAACGCGAATATTCGCGAATATTTGCGTTAGATTAGCGACCATTTGCGTTCCCGAGTATAACGAGGGTTAATTATGAAGAAAAATGTTATGATTATCGGAGCAGGAGGAGTTGCACACGTAACAGCGCATAAATGTGCCCAGAATAACGACGTTTTAGGAAATATTTGTATCGCATCCAGGAAAAAAAATAAATGTGACGCAATAATTGACAGTATTAAAAGAAAAAACAGCATTAAGGATAAAAGCAAGAAAATAACATCATATCAGCTCGATGCAATGGATATTCCCGCCACCGTAAAACTGATTAAAAAAACAGGATCGGAAATCGTAATAAACCTCGGGACACCATTTATTAATATGTCAGTTCTGAGTGCCTGTCTTCAAGCCGGTGCTGCTTATATGGATACGGCCATTCACGAAGAACCTGATAAGATATGTGAAAACCCTCCGTGGTACGGCAATTACGAATGGAAGAGAAAGGATGAATGCAAAAAAGCCGGATTGACAGCAATACTTGGAGCGGGATTCGACCCGGGTGTGGTAAATGCTTATTGTGCTTATGTTCTAAAACATAATATTGATAAGGCAGATACGATAGATATTATGGATGTAAACGCCGGGAATCACGGAAAATATTTTGCCACCAATTTTGACCCGGAAATAAACTTCAGGGAATTTACCGGCAGGGTATGGACATGGATCGATAAAAAATGGGTGGCAAAACCCACACATTCGGAAAAAAAGATCTATGAGTTTCCGGTCGTAGGCAAACAAACTATCTATCTAACAGGACATGATGAACTGCATTCTCTATCTAAAAATATAGATGCCAAAAGTATAAGATTCTGGATGGGATTCGGCGACCATTATATTAACTGTTTTACTGTTCTCAAAAACATAGGATTACTTTCTGAATTTCCCGTCAAAACAGCAGAAGGATTGGAAGTAGTCCCGTTAAAAGTCGTTAAAGCATGTCTGCCGGACCCGGCTTCGCTGGCTCCTAACTATACAGGAAAAACGTGTATAGGATCCCTTGTAAAAGGAAAAAAAGACGGTAAAGATAAAGAGGTTTTTGTATATAATATATGTGACCATGCAGAATGTTATAAAGAGGTGGAATCACAGGCTATTTCTTACACAGCCGGAGTACCGCCGGTAGCTGCCGCAATCTTGATAGCAAACGGAACATGGGATGCCAAAACCATGGTAAATGTCGAAGAACTGGATCCGGATCCGTTCATTGATGTGCTGGCTAAGATAGGATTGCCGACAGAAATTAAAGAAAAAGGATGATTACAGTGATAAGGAAAGAAAGATTACGGCGATAAATCCGCCGGCTGGCGGACCGATTACGGCAATACGACTTTTCCGTATCGTTGGTATCGTTTGTTTATCGCTGGAATCGGCAGTTAAAAATCGCTGGTATCATATACTTATGTCAAAACAGGAAAAAGCCCCAATATTTGATACTCTTATCAATCATGCAAAACAACGCATGACTTCTTTTCACACACCTGGACATAAAAACGGCAGGGGCATTGATAAAAAACTTCTGGACTTTACCGGCAAAAATATGTATTACTTCGATGTGACCGTATTCCCGGAAGTCGATTCCCTGCATGACCCGACCGGATGTATAAAACAGGCGCAGGAATTGATGGCAAAGGCATACAGGGTGCAAAACTCCTTTTTCCTTGTTAATGGTTCATCTGTGGGTAATCAGGCAATGCTTCTATCTGCATGCAATCCGGGTGATTCGGTGATTCTTTCCAGAAATGTTCATAAATCCGTTTTAGGAGGAATTGTACTGGCGGGTCTCTGGCCAATATGGCTTCAGCCTAAAGTGGACCAGAATCTAGACATTATTCTTGATGCAGAACCTGACCAGATTGCAGAAGCAATCAAAAAATTCCCGGAAGCAAAAGCTGTTTTTGTAACAAGCCCTACATATAACGGTGTAACAAGCGACCTTCTTGAAATAGCAAATATATGCCATAGAAACAATAAAATTTTACTTGTAGATGAAGCACACGGACCACATTTGAGATTTCACAGGGATTTTCCTATTTCTGCAGTAGAAGCAGATGCGGATATGGTTGTACAATCGGTACATAAAATTTTATCTGCGATGTCTCAAGGTTCGGTTCTCCATGTTAATTCCAACAGGATAAGCATTAACAGAGTAAAAAAAATCGTTTCAATGCTTCAGACAACCAGCCCAAGCTATCTTACGCTTGCATCTATTGACCTTGCAAGGCGGCAGGCGGTAATGCACGGTGAAAAACTTTTGGGACAGGTAATGGATGTAGCAGAAGAAGGAAGAAAACGAATAAACCGTATGAAAAATCTCTTTTGTTTTACAAGAGACGATATCCGTTCAAGAGAATACGACCTTGATGTAACAAAACTTACTATAAATGTAACAAAAACCGGACTTACAGGTCAAGAAATAGAAAATATATTAAATGAAAAGTATAATATCCAGATTGACTGTGCCGATGTTTTCAATCTTATTGCCATAATGGGGATCGGTTCGACCCGGTCCGATGTTAATAAGCTGGTATCTGCTCTTAACGATATTGACAATAAACATCATGGTGCACAGAAAAACTTGGACTTTGATTTACCGTCATTAACAACAGAGATGGTGATGATCCCGAGAGAAGTTCTTTTGGAGAGGGATTCTAAACGTGTTCCTCTGCGTAAATCTGTAGGGCATATAAGCGCACAGACACTTACTCCTTATCCGCCGGGAATTCCGGTTCTTATTCCCGGAGAGAGAATCACCCAGGAAGCATGCGATTATATTATAGAATTATCGGAAAAAGACATAAGAATAAGCGGACAGGAAACAGATACGCTTAGAACAATAAAAGTCGTTAAGTGAAGCAACGCGAATATTTGTGTTTGTGAGCGGAGCGAACAAAGGGGGATTACAAGATGACTGCAAAGCAATTGAATGAAATTAAGAAAATTCTTCTTGCCAAAAAAGAAGACCTATTAAAAGTTGTCAGAGACAAAAAAGACCAGGAATTGCAGGAAAAAGAAGTTGGTGACGAGGTGGATGCAGCAGTCGATAGTGAGGAAAAAGAACTTTTGTTCGGACTTACAGATAATGAAAAGGGATTATTGGCCTCTATTGATTCTGCATTGCGCAAAATAGAGATGAAAAAATACGGAGTTTGCGAAGGATGTGCATCAAAGATACCTTTTGAAAGGCTTAAAGCAATGCCATATGCAAACTACTGTATAAAATGCCAGCCTAAATTTGAAAAAAATAAGTAACAAGAGATTATTGAAAAATCCAGCAATCTCTGATTACACAGATAATAGATAAGATTACACAGATTTGGACATTATGCTATATCTGCGTAATCAAGACCGATGAGAGACTTTTTCAGAGGTCTCTAAAATTTACTTGACAAAAGTGAGAAATTACTTATAATAAAACTGAGTGACAAAGTGGTCCTCATTGAGGGGGGCTTTTTTTTTGTGTAAAAAATACCCGCCGGAAAAAATTTAAATTTACAGGGGAAACAGGATAATGGCAAAACGTAAAGATATTCAAAAAGTTCTTATTATCGGATCGGGACCAATTATTATCGGACAGGCATGCGAATTTGATTATTCGGGAACCCAGGCATGCAAGGCATTAAAAGAAGAAGGTTATGAGGTAGTGCTGGTTAATTCAAACCCGGCTACAATTATGACAGATCCGGGTATGGCACATAAAACCTATATAGAACCGCTTACAATAGAAAGCCTGGAAACAATCATAGAAAAAGAACGGCCTGACGGCCTGCTTCCGAACCTCGGCGGACAAACAGGTCTTAATCTCTCATCCAGTCTTTATAAATCCGGCATCCTGGATAAATACGGAGTTAAAATCATAGGGGTAAAGGCTGACGCAATAGAACGCGGTGAAGACCGTATAGAATTTAAAAAAACCATGAATAAACTGGGAATACCTATGCCCAAATCGGAACCGTCTCATTCCGTTGAAGAAGCCGAAAAAATAGCAGAACAGCTAGGATATCCTGTTGTTCTTAGACCTGCATATACACTGGGCGGAACAGGCGGCGGTATGGCTTATAATGTAGAAGAATTGCGCACAATTGTGGCACGGGGATTGTCAGCAAGTCTTGTCCATCAGGTTCTCGTTGAAGAATCTGTTTTCGGATGGGAAGAATTGGAGTTAGAAGTAGTGAGAGACGAAAAAAATCAAAAGATTACTGTGTGTTTTATAGAAAATATTGATGCAATGGGTGTTCATACCGGCGACAGTTTTTGTTCGGCACCTATGCTGACCGTTCCGAAACCATTACAGGAACGTATGCAGGATCTCTGCTACAAGATTGTTGAAGCTATCGGTGTGGTGGGAGGAACTAATATTCAGTTTGCCCACAATTTAAAAGATGACCGGCTGGTTGTAATTGAAATCAATCCAAGAACCTCCAGATCTTCCGCTCTTGCTTCAAAAGCAACAGGGTTTCCTATTGCACGTATCTCTACAAAATTGGCAGCCGGATTGACAATGGACGAAATTCCGTATTGGAAAGAAGGTACACTTGAAAAATATGAACCAAGCGGAGATTATGTTGTCATAAAATTCGCAAGATGGGCATTTGAAAAATTTTCCCAGGCTAAGGATATTTTAGGAACACAGATGAAAGCAGTCGGCGAGGTTATGAGTATAGCAAAAACATTCAAAGAAGCTTTCCAGAAATCAATCCGTTCGCTTGAAATCAAACGGTACGGGCTCGGAGGCGCCAAGAATTTCAAAGACCTTTCGCTGGATGAATTAAAACAGAAACTGATATTTCCGTCAAGTGAACGCGTCTTTTTAATGTATGAAGCTCTCCGTAAAGGAATAAGCATCGAAGAATTAAACCAAATGACAAACATCCATTCCTATTTTATTAAGGAAATGAAGGAACTTGTAGAATTTGAAGAAAACCTGGCCTCGCAATCCTGGAACAAACTTCCAAAAGAAACCTTAAGAAAAGCAAAAGAGCTGGGATTTTCGGATAAATACTTAGCGGGTCTTTTTAATATTAAGGAAAAAGATATTCGTGAAAAAAGAATTTCTTATGGTATTACGGTAAAATATGATGCTGTACCGGTCAGCGGCGTAAAGAACGCAGCATATTACTACTCCACCTACAAAGATATAAAGGATAATGTTCCGGTTTCCAAGAATAAAAAGATTATGATTCTCGGAGGCGGACCAAACAGGATCGGTCAGGGGATAGAATTTGACTATACATGTGTTCATGCAGCATTTGCACTCAAGGATGAAGGGTATGACTCAATTATGGTGAATTGTAATCCTGAGACAGTTTCAACTGATTATGATACATCAAACAAACTCTATTTCGAACCTTTAACTGTAGAGGATGTACTCGGAATATATGCAAAAGAAAAACCTGAAGGTGTAATTGTCCAGTTCGGCGGCCAGACACCTCTGAATATCGCACAGGAACTGAAAGATAACGGGGTCAGGATACTCGGAACCACACCCGAGAGTATTAATTTTGCGGAAGACAGGGAAAGTTTCCGTGAAAAAATGATAGAATTAAAAATCCCGCAGCCGGAAAGCGGTACCGCACGTTCTCTGGAACAATCTCTAAATATCGCCAAAAAAATAGGTTATCCGCTTATGGTGCGTCCTTCATACGTGCTAGGCGGACGGGGTATGGAAATTATATATGATGAAGAGTCGCTAAAAAAATACGCACTTGAAGCAATTGAGGTAAGCCCCGAACACCCAATGCTTATAGACCGGTTTTTGGAACAAGCCATTGAAGCAGAGGTTGACGCCCTGTCAGATGGTAAGGATACCTTTGTCGCTTCGGTTATGGAACATATAGAGTTAGCCGGAGTCCATTCCGGAGATTCTGCCTGTTCCATTCCATCCAGGACAATCAGCGAAAAACATCTAAAAACCATAGAAAAATATACTTCCATGATAGCAAAGGAACTGAATGTTGTCGGCCTTACAAATATCCAATATGCCATCTGTAATGATATGGTATATATTTTGGAGGCAAATCCGCGTGCATCACGTACAGTTCCTATTGTATCAAAAGTAACGGGAATTCCGCTGGCCAGAATTGCAACACAGATTATGTTAGGAAAACGGTTAAGCGATTTTCCGGAATTAAAGACAAAAAAACCTTATTTTGTAGGAGTAAAGGAAGCTGTATTCCCGTTTAATATGTTTCCTGAAGTTGACCCGCTGCTTGGACCTGAAATGAGGGCAACCGGAGAAGTAATGGGTGTTGCCGATTCATTCGGTTCCGCGTATTACAAGGCACAGGAATCTGCCGGACAAAAATTGCCGCTGGAAGGAACTATTCTTCTGACTGTTGCTAAGAAAGACAGAGAACTTCTTATTCCAAGCGCAGAAAAAATAGAAAAACTCGGTTTCAAAATCCTTGCAACAGAAGGAACAAGCGAATCATTAAATGAACATAAAATAGCCAATACTCTGATAAAGAAAGTGCATGAAGGACGGCCCAATATAGCCGATGCAATTAAAAACAACGAAATACATCTTATCATTAATACACCTGTAGGTAGGGACAGCAAGTTTGACGACAGTTATATTCGTATGCTGGCAATACAGAAAAAGATCCCTTACGTAACATCAATTGCTGCTGCTGCTGCCAGTATAGACGGTATTATTGCCGCAAAAAAAGGCAAACTGCCTCCGAAATCTTTACAGGAATATTATAAATAAAAAACACTATCTGTTATCTGCCATCCGATATCTGATATCTGACTTTATATGCCGGACACTTTTGCGATAACCATTTTATTCTTAATAATCTCAACAGCGGTAGCTGCATTTATAAAAGGCAGAACAAAGGATAAATGTCTTAAAGGTTTCCTTGGGAATCTTGTCACTATCGAAATGAAAGACGGCAATACCGTACAGGGTATTTTCATCGTTGAATCCACAGGATTAGAATTAGATTATCCGGAGTCCGATATAAAAAAAGGCGGGGAATGTTCATACATAATGTACAAAAACGAATACCCGAACATAACCGCCATTATCCGCCCTGTAGACAAACTGACAGAAAAGGAAAATAAAAAAAGAGAAAAGGACTTTAAAAAAACCTATCATCCGACATGGTTCGGAAAAATTATAAGAAAAATCAGAAATCTTTTTGCAACGATACGGGATTCAATAAACGAAATTATAAATCTGCTTATCGGCCGCATAGCTGCGGGTGGTGCGGGGGGCAGAATAATATCCGGACAGCAAAAATACATAACACAGATGCATCAGGAATTCACAGGCACACTGAATACCTCTTATGAACCGCTCTTGGAAAAAAACATTGGACACAGGGTTATTGTAGTAATAAAAAAAAATGACAAGCCGGAAAACATATCCGGTATATTGAAGGAATATACCGCACAATTTCTTACGCTTATGGACGTTGAATACCCGAAAAACAACGGTAAATCTGATGTCATTATTCCAAGAAACTACGGCATTGTAAGACACCTTATTGATTAAAATAATAAGAAAATATGGAAACCCGCCTGACCAGTCCGCCAGCTGGCGGAGTCGGGCAGGTACGATGATGCGATGATATGTAAACCCACCTGACACACATGGAGGTTAAGTAATGAGCGGAATTTTCGGAGTTGTTTCCAAAGGGGATTGTACCGAAACTTTGTTTTACGGAACGGATTACCATTCACATCTTGGTACAGAGTATGGCGGGATGGCAGTACTGGGAAAGGATTTCACACGCCAGATACACAATATTGGCCAGAGTCAGTTTAAATCAAAATTTTACGAAGATTACATAAAGATGAAGGGCAATAAAGGCATCGGCGTAATAAGTGCCGACGACGAACAACCTATATACCTGCGCTCGAAATTCGGACCTTTCTGTATAGTAACCAACGGTTTTATTGAAAATACCCAGTATCTAATGAATGATCTGTTAAAAAAAGGAATATCCTTCAGCGAGGTAAGTAAAGATTCGGTCAACTCAACCGAACTCATTGCAAAACTAATCAATCAGGGCAGTAATCTTGTGGATGGGATAGAAAAAATGTTTGACAAGATAGAAGGCTCCTGTTCACTTCTGATACTTAATAAAGACGGTGTCTATGCAGCCAGAGACAGATTCGGCTATGCACCGCTTGTGGTCGGCAAACGCGAAGATGCATGGGCGGTAACCTCCGAAACCAGTGCTTTCCCGAATATTGACTTTGAAACGGTGAAATACATTAAACCCGGAGAAGTGGTTTTAATAACCGAAAAAGGCATGGCATCTAAAAAACACGGGGGCAAAACAAATCAGATCTGCGCCTTCCTCTGGATATATACCGGTTTTCCGGCTTCCAGTTACGAAGGCTTAAATGCGGAAGTGGTACGCGAAAAATGCGGTAAGTGTCTGGCAAAACACGATAAAGATATCAACGTCGATGTGGTTTCCGGGGTCCCTGATTCCGGAATAGGGCATGCCATAGGTTATGCCATTGAATCAGGTAAACCATACCGTCGTCCGCTTGTAAAATATACACCGGGATACGGTAGAAGCTATACCCCGCCCTCACAGGAAACACGGGACCTGGTTGCCAAATTAAAACTTATACCTAATAAAGAAATAATTAAAGGCAACAGAATCCTGGTATGTGACGACTCCATAGTAAGAGGAACTCAGCTTAAAAACTTCACTGTAAAAAAATTATGGGATGCAGGGGCACGTGAAGTTCACGTAAGACCTGCCTGCCCGCCATTGATGTTTCCGTGCAGATTCAATATATCCACACGAAGCATACACGAACTTGCTGCCCGCAAAGCCATACACAGCCTGGAAGGGCGCGATATTGAAAATGTGGACAAATACATAGACCATAATTCTCCGGAATACAAGAAAATGGTGGAATGGATTACCAGAGACCTTGAAGTAACCACATTAAGATACCAGACAGTAAACGATATGGTAAAAGCGATAGGACTTCCCAAAGAAAAACTCTGCCTCTACTGCTGGACAGGTAAATGCCCCAAGTCGTGCCGATAGCTACAAAAAAATCTGGACTGTCCCCGAATTTGTGGAAAAAATATGAAAGAAGCAAGATATGAAAACTATCCTTTGCGGATAATAATGCTGTCTAACTTTGTTTCTACTGCAACTTATGCTATTGGAGCATTTATTATATACCAGATAGGTATAATCTGGTTTGTTTTATATTTAATCTATATAATGTTTTTGGAAATAAGGCTTCTAACCAAAAGCTGTGTTTACTGTTATTATCATAATAAAAGCTGTGCTTTCGGCAGGGGTAAATTATGCAGTATACTTTTTAAGAGAAAAACTAACCGGAAATTCAATGAGCTAAAACTAACATGGAAAGATATTATACCTGATTTTATGATTTCAATAATACCTCTTATATTAGGTATTATTTTACTTATAAAGAATTTTACCTGGCTTATATTATCATTGATTATATTGTTATTTATCCTTATGTCTGCAGGTAATGCCCTTATTAGGAATAGTTTTGCCTGCAGGCACTGCAAACAACTGGAAGAAGGCTGTCCTGCCGCTCAATTATTCAATAAACCTAAAAAATAATTATTTCCCTCGATGTGTTATTGGGGCAGGCATGCTCTTCCGTAGCCTCGTGCAAAGGAGGGCGTCCACTTTGTTTTATGAAAAAAGTTAAAAGAAATGATAAAGTGCGGAATATAGCTATAATAGCTCATGTTGACCACGGTAAAACAACGCTTGTTGATTATATGCTCAGGCAGAGCGGGACATTCAGGGCAAACCAGAATGTTGCCGAGCGGGTGATGGATGACATGGACCTTGAAAAGGAACGCGGGGTTACCATATCTGCAAAAAACTGCTCCATATGGTGGAAGGGTGTAAGGATAAATATTCTTGACACTCCCGGTCATGCGGATTTCGGCGGCGAGGTGGAACGTGCGCTTAAAATGGTGGACGGGGCCATACTGCTTGTGGATGCAGCCGAGGGCACCCTGCCTCAGACGAGATTTGTTTTGCAGAAAGCCCTGGAAGCGGAACTTAAAATAATTGTAATGATAAATAAGATTGACCGGAAGGACGCCAGACCGAAAGAAGTGCTGGATAATGTATATGAACTGTTTTTGGATTTAGATGCAAAGGAACATCACATAGAATTTCCTATAATTTATTCCGTCGGCAGAAACGGAATATCCCAGAAATCGCTTAATGAAAAAGGGAAGGATTTAAGTATATTGTTTGACACTATAATATCGGAAATACCGAGCCCTTCTTATAATGAGGACGAGCCGTTTCAGATGCTGGTGTGTGACCTTGATTATTCGGATTATATCGGCCGCCTGGCCGTCGGGAGAGTGTTTAACGGAAAAGTACTTAAGGACGATAATCTTATCTGCATAAAAGAAAACGGAAAACATGTCCCGCTGAAAATAACAAAACTTCAGTTTTATGAAGGGATTGACATAAAAGAAACTTCCTCTGCCTGTGCCGGGGATATTGTTATACTTGCAGGTATAGAAGATGTGTCAATCGGCGACACTATATGTAATAAGGAAACACCAAAGGCACTCAGCCGTATAGAAGTAGATGAACCTACGATTTCTATGATATTTACCATAAACTCCTCTCCGCTTTCAGGAACAGAAGGCAGTATTGTACAGTCAAGAAAAATATTAGAGCGGTTAAAAAAAGAGACACTGCAGAATGTTGCAATTCGGTTAGAGGAAATTCCAGGTTCCGATAAATATATTGTTAAAGGAAGAGGCGAGTTCCAGATGGAAATACTTATCGAAATGATGAGGAGGGAAGACTTTGAACTCAGCGTAGGCAGGCCTCAGGTTATATTCAAGAAGAAAAACGGTAAAATATTAGAACCTATAGAACACCTGTTTATTGATTGTAATGATTCTGATATAGGTATTATCACCGAGAAACTTTCAAACAGGAAGGGCAGGATGATTAATATAATAAACCACGGTACGGGAAGAGTCCGGTTGGAGTTTACCGTGCCGTCACGTTCGTTAATCGGGTACAGAAGCGAATTTCTTACCGATACGAAGGGAACCGGGATAATAAGTTCATACCTTCAGGGATACGAAGAATTCAGGGGAGATTTTACGTTAAGAAAAACCGGTTCGCTGGTCTCAGACAGATTCGGTAAAGCCGTACCATACGCGATTTTTCGTCTTGAGTCCAGGGGGACACTCTTCATTTCTCCAAATGACCCGGTCTATGAAGGAATGATAGTAGGCGAGAATAACCGTGAAACTGACTTAAATGTAAACCCGTGCAGGGAAAAGAAACTTTCAAACATGAGGGCTGCAGCAAAAGATGATAATATACTTCTTACTAATGTTCAGCCGATGACACTTGAGAAAGCAATAACATTTATAAAAGATGACGAACTTATAGAAATAACCCCGAAATCCATCCGTCTTAGAAAAACGGCACTTCCGGCAAACCAGAGGAAAAGCCACAGCCCGAAACTAGAAATACAATAGAAATACGGTTGAAATACATTGAAATACGATGGAAATATCTGCCGTGGCGGATTTGATTCGCGACAATTCGCGTTAGATTAGCGATAATTCGCGTCAGTTCGCGAAGCGAGTGTTAACGGAATCTTCTGCGTCTGGGATGGTAGTATGATCTGCCGGGGTGATTCCGGTGTCTTTTTGGCAGTGAAGGTTTATAGGAATGCATGAAAGTTTCTGTCGGGATTTTATCATGTTTTGCCAGCGGAATGGTTTTCCGGATAATTTTTTCTATATTACGGACATCGCCGCCCTGGTCGGGAGAAGCGATTGAAATTGCATGGCCCATTTCTTTGGCACGGCCGGTGCGTCCGATACGGTGCACATAATTTCCCGGGTCATCGGGAAGGTCGTAGTTAATAACCAGTTCAATATTTTTTACATCAATACCCCGCGATGCAATATCGGTAGCAACCAGGACCCGGTATTTTCCTGACTTAAATCCGTTCAAAGCCTCTTTACGCTGTCCGAATGAACGGTCAGAGTGGATCTCTGCCGCGCTATGGCCGCCGGCTCTTATCATATGTACAACTCTTGAAGCTCTCCGTTTTGTTCTTGTAAACAAAAGAACTGACCCTGTATATTTCTTAAGAATTTCATCCAGTAGTTTAGCTTTATAATCATTATGGACAACAAATATTTCCTGTGATATACCTTCTGCCGCCGTTCCTGTCGGGGCTATCTCTGTACGTACAGGTAATTTCATATGTGCTGAAGCCATCTTTATTATTTCGCCGGGTATGGTTGCGGAAAAAAGCATTGTCTGGCGGTCTTTTGGTATCAGCCGGATAATTTTTTCTATCTGCGGGGCAAATCCCATATCAAGCATACGGTCTGCCTCGTCAAGAACAAGTACATTGACTTCATTAAGGCGTACCTTATGCTGCCCTGCCAGGTCATTTAAACGGCCGGGCGTTGCCACGATTATACGGGGATTCTTTCTTAAAGCATTTATCTGCGGCCTTGCAGATTCACCGCCTATTAAAACTGCTGTTGCAAGAGAAAATGCGGGTGTGAATTTTATAAGAGCATCGTTTACCTGAATAGCTAGTTCACGGGTAGGTACAAGTATCAGCCCGCGTCCTTTCCTCTGGGCAAGACGCTGAATTAACGGTATGCCGAATGCAATTGTTTTTCCGGTGCCGGTCTGGGCAATGCCTATTATATCTTTGCCTTCGATAGCTATTGGTATCGACTTATGTTGTATCGGTGTGGGCGACTTAAAACCCATTCTATTCAGTATCTGCAATATACCCGGCGCGATACCAAGTCCATAAAAACTTTCATGCGGATTAGTGTTCATAATTATATTATACTGTTATTCCAGTATAAGTAAAGCGAAATCTTTATTTCTATTCTGATTTTATTTTCTTTATTTTTCCTGCCTAAAATAGTATAATCTCTGTATGAAGTTTTACCTCAGAACCTACGGGTGTTTCAAAACCTCTAATGTAAAAAAGAAGATTAAACGTAAAAATAGATTTTTTGTCTATATAGTTCAATGTAGAGATGGAACATATTATACAGGATACACGAATAATTTAAACAATAGGATTAATTTGCATAACAAAGGATTTGGGGCAAAATATTTAAGGGGAAAAGGACCAGTTAGATTGGTGTATGTGAAAGAGTATAGGTATTATAAAAATGCAATGACCATGGAAAGATATATTAAAAAGATGTCAAGGAAGCAAAAGGAAAAACTGATTAAAAATTATTCCCATAGTTTTACTCTATAGAGTTGGTTCTCAGTAGTTAAAGAAAAAATATGAAAAAACCAAATCTAGATGTTCCCATAGATTTGCAAAGCAAATCTGACTCTGGGAACACCCATAGCCAGGTTTTGACATTCTATGTCAAAACCTATGGGTGTCAGATGAATATAGCTGATTCGGATTTTATTTCGGCATATCTCGGGTCCGCAGGACATAAACCAACCTCAAACCCCGAAAAAGCGGATATTATTCTTCTAAACACCTGCACAGTCAGACAGCATGCGGAAGAAAGGGCATTGTCACACGTAGGACGATTGAAGAAACTCAAAATCAAGAATCCGGAATTAAAAATTATCGTGGTGGGCTGTGTGGCTTCCCGGCTGAAAGACAAACTAAAAAAAAGATTTAAGTATATTGATACTGTCATACCAGCTTACGATATAAAAAAAATACCTAAAATTCTTTCCAATTCCTGCGGTCCCCGGAAACTAAATGACTATAATCTAAAATCAAGATTTGTTACTATTTCCCGGGGATGCTCAAATTATTGTTCGTATTGTATAGTTCCTTATGTACGTGGCGAGGAAATAGGCAGGCCGGAAAAAGAAATACTTAGTGAAGTCGAATTATGTATTTCAAACGGGTTTACCGAAATAACCCTACTGGGGCAGAATGTCAATAGTTACAAATTTAAAAATATCGATTTTTCCGATTTACTTAAAAAAATAAATATGTATAATAACATCAAAAGGATAAATTTCCTGACCAGCCACCCAAAAGATTTGTCGGATAGGATAATAACTACCATAAGGGATTGTGAAAAGATTTCAAGAGAGATTCACCTGCCTGTTCAATCCGGCTCGGACAGAATTCTTAAACTTATGAACAGGCATTACACAAAAGAGAAATACCTGAATCTTATAAAAAAGATGCAATCTGAAATTCCCGGGGTTTCATTTTCAACTGATATCATTGTAGGATTTCCATCTGAAACCGAAAAGGATTTTAACGAAACTCTTGGCCTTGTTAAAAAGGTCCGTTTCTCCAAAGCATTTACATTCAAGTATTCACCAAGAGAAAATACCAAAGCATATAAACTGACAGATGACGTACCGCTGAATATAAAAGAACAACGTCTTGCAAAACTAAACACCTTGCTCAAGAACTCAAAAACTCAAGAACTCAAGAACCCGCCACTGAAGCTTCGGCGGGCAGGCTGTATCTAATTATGTCCAATCTAACACCGTTAATGGCACAATATCAACAGATAAAAAACAACCATAAGGATTCCATCCTTTTCTTCCGGCTTGGCGATTTTTATGAAATGTTCTATGATGATGCAAAAATCGCATCCAGGGTATTGAGGCTTACGCTTACCGCAAGACAAAAGGTTCCCATGTGCGGAGTTCCGCACCACTCTACTAAATTTTACATAGCCCGCCTTATAAAAGAAGGTTACAGCGTCGCAATTTGTGAACAGATGGAAGATCCGTCAAAAGTGAAAGGAATTGTCAAACGGGAGGTTACCAGGGTAATCACATCAGGAACGGTCCTGGAGGACAATCTTCTTGAAGCAAAAACAAACAACTTCCTGTGTGCGATATATCCTTATACTGAAAATAATTTTGCAGTCAGTTTTGCGGATGTTTCAACAGGTGACTTTTTCTATCAGATAATTACGGATGACCCCAGCTTCAGGAAATTGAAACTTCAGCTTGCAAGATTTACGCCTTCCGAAATACTTCTTCCGAAATCGGAAAAAGAAAATGCCCGCCTTAATAAATCGATAAAAACCGGAAAAAATATCTTGAATTTCCTGGACAATATAAACTTTTCGCCTGATATTGCCGAAAAAAAACTGTTAAAACCCGGAATCGAACATCTTGACTCTGAACATGCCGTATCATCATGTTCGGCAATAGTTTCTTATATAGAAAAAAGCCAGCCAGACCTTTTGAATAATATTAAAAATATCAAAAAGATATCATACGGCGATTTTATGCTGCTGGATGACCTGGCAATAAAAAATCTCGAACTTGTCGAGGGGCTTGCTTCAGCAAACCGCAGCGGTTCGCTTTTCGAGGTAATGGATAAAACCATCACATCAATGGGCGCACGGCTTTTAAGAAAATCAATTCTGGAACCGCTTTTGGATATAAAAATTATTGACGAAAGGCAGGATGCCGTAGAATTTTTTCTGGATAATGGCCTTTTGCGTATGCAGATACAGCAAATTTTAAAAAACTGCCAGGATATAGAACGTCTCCTTTCAAAAATCTCGGCACAAACGGCAAACGGCAGGGACCTTGTAGCACTGAAAAAAAGCCTGACCACCATTCCGCAGATAAGAAACAAAATATCAGATATATTAAAATCCTCGGGATTTCTTGGTAAATCGGAAGTTATACAGAAATGCTTTTCAGATTTAAAGGACCTTAAAAATGTAGTTGAATTAATCGAAAAATCTATTGTCGATGAACCTCCTGCAACAATTAAGGAGGGCGGTCTTATAAAAGAAAAATTTAACCCTGACCTTGACGAGCTTAAATATACTTCCAGAAATGCAAAAGACTGGATTGCTAAGTTTGAAGCAGAGGAAAAACAAAAAACCCGGATACAATCCTTGAAAGTCAAATACAATTCGGTATTCGGATACTTTATTGAAGTAACAAAACCCAATCTTGACAAAGTACCGCCGGATTACATACGTAAACAGACAATTGCAACAGGGGAGCGCTTTATTACGGAAGCGCTTAAACAAAAGGAATCGCTGATTCTGGGTGCACAGGAAAAGATATCGGCACTGGAATATGAAATCTTTTTAAAAATAAGACAGCAGATAATGGAAAATGCGCAGGCAATACAAGTCAACGCAAAAGCGATTGCAGGTATCGATATGTTTTCGGCACTGGCTGAACTTGCCGTGGAAAATAACTATATAAGACCAAAAGTAAACTCAAGTAACTCAATCAACATTTCAGAAGGCAGACATCCTGTTATAGAAAAGATGCTGGGCAGACAGTTTGTACCGAATGACCTTATACTGGGCGATGAAAAAAGAATTGCCATAATCACAGGACCGAACATGGCAGGAAAATCCACATACCTAAGACAGACAGCACTAATAATAGTAATGGCACAGATGGGGAGTTTTGTACCGGCAAAAAAGGCAGAAACCGGAATAGTGGATTCAATTTTTACAAGAATAGGTGCATCCGACCGCATAACCTCCGGAGAATCAACCTTTATGGTTGAGATGAAGGAGGTTGCGAATATTTTATGCAATGCAACCCCCAAAAGTTTTATTCTGCTGGACGAGGTGGGCAGGGGGACATCCACATTTGACGGCATATCCATAGCATGGGCAGCAATAGAACATCTTAAACCATGCACTGCTAAAGTACTTTTTGCAACACATTATTTTGAACTGACAGAACTTTCCAATATACATAATGAAATCATTAATCTAAATGTTTCTGTAAAAGAATGGAAAGGGGATGTATTATTTTTACACAAAATTATCGAAGGTTCTGCTGACAGATCCTACGGGATTCATGTCGCCAAACTTGCAGGACTTCCAAAAAAGGTTATACATAGAGCGAACGAACTGCTTGCTTTTTTTGAAAAAAATTATAAAAATGAATATGCCAAACAGCCCGAACTGTTTAGTTATTCCGACATTAAAACCGATAATACGGATGAAAAATCTCCGATTTTAGACGAAATAGAAAAAATTAACCCGGATGATTTATCTCCGAAAGATGCATTAAAAAAAATCTACGAGTGGAAAAAAAATAAAGACAGGTGATACGTTGATAGGTTGATACGTAAGTACGTTGATATGCTGATACGTTGATAAGTTGATATGGATAAAGGTTTTTACGTATTACCGTATCACCATATTTCGTATCACCGTATTTCATATTTCCGTATTTCCATATAAACGTTTTTTAGGGAGATATTATGATTACTCCGATAAATGAAAAAAGAAAACACAAAAGATTTCCGGTTCTGTACAACCTGATAAAACCGGTACTGATAAGAACGGAAGGTATGGAATCCAATGCTTCAATGCCTGCAATTATGGCAAATCTTTCTTCAGGGGGAATGGCGCTTTTAACATTTACACCGATTCCCACAGGACAGATATTGATAATTTTTCTTGATTTGAAGAGTCTGCATGTCACAAATATCAAAGCAAGGGTTACAAGATGCGAAAACAAAGGCGGCTCTTACAATCTGGGAATTCAGTTCCTGGATTTGTCAAAGGAAATTGCAGATAAAATAAGTAAAATGGCTGATGACTTTGACCTTTGTGAAACAAGAATATTAATGGGCGACAAACCAATCTGCAGAAAGGGATGTACCTATGCTCCTCACTGCCAGAGAACTGCAAAAGGCCATTATTAAAAACGCGAATTATTCGCGAATAAATCCACCGATTAGCGGACAGGTATTCGCGATAATTAGCGTTAGATTAGCGAAAATTCGCGTTACTCAATATGAGTATAAAAATTCTTGAATCTGATATTGTTAATAAAATAGCAGCAGGGGAAGTAATAGAAAGACCCGCTTCTGTCGTAAAGGAATTGGTTGAAAACTCAATTGATGCAGGTGCGGCATATATAACAGTAGAGATACAAAAAAGCGGCAAAGAATTTATAGCAGTATCGGATAACGGGCAGGGAATGACAAAAGAAGATGCCTTATTATCCGTTAAAAGACACTCCACCAGTAAAATCACGGATATATCCGACCTGGAAAAAATACGTACTATGGGATTCAGAGGCGAGGCATTGCCTTCCATAGCATCCATATCTGCAATGGAAATTATTACAAAAACAAATAATGCAAAAACCGGTTTTTTAATGGAGCTGACCGGCGGCAATATTACAAATTCATCCGAAATCGGAACATCTGTAGGTACAATTATCAAAGTAAAAAATATTTTTAAAAACGTTCCGGCTCGTCTAAAATTTTTAAAATCCGATTCTACCGAGAAAAACAAGATAATTTCACTGATTACCGAATATGCACTTGCAAACTTCAATTTGTCATTCCGCCTTATTTCCGATAATAAAGAACTATTCAATTATCCTCCGGCAAGGGATCTGCTGGAACGACTGGCACAGATATTCGGGAACGAGTTTATTAACGAACTTCTAAATATAGAGCTCAGCCATGAACAGGTCGGGTTTACCCCCACACCAACAGAACGACCGTTGGTGTGGGGGTTTATAAGCAAACCGGAAAAAACATTCCTACGCAGAAACCGTATTTTTACTTTCATTAACAAAAGACCCGTAAACTCACGAACCATAGTTAATGCTGTCAAAAACGGCTATGCGGAATTTTTACAGCAGAAAGAAAATCCCGCAATGTTTTTATTTTTTGATATTAATCCTGCATCAATAGATGTAAATGTTCATCCCACAAAAAGAGAAATCAGATTTAAGGATGACAGTGCTATTTATTCCCTTGTACTTCAAATGGTGCGTTCGCGTATTGTGACAAAAGAAGTTATACCGGCTATTAAACCCCGGCAATCATATCCTTCAGGAAGAAGTAAAGAAAACGAATTTATTGCTTCAAAACCGGCGGGGTATGCTCCACAGGAATTTTCTATAAAAAAAGAAAGTGATAAAAAGGAAAAAACGGGTTCGCCCTTGACCCCGCCCCTGCGTACACCCAGCCCTTTTATACAAGGGCGAGGTATAGGAGCAGGGCTAAAACATATAGGCAGAATCTTTGCACTATACATTCTCGCTGAAGATACTTCTTCAGAAAACGGCAACAGTCTTATGCTGATAGACCAGCATGCTGCACAGGAAAAAATTCTTTATGAAAAACTAAAGAAGGACATTGCAAAGAAAACATTAGCAGTACAGCCGTTATTAGTTCCGGTAAATCTTGAACTACCGCCAAAAGAATTTGCCATTCTTCAGGAATTAAAGGAAAATCTCGGTAAAATCGGGTTTGAAGTTGACGAATTCGGAAAAAACTCTTTTATTATAAAATCTGTGCCGGTGGCAATAGGTGATACATCACCGATATCAATAGTTGCCGAAATTATAAAAAGGAAAAAAGTCGGGGAACTCAGCGAGGCATCCGGAGACATACTTGACAATATTATGCAAACTGCCTGTAAAGCTGCCATAAAAGCCGGTGATAAACTCTCCGAAGCTGAAACCGCCAAACTTCTGGATGAATTGTTCATGTGCGCCAATCCCTACACCTGCCCACACGGAAGACCTACTATAGTCAAACTTACAAAAGACGAACTTGACAAGAGATTCTTAAGGAAATGACGATTACTGCGAGGCGTGAGCAAGAAATTTAGTCGGACACTAGAGGAACGCAGGGAATCCTCCGCGGAGGACTTCCAGACCCTTAATTTGCGGCTACGCTTCCCAGGAGCAAATTCCGGAGTGAAAGCAATGGGATGGTTGCCCGAGCGGGTATGTAAAAAATGAAGATGAAAAATGTTATTGTAATTGCCGGGCCGACTGCAACAGGTAAAACAGAGGTTGCAATCAAATTGGCAAAAAAAATAAATGGTGAGATAATTTCAGCCGACTCACGCCAGATTTATAAATATCTGGATATAGGAACAAATAAACCGGCAAAAAAACAACTGTCGTCCGTAAAACATTATCTGATTGACATCATTGAACCAACCGAAAACTTTACTGCAGGTGATTTTGCAAAACTTGCCAATAAAAAAATAAAAGAGATTCTCTCAAAAGGAAAAACACCGATTGTTACCGGCGGAACGGGTCTTTATATTAAAGCACTGATTGACGGACTTATAGAGGTTCCAAAAAACCCAACTGTCAGGAACAAACTAAACAATTATTATGAAAAATTCGGACTTGAATATCTTTATAAAAAACTTTATAAACTGGACCGGGAAACAGCGAAAACAATCGACAGAAATAATCCAAGACGGGTCATACGTGCATTGGAAATATATTATTCAACCGGAAAGAAATTTTCAGTATTAAAAAAAGAATCGGCTGATAACAGGAATCTGGGTTCCGGTTATAATTTCCTGATTTTCGGATTAAATAACCCGAGGACAAACCTATACAAAAATATAAACAGGCGTGTCGATAAAATGATAAGAACCGGCCTGTTTAAAGAGGTCAGGAAACTTATAAAAAAATACTCATCACAAAACGATATTCTGCAGAAAACAATCGGTTATAAAGAAATTATTGATTCTATGAATAATAAAACAACCCGGCTGGAGGCAATTAATCTAATAAAACAAAATACACGTAATTACGCAAAAAGACAAATTACCTGGTTCAAAAAAGATAAAAGGATTTTATGGGGAAATACTATGAATAATTCGCTAAAAAACATATTGAATTCAATAAGAAAATCTGGTATAATTTAGTTCTGTGATTAGAAAGAGAAAAGCAGTTTTGATAAGCCTTGATACCGCTAATAAAAAAGCAACTACTGATGAATCACTTAAAGAACTAAATCAACTTGCTTTCACCAGAGGCATTGAAACTTTTAACAGCATAGTACAAAGAAAAGAAAAACCAAACGCCAAATTCTTTATTGGAAAAGGCAAGGTCTTTGAAATAAAAAAGTTTTGCGAAAACAACCATATCGATATTATTATTTTTGATGACGATTTAACACCTGCACAGCAAAAAAATCTGGAAGACACCATTAACGTTAGGGTTATTGACAGGACCCGGCTGATTCTTGACATATTTGCCCAGAGAGCAAAAACACAGGAAGCAAAACTCCAGATAGAACTTGCAGAAAAATATTATCAGCTGCCTCGTCTTACAGGTAAAGGAAAAACATTGGCACAGCAGGTTGGAAACATCGGCGTAAGAGGCGGGGCCGGCGAAAAAAAACTGGAAGTTGAAAGAAGAAGGATCCGTGACAGGATTGCCCATCTTAAAAAAGAAATTGAAAAAATTAAACACCACCGTGAAATCCAGAGAACAAAAAGACAGGACGTCCCGGTTCCGGTAGTATCATTGGTAGGATATACAAATGTCGGGAAATCCACACTCCTGAATTATCTTACCTGCCCGACCAGTCCGGTCAGGCGGGCTAAATCCCGGAAAGACGGTGCGGTATACGCAGACGATAAACTTTTTGCTACACTTGATACAACGACAAGAAAAATCAAACTACCGGGCGGAAAGTGGGTACTGTTCACCGATACGGTAGGATTTATAAAAAAATTGCCGCACCAGCTGGTTGCTGCATTTAAATCAACCCTTGAAGAAATTACCCGTTCCGATTTAATCATTCATCTTATTGATATTATGAATCCAAATCATAAGGAATCCGAAAAAACAGTATTGAATGTATTAAAAGAAATAGGAGCGGACAAACTACCCGTAATAAATGTCTATAACAAATGCGATTTATTGAAATCAAGAGGAAATTCAAACAACAATGAGTATATTCATATCTCTGCTGTTACAGGAAGCGGGATACCCGAACTATTGACACTAACGGATAGAAAATTCAGTGAAAATCTTGAATATAAAAAGATATCGGTACCTTATGACTTAATATCCATTATTGACAAAATAAGAATGGTAGGTAAAATTATAGATTACGAACCGTGTAAAAATTACGCTAAATTAAAAATCCTTATTGATAAGAAAAATTGGGGGCAAATAGAAAAATTCCTAAATAGAGTACACTAAATGATTTATATTGTTTTAGTATTATCATTTTTAATAGGTTCGATTCCAACAGGATATTTGATATCAAAAACTTTCTATGGTATAGATATACGTCAGCACGGCAGCGGCAATACCGGCGCAACAAACGTAGGACGAATACTTGGAAAAAAACCCGCAATAATAACATTCTTAACTGATACACTGAAAGGATTTTTACCTGTACTGCTTAGTAAAAAGCTGTTCCCGGATACATCGATTATTGTTCCTGTAATAGCAGCTTTTCTGGCAGTTGCCGGAAACATGTGGACACCATTCCTGAAATTTAAGGGCGGGAAAGGCGTAGCTACCGGCTGCGGAGTGTTTCTGGGACTTGCTCCTGCAGCAACCGGCTTTTCATTGGTTATTTTTATTATTACACTTGCAATAACAAAATACGTATCGATTAGTTCTATAACTGCAGCTGTGTCATTGCCTGTTTTTTTATATATATTAGATAAACAAGAACTTCTAATATATATATCTTTACTGCTCGCTGTTATGATTATATGGAGGCATAAGTCAAATATAAAGAAACTTCTTGATAAGACAGAACAAAAAATACGGTGATATGGAAATACGGTAATATGTAAAAAACCTTTAACCGTATCATCTTATCAACGTATAAACGTATCAACTAGGAGACTTAAATGAATATAGCGGTAATTGGTGCAGGTGCGTGGGGAGCAACATTGGCACAATATCTCAAAAAAAAAGGACACAATATATTTCTCTGGGAATTCAACAAACCCCGCATTAATTATCTGCAGAGGCATAAACATCCTTTATTCTTTCCTCATATAAAACTTAGTAAAAACATTTTTCTGACAAATAATTTTTCTCTTGTTATTCCAAAAGCCAAAATAATATTATTAACTGTTCCTGCACAAACACTGCGTTCTACTCTGAAAAAATTATCAAAATACACTAATAAAAAACAAATTTTTGTAATAGCGAGTAAGGGAATTGAAATTAACTCCGGCAAAAGGCTTTCCGAAGTGGTAAGAGAAGAACTTAACACAAAAAACATTACTGTTTTATCAGGTCCAAGTTTTGCCAAAGAGGTAGCCCATGAACTGCCCACGACTCTAACAGTGGCAGGTAACATAAAAAATTCAAAAACAATTCAAAACAATTTTTCGTCGCGAAACCTAAGGATTTATACAAATCCGGATATTATAGGTGTTGAACTCGGCGGTGCACTAAAGAACATCATAGCAGTCGCATGCGGAATAGCAAAAGGCATGGGGTTAGGAGACAACACCAGTGCCGCAATAATAACACGCGGACTTGTTGAAATTACGCGGTTCGGAAAAAAACTCGGTGCAAAAAAAGAAACATTTTCCGGCCTTTCCGGCATGGGCGACATGGTCATGACATCTTTTTCAAGAAATTCCAGAAATGAAACCTTCGGAGAACTAATAGGCCGAGGTTTTAAAACCGGCGAAGCAATAAAAAAAATAGGGATGACAGTCGAAGGGGTACCTACAACAAAAGCAGTTGTAAAACTCTCAAAAAAAATAAAGATTGAAATGCCGATAACAAATGAAGTTTACAAAATAATCTTTAAAAATGTAAGCCCTAAGAGAGCGATTTCAACACTAATGACAAGAAGCGCCAAACCAGAATAAACAAACGCGAATATACGCGAATAGAGAGGAAACGCAAATTAACGCGAATAAAACCAATTTAGATATTTGCGACAATTAGCGTTGAATTAGCGAAGATTTGCGTTCACGAGTATAGCGAGGGAATATGGATAAAAAAGACATTATTGAGGCAATGGCAAGAAGAACATGCTGCAGAAAAGAAGCACAGGATGCATTTGTAGAATTTTTAACATCTGCAAAAAAAGCACTTTTCAGAGGAGAAAAAATCCATTTAAAGGGTATAGGTACATTGTATGTAAAAATGAGAAAAGAAAGAAGAGTCAGAAATCCAAAAACAAGGGAAATAATGAAAATAAGGCCTAAACGGGTCATACGTTTTAAAGCATCTGAGATACCCTTAGGCTAGAAATACAAATAGTATATCGGTGATATGGAAATACGGTGATACGTATATATGTAAAAATCATTTAACCGTATCAGCATATCAGCGTATCAGCGTATTCTATTACGGAGTAAACAGAATGGAAGCAGAAGATAAAAATTTTTATTCAATAGGTGATGTGGAAAGAATAACCGGAATTAAAGCCTATATTCTGCGTTACTGGGAACAGGAATTCCGTATTTTAAGACCGGCCCGAAGAACATCAGGCCAGAGAAAATATACCAGAACCGATATAGACCTGATACTTAAAATCAAAGAACTGTTATACACAAAAGAATACACTATTGCAGGAGCAAAAAAATTTCTGATAGAAGAAAGGAGAAAAAGAAAGAAACAAACCACTCTGGATTTCGGGAAAGAATCTGTAAGTGCTGATTTAGTAAATAAATTAAAAAAAGAGCTCAAGGAAATTCTGGAAATACTAAAGTGAACGGCAATGCAATAGCGCAATAGAGCAGAAGTACAGAGAGCAAAAGTAACTTCTAAACTTTTGTACTTATAACTTTTGCACTCTTGCACTGGTGTTTTGAACTTTTGCACTTGCTGCTTCTGCACTTTGTACTGGTTTTGTCATGGAAAATTTTGAAGAATTGCGTCGCCTTATGGTTCAAACTCAGATTATACCGAGAGGCATTTCCGACAAAAAAGTAATTGACACAATGCTGAAAGTCCCAAGAGAAAAATTCATTGATGAAAAGTTTTATAACGATGCATACGGCGACCATCCTCTTCCGATAGGCGAATCGCAGACAATTTCACAACCGTTTATGGTAGCTCTTATGACGGAACATATGAAGCTTACGGGCAGTGAGAAGGTGCTTGAAATCGGAACCGGTTCCGGATATCAGACAGCTATTCTTGCAGAATTATCAAAAGAAGTCTATTCGGTTGAAAGAATATCGGTTCTTTACGAAAAAACAAAAAGTATTCTTTCAGAACTTGGTTATAAAAACATCTTTCTTTTTAACGATGACGGCAGCCAGGGACTCAAAAAACATGCTCCATATGACAGAATTATTGTCACTGCAGCAGCAGATAAAATTCCGCAGCCGTTAATTGACCAGCTTACAGAGGGGGGAAGAATTGTAATCCCTGTCGGAGAAAGATTTTCACAGGATCTGACGGTTGCTGATAAAATAAAAGGCAGCCTGAAAATTCATAATTACGGTGGTTGTGTTTTTGTCCCTCTGGTAGGAAAACACGGAATGAGTTAACAGATGAAATTTATTAGAAAACTTTATGATTGGGTATTGTCGTGGGCAGAATCCAAACATTCAAACTGGGCTCTTTTTCTGCTGGCATTTGCCGAATCATCCTTTTTTCCGGTACCTCCGGATGTTCTTTTAATTGCTCTGGCTATAGGAAAACCTGCAAAATCATTTTTCTATGCAGGTATCTGTACTATCGGTTCGGTGATGGGGGGAATCCTCGGCTATTTTATAGGATATGGTATCTGGGAAATAGTAAAAGACTTTTTCTTCAACTATGTCTTCAGCGAACAGATTTTTATTAAGGTTCAGACATTATATCAGCAGAATGCATTTCTGGCTGTATTCACTGCCGGGTTCACTCCGATTCCATATAAGGTTTTTACAATAGCAGGCGGTGTATGCCAGATAGGATTAGCAATATTGATAATTGCGTCTGCTTTTTCGCGTGGAGCAAGATTTTTTATTGTAGCAGGATTGTTATGGAAACTCGGCGGACCTGCAAAAAAATTTATTGACAAATATTTTAATTTACTTACAATATTGTTTATTGTTCTTTTAATAGGCGGTTTTTTCATACTAAAAAAAATCTTTTAAGTTCTTATCTTTCGGAATAAAGTTTAGTTCTTAATTCTTAACTCTCGAAGTGAAACGTAAATCCGCCGTGGCGGATTAATTCTTAATTCTGTCTTTATATCGGGGCGTAGCTCAGTCTGGTTAGAGCGCTGCGTTCGGGACGCAGAGGCCGCTGGTTCGAGTCCAGTCGCCCCGATTCTTAATTCTTAGTTCTGCCTTTATATCGGGGCGTGGCCTAGTGGTAAGGTCCTCCGCGGAGGACTTGGGGTGCGAGTCACGATGGATCTTTGACCCACTATAATAGATTTTAAATGTATGTTTTATGTTTATGTTTTGAAAAGTTTAAAGGATAATAAGTTATATATAGGACATACATCGGATATTAAAAAAAGAGTTGAATGGCACAATGCAGGTAAACAAAAATCTACAAAATATAGATTACCGTTAAAACTTGCACATGTTGAAATTTTTTCTTCTCGTTCTGAAGCAATGAGACGTGAAAAAGAATTAAAGACAGGTAAAGGCAAAGATTTTTTAAAAAAGATTATTAAATAAGATAACATCGGGGCGTGGCCTAGTGGTAAGGCACTCGCTTGGGGTGCGAGAGACCGTGGGTTCAATTCCCACCGCCCCGATTTTAAAACCAAAGATTTAAAACGGGACGTAGTGGTAAGGTCCTCCGCGGAGGACTTGGGGTGCGGATGGGTTTCCGCCACGGGCGGACCCCGATTCTTAACTAATAACTGACAACTTGTAGAATATTATTAAAAATAAATGCTTTATAAAAAAGTAATACTTACAAATAAATCCCACCATATTATAAAGCTTTGTCTTTTAATTACACTCATTTTCTCATTTTATTTAACATGCCTGGGCAATGAAATAACTTATAAAAACGGCTGGTTTTATGTTGACAGTGAAAGATTTTTTGTAAAAGGTGTCTGTTTTTTTGAAAATCATACAGTTGACGGAAAATTTACAAGATTGCCGCTGAACATAATAGACAGTGAGTTCAAGCTAATCAAAGAAGCAGGGTTCAATACTATACGCTCACAGTTAAACTCAGAAGAGCTCAAACTTGCAGAAAAACACGGGCTTATGGTCATGCAGGGCGCCAACCATCTTTTCTTTTCCGAAGAATATAAAAATCCCAAATTTATTGAAGAACAAAAAACAACAACAAAAAAAATCATGCAGTATTCCAAAGAGCATGACAACATTCTTTTTTATATTATAGATAATGAACCTAATGTAAAAGCAATATACCGGCAGGGAGAGAAAGCAATAACAGGATTTTATAATTCACTGATAAATACGGTTAAAAACGTACAGACGAATGCGGTAGTTTCAATGGCTTCAATGCCGCCTGTCTCGTTTCTGGACCATACTATTTTTGACTGTTTGTCATTGAACCTTTATCCGTATTATCCGGCATCTTTTGACTGTGTTAGTTATTCTGAATATGCGGAATGGTTCAAAAATAAATATGCAGATGGCAAACCTTTTATAATAAGCGAATACGGATGGGATGTAACAAGAGGCGAACACGGTTTTAGCGAAAATATGATACGCCTTCTTAACGAACAAATAAAATCCGGAGCAACAGGCTCATTTTTATTCACATGGCGGACATTCGGGACAGAAGGTAAAGATGACAATAACTGGTTTGGTATTGTTCCTAATAATGGCGGATGGGATAGTTATAAAGCCAAGCCTCGTAATATTTACTATGACCTTAAAAACTATTTTCAGGCAATCATAATTGAACCTAAAAAAGAAGAAGTTTATTATAAGGAACTGCCTGTAGAGGTGTATGGAACAGATAAAACCGGAAGTATAAGCATCAGTTTTAATAAGAAAATATACTCTCTTAAGAAAAAAGGTAAATACTGGTGGACAGTAAAAATACCGTTATCCTCCGCTGAAAAAGGCAAGAAAATATTAGCCGTTACATCAAAGGATAAAAAAGGGAAAATATTGGTTAAAAAGGAAGTACCTTTTTACATACTTCCGGAAAAGAAATCGTTGAGTGTAAAAATAACCAGGCAGTTCCGTGAGTTAAATGAAACAGATACTTACAAGGCAAAAATAAGAGTAACTGACCATAACGGGAATCCTATACCAAACTGTATAATCAAATTAGGGGTCAACCAGACAGAAGTTGATGTCTGGACATGTAAGGTTTTTACAGGCAAGACCGATAAAAACGGGGAATATTTTTTCAGATATAACCGTGTTAAGCAGGGATATTTTACATTAATGGCTGGTATTCACGGAAGTGACCCCGGTATTAAAACATACTGTGATGTTGATATTGTTAGGATAAATTAAATAAACAGGAGGGAACTTTTGTATAATTTTTTTAAAATCACACTGATATGTCTTATGATTTCCTCATACTTGTATGCGGAAAAGACAGGGAAATCCCGCCTAACAAAAGATGAAATTGATTATCTTAAAGGAGTCAATTCAGCTACATTCAGTTATCTGGATTATTTTGTTTATACCAAAACAGGAATGCCGTATGATGTCAGCGACTACAGAAAAGTAACTTCCATAACAAATATAGGCTTGTATATGGCAAGTCTGGCTGTGGCAGGCAAAATCGGGATAATTCCGGAAGATGAAGCGATAAAGAAGCTGGATATAGCAATGACTTCTCTTGAAAAAATAGAACGGTGGAATGGATTCCCTGTAACATGGGTGGATGTAGAAACACTGGAAAAAGGATTCGGAGCGAGCTTTTCTTATGCCGACCATGTTGGAAATCTTGTATGCAGTCTACTGGTTGTTGAAGGAATATTCCCCGGGGAATTTAAAACGCGTATAGAAAAATTTATATCGGGAATGGACTTTTATTCAACATATGATCCCAATACAGGATGGCTGAAAGGCGGTTACAATATTGAAAAAAAAGATTTTGACATAAAACAGCCGTGGGGCGACTGGTATTACAATCTGCTGGCAAGTGATCAGCATCATTTCTTTCTGCTGGGAATTGCTTTAGGAAAAATTCCTGTAAAGGCATGGGAAAGCCTTAACAGAAATTCCAACCCCACAAGTCCGCTGGATAACGAAGTAAAGGAAATATTAAAAAGAAAAGGAATTGCAGATGAATGTGTTTATTATTATCCGGGCATGGAGGGCGGGGGTATTTTCATGCAGTATCTGCCGGGTATTTTTATATCCGAAAAAGACCTGCCTATAGGCAAATCGGCGCGGAACTTCGCACGGGCACAAATTGAACTTTCGCGTTCGCTGGGATTCTATCCTTTCTGGGGTATTTCCGCTTCGGAATCGCCGGATTCAAAAGATTATTACGGATGGGGAACATTGAAAAAACATGTTGTTACGCCTCACGCCTCCGTTCTGGCAATAGATTATTTTCCTGAAGAGGTAGTGGAAAACTTAAAAGCCCTTGAAAAAAAAGGAATGCGTCCTGTTTATAAGGCAAAATCCAACGGTAAAAAAGTTGATGCTGATTTTGGTTTTACGGATTCGTATGATATAAAAGCTAATCTTGCTTCAAAAAATTATCTCTGCCTGGATCAGGCGATGCTGTTTTTAAGTCTTTCAAATTTTTTATATGATGATGTTGTCAGGAAAAATTTTGAAAAATCACCGATGGGAAATAAGGTAGCAAAAAAAGTTATCGAGTTGGAAAAAAATAAAAAATTTCCACCAAAGTGATCAACGCAGATTACACAGAATCCGCCAGCCGGCGGACGCAGATGCCGCAAAAACCAAATCTCTGCGTAATCCGCGGATAGCAGTTTTCTGCGGTCTCAGCGGAAATTAGTAGTTTTATACTTGAAAAAGATGCTAAAATATAATATAATAATCAGCGGAGAAGTACAGGGGGTCGGGTACAGGTATTTTGTTGTTCGGGAGGCAGCCCGGTTTAGAATAGGAGGCTGGGTAAAAAATCTTTCAAACGGAGATGTTGAACTGCTGGCAGAAGGTGAAAAAGAAACACTTGATAATTTTGTTAATACAATAAAAACAAAACATTCGTGGGCAAGAGTTGACGACATAAAAATTTCAAAAACGGAAACCAAAGAAAAAGAATTCAAGAATTTTAATATAATATACTGATTACAGCGATAAAAAGAATACGATTACAGTGATAAACAGACGATATTAACGATAAGGGAAAGTCTTATCGCTGATATCTGTAGTTCATCGCCGGTATCAGTGACTTATCTCTGGTATCGTTAGTTTATCGTTGTTATCAATATTCCGAAGGAGTATCTATATGGATATGCTTGACCCTGTAAAACTTTATTTTTCAACGATTAAGAAAATCCCGAAAATAACACGACGCGAAATCGAAGTATTGAGTCCGAAAATTGCAAAAGGCGACAAAAATGCAAAAAAGAGAATGATCGAAGGGAACCTGCGGCTTGTGGTACCGATCGCCCGAAAATATTATAAGCAGGGGATATCATTTTCCGATTTAATTGAAGAAGGCAACCTGGGTTTAATAAGGTCGATTGAAAAATTCGACATAAAAAAAGGGTATTACTTTTCGACTTATGCAACCTTCTGGATAACACAATATATATCGCGTTATGTTTCTTCACAGCTTAAGACAATACGTATACCGGAACACATAGTGGCACGTCTCAGAAAATGGCTAAATGAATTCGAAAGACTGAAACATAAACTTGGCAGGAAACCTACACCTAACGAAATAGCTAAAAGATTAAAACTTTCACCCACTGATATCATCCGGCTTTTGGAAAACCTGGAAGTCTCCAAAAAGGTTGCTTCGCTTGATATGAAGATAGATGAGGACCAGTCTATTTCATTATCGGATGTTATATCCGACGGCGGAAAAACCGATCCTACTATTTTTATTAAATACCTGAAAATAACAAAACAGGTGGGCACTGTACTTGATAAACTTTCGCTGAAAGAAAGAAAGATAATAATTATGCGGTTCGGATTGGAAGAAAAAACTCCGCATACACTTGAAGAAGTCGGAAAAATAATGAACCTGTCCCGGGAAAGAATCCGTCAGATTGAAGGGAGAGCCTTTTCAAAAATTAAACAAGCTGTTTTAAAACTAAGATATCTTGAAAAAGACGAAATGTAACCAAAGCAATTGAAAAGATTGGAAGATTGTAAAGATTTTAATCTTTGTAATTTTTCAATCTTTTAATTTTTAATTAGGAGGTATAATTTATGAATCTGAAAAAGTTGATAAGAGATGTACCGGACTTCCCTAAACAGGGAGTTATTTTTAAAGACATAACCCCGTTGCTGAAAAACACAAAGGGTTTTAAGTCGGCAATAAACAACATGGCAAGAAAATACTCCGCCAAAGGCGGATCCGCCTGCGGCGGAAAGGACAAAAAAATAGATAGTATTGTTTCTATGGAATCACGCGGATTTATTTTCGGTGCAGCGCTGGCCCTGAAACTCGGCTGCGGGTTTGTTCCTATAAGAAAAAAGGGGAAGTTGCCGTATAAAACAATACAGGAAGAATACCAGCTGGAATACGGAACGGATGTTCTGGAAATCCATGAGGATGCGATATGCAAAGATGATAACATCCTGATTGTTGATGATGTATTGGCAACAGGCGGTACTGCAAAGGCGGTATGTTCCCTGATTGAAAAACTCGGCGGTAAGGTCGCGGGACTCTGTTTCCTGATAGAGCTTTCGTTTTTAAATCCTTACGAAAAACTAAAAGGCCACGAAATTTTTTCATTAATAAAATATTAAAAGGGCAATTAAAAGATTGGAAAAATTCAGGAAAATTGAAATATTTTAAATTTTTATAATCTTTTTAATCTTTCTAATTGGTTCTATTACCCCTGTAGCTCAGCTGGATAGAGCATCGGTTTCCTAAACCGGTTGTCGGAGGTTCGAATCCTCTCAGGGGTATATAAACTACAAATTATCCGCCACGGCGGATTTCGTCCCGGTTTATCGGGACTCAACAAATTACAAATTACAAATTGGAAACCGGAGAATTTTTATGGCAGAGCAAGCCAACTGCTTGGCTGTGCTTAGTCCGCCAGCTGGCGGATCGAAGGCCGGAGCCATGTCTGAGTTTCCCGAAGGGAAGGCGAAGACGGCGAGGCGGGGTCGAACAAAATATCCGTCAGGATATTTATGTGTGACCGAATCCTCTCAGGGGTATAGAAACAGAGCACTAAAGCAGAAGCGCAAAGTGCATAAGTAAACCTGTAAAAACCGAACTGAAGTATCTTTTGCACTTTTGCTCTCTTGCACTTTTGCACTAAAACATTATGGTTAAAAATAAATTCTATATATTACTGGCAGGGCTATTTTTTTTGCTTAATTTTAATGCTGAAGCAAACATAATAGTAGAAGCATCTTCTTCGGAAAACGAGGAGTTTAGGGCCGGTAATGTTGCTGATGGCAACTTAAAAACAAGATGGTCCAGTATTTTTAAGGATTCACAGTGGTTGATACTTGACCTGGAACAAATAACGGAGTTCAATAATATTCAAATACACTGGGAGCCGGCACACGCCAAAGAATATGATATTTTAATTTCAAACGATAAAACTAAATGGAAAAAAATACATTCAACTTCAAATAGTCCCGGGGGTACGGAAAGTATTAAACTGCAGAAAAAGGTAACAGCAAAGTATATAAAATTTGATTTAAAAAAAAGAGTTACCAAATGGGGTTTTTCAATCTATGAGATAAAACTAAAACTTTTAGGTGAAGCTTCGGCTTCATCTGTTTCCGAACCCGAACTGGCTGCCCAGAATGCTGTAGACGGCAATATGGACACCAGATGGTCAAGCAAACACCATGACCCGCAATGGCTTAAGATTGATTTCGGAGGAATAAAGGATTTTGTAGGTTTAGTCATATACTGGGAGGCCGCTTACGGAAAGAGTTACGATATTTTATTTTCTAAAGATGATATTACGTGGAAAAAAGTATATTCAACCGACAGCAGTGACGGAGAAATTGACGAGATTGACTTTGAAAAAGAAACCGCAAGATACATGAAAATTGTCGGCAAACAAAGAGGGTCATATTGGGGATATTCAATATATGAAATTGTTATGCGGACAACAGCCGAGCCGTGGGGGGAAGGAGAAACCCCCGGTGGTTTTTATAAAAAAGAATGGTATTTCAGAACCGACCCCAAAAACATAGGTGAAAAAGAAAAATGGTATGTATTTAAAAATAAACTGGACGGGTGGAAAAAAATCAACACAGGTATTGAATGGAAGCGGCAGGGTTTTAAAGATTATAACGGATATGCATGGTACAAAAATATCTTTTATGTTCCTGCCTCATGGGAAAAATCCGGCCCTCTTTTAATAGTGAATGATATATATAAAGATTATACATTATACATCAATGATACTAAAATAAATCTTTCCGGGAAGTCCGGAAAACAAATTCAGTTAAAGGTAAAAGATTATATTAAAATAAATCAATTGAATTCTATAGCTTTAAAAGTGCATAGCCCGTCAGGAAAAGGCGGTATAATAGGTTCTGTTTCGCTGATAGAAAACAAGGAAGCATTAGATAAGAAACTAAGTGGTTTAAGGGGAAAAAATTCAAAACAATACTATCAATTTCTTGCTGATTTAAAACCTTCGGGTTATTCTCCTTACTGGCTGAAAAGAGAACAGGGATTCTGGACAGTTGTAGGTACGGATAATGATTTTAAAGAAAGTCTTGTATATGAAGACGGCTCAATAGAACCGTATAAGAGTTTTTCAATCTTCCCATTTATTTATATGGATAATCAGTTGATTACCCATGAAGATGTTGTTCTTGAACAATCGCTGGATAAAGGTTGTATTCCTACTCCCTCGGTTAAATGGAAGCATAAAGAATTTAATATGCATATAACTGTACTCAACCATGGAGAAACCGCAAAATCCGTAACCTATGCAGAATACAGTATAAAAAACACCGGACAAAAAACCATTGAAGGCAAACTGTTCCTTGCGATTCGTCCTTTTGAAATCAATCCTCCGTGGCAATGGGGGGGCATTCACAATATACGTAAGTTAGAATATATCGAAAAAGAAAATACGGTCAGTACTCCCGAATATGACATTCTAACATATACTAAACCTACTGGTTTCGGAGCAGTCAATTATAATGACGGAGATATTATAGAATATATCGAAAAAGGGAAAATTCCTGAAAAAATTAAAACCGAAGACGATGAGGGTTATGCCTCAGGGGTAATAGAATTTAAATTTAAATTAGAACCCGGAAAAGAAAAGGATTTTTTTATCGCCATACCGCTATATAAAGATTCAGCGGTAATGAAGAGTCGGGAAGATTCATTCAAATCCGCATTTAACAAAATGCGCGGGGAACTTGTTGAATTCTGGAAAGAAAAATTAAACAGAGTGGAATTTATTATACCTGATAAAGATATTTTAGATACAATCAGGGCAAACCTGGCTTATATTTTCATTAATAAAGACGGTCCTGCAATCCAGCCCGGTTCAAGAGCTTATGAAGCTGCATGGGTAAGAGACGGTGCTCTGACCTCATCTGCATTATTGAAAATGGGCTATAAAAAAGAAATTAAAGAATATATTAACTGGTATTCAAAACATATTTATAAAGACGGCAGGGTACCGGCTATAATAATAATAGGCAGAAACGAAGTGAACCCTGTTAAAGAATACGACAGCCAGGGAGAGCTGATTTATACTATCCTCCAATATTATCAATTCACAAAAGATAAAGATTTTTTAAAAGAAGAAATACCGGTTGTACTTAATGTATTGAAATATCTTGAATATTTACGGGACCAGAGAACCGGGAAAAAATATCAAAACGGTCCGTTTTACGGTATACTGCCTAATTCGGTAAGCCATGAAGGATACTATCCTGAGCCCGGGAACCATTCGCATTGGGATAACTTCTGGGCATTAAAAGGATGGAAGGATGCGGGAACTATATTCATGATAACCGGAAGAAAAGATTTAATAAACCGTGTGAACAGGGAAGAAAACGAATTAAGGCAGGCACTGAATAAATCAATAAGATACAGTATAAAAGAAAAAAATATAGATTATATTCCCGGCTGTGCAGAACTGGGGGATTTTGATCCGACATCAACAGCAATATCCGTTATGGCATGCAACGAATATAAAAATTTACCTGAATTTGAGTTTGCAAATACTTTCAAAAAATACTATAATAATGTAATGGAAAGGATGAAGCCGGGGTGGACAGGCAGTTTTACACCTTACGAAATAAGGAGTGTACAGGCTCTTATATATCTAAATCAAAAATCAAGAGCACTGGAAATATTTAATTTTCTTTTAACTTACAGGAGACCTGCCGGCTGGAGGCAATGGTCAGAAGCAGTCTATAAACCGGTCCGGGACAACGGATATATAGGCGACATGCCTCATACGTGGATAAGCTCGGGATTTATAAATACGGTAAGAAGTATGTTTGTCTATGAACTGGAAGAAAATAATTCTTTGATTCTCGGAGCAGGCATACCGGAGGACTGGCTGAAAAACGAAAACACCGTCGGGATTAAAAATGCCCCGACATACTGGGGGAATCTCAGCTATACTATGAAAAAAACCGGGAATAATATAAACGTGAAAATAGAAGGGGATTTAAAAGTTCCGGGCAAAATAATTTTGAAATCGCCTTTGGCCAAATCTATAAAATCAGTAAAAATAAATAACAAAGCATATAAGAATTTTTCACAAACTGAAGTTGTTATAAATAAGATACCTACGGAAGTTGAAATACAATATTAGGCAGTAGGCAATAGGCAGTAGGGTGTAGTGAAAGACATGGATAAAGTTAAAGATTTTAAAGATCTGATAGTTTGGCAAAAAGCATATCAATTAGCACTTTTAGTATATAAAATTACAGCAAATTTTCCAAAATCAGAAATATATGGAATTACTCTACAAATGCGCAAATCAGCAGTTTCGATTCCTTCAAATATCGCGGAGGGATATCGCAGACAGTAGCAGACAGTATACGGGTGAATATGTACATTTTTTATCTATAGCATTTGGTTCTTGCGGTGAATTAGAAACACAAATTTTATTAGCAAAAGATATTGGTTTTCTTAAAAACAATGATTTTGAAATTGTATATAATCTTTGTCAAGAAGTTTCAAAGATGTTGAACTCTTTAATTATATCATTAAAAAAGGACCATGGGGAATAGTAGGGAATAGGGTGTAGAAAACATCAGGGTATAGGCAATAGGGTGTAGGGTATAGAAAAGTCAATGACTTAGCTACTGCCTACTGCCTATTCTCTACTGCCTGACTCTACTGCCTGACTCTACTGCCTACTGCCTATACCCTACACCCTGACGTTACTATGATTGACCTACACACACATACATTATTTTCTGACGGCCAGCTTTTGCCCTCAGAACTTATACAGCACGCTAAAGAAGCCGGATATACCGCGATCGGATTAACAGACCACTGCGATTTTTCCAATATCGATTTTGTGATACCGCGTATCGCACGGGTTACAAAGGAATTAAGCAAATACTATAAAATCAGGGTAATATGCGGATGTGAAATTACTTATGTTCCTCCGGCATTAATAAAAAAAGCGGTGACCCGGGCAAGAAAACTCGGTGCTGAAATAGTGATAGTTCACGGCGAATCGCCTGTTGAACCTGTACCTGCAGGGACAAACAGGGCTGCACTGGCTTCCGGATGCGACATACTGGCACATCCCGGATTTATAAAAAAAGAGGACGTAATGCTTGCCAAAAAAAATAGTGTTCTTCTTGAAATCACTACAAGAAGAGGACACAGAAACGGCAATCCGCATGTAGCAAAACTGGCAAAAGGTTTGAATGCCAATCTTATATTAAACACGGATTCACATCTGCCGGAAGATCTGCTGGATGACAAAAAAACAAAAGATGTTCTTAAACAGGCAAAATTAACATATTCGGATTTCAAACAAATGCAGAAGAATGCCTATAAGTTGATACGCTGATATGCTGATATGTATATATGTATAAAAGATTTGAAGAATTAAACGTATGGAAAGAAGCAAGAAAATACAAGAAAGATATACATGAATTAGTTAAAAAGTTTCCAAGAAAAGAATTGTATGTTTTAACAAATCAACTATGTCGAGCAGCTAATTCTATTACAGCAAATATTGCAGAAGGTTATGGTAGATATCACTGGCAGGAAAATATACAAGCATGTAGAGTCTCTCGTGGTTCTATAAATGAAATTTTAGATCATTTATATACAGCATTAGATTGTGAATACATAACACAGGAAACATTTGATAATTATTATTCAAGGGGTCGAGATTTAGAAAGATTACTTAATGGTTACATACGTTATTTGGAAAAATGTAAAAACACTTAATTCCATATCACCGTATCACCATATCACCATATTAACAAGGAGCTAACCATGCCGCGTCAATGGGTAAAAGAAGAACTCAAACATGATATCCTGAGAAATTTTATTGAAAAAGCTGTTCCTTACGTTAAGACTCACAGGGATGCTGTTATTACTTCAGGAGTAATATTTATAATAATTGTTGCAATTGCAACAATTACGATAACCAGATTTAAAAAAGCATCCCAGCTTGCAACGGAACAGATTGGCTTTGCCGGAATGTTCCTAAGGGCAGGACAACTTGACAAAACCATACAGTTATGCGACCAGATAATCCAAACCCACCCTTCAGGCACACAGGGCGGTTATGCCCACTTCTACAGAGCCGAATCATATTATGTAAAAAGGAACTATGATGAAGCTATAACATCATATGAGTCAGCACTGCCTTTGTTAAAAAACAGGGAGGATTTAAAACCAATGATTCTTTTTTCAATGGCACAGGCCTATGAGTCCGCAAAAAAACTCCCGCAGGCTATAAATACATATAAACAATTAATAGATGAAAACTCGGCACATTATCTTGTTCCGGAAGCACAGCTCGGAATCGCAAGATGCTATGAACAGACAGGTGATGTACAGTCCGCGGTTTCCTATTACCAGACCGTAGGCAGTTTACATCCCACAACAAAATATAAGATAGTCGCAGACGCAAGAATCCAGGCCCTACAAAAAAGGCAGTGAATAGTGAGCAGTGAGTAAGGAAGAGCTAAATTTTGATCACTAGTATTTCAATTGTGTTTCTATAGTATTTTCGAAGCGTAGCGGAGATCCGCCGAATCCTCAGTGGCGGACTATTGTATTTCTATCGTGTTTCAGGTAGTTTTCTTTACTTCAAAACAGAAAAATTTAAAAATTTAATTTTTTACTTGACAAACTTTACATATTTTTATATACTTTCAAAAGTGACAAACAACTAGGTTATTACAAGAATAATCCTTAATTTAGCCGAAAAGGAGGTGAAAAACCCTAAGGCAAGAGGAAAGAGTAAAAAATGGTGATATAATTATACAGACAGCATTGGAATAACAGTAATCATAATTATTACATATCACCGGAACAAAAATGGAGGGGAAATTAACAATGAAAAAAATATTATCATTAGTAATGATAACAATGTTGGCAGCAACAGCGTATGCTTTTGTGCCATTGACAAACACCCATGAACAATTGGGTGCAAATAATGCTAACGGAATACTTGGTTTGCTTGGTTCATACCAGCGCGGAGCAACACGCGGTATGTTCTACAACGAACTGGATATTATCAGCGCTGCACCGGTTGAACTTCTGGACTTCTCAGGCAATTGTCTCTACACACAGTGGGGCAATGTGAGAAACTGGAATGATATTGCAAACTACGGAACAGCACTGAATTGGACTCCCATTACAGATACCGTAGATACAAGTTTCTTCACCCTTGGTGTAACAGGAAATCCGTTTTCCTATCTGAACATCGAAGATTCAAGGTCAGGTATCGTTTTCCAGAACTATGGAGCAAAAGTGAACTCCTATGACCTTGGCAACGATGGTGGCAATGACTCAGAAGGAAATTGGAAAACATATGGATATACAGTCGTCTATGCTACCGTTAATCCGGCAGCTATTGACCAGACAATGACATCCATATCAAACGCGGTATACTGGGAAAACCAGCAGGTTTCACAGTGGAACGTCGGGACATCTTATAAACTGAATAGTTTATTGGCTTTCGGTATTTCATTAGCAAAAGTAGGACAGACAAACACATTGAAGACAGAAGGTCAAAAATCATACTCTCTTAATTATAACACATCAGACGGTGCTTTGAATGCCGGCAGACCGGCATCAGCAACATACCAGGATTCATTGGTAATCAACTATCCTACACAGGAAGTTGACAATGAATCAGAGTATATGACTGACATTCTTCCGCAGGCAAGACTCAGCATTTCAGACAGTTTTCATATTGACTGTGCTGCAGGACTGAGAGTCTGGACAAGGAATGGTGTGGATGACCTCGTAGGAAATGGTTCTGGCAATAATAAAGAAACAGCGGTTACTGTAAGCGTAATGGAAGATGTAGTTATGTCAACAGCAGCCGGCACACCTGTATCACTCACAAACCAGTACTGGATGTCAGGTACAGCAATCGTAAGTACCGGAACATTAGGTACATCAGTCAATCTTGACTGGGCAGCTGTAACATTCAACAATGCCACAGCAGGATTACTTTCCAACGTTATGAAAGATGAAGGTGATGACCTTGGTATCACTGAATTCAGTGATGACCGTTCAGGTTCAGGACCTCTTTTCCGTTTAGAAGCGGTAAAGAAGTTTGAGAAAGTGGATGTAATAGGTGTATTCAACTTTGACAATGTCTCACATAATATTGATGCAAAACAGGTAGGCAGAGAATATATCCAGAACAGCTGTGTAATTTCAACATGGCAAGCCGGCAATATTCCTTACGGAACTCCTGTTTATGATAACTATGTCGAGAAAGACATAACACGGAATTTGACATACTCAGGAAAAGCATCCCAGGGCAATATGGATATAGGCGCAAAGATTGCGTTTAAAGCCATGGAAGGCGTTAAGCTGTCAATCGGCGGATATGTCAACAGAAACATAGTTAAAGCCAACTATGAAACAACATTAGCTTGGTACGAGAGATGCGAGTATGATGACGGCTATGCTTCAACCGATGCATGGTCAAACACTGGTACCACACTAGGTGTAACAGTTGTAAGTTCAGGTTCCATTGGAGTCGCTGCCAAACCAGGTGCTATTACTGCAAACGACAATGGTAATGGTAACGTTACAACTGCGCAAGGATGGTCAAGAGGCCTTGCAGCACTTGGTAACGGCATGAATACAGGCGCAGGCGAAGGCAAATGGGAACAGTCAATAAACAGAGTTGACGACACAGTAACTGAAACAATTACAACAACTTACGGCGTTCCTGTAGGTGTCGAAATTCCGCTTTCAAAGAAGTGGACATTCCGTGCCGGAACAGAATACCAGCTGCAGAAAACAGAAACAACAACAGAAGTGACACCAGGATTCCAGACAACACTTACAACAGTATCACCTGCCAACGGTGAAACAGTTACATATAACACTGCTTATGTGCAAACCGGACCGACTGAATCGGTATCTTACGCAGAAACCCATATGGTGTCCTACACATATGGCGTTCAGTTTGACCCGACTCCTTCGCTGTCAATAGCATGTAATGCGTTTCTGGATACAAACATGACAGCAGGGGCAGATGCTTCAGGTACTTCCAATGCAAACTTCCTTGATTTAGCAACATATCGTCTGCTTTCGTTGTCAGCAGCGTTTAAGTTCTAAAAACGCGAATATTCGCGAATGGATAAAGCCAACGCGAATGGCGCGAATTTAATTGAAGCCCCGACGAAAACGTCGGGGCTTCTTTTTTATCCAAAATTATACTTACTTGTTGATTTTCTCAATTATTTTTGTATAATAAATACAATATGAAAAAACTTTGTTCAATTTTTCTGTTATCTGTCATCTGTCATCTGTCATCTGTTATTTGTATTCATTCCGCTATCCGTATCGGAACAGAGGTTGAGACCGGAGGAGTAAGTTATTCCAACCCTGACCTTGTGGAAAAATCTTCCGCTACAACCAAAAATAAATATATGTATGAAAAAACCCGCTTCTATCTTGAAGGTGACCTTAAGAAAAATGTCTCTGTGGGTTTCAAACTTCTAAGCAGGGGAATTTTCGGGAAGACCGCAGGTGAGGAATATACAACCGTAAAATCATCGATTACCTTTGTAAACTATACACCGCAGATCGAAAATGCCTTTATCAGATTTAATGAGGTTGCAGACCAGCCGGTTGACCTGATCTTCGGAAGACAGCCGATAAAAATAGGACAGGGCGTTATTGTTGATGATGACGGGCTTGGTTTTGATGCCATACGGCTTAAAGGGTATCTTCCGCTTGACCTTGATATTACAGTTGATGCATTTATCATAAAAAGAACCGAACTTTCCGTAACCAGATATACCGATGACGATGATGAACAGATGTATGCGGTCGGGGGTAACTGGACCCACGATAAGGACTATAATTTCAGAGTTTACTATTTTGTCGAAGGTTCTTCTTCACCGTTAAATAAAAGTTTTCTGTCGCTCCGCGCAGACGGCAGGTTTAAAGAAGGGGTGGATTACAGGGCGGAAATCATAGAGGCGGGCGGGGATTATTCCGGGATTTCATATCTTATAGGCATGACTGCATATACTAAAATAAAACGGCTTGGCAATACATCCGTAAATTTTGAATATGCCGTAGGTAACGGCGACGAAAACGGTCTGGGCTTTGCACCGACCTACGGACATCAAACGGACGGTTTCGAACGTGCAGGATACGGCGAATATTTCGGGGCATCGCTGACCGATTTTTACGGCGGGTTAAAAACATTCAAAACTGACGGACAGGGTGTACATACAACTACCCTTGGGATTGGTTTCGAACCTTATAAAAACCTGAACTTTAATTTTGACTATTATATTCTTTTCTCGCTGGATTATCCTGAGCTGACTGACGACCAAAGCCATCTCGGAGAAGAAATAGATTTAACATTAAGATACAAGTACACGGAAAATTGTTTTATAAAATTTATATACGGCAGGCTTTCGCCGTTAACAATACTGAAAACTCCCGGTGTAACCGAAAAAGTTTTTGCCAATAAACTGGGATGGTCCGTTACGGCAAAGTTTTAGTTATAACCGGATGACATGGAAATATGTTGATAAGTTGATACGTGGGAATGATATGATTTTATATATCTACGTATAACCATATAAACATATCAACGTATTTTTACAATGATAGGGGGAAGATATGAAAAAAATTACTTTAGTGCTGATTGGGATGTTTTTTATTGCCGGGATCTGTTCTGCAAAAGATCTTTCCAAAAAGGCGGGTATTGGATTCAATAGCCAGTTGTCAGGGCACGATGTTAATTCCCTGTCTATACGGTACTGGTTTTCTAAAAAAATAGCTGTAGAAGGATTAATCGGATTTTCACTCGGAGACGATGTAATGTTTGACATGGGGGGAAAGTTTTTAAGCGTACTGAAAGAGGAACAAAACCTCAATATATATGCATTTGGACTGCTCGGGATGGAAAGCACGGATATTGACGATAACAATCCTCTTACCGACGACGATGATACCGGAATAACTGCAGGTGCCGGATTCGGTGCTGAATTCTTTCTTATCGGTCTTGATAATCTGGGATTTGGCGCAGAAATCGGATTCGGATTCAATAATGCAGACGATAAAAGCCAGTTCGGTACATCTGCCGGATGGTTATCATCAGTCGGTATAAGATATTATCTGAAACAGAGCGAAAAGAAGGAGAAAGAGGAAAAGAAGTAAATACGCTGATATGGTGATATGTAAATATGTAAAAACCTTTAATCGTATCAACTTATCAACCTATCAACCTATCAACTTGCCAATATATGAAGTCTCTATACATCGCATTTGTCTGGCATCAACACCAACCATATTACAAAAATCCTGAAACCGGCAAGTATCTCTTACCCTGGGTACGTATGCATTGTACCAAGGACTATTATGATATGGTTGCCATACTTGAAAACTTCCCTAAAATAAAACAGACTTTTAATTTAACTCCTTCCTTGATGGAACAGATTATTGACTACACAAACGGAGCTACCGACGATTTTCTTGAAGTTTCCAGAAAACCCACAAAAGAACTTTCTGCAAAAGACCGTATCTTTATATTAAAAAACTTTTTCATGGCCAACCCTTCCACAATGATAGAGCCGTACCAAAGGTATAACGAGCTGTATCTAAAACGCGGAAGGCGTGCCGGTACGGACTACCTTACGAGAATAGAAAAACTGTTCAGCATTGAGGAGATACGGGATATTGTCGTATTATTTAATCTTTCATGGGTAGACCCTTATTTCAGGGAAAAAAATGAAAAGATAAAAAATCTCTTTATTAAAGGGAAAAAATTTACCGAAGAAGATAAGCTTGTTTTACTGGATGAAACTGCAAAGATAGTATCCTCTGTTTTAGATATACATAAAAAATTCCAGGACAAAGGCCAGATTGAGGTAACAACTACGCCTTTTTACCATCCTATACTTCCTCTTATTATTGATACCAATATTGCAAGGGTAGGTATGCCGCATGTTTTTATGCCTAAAACAAGGTTTCAATACCCGCAGGATGCACAAATACATATAGATAAAGGGGTTGAACTTTATAAAAATGTTTTTGGGAAAAACCCGAACGGCATGTGGCCGTCCGAAGGGTCCGTATCCCCGGCCATTGTCCCTATGGTAGCCAAACACGGTATTAAATGGATTGCCACAGATGAGGAAATACTTTTTAAAACACTTGTCAATACAAATCCCGTATATGACGTGCTTTATAAACCGTATACAATAAATATCGGAGGTTCAAAGGTAAATATTGTCTTCAGGGACCACGAACTCTCCGATTTAATAGGATTTGTCTATAATAAAATGCATCCGGAAGATGCTGCAAATGATTTTATCAGGCGATTGTATGAAATTAAAAATTCTGCCTCAGATACAAATAACGGTAACCACTCGGAAACAGGTCTTGTAAGTATAATTCTTGACGGTGAAAACTGCTGGGAATATTATAAAAATGACGGGCTTGATTTTCTGAATACTCTTTATTCAAAACTTTCAAATGAAGAGAAAAACGGTCTTATAACAACCACTGTTTCGGAATATCTTGATAAATTTCCTCCAAATGAGGAAACGGAACTTAAAGATATCTTTCCCGGTTCGTGGATAAACGGGAATTTCGGTATATGGCTTGGTCATCCGGAAGATAACCAGGCGTGGGACTATCTTAACACTACAAGAAAATTTCTTGCTTCCAAAACACCTAAAGACAATATACCCAAAAATATACAGGATGCATGGAACGAAATTTATATAGCAGAAGGCAGTGACTGGAACTGGTGGTACGGGTCAGACCATTCTTCTATGAACGATACCGAATTTGACCAGCTTTTCAGGTCACATTTAATTAATGTCTATAAACTTTTAAACGAAAAGGTTCCTGACAATCTTTACCTGTCAATAAAGAAAAGATGGGATACCGCGAAATTTATAAATCCTATAGATTTCATCAAACCAAAAATTGACGGCAAGGTATCAAATTACTTCGAATGGCACAATGCCGGTTTTTACGATATTGTCCACTCCGGAGGGGGCGGGGCAATGCACCAGACAGATACCTGCCTTAAGGCAATATACTGGGGTTTTGACGAATCAAACCTCTACTTTCGCCTGGATTGTGCATATCCTTACCCCGAAGACACAAAATTAAAAATTATCTTCCTGAAACCTGACAACAAAAAATTCATAGAATTAGACCCTAATAATAATACTGCAAGTTTTAATACCGCTAAACTGGAAAGCTTTATGGCAGGGAAGGGGGGGATAATTGAATTCTCCCTTCCTTTTGCTCAAATAGGAACCAAAACCGGAGACAGTATAGAGTTTATTGCAACAGCCGAGCAAAAAGATATTGAACTTGAAAGATGGCCCGGCTCCTTTTCTATAACATTGAAACATCCCGACAAATACTTTTCTGAAGAATACTGGTCAGCCTGAAAATCCTAAAAAAACGTTGATATGGAAATACGTTTATAGGTTGATACGTGAAAACCTTTAACCATATATCACCAAGCTTATCATCCTATCATCTTACTTCTTTGTCTTGCCTACCTTTGCACTTCTGCCTGCCCGACCAAGTCAGTCAGGCGGGCTCTTCTGCACTATTTTTAGTTCTTAATTCTCGAAGCCCCGATAAATCGGGGCGTAGATCCCGCCAATTCTTAGTGGCGGATTAGTTCTGCCTTATTGTGGGGTATCCTAGACCCTTAAAATATTAAAATCAGGCCTGTATTAAAACCCAATTCAATGGTCTACCCGTCTAGAAACAACCCAATTTACCCCTATATACTGGTTCGCATAAGGTATCTTATGTTAAGTTTTTATTATATTGAGCTGGTAGTGTGATATAAATTTTATAGTTAAAGTAATTTATTAATAATACTATATATTTCCTCAATTATAGAGCATATTTGTTATTGACTTAATACTGTTTATTGATATTTTCCCGTTAGCACTCTCTGCGGTATAAAATTTCGCAAAATTTTGCCAAAATTTAACCAAAAAATTTGGTAAGATTTAAAAAATATTTTTAATAGATATTTAACAAAAAAGGCAGGAAGGCAAACGGGCGGGTATCCCGTAATATTCGGCTAAAAGTTGGCAACATTTCGGATAATCCAAAAAGACTATGGAAGGCCCCTGGGTAAGATTTTCCGGAAGTTGGCAACATTTAGGCAAATTTAGGCAAATTTTGATATCCCTCAAAAAAAGGCAGAAAACATAAAAGCTTCATAAAAAGCTACGCGGATGCCGAGGGTACCCAAATATCAACAAAACCCCCTACATAAGAAAAACACCATAAAAGAGAATAATCTGAAATATATAAAAAACCGGCAGGTTGGAAAAAAGGCAGGGAAAAAACATAAAAAGTTGGCAAAATAAAAAAAGAATTAGAAGACAAAAAAAGGCTGGAAGAAGGCAGGGTAAAAAGTTTAAAAAAGGCTGAAAGAAGTTAAAAAATAGGGTAAAGTATTGATTTCTCGACGGAAAATCGACAATAATTAACCTAAAATAAGGGAATTTTGGCCTAAAATCTGATTACAGCGATATAAATAAGATTACAGTGATAGGTTTAATGTCTTTAATCTCCGTAATCATTTCGTTTATCACTGTTATCAGGCCTACCGGAATTGTGTAAAAGTTGGCAACATTTTGAAAATTAGAATAATAAAAAAAGAAACCGGCCAAAATAAACAAAAAATTAAAAAAAAGGCGAAAAAGATAAAATAATCAGTAAAATTTGGCAGCTTTCCGACGAGAAACAAAGAGTTAACTCTTGATTACACCCGCCTCGACTCGCCTGCTCGTCGGGCGAGGCGGGCAGATTTTTTTCGCCTCGGCGAATCCGCCGTGGCGGAAAGGTCGATTACATTCACCCCGTACAAAAGCGAAGCTTTATACGGGGCAGGGATTTTAGAGGTTATTTTGGATTGGTTTAATATTATTTAGGTATTTTTGTCCTTATACATTCGGCACATTTGGCAAGTATATCTTCTTTTGTATAGTTCCTTTCTTTTCTAACTTTGTTTATTATCGGGTCGCCGCTGGATACAGCAAAACAGCATGCCATGCATATAACCCCGTCTAGCAACGAACAACTAACTTCTTTTTTTGTTTCTTTACCACATAAGATACAAACAGCCACTGTAATTTCCCCCTACTCGCTCCGCGTTAATCCGCCGCGGCGGACTAATCCAACGCTAATTGTCGCAAATATTTAAGTTGATTTTATTCGTGTTCATTCGCGTTGCATTTCCATTCGCGGATATTTGCGTTTCGTTACTATGAGATGATCCCCACAGCAATTGTTATATAGCCTCCGACAAGTAAAAACGGAGATAAGCTACTTGCAAAGTTATCCCCCTGTGGATTTGTTTTTGTCAGAACCAAAAATCCGATAATAACAATCCCAATTCCTATTGCTATAACAACTTTACCCCTTTTGGATATCACTGCCTGGGGAGTCTGGGATTCCTGCTCTGATTTTTGATGACGGTGTTTATGTTTCATTTTTATTAGACCCCTTTGTATTTTTTTGCAAGTTGTGTTAGTTTTACAAAATGTCTTCTTTCTTCTTCAATTATACTGTTAATAACTTTCTTTTCATCTTCCAAAACAAAGTTTTTCATCTCAAAGTAATATAATATTGAATCACTTTCGGCATTGATAGCATACTGTAAAGCATCTGCAGTACTTTTTATCTGGGGCAGATTACTGAAAATCTTTCCATCAACATAGGCTTTAAGATACATATAATATTCGTCATTAAACGAAGCGGGAGATTCATATTTTTCAACCTTTCCCAAAAGGTTTTTAAAGGTCTTCATATGCTCAACCTCTTCATCGGCAAGCATGGTAAATAATGACTTTGTCTTTTCATCTTCAGCTTTTGCAGCAGCAGACCTATAGAACTTTTCTCCGTTTTTTTCAATTTCAATTGCAAAATTGACTATCTCATTTATACTAAAAATATTCACAAAACACCTCCGATAAATAATTATTTAAAGTCAGTTATACAGATATTTTATCAAAATATTTTAAATTGTCAACCCCGTTTCCCTGCCCCCTGCTCCCTACTGCCCGCTCCGCCGAATCGAGGCAAGCCTACTGCCTGCTTCTTACAAAGTTGCCTCATAGATTCTGAATTTCTTATATAGAGTGCTTCCCATGGCTTCAATGCCTTTATTTATCAGATTGTTGTCTTCAAGTGTCCATGAGAGGTCTCCGCCATCATAACCGCATCTGTTTGTAGCTGTGTGAATTTCATGGTACAAAACTACCTCCAATCCTTTGTTTCTATACTCTTTCTTTACACCTAAAGCCATCAGGCGAACTGCTTTAATCTTCCTTCTCCAGTATAGGAATTTCAATATTCCCGACAATCCCATTCTACCGTTTAATTTTTTCATGACAAAGTTATAATCAGGTATAGCCAATGTTGCAGCAACCGGGTTACCGTTTATTTCCAAAAAATGGCAAATACGCGGATCTATCAGAGGTTTTAAAGCTTTTGCCATATAATCGACTTCTTCATCTGTCATGGGTACAAAACCCCAGTTTTTCTCCCATGCAGAATTATAAATTTCTTTGAAATATTTTACTTCTCTTTTGAAATTTTTCATATCAAAAAACCTGAATTTAACCTTTTCTCTTCTTCTGACACGCTCTACGATTTTCACAATTCTTTCATACGGTACATCATGTGACGATTTCCAGTAAGCATAAAGGTCCTTTGCTTTCTTAAACCCAGACCTTTCCATAAGATCAATATAGTAAGGCGGATTATAGGGCATCATTAATGTCGGTGATGAATCAAAACCGTCAATTAAAATACCGCACTCGTCGTTCGTGGAAGGACTCATAGGGCCCCGTACGGTGTGCATACCTTCGGATTTCAGATACTTTTTTACCGTATCCAGTAATCCTTTGGCAACCGATACATCACATATACTGTCAAAAAATCCAAAAAAACCGCACTTCTCGTTATGAAAGTCTATAAAGTTACGGTCTATAATTGCAGCTGTACGGCCCAGGATTCGACATGACTTACTATCTTCTGCTAAAAATATTTTTATCTTTGCATGTTTCCAGAAAGGATTTTCTTTTGAGAAAAGTTTTTTTGATTCCGATATTAGCTGCGGAACCCAAAATTCTCCATAAGGTGTGTTTTTATAAAGCTGGAATGGAAATTTTATAAACTCATCCAGTTTTTCAGGCAGGTCATAACTTTTTATTTCCATATAAACCACAGAACTAACAATCTACGAGTGTTATCTCCAGAGTTTACCCATCCACTCTCTCAGCTGTTTCATTGTAAACATATCGTAATGGAACTTCCTTCTTTTTATCCATGGTCTGTTGGTATCAATTACACCGAGCTCACGGCCTGCAATCTCAAAGGCTTCAAGTGTCCTGTCAAGCTGTTCATCAGTATGGGTCGCCATAATACTTACCCGCAGGAGAGCACGGCCGGGCGGTGTGGCAGGAGAAACGATAGGGGTAGTAAAAATTCCGTATTCATAAAGGAGCTTCCACATTTGGAATACTTTCTCATCTTCACCGACAATAATTGGAATAATAGGTGTTTCACTCTTACCGGTATTGAATCCTAAAGCCTTAAAACCTTCTGTCATTTTCCGGGTATTTTTCCATAAACGTTTTATTCTGCCCGGACGGGTTTTTATTATTTTCAAAGCGGTACGGACTGATGCTATATTTGAAGGGCAAATGCTGGCAGTAAATATCAGGATTCTGGATATATGTTTAAGATAAAAAATTACATCCTTATTGGCGGCAATGAAACCGCCGGTTGACGCAAGTGATTTAGAGAATGTCCCCATTATTATATCAACTTCATCAACCAAACCGAAGTGGGATGCAGTACCTCTGCCGTTTTTTCCCATAACACCCAAGCTGTGGGCATCATCAACCATTACACGGGCATTATATTTCTTTGCAAGATTAACAATACCTGGAATATATGCAATATCACCTTCCATGCTATAAACACCGTCAACAATTATCAATTTGGCTTTTTCGGATCCGATTAACTTTAAAACCCTCTCCAGGTCATCCATATCGTTATGTTTGAATTTCATCATCTTACCGAATGAAAGCCGGCAGCCGTCAATAATTGAAGCATGGTCGTATTCATCAATAATAACATATTCATGCAAACCGACAATAGCAGAAATAATACCGAAATTTGTCTGCATACCGGTTGAAAAAAGCAATGCTTTCTCTTTGCCTATAAACTCGGCAATTTCCTCTTCGAGCTTCTCATGTATATCCAGCGTACCATTTAAAAACCTGGACCCTACGCAGCCGACACCATATTTCTGGACGGCTCTTATAGCGGATGTTTTAACTCTCCAATTGGATGTAAGCCCAAGATAATTGTTTGAGCCCATCATAATCATTCTTTTCCCCTGAACTATTACTTCCGGGTCCTGTCCAGATTCAACAGTACGGAAATACGGATATATGTTGTTGTTTATCAAATATTTTGCTACTTTAACAACAGGACTCTTATAACACTTATCAAATATGTCCATATAAATAACTCCTATTAAAAATTAAAAAGATTATAAAAATTTTAGAATCTTTTAATCTTTCAATTTTTTAATTGTTTTCTATATTCCTTCTGCTACTAAATCGCCGACTTCAGAAGTCGAATAGCCCATTTTACCCGCAGAAAGACTTTTTAGTTTTGTTCCTGTTACTTTAATTACTGATTTTTCGATTTTCTGTGCAGCTTCTTTTTCGCCAAGTGTATCCAATAACATTCCGAGCGCACAAATCGCCGCAAGAGGATTAATAACATTTTTCCCTGTATATTTAGGAGCAGAACCTCCGATAGGTTCAAACATGGATACCCCTTCAGGATTTATATTACCGCCTGCCGCAATACCCATTCCGCCCTGTGTAATTGCTCCAAGGTCTGTAATAATATCTCCAAACATATTTCCGGTAACAATCACATCAAACCATTCAGGGTTTTTGACCATCCACATACATGTTGCGTCAACATGGTAATACTCTCTTTTAATCTCAGGATAATCCTTTTTGCCGATTTCATGAAAAGCTCTTACCCATAAATCATATACATAAGTCAGAACATTGGTTTTTCCGCAGAGCGCCAATGTATTGTTTTTATTTCTCTTCCTTGTATATTCAAAAGCGTACTGCAGACAGCGCTCAACCTGATGTCTTGTATAAACCATGCTCTGAACCGCAACTTCCTGTTCAGTACCTTTCATTGTAAATCCGCCTATACCTGTATATAAACCTCCTGTATTTTCACGAACTACTACATAATCGATATCCTTAGGTCCCTTATCTTTTAATGGAGTATCTACTCCCGGATAAAGTTTTACAGGCCGTAAATTTATATACTGGTCCAGTTCAAATCTGAGTCTTAATAAAATTCCCTTCTCTAAAATACCGGGTTTTACGTCCGGATGTCCGATTGCTCCAAGGAAAATAGCATCTTTTTTCTTAAGATCTCCAACTGCGGATTCAGGCAGAATCTCACCGGTTTTTTTGTACCGCTCACCGCCAAAATCAAACTCTTCTGTTTCATACTTAAAACCGCACGATCTTGCAACAGCATTTAACACCTTCAGCCCTTCCCTGACCACTTCCGGACCGGTACCATCACCTGGTAGTACAGCAATCTTGTATTTCTTAGACACTTTCCCTCCGTCTGCTCCGCCCCGTACCGATTATGTTATCTGGTATGGGGCTCCGCTCATCCCGCAAAACGTTTTATATTATACATTATTACTTTTTATATAATTCATTAAACCGCCTGTTTTAATTATATTTAACAGGAAGTTTGGAAATGGTGTTGATGAATATGTTTTATGCCGTGTATTATTTTTTACAATACCTTTAACCAGATCTACTTCCAGTTCATCTCCGGATTTTATCTTTGATGTATCCTTTATCACGAGAATGGGAAGTCCGATATTTATTGCATTTCTGAAAAATATTCTTGCAAAACTTTCTGCTATTACACATGAAACCCCTGCTGCTTTTATTGAAATAGGAGCATGCTCACGGGAAGACCCGCATCCGAAGTTCTTACCGGCAACAATAATATCTCCCTTTGAAACTTTTTTTATAAATTCTTTGTCAATATCTTCCATGCAATGACGTGCAAGTTCACCGGCATTTGCAGTATTAAGGTAGCGTGCAGGTATTATCTCATCCGTGTTGACATTATTCTGGTATTTATGTACTTTACCTTGTATAATTTCCGCCATTAGTTCACTCCATTCACAACGCTAATAGTCTCTAATCCCTGCCCCGTATAAAGCTTCGCTTTTGTACGGGGTAACGCTGATATTCGCGGATATTTGCGTTCAGTATTTCATTCGCGTGGTATTCGCGTTTTCTAAGGTAAACTTATTTTCCCCGCTACAGCAGAAGCCGCAGCTACGGCAGGGTTAGAAAGATAAACTTCGCTTTCAGGATGACCCATCCTGCCGACAAAGTTTCTGTTGGTAGTAGCAACTGCTCTTTCGCCTTTTGCCAGAATACCCATGTGTCCTCCGAGACAGGGTCCGCAGGTCGGAGTTGACACAGCACAACCGCTATTTATAAATATTTCCACCAATCCTTCTTTTACTGCTTCCAGATATATTTTCTGGGTTGCAGGAATAATAATAACTCTCACTCCTGAGTTAACCTTTCTCCCTTTAAAAATTGCAGCAGCAAGACGAAGGTCATCCAGCCTTCCATTAGTGCACGAACCAATAACAACCTGATCTATTTTTATATTTTTTAAATCTCTCACCTTTTTTATATTGGACGGAAGTGAAGGACATGCGACTATAGGTTCGATCTTTGAACAGTTGTATTTTATTACTTTTTCATATTTTGTATTCTTATCACTTTTATAAATTTCATAAGGTCTCTCGGCACGGCGTTCGATATATTCTAAAGTTTTCTTATCACATGCGATAGCTCCGCACTTACCGCCGGCTTCAATTATCATGTTGCACATTGTAAAGCGGTCTGACATTGAAAGATTTTCTATTGTCTCGCCTGTGAATTCCATTGCCTTATAATTTGCGCCGTCAACACCTATATCACCAATCAAGTGAAGAATTAAATCTTTCCCGGTAACCCATTTATTCAGTTTCCCGCTGAATTCAAACTTTATGGTAGGCGGGACTTTAAACCATGCTTTGCCCGAAATCATACATGCAGCAATATCGGTCGAACCTACACCGGTAGCAAAAGCACTTAAGGCACCGTAAGTACATGTATGCGAATCAGCACCTATAACGATATCGCCCGGCAAAACAATTCCTTCTTCGGGAAGAAGTGCATGCTCGATTCCCATAATCCCAACTTCATAATAATGGGTCAATCCCTGTTCACGAGCAAAATCCCTCAGTATTTTTGCATGCTCTGCAGACTTAATATCTTTGTTAGGACAAAAATGATCCGGAACAAGGACAATCTTGCTCTTATCAAAAACCTGACGAGCGCCTGATTTCCTAAATTCAGAAATTGCAAGCGGAGCAGTTACGTCATTCGCAAGCGCAATATCCACATTACATTCTATGAAATCACCAGGTGCAACTTTTTTCTTGCCGCAACCCTGTGCTAGTATTTTTTCAGTAATAGTCATAGTACTTCAGTACAAAAGCACAAAGTACAAAGTGCAAAAGTAACTACCACAACTTTAAGATTCTACTTCTGCTCTCTGCACTTCTGCTCTTTTGCTCTGCCGTTATACTCCTCTGCACTGTCTCTTCTATTTCCTTAAAACTTTGTTTATAGCAGACAAGTATGCTTTTACCGATGCTTCAATTACATCAGTAGATGTTCCTCTGCCAAAAAACGTCTTTCCTTTATAATTCAGTCTTATCATTGCTTCACCGACTGCATCTTTACCGATACTTATAGATTTTACCGAATAATCAATAAGTTTGAATTTCTGCGAAATAATTTTATCAACTGCCTTATAGGACGAATCAACAGGCCCGTCACCTGATGCCTCTGCAGAAAATGACTTATTGCCTTTTTTCAGTTTAATCCTGGCTACCGGTTTCATACCGGTTCCCGAAGATATAAATATGTTTTCAAGTTCATACATCCGTTTTTCACCTGACTGAGAAAGCTCATCCTCAATAATAGATTCTATATCTTCATCATAAATATCCTTCTTCTTATCGGCAAGTGTTTTGAAATCTTTAAAGGCTTTTTCGAACTCGCCTGGTGTAAGTCTAATACCGAGTTCCCTTAGTTTTTTCTCAAACGCATGTCTGCCGGAATGTTTCCCTAAAACAAGCGATGATGCCTTGAGACCTATTGACTGTGGTGTCATAATTTCATAGGTTGACGATCTGGCAAGAACACCGTGCTGATGGATCCCGGCTTCATGAGCAAATGCATTGTTCCCGACAATTGCTTTGTTCGGCTGAATTATCATACCCGTCAAAGACGAAACAAGCTTTGAGGTTTTTGATATCTCGGTTGTTTTTATACCGGTAGAAAGATTGAAAAATTTCTTTCTTGTACGTAAACACATTACTATCTCTTCAAGTGAAGCATTACCGGCTCTTTCGCCCAAACCGTTAATTGTACACTCCACCTGTCTGGCACCGTTCATTACTGCAGCAAGAGAATTTGCCACCGCTAATCCTAAATCATTATGACAATGTACGGAGATAACTGCTTTATTAATATTGGGGACCCTGGCGAAAAGTCTTGCTATAAGTTCTCCGAATTCCGAGGGTATTGAATATCCGACTGTATCCGGAATATTTACCGTGGTGGCACCCGCATCAATAACAGCTTCAACTACGCGGCATAAAAAATCACTTTCGCTTCTTGCAGCGTCTTCAGGAGAAAACTCAACATCGAAAGTTTTACTCTTTGCATATTTCACCGCATCAACCGCACGGCGTAAAACTTCATTAGGAGTTAGTTTAAGCTTATATTTCATATGAATAGGACTGGTTGCCAAAAACGTATGGATGCGTCTTTTTTTTGAATGTTTTATAGCATTAAAACAAATATCAATATCCTTTCTTAGCGCACGTGCGAGACCGCAAATTATAGGACCTTTGACCTTTTTGGCTATTAGGGATACCGCTTCAAAATCGCCTGGTGATGATGCCGGGAAGCCGGCTTCAAAAACGTCGACACCTAGTGCCGAAAGCTGATGCGCAATCTCCAGTTTCTGCTTTGTATTTAAAGAAGCACCCGGAGACTGCTCGCCATCCCTTAAAGTAGTATCAAATATTATTACTTTTTCCATAACTCACTCCGTGAAAGAATATGGTGATATGGAAATACGATGATACGGTTAAAGGTTTTTACATACCTGCCCGACGGCTGTCAGGCGGGTTTACGTATCAGCATATCAGCATATCAGCATTTACTTGTGTCTCCTTAACCTAATTATTCTTATAAAATAACCGACAATACCGGACAAAAAGTATAGCATGTATATTACGAAAATTGTATTCTGCGGATATGTGAATATAAGAATTATTGCAATTATTAAAAGAACCAGAAGCTGAAAAGAATGTGGCCGTGCAAGACTTAATTTTTTGAAATTTGAATATTTTATTTTCGATATCAGAAAAATTGATATAAGCACCATTAAAAACGGCATTATTTTAAAAAACAGCGGCATTCTTTTCATAACAAGCGGAATCGTTTTTACCGTTAATTCTGGACCCACGGCAAAAAGCTCATATGAAAGTACAAATGACGCAATAATACCGCCTGCAGCTGTTGTCGGGAAACCTTCAAAATGTGCGGATATTCCGTTATCACAATGTGCCTTTGCATTAAACCGGGCAAGACGGAGTGCAGATGCAATTATAAAAAATATCGCAATAGCAAATCCTATTTTTCCCATATCCTTAAGCACTATTTGATACATAAGGACAGACGGTGCAATGCCAAAAGACAAGAAATCAGCCAACGAATCAAGTTCTATCCCAAATGCGCTGTCGGCATGCATTGCACGGGCAACTCTACCGTCTATAATATCCATCAAAATGGCTATAATAACTGCCCATGCCGCAGCAGTGAAATTTAATAGAATTGAATACTGCAAAGAAAAAAAACCTGCGGTTATATTAAGAACAGTAAAAATGCTCGGTAAAATATAAATTCCGCGCTTCATTATCGTTTCACTCTTTAACGCGAATCAACGCTAATCCAACGCTAATGTTCGCAAATAGCTGCTTTTCATTCGCGTGTATTCGCGTTGCCCTTTATATTCGCGTCAATCAGCGTTCCAAGGACCGTTATACCGCCAACCACTTTCTGTCCGACCTCGACATTTACTTTGATATTACTCGGAAAATAAATATCGACCTGACTGCCAAAATGTATAATCCCTAATTTGTCTCCCTGTTCAACTTTCTGATTCAATTGAATCCATAAATCACATTTTTGAGCAATAATTCCGGCAATCTGTCTAATAAGGATTTGTGTTTTTCCGTTAATAATTCCTACTAAATTCTGTTGATTTTTTTCCGAGGCATCCTTATGATTTGCAGGGAGAACCAAACCTTCTTGTGTCTGAATGAATTTTATATCACCTGCAATGGGAGACCTTTGCAAGTGAACATTAAGTACAGAAAGAAATATTTTTATTACTTTCGTCCTGCCTTTTATAAATAACGGCTCATCGACATCGGAAATTTCAAAAATAGTACCATCGGCAGGAGACAGTATTTTATTTTCATCAATCCTGACATTTCTTACAGGGTCTCTGAAAAAATAAAGACAGAAAAGTGTTAAAAGAAAAAACAAACCGCCGATAATATAACCGGATATTCCTCCTCCATAAAAGAAAAAAACCAAAGCCAAGCCCAAAAATAAAGAAATATATTTAAAACCTATCTTTGCCATTGTAACATCAGAGCAAAAGTACAAAGTGCAAAGTGCAAAAGTAAAGACTAATGCACTTCTGCGCTATTGCTCTATTGCACTGCCCCTATTGTCCTCCTGCTACTTTTATTTTTATTCCGGGTCCCATTGTGGATGAAAGCGCGATGCTTTTTATATATTGCCCCTTGGATGTAGCGGGTTTCAACGACGTTATTGTTGAGATTATTTTTTTTGCATTTTCGATAAGTTTATTCTCATCGAATGAAACTTTACCGATAACAGAATGTACAATACCCTGAGGATCATTCTTAAATTCTACCCGGCCTGCCTTGACCTCTTTTACCACTTTCGAGATATCAAATGTCACTGTTCCTGTTTTAGGATTCGGCATTAGCCCCCGGGGACCCAAGATCTTTCCGAGTTTTGCAAGATCTTTCATACAATCGGGGGTCGCTATTACAGCATCGAAATCCAGCCAGCCTTTAGATATTTTTTCAAGTAAATCTTCCGAACCCGCAAAATCCGCACCGGCATCCTCTGCTTCTTTCAGTTTATCGCCCTTAGCAATAACAACAACTTTTTTGGTTTTGCCTATACCGTGAGGCAACGAAATGGCGCCCCTAACAGTTTGGTCAGTCTGTTTTGGGTTAATACCCAAACGAACAGCGATTTCAACCGACTCATCAAATTTAGGTTTTGACATTTGTTTTAAGCATTTCACTGCTTCTTCCAGAGAATATTCACCCTGACGGGCCTTATCAATAATCTTTTCATTTTCTTTCATTCGCTTTGACATAATAAAATCAATCAGAAAGATTACAAAGACAATTAAAAAATTAAAAAGATTTAAAGATTGGAAAGATTTTTTATCTTTTAATCTTTGAATTTTTGAATCTTTCAATTACTCTTTTGCCTTTCAATTGCCTCCTTTATTTTACTTCTATTCCCATAGACCTAGCCGTACCTTCAACTATTTTTGCCGCTGCTTCAACGGAATTCGCATTAAGGTCAGGCATTTTCTGTTTTGCTATCTCCTGTATCTGCTTCTTTGTTATTGTCGCTATTTTTACCTTTTGGTCACTTGATGCTTTTGCAATACCGCATGCCTTTTTCAAAAGTGCAGAAACAGGCGGTACCTTAGTTATGAATGAAAATGTCCTGTCTTGATAAATAGTAATCACTACAGGTATTAACATTCCGGGTTCGGCACTCTTTGTTTTTTCATTAAATTGTCTGCAAAAATCCATTATGTTGACGCCATGTTGCCCGAGTGCAGGGCCAACAGGCGGCGCAGGGTTTGCTGCTGTCGCCGGGATTTGCAGTCTAACTTGTGTTTTTACTTTCTTTGTCGCCATATTAACTTCAGGGAGTAGGCAGTAGGCAGTAGGCAGTAGTTAAAACCACTTTCCACTTTCCACTTTCCACTTCCTGCCTCTTATAGTTTTTCTACCTGTAAAAAGTCCAACTCCACAGGTGTCGACCTGCCAAATATTGAAACCATCACCTTCAACTTTCCTTTTTCTTCATTAACTTCTTCAATAACACCTATAAAATTTGCAAATGGTCCTTCTATTATCCTAACCGATTCTTCTACTTCAAAAATAATTGCCGGTTTCGGTTTTGAAGGCGGCGGAGCTTCAACCAGATTAATTACATTTGAAACTTCAGCCTCCGGCAGTGGCGTCGGTTTTAAACCGCCCAAGAAACCGCTGACACCGGTAGTATTTCTAACAATCCAATATGTTTCATTATCTATATCTACCTGAATAAAAACATAACCGGGGAAATATTTTCTTTTTTTTGATACTCTCTTATTTTTTTTAATCTGAACAACTTCTTCGGTCGGAATCAAAATCTTTCCAAATTTGCCTGAAAGACTCAGATTGTTAATCTGCTTTTCCAGTTCCTGTTTAACCTTTTCTTCATAGTTTGTTAAAGTGTGAATCACATACCAATTTAATGCCATATTACACCTCGCAGATTTACCCCAACCACCAATGATATTGGTGTGAGGGTTTATGCTGATCTCTACGCCGATCTACGCTGAAATCCGCCGGCTGGCGGACAACGTTTATCAGTCCTCCGCGGAGGATCATCTGCGTCTTTCAGCGTTACTTTTTTAGCCAAGTATCCATTTAATTATTATGGAAAATACAAGATCGATTAATGCTATGAAAATAGCAATAATGATTACAAGAATTGAAATAACAACAGTGGAAGCAAAAACTTCTTTTTTACCAAGCCATGTTACTTTTTTCAACTCCCCAATTGCCTCTTTTACGAACCTAACAGCTGTCTGAACCATATTAACACCAGAGAGTAGGCAGTAGTGAATAGGGAGTAGTAAAACCACTTCCCACTTCCTACTTTCTACTTACTGTCTCCATGCGGGGGAAGAGGGACTTGAACCCCCAGTCCCGGTTTTGGAGACCGGTCGTTTGCCAATTAACGGATTCCCCCAACTTCCTATTTTGTTTCTTTATGCTCAGTATGCTTTCTGCAAAATTTACAATACTTTTTCCTTTGTATCTTTTGAGTCGTTGTTTTCTTGTTCTTTTTAGTTGTGTAATTCCTGTTTTTGCATTTCTGACATGTAAGAATTATTATATCCCGCATTTCACACTCCTATTAAATATCCTTTACCTATTAAGCTATCGAGCGGGATTGCCGCCCTGATACTTATCGGGGCGAGCCTCGTCCCCGACTTAACAGTCGGGGCGGAAACCGCTGACCTTCCCGATATTATCGGGATGCTCTGCCTATCTAAATCATCAGCCGAGGATGGGAATTGAACCCACGGCCACCTCCTTACCAAGGAGGTGCTCTACCCCTGAGCTACCTCGGCAAATTTTCACGACCTTCCCGATTACCATCGGGATGCTCTGCCCGTCCGCCACTACTACTATGGCGGAAGCTACGATGGCACTAAATAAGCAAATTAAACCGTTTTTTCAAGTTTATTATTATATAAAACTATATTCGAAATGTCAACTGAAAAATATTGAATTTACAGAATCAGCATTGCATCCCCATACGAAGCAAATCTGTAATTTCTTCTCTTAGCCTCTTCATATGCCTTAAAAATTAAATCTCTGCCGGCAAAAGCACACACAAGCATGAGAAGTGTGGTCTCCGGCAGATGAAAATTTGTGACCATAGCGTCGACATTTTTAAAAGTATATCCCGGATAAATAAAAATATCAGTGGTTCCTTTTTTGGCTGCAATATTTCTACCGTTTGCGACCGAAGGGTGTCCCTTAGGGGAAACCGTCTCCAGGACTCTCACCGAGGTCGTTCCTACCGCAACTTTCCTCTTAGCAGAATTTATTATATCTACTGCAGACGGACTTACTTCATAATACTCAAAATCCATCTTATGCTCTTCAATTTTCAGGCATCTGACCGGAGAAAATGTTGCCCAGGAAATATGAAGCAGAACTTCTGCTATTTTGACATCTTTTTTATTTAACTCATCAAAAATTACTTTTGTAAAATGCAGCCCGGCAGTCGGTGCGGCAATGGAACCGCCAACAGCGGCAAATATAGTTTGGTATCTTTCTTTATCTTCAGCTGCTACATCTCTTTTCATATAAGGCGGTAACGGAACTTTACCATGTTTGTTTATAATCAAATCAATGTCATCGGAAAAATTGAGTTCTAAAATACCGTTATCTATTGAAATAACTTCACAAAAATCTGCTTTATTGTTAAATTCACCCCGCTCTTTCTTGAAAGGGCTGGGTTCACCCGGAAAAATAATTGATTGCCCAACTTTCAAATTTTTTAAAGGTTTGGCAATTGCCTTGGCTGTTCGGTTTTTACCTTTATCAAGCAGCAAAACCTCTATTCTCCCGCCCGTCTGTTTTTTCCCGGAAAGCCTGGCTGGAATTACTTTTGTTTTATTTAATATTAAAACATCATCAGGTAAAAAATACTCCGTAATATCCCTGAAAATCCTATGCTCTATTTTTCCCGTATTCCTGTGAAGCACTAAAAGTTTTGATTCATCCCTTTTTTGAGCAGGATACTGAGCAATGAAATTTTTCGGGAGTTCGTAGCTGAAATCCGAGAGTTTTTGGTTATTCATATTTTAAAATCTTGATAACTCCCAGATCTTTTTGCGGGAAAGTTTTATTCAGTGATATAAAACCAGGATTGGATAAAACCTTTATCTTTTCATCTGCTGATAATTTTTTACTGTCAAACATAAAAGCCAGCTGATAATACCCTTCTCCGATATCGGTAAATTCGAATATTCCATTTCTATCTATATCCTGGCTGGAAATCAGGATTATACTAAGAGCCAATCCGCTCAGTGATGGTTCTCTCGGATGCTCAGGATCTGCCCAGAAAAGCCCAACCTTTTCGGGTTGCGGCAAATTATTGCCTGTTAGAATTCTTCCTTTTATTATTCCGTTTGTAAGCACTCCCTCTGCCGGGAACCGCAGGTCTTTTATTCTTTCCTTGTCTCTATTTTCTGCAGCCGGATGTTCTAAAGCCTTTTTCTTAAAATATTTCATTTTTGAAGAGTTCCCGAAATGTTTGTAAGCCTTGGCAAGTGATATTAGCGGTAGCGGACCATGGTAATATTTTTCCTCATTTGCCCATTCGTCAAGATATTTTCTGTATTCTTCGGTTACAGGCAGCCGGCTGAGGCCCGGCAGTTCCAGCATCCGTGACATTATATCTCCATAATCCCTGCCGGCAATATGACGGGCCGGGAAACCTTTCACGGTATCCCAATTCATAAAATACCCTGATACTAATACACGATGTGCCTCACGAAGATAAAAAGATTTTTTATGACTTTTTGTATATTCTTCAATTTTTCTTAAGTTTTGTTCGGTAAGAGATACCTTTTTTGATAAAAAAGTATCAAAATCTTCCAGAAAGTTAAAATACAAAGATTCTTCAATAGGTACATTTTCCAATTTAGATATTACTTTTCCCTTTTTATCCTTTGTAAGAATAACAACTGTTTTTATTTTTTTCTGATTTTCAGATATACCTATTGCTTCAACAAATGATTTTTTATTATAATCGAACTTATTTAAATATAACTTAAATCCTTGATAGCCGATAATAACAAAAATAAAAAGATACAAACCAGGTAAAATTCTTAATAACCTTTTTTTGAAAGATATCTTTACAGGGGCAAAGGAATATAGGATAGGCGCTATTACTCCTGCCATGAAAAACCCTGAAAAACTAAAAATACCGGCTAAAAATATTACAGCTTTCTGGGATATGAAAACCTCATACGGATAAGAAAGGACATTACTGACAAAATAATAAAACAATATATGCGTATTGCCTACAAGGGCAAAAACACCGTAAGCAGTTAAAATACCCGCAACACCCAACAAAAAACACCATTTATATTTGAGAAATATGGGTTCTGATTCAGTTCCACACAACCATTTAGCACTTGCAAAAATCCATAGCATCCCTGAAGCAGATGCGAATAATACCGGAGGTATCCACTTAGTTTCATTTATCTGAAAAAAAGAGAGATTCATAGTTGTCCATAGTAAAACAGGTGGAATAACAATTGAAATAAACAAAACAAATTTTTTCCATTTTGCGGTAGTTTTATACGGGTAAACATCCTCAAATCCGGATAAGTTTTTTAAAAACCAGAAAATAACTACCCAGCTGACCAGTATAAAAATTATCCCAATAATATTACTCCGGGCAGAACTAAAAAAATTTGCCAATCCCAAAAATATTTTTATATCTTTTATTTCTTCTCTACGCAGCAGCATATTGTCATATTTAGGCAATGCAATGGCTGTAACTATAAGACAAGCTACTAACCCTTCCAATGCACCAAGAATTGCCAGAGGAAACGAATAATAAATGCTGTTTTTTATTTCTTTGTTCATATTTCTCCTTCAAATTTACTTATATTCTGTTTCAACTTTACAGCCTTTATAGTAATGCTCAAGGATTTTCTTATAGCTCCAGCCATCTTCAGCCATGTTTTTTGCTCCCCACTGACACATACCCACACCATGCCCCCACCCGTGACCTTTAAAATATGCAACATCATTTTTACATTTAACAATAAAATTGGTACTGCGGATTTTATCGGGATGCATTGCCATTCTGAATTTACCGGATGCAATCCGTAATTTTCCCTTTGAGTGTTTAATCAAAACCTGTTTTATACGACCTGATGAGGTACGTCCTATTGTTCTTATACTTTCAATCTTACCCACTTTATATCCGGCATTACGCAATCTGGATGCAAGGGTATCAAATAATATTTTGTATGTCCAGTTGTACCATCTGTAATCTCTGCAAAATTTACATTTTACACTGCTCAGATATTCAGGATTAGAACTCTGAAAACTCTCCCATACATTATTAACATCCTCGGTATATCCGGCACAACTTGCATGGTAATAAGAACTTATAATCCCACCATTGTAAGTTATGACTTCACCTGCTGTCTCATATACAGCTTTATTAGTTTTTTCAGTTTCGCGTGAAGCCCCGCCATAAACCTGACAATGCGTTTTAGAGCACAAATTAAAACCATCTTTCCTATGCTTACCCATATTCTTCAAAGCAAAAGTCCTTGCCACTACAGCCTGCGCCTTTAATGATTCGAGCGGCCAATCGGGTCCAACCTCACATGGTACCACCCCGCATATATATTCCTCTAGCCCCAGCTCATTTATAACACTGACTCTGTTTTTATCCTGCCTTCTTAATATTATACTTCCTCTATACATCTTACCGTTTACGCTTATTTTAGATAACTCTGAATATGAATTTTTAGGTTTTATCCTTATTTTGGACCGAAATTGTCTCTTGTCAAGAAATATTTTCCCTCCGCCGGCTTTTACAGAATAAATATTATCCGACGACATCTCAGCCAATGCATCACCGGTTTCCATATCAACAACTAAAAAGTCACTCTCGGCTCCTATGGCTACTCCTTGACTGTTTTCAATAATACCGATTTTTATTATCGTTTTAGAATCAGCCTTTTTCCGTTCTTTACCTGCAGCATCAACCCTTTCCGGCACAGGTACGGATACAGGGGTAATGCTTACCTGTCTTTTCTCCGGTACCGGCAACATATGACAGCCGGCAAATAGAATACATATTAAAAAATAGAAAATTATCTTTTTAAAATCAGCCATAATATCAGCGAACCCAGGATACTAAGAATTATCGAAGTTGTAATTGGAAAATAAAAAACAAAATTATCTCTCTTTATAAAAATATCTCCGGGAAGTTTTCCCAAATACGGAATTTTTATACCCGAAGTAAATATTATCCCCAGTAGAGTAAGAATAATTCCGACAGTTATTAAAATCTTTCCTAATGATGCCATGTTATTAAGATGATATGGTGATGCGCTGATACGGTGATATGAATCCGGGTTTTACGTATCAGCATATTTACATATAAACTTATCACCCTCCTCATTTACCAGCAAGTATACAATACTCCTGAGGAATCTTTACCAAAAACATTCAAACTAACCTGACCATTTTTGTAAAACCAGCCTCCGGACCCGTCAATTTCAATACTTACATTATTAGACTTCGTCAACAACTCCTGCGGTATTTCATCCAGGTATTCATCAATAAGCGAATCAAGTTTTACAGGATATCTGTTTGTCTTTGTTTTATAAATATGCAATGCCTCCCGCAGGTAAAGCAAATTTATGCGTGTAATTTTTTCATTCTCGGCATTAATTTTTTTGGAAATCGACTTATGCAATACTGAAAATATTTCTTCCCATTGTGAACGCGACAAATCAACCATGGGAATATGCCACATGTTTTCCGGACCGTCAGATGTCCATATAGTATAACCTCCGCTTGGCTGAATAAACTTTAAATAATCTTCCTTATACAGCACACGGCAAATATTGGAAAAATTGATATAGAATATTTCATTACTTTTTGACGGGATCTTCAATCGTTTAAAACTTTCCGTTTCAGCTAAAAGTTTTTTTCTTTCGGTTACGAAAAATTTTATTACTTTCGAAAACTCCGGAGGCGTACAGATAACAAAGCGGTCTTCTATAAAAAAATACTTCCACTTATTCCCCAAATACGGGACTTTATATTTAAATATTCCGCCTTCATTATTTTTTGAAAGCGGATTTACTATCTTTTCGAATTTAGATAAAAATGCCTCCCTATCTTTTACTTCGTAGTACAACATAAATTTCCCCGGCCAGAAAAAATACCCCAACTCATCTCCGAGCAGTGTTTTGTCAAATATATTATTTGAGATAAAACGCGGCGCTAAAGTATTACCCGCACAGTAAAAAGAAACATCGTCAGGTGCAAAAATCAAGGATTCAATCTTTTTTGGTTTCTTCCCCCGTGCAGGCTGTGAAAGAGAAATACAGGATTTCAGCAGAAGTCCGTCTTTAAACTCTATAGAAATTATCATATCGCCTATTTCTTTTACAACCAACTGATATCTGCCAAATAATTTCTGTGTATTAATATATATATATTTATTTGAAACTATCCTTGAAATGCTTCTCTGAAATCCAGTTTCAGTGACAATAGACCCGCCAGGAATAACCCGGTCACTAGAAACCTTTACAGCCAAACCAATAACTTTTCTTATAGTACCTATATCATTTGAAATAATCAATTTATTATCTAACAGGCACCAATACTTATGTTTGCCAAAAGTACATATTGCAAATTCTTTATATTTATCAATCCTGGTTTTATATGCGGTTTGTCTTTTAAATTCTTTTAATAATACGGAATCTTTTTTCAAATCGGATATTATCAAAACTTTTTTATCATTAACATTTTCCAGCCACATGGCAATCAAAATCTTCTTTCCTAAAAATGCAAGTATATTTTTTTCATCTAATTTAAAACCTATATCTTCCTGAATATCCCTGATATCCTTTGAATATCCGAGCAATCCTGACGGAGTTTTTTTCCATAACCAGCTCAAAAAGGTATTCAATTGATAATAAAAATTTGTCTCTTTAAAATCCGACCATACATTATCCAAATCATCCAGACGTATCAAAACCGAAGGCGAGGATGGTATAATACTTTCATAAGCTAAATCAATTCTTATTTTAGGCTCTTTATATTTTTTGTAAACTATAATAAAAATCAAGCAAAAGGTTATCAAAACACCTGTAATAATCAATATCTTTTTTCTATTCTTCATTTTTCACTTACTCTCTTACTTTCTTACTCTCCTGCTCTCTTTGACTATACACACACCCACAGTACTTTTGAGAATAAAAACCGAATTTATGGTATTCATTTTTATTATTATAAAAATTGGGTCTTTCATCAAAATAGTAAAAATCTACACCATTTTTATCTGCTAAATCAAAACATACCGATTTTATCATTTCATGCTTTTGGTATGGACTGATTAAAAGTGTGGTCGTAAAATATTGAATCCCTCTCTGCTTTGCAATCTCTACTGTTTTCTGCAGACGTATCTTATAGCAGTTTAGACACCTTAAATCCTCATTATTCTCCTTTCCTTCAATCATCTTAAACCAATGTTTATCGTCGTATAAATCAATAATCACTTCATATTTTCCATTTTGGGCCCACAGCTTGAATGCATTTAATCTCTTTTCATATTCCTGTAATGGATGAATATTAGGATTATACCATAAACATTTGATATCAAACTGTTTTTTTATGTTTTTTAAAGTAGAAAATCCGCAAAATCCACAACAGGTATGAATCAAAATACTCCGCATAATTATTCGCGTTAATTCGCGTTCTCCTTTCTATTCGCGGCCATTCGCATTTTCTTCATCAAATAACTCAAGCTGTTTCTTATCAGGAATATACATACCGCTTAATGTTGTATCAAGACCGAAATCATCCGCCAATTTTGTTATTAAATCCATCATCTTCTTCGAAAAAACAGCAGGCGGCAAAGTACTCTTTGAATACATTATTTCATATCTATGAATAAGCTTGGGATAAAACTTTTTAATAAATTCCAGGAATCTTATCTTATTTGTATCGCGTAAAGAACAATTATCAGCAAAAATATACTTGGCACCTGAATCACTTGCTTTTAATATTATACTTCTTATCAGCTTTTCCCTTACTATATACGGCAGAATCGGTGCGATTGTAACTCCGCAGCGAATCCCCTTCGAAGAAAGAATGTTTATCGCTTTAAATCTCTTTGAGGGCAAAGAGGAACGCGGTTCAAATATTTTAGATAGCTCATCATCCATTGCAATAGAAAAACTTACAGCCAAAAAAGAATCAGAAGTTATTTTGCTTAACAAATCGGTATCACGTAAAATCAGATCCGACTTTGTCATTATATGAACAGGATTTTTATATTCACACAGGATTTCTAAAACACTTCTTGTATTTTTATACTTTTTTTCTATTGGCTGATAAGGGTCACAAGCAGAACCTACAATTATCAGACAATCCTGTGGTATTGTCTGCAGTGAAATTTTTGTCAAAAATGATGCATTTGTTTTTGACTGTATTTTGCAGAAGAACTCTTCCTTTTTTTTATATGGAATATACTTATCTGACGTAACATAACAATACTGACATGCATGCTCGCAACCTTTATAGGGATTTAATGTATATACGTCAGAAAACACCTCCGATCTTTCATCTAAATGGTTTAAAATACTTTGTACCTGAACAGGTTCATACTTAATCATATCGACTGCAATTCAGACAGATAAAAGCACAGATGTAGACGGATATTTTATCTGTATGAATCCGTTAATTATCCGTTTGAATCCGCTCCTATTATCCGTTTGAATCGTCTTTAAAGGAGATCCTGCTGTTTCTTGAAAGGAATGTTTAAATGTTTATATGCAAGTTCCGTAACAATCCTGCCCCGGGAGGTTCTTGCCAAAAAACCGGCTTGTATAAGGTATGGCTCATAGACATCTGTAATAGTATCAGTTTCTTCCGAAACTGCAACCGCAATGGTATCTACCCCAACAGGACCGCCGGAAAACTTTTCGATAATCGTTATAAGAATTTTTCTATCAATCTCATCAAGACCTGCAGAATCGATACCCAGTGATTCAAGGGCAGATCTAGCGAGCTCTTCCGTAATAATACCTTTTGTTTTTATATCGGCAAAATCCCGAATACGCCTTAAAAGCCGGTTCGCGATCCTTGGAGTTCCCCTGCTCCTTTTAGCAATAAGTTCGATACCGTTTCCCTCGGCTTTTATATTAAGAATGCCCGAAGAACGGTTTATAATATCTTTAAGATTATCAGCTGAATAAAAATTAATATGTGCGGAAATTCCAAATCTTTCTCTCAAAGGTGATGTCAGAAGCCCGGCTCTTGTTGTGGCACCTATAAGAGTAAATTTCGGAATATCCAGTTTTATGGTTTTTGCCGAAGGTCCCTGACCTATAACTATATCCAATTTAAAATCTTCCAAAACAGGATAAAGTGATTCTTCAACCACCCTGTTCAAACGGTGAATTTCATCAATGAAAAATATATCTCCATATGAAAGATTGGTTAATATCGCAGCCAGATCGCCAACCTTTTCAATAACAGGTCCGGATGTTGACTTTATATTAACACCCATTTCATGCGCTATTATATTTGCAAGCGTTGTTTTTCCCAGGCCGGGCGGAGAATAAAAAAGACAATGATCAAGCGGTTCCTTTCTCTTCTTTGCTGCAGATATAAAAATTTTAAGATTTTCCTTAAGTTTCTCCTGACCAACAAATTCAGCAAGACTTTGGGGCCTTAATGTATAATCGATTTTTTCTTCTTCGCTAACTGCTGCTGGCGTAGTTATCCGTTCTTCCATATTCGCTCCGCATAACAACGCGAATGGTCGCGAATCTAATCCGCCGCGGCGGACGAATACCTATATTGATTTTATTCGTGTTTATTCGCGTTTCTTTTCTATTTGCGCTTATTCGCGTTTGTCACTTCTCCAGATTCTTCAGTGCTTCTTTTATTATATCCTGTGTCGACGATGTTTTCTTCAAACGACCCATTACTATTTCAACCGATTCTTTTGCCTGAATATATGTAAAACCTAAGGCCTTTAATGCTTCTACCGCTTCATCAAAAGCAGATCCGGAAACAGGCATTTCCTTTTCCACAACATGAAATTCCTTAATTTTATCTTTTAATTCAAAGATTAATTTCTCTGCTGTTTTTTTACCGATGCCGTGAATACTTGCGATTGTCTTTATATCTCCCGAGACAACAGCTTTTTTAAATCCGGATATTGAAGTATTGGATAAAATATCAATAGCGGTCTTCGGACCGATCCCGGAAACGTCTATTAAAAGCAGGAAAAGTTCTTTTTCGAACTGTGAGGAAAATCCAAAAAGATCTATGGAATTTTCCCTAACATGTTGATAAACCAGGACTTTTACTTTTGAATTTTCCTGCGGAAGTTCCGAAAGTGTCGAGAGCGAAATCGTAAGTTCATATCCGACACCTCCGGTGTCTATAATAATTTTATTTTTTTTCTTGGATATAAGCGTACCTGTTAATTGTACAATCATTGTTTACTCCGTAAACATACAAATAACACGAATGATAGCGAATCCGCCGCGGCGGACGAATAATATTCGCGTAATTCGAGTCTCATATTCGGCTTTTATTCGTATGCAGGAAGCAGACTCCTGTGGCTATAGCATCAACTGTATTGTCATCCCTGGGAAGTTCTTTTAGTTTAAAAATACTCTTTACCATATACCCAACCTGGTCCTTGCTTGCCTGTCCATAACCCGTAAGCGCCTGTTTTATCTGAAGCGGAGTAAATTCATAAATACTGAGCCCCATCTGTGTACAGGTAAGACACACAACTCCGCGTGCGTGTCCTACTGTAATTGCTGTTTTCACATTCTTTGCAAAAAAAAGTTCTTCGACGACTGCTATATCGGGTTTATTATTTTTTATTATTTCTTTAAGTTCTTTATTGATCGTACAAAGCCTTAATCCAATTGGTGTTTTTACTTTTGTTTTTATAACTCCGCAGTTTTTAATCTTAATCCGCCAGCTGGCGGATTTATCTTTAGTTTCTTCTATTATTGCCCAGCCGCATGATGCAATACCGGGATCGACTCCAAGTACAATCATAGTTCGTTATCACTCACTAACGCTAATAATCGCAAATCCAACGCTGATATTCGCGAATATTTGCGTTTTCCTTTTTATTTGCGACCATTCGCGTCTTCTACCTCGAAATTGGAATAAACATTTTTCACGTCATCATGCTCTTCCAACTCATCCGCAAGTTCAATCATCTTTCTGGCATTATCGCCGGAAAGGGTAATATATGTTGACGGCATCATTGTATTTTCTGCTACTGCAATCTGAATTTTTTTGTCTTCCACTGCCTTTTTTACTTTTTCAAAATCGGCAGATTGGGTAAAAATTTCATATAGATTTTCATCATCACTTTTTATATCATCAGCACCGCTGTCTAATGCAATGTTCATTATCTCATCTTCTTTAACTTTTGATTTTTCGACTGCAATATACCCCCTGGGCTGAAACATCCAGCTCACACAGCCCGATTCTCCGAGATTACCGCCATGCGACGAAAATATCTTTTTTATCTCGGAATGAGTTCTGTTCTTACTATCAGTAGTAACCTCAACCATAACGGCGATGCCGCCCGGACCATACCCTTCATAGACAAGCTCTTCATAGGTTACACCCGGTAACTCTCCGGTACCGCGCTGTATTGCTTTTTTCACATTATCGGCCGGCATATTAGCTGCTTTAGCATCATCCATTGCTCTTCTTAATCTGGGATTGTGTTCCGGATTACCACCCCCTTGCTTTGCAGAAATAGTCAACTCCCTGATAATTTTTGTAAAAGCTTTTCCTCTTTTGGCATCGATAGCCGCTTTTTTATGTTTTATTCCGGCCCATTTTGAATGTCCTGACATACTAATCCCTCCATCAAAATTATTACTTTACCCCTCTCATTATATTATGCAAGTTCTTTTTTGCAAGTTCAAAATCCGGGTCGATACTAAGTGCCTTTTTATAACATTCTACCGCCTCGCTAGCACGATTTAACCTCATATTGACATAGCCGAGATTATTCCAAATATCCTTGTTCAAAGGACTGATATAAACTGCACGGCGGTAGATATGTCTTGCTTTCTCATATTCTTTTGTAAAAAGATAAACATTGCCCAATCCCATAACCGCTTCAAGAGAAAACGGATTTATAAAAATTGCTTTCTTATAATTATCCATAGCATCAGCATATTCCTCTCTTTGAGCATGCATGGTTGCGGAATTGAAATATAATTCGTCATAGCCGGGATTTGCCGCTTTTGCTTCAGTGTACGCCCAAAGTGATTTTTTCTGGTATTCATCCATTTGTTTAAAAGCATTTATGCTTTTAAACATAGCGGCTTTTCTGGCATAGGCATTACCGAGCTCATAATTATTATTAACCTCTAATCTCCGGAGCCGGTGCGCCTTTTCTAAAAACGGAATTGCCTGGTCTATAGACACGTTATGCCTTTTGGAAAGTTTAAATCCGGTGAAATAATTTTTTTCCGAGAAAAATATTACGGTATATCTTACTATCAAAACCGCGGAAAGCAAAATAAAAACCATGGAAATTATTTTAGTTTTTAAATTATGTTCTATAACTTTTTTTCCGGATGAACCAAGGCCGGCTAAAATACCTATCAATAACCAGAAGAAAAAACCCGGAATAACAAAATAAAATGTAACATTTATTATATTATCGACAAGCATGCCTATTAGTCCGGCAAAGATACCTACAGCGAGTACTTTTTGAAAATCACCTCTCTGGTTCTTCAGCTGATGTATCCCAAACTTAATAATACAAAAAATAAACCATAAAAATATACCAAGTCCCGCAATTCCCATCTGGGAAAGATTTTCAAGTACAATATTATGTGCATTGTTTGCATGAGTTCTCTGGGTTAATTTTGGATGAATTAAATACCTTTGCTGATAAAAAGGATAAAGCATCTCAAACAAACCCCAACCGCTTCCAAAAACCGGATTTTGTTTTGCTATATCCCATGCAGATGCCCATATCAGAAACCTCTGGTATGCAGCAGCACCGGATTTCTCTATACTGAATATACTGGAAACCCTGTTAAATACATACGACCCGAACGGTTTTGTTTTTCCATGCCAGCTTGCCGGAATAAACATGACAAGAATCAGAATCAGCATTATTCCCAGAAGCCACTTTTTTGCAGCTAAAATTTTTTCTCTGAACATATAAGCAACAATAACAAAAGCCACGCCTAAACCAAGCCAGGAAGATCTTGCCATAGTGCAAAATAACGCCAAAACCATATCGGCTATCAAAACAATATACAGGAATTTTTCATAGGACGATCTGGTAAAAATAAAAGAAGCAAATGAAAGAGGTATCATAAGGACCAGAAAACTTGATATAAAAACAGGATTACCGAATGTAGATACACATCTTTTAATTCCGTAAGGATTCACTATTTTATCCCATATCGGTTCTATGTCAAAATACTGCATAACCGCATATGTACTTGCAATAAACGCCACAAGGTATGAAAGGAAAAGAACAATTTTTATTGTTTTTTCATCTCTTATGAGGTTAACCGCTATATAATACGCAAGAATACAATTAATAATTATATAAAGGTTATTTCTTAATCCTTCCGACCAGATTGCCGTAAAATATCCCGGGATTTTTCCGAAACCCGGCACCTCGTAATGTACAAAAAATGCCAATATAAACGAAAAAACCGTAATCCCCAAAAAAACCAAAATTGGAATATCGAGATCCGTTCTGTAAAAAGTTAATCTGCCTTTTTTAAAAGAATTTACAAGGAATATCGCAAAGATTAAAAGAAGTGAAATATACAGAATTGTTCCCTGTATAATATAAGGGTTTCTGGTTACGTTCGTAAAAAAAACAAGCGGACAAACAAGAACAGCAATATACAGTATATTTTTCACACAACACCTTTTATTTACTTTACAGCACCCGGATCAATCTGCCTCAGTCTGTTTAACAATATCTGGGATTGTTTATTATTGCCTGTTGCCTTATATAACCTGATAAGGTTTTTTAAGGCTCCTTTATTGTTCGGGTCCATATCTCTTAAAACTTTTATATACATTGTCTGGGCCGCAAATATTTTGCCCTGGGCATAATAAATATTTCCGAGATTCAACCACGCTTCAGGTTTCAATGTATACTCCCTGACACCTAGGTCATAAGACTCTATGGTGTCGCTGGTAAGATGATTATAATAATAATACCAGTCGTTTCTGGCAATATACCTTTTAAACGTATCCTCAGCCTCTTTCCATTTACCCAGTTGCGCATAAGCCATACCCAATTGCTGGTATGTTCTTTCAAATACCGGGTCTAATTTTTGATACCTTCTGAAATAGTCAATAGCATCCTGCCATCTGCCCAACTTGGAATAAACTGTTCCCATCTGCATGAAAATCTGGACATAGTTAGGGGCAAGTTTTACTACGTCCTCATATTTCTTTAAAACTCTTTCAGCATCAACCCTGCCTTTCTTCCCGGCATCTATACCGGTCCACGGGATATCGGTTTCTTTATCACCCCATTCGGGATGGTAACTTCTGTTATTATCCCACCGGTCATTAAAAACATTCCCTGTAAAGTAATGTGTCATTACGAAATCAGGATTATATTTTATAACTATATTGTAGTTTCTTAGTGCTTCCGACCATTCACCTCTCTTGGAATGGAAAATTGCAATATTATGATGTCTGTCTGCCACAAAAAATCCCCAGAAATATTTTATAAAATACAGACATATAATAATAAGCACTATCTGTATGGCAGACATAAATTTCGGTTTTTGCCCTGCTGACTCGGATTTAGTTTCCGGTATTTGCGGAAGCGAAAGTATTCCCATCATTCCAAGTGCAAGCCAGAAAATAACACCTTCCGAAACAAACCTCATGCTTACACACATGGAATTATGGGCAAGCTGTGAAATAAATCCTGATGAAAAACCTATTAAACCGTGAATAACAAATTTTGACTGCGGCGGCAGTGTCTTAAGCCGTTTTACTACGGCAGTTAAAAAGGTTATAATCAATAAAACTAAAAATCCAAATCCTATAATTCCTTCATCATACAGCACTTCTATAAATTCGTTTTCAGGATGGTCGCTTTCAGTATTGGAACGGCCCTCCAGCTGGATTACCTCCGGACGCCTATATGCAGGATAAACCGCCTTGAATGACCCCACACCTGTTCCTATAAGAGGGTGCAATGCTCTTCTTATCGGGCTTTTCCATTTAAGCGGGGAACGGTCATACAAATAAGAACCCGGCTGCGGGGTTCTGTTCAGCATCTCCCATGTCGAGAGCCATGTTGCTGTCCTGAATCTTACCGAATCAATTCTCTGCATGGTAAAATATGTAACACCCAAAACCATTGCGGAAAATACAGCCAGTGACATTCCAAGCATGATTTTTCTGATTGTTTCTTTCTTACCATGAGACAAAAATGCAACCGCAAAAAAGGAAAACACAATTACACCCACTGAATAACCTATCCAGACAGCTTTTGAATATGTAAATATAATACAAAAAACCGTCATGATATAAAACATAATCATGAACTTCGAAAACCTCATAAACACAAAGGACAGTATAACCGGAGCAATAACGAGCAGATAGTCGCCAAAAAAGTTAGGATTGCCGAAAGTGGAAAAAATCCGCCGTGCAAAGGCCTGTCTCCATATAAAAGGATCAAGCCCTATAGCAGGATTTGGAGGATAGAACCTATTATCCAAAAACTGCACGACTCCGTATACCACTGACACAAAAGCACCTGCAAGAACCCAGTTAACAAGACGTTTCTGGTCTTTTTCGGTTCTAAACTCGGAAATTACTACAAAGAAAAGTGTAATATAAAAAATTCTCCTTGTAAATTCATCCATAGTTCCGAACCAATTTTTCAAAGGTGAAATGGACATGGAGAATATCGTTGAAATCAATACAAGTATAACGGGAAGAATTAAATGGAATGAGCCTTTCGGGAATGGATCTTTCCATGTTTCAATCAGTTTTACAAGCAATGCGGTAAGCAGAATCGTCCCGCCGATCTGGCAGATTGTAATCTTTATCTGGCAGGAATCATAGGTTCTCAGATAGAACGCTACCGCCATTAAAAAATAGAAAACAGGAGTAAAGTAGAGCAGGATTTTCTGACAAATATCGACGATTCTTTTATTCATACAGTAAACCTGATAACAGCGATGAAACTAACGATAACAGCGATAGAACATATTCAGCAGTATCGCTGTAATCTTTTCCTTTTATCACTGTAATTGTATTCTTATAAAGCCGGCGAGTGGGTTCGAACTTCACCCCGCACCTTATCAGAGCCGATGAGTGGACTCGAACCACCAACCTATCGCTTACGAAGCGATTGCTCTGCCGTTGAGCTACATCGGCATAAGGTGCGGGGCAAGCCGACCTATCGTTTGCTACATCGGCATTACAAAAAAAATGCCACGGGACGGAATCGAACCGCCGACACGTTGATTTTCAGTCAACTGCTCTACCGACTGAGCTACCGTGGCATTATTATCATGTTATTATATATTTTTTTAGATAATTGTCAAGAAGATTTGGGATCTTGGTTAATTTAGGATCCGTGGTTTGGTACGGCAGTAAAGGATATAAAATGATTACAGCTATATAAAAGCTAAAATTTGCCGCTTATTGAAAATTCATATACAAATCCGGGCATTGGCAAGGGTAGCCCGATCCCGTTACGGGCCCCTGCAATGCGGTAATCCTTATCAGTAATATTCGTAGCTTTGAACTGCAATGTCAGGTCTTTAATATAATATGTCATAGCTGTATCCAGTATCATCACACACGGCAGAGATATTTCCCGGGTAGCTGTTGGAGTATTACTAGCAGCCAATGCTGTTACCTCTGTTGTCTCAACTGAAGTTAAATACCGTCCCCATAAAGCCACATCCAGAGTTTTCACAGGTTTCAGAGTCAATCCATAACGAAATATATTCTCCGGAATATCTTTTATTTGTCCATTCTGCAGAAGGCTCGAGCTGGTCCTGCCCTCTACAGGAAAGGCCGAACTCCAGCTCCCTTCAAGCTTAGCTAACTTGTGAATGTCATATTTTGCAACCAACTCCATACCGCGGTACTGGCTATCCCCGACGTTTTCATAGGTAAAAATGTTATCTCGAACAACATTGCTGATCAGTCCTGATACTTTAGATTGATAAAAATCCGCACTGAGCAACAGTTTATTGGTATTGTATTCAAAAATTAAGTCACAATTCCTTGATTCTTCCGGATCAATGTCCGGTGCTCCTAAATACTGGCCGGTAGAGCTCTTGTTAGTATGTATCCATTGAGGTGCAAAATAAGATGAATTGTACATGAGTTTAACAATTAAATTCTGCATGGTAGTATACACAACAGCAGCACGCGGAGTAAACTGAGGGTCCGCACGGTCTTCAAAAGTATCATACCGGCCCCCCAGTGTAATAGTCATGGGCTGGTTAACCTTCCACTCGGCCTGGACGAGATAACCGCCTATCAGCCATGACCCTTTAGGTCCCTGGGAATCCGGATCAATGATGATCTCAGGACTAACGACTGTCGTTGTGTCCGTTACCACATTATTAACATCTGTTCGTAAGAAAGCGGCCCTGAGAAAGTCAATTCCGGTAATGAGGTTAAGGTCATCCCTAATATCTTTTTCATAAAAAACCTTTAAGCCCGCTATGTTATGCTCATTTAAAGAACCGCTGCGCCTTCCATACGGAGGGAAGAGGTCGGCTCCAGCAATGTGCACAGACTGGTCCCAATATCCGATATAAGTAATATGCGGATTCAAAGATAATTTTGCTCCGTTATCCAAATAAAATGTATATTTATAATCTGCAAGGAAGTTTTGTTCGTTATAACGCGGATGCAGAGGCTCAACTGACAGGTCGTAGGTGGTGTAGAGCGTTCTGGGAATGACTCGTTCCGTATGTTCCATTCGCATCATAAGAGATGTATTCTTGGTGTTTACAGTTCCTACAGCCGACCAGTTTTCCGGGTATCTATTACAGTAAACAACTCCGTCCCGGGCCGGCTGACCTGAAGGAACGGGATTTTCAGATGCAGGGACATCGACCTCGGTGCCGTCTGTGTCAACCACTGTCACATTCCATAAAATATCCATATCATCTTTTTTTCTTCCATAAGTAACACTGCTCTCGTATCCTTCGGAACCGACTTCGACTTTGACAAGAGTGCCGTCGATTTCAGCACCTTTTTTTGTGATGATATTTATAACCCCTAAAAGTGCTCCGGCACCGTACAGGGCCGAACCTCCGCCTCGGACAAACTCAATACGTTCAACCGCGTCCATCCCTATAAACTGGTCTATATTATATCTGCCTAAAAACAACCCGTTCATTCGGTGGCCGTTTACAAGAATTAAAACCTTGTTGGTAGTGCTGGAAAAAGCTCCGCGCACAGCCGGTACTACTTCATTGAGGTCAGCAAGAGGCTCAAAACCCGGAACATCTTCCAGTACTTCGCTCAAACGGCGATAACCACGCTTTTGGATTTCCTCTTTGGTAACTAATGTAATGGGAGATGGAGCTTGAGATATCTTTTGTTCCCTTAATGTGGAGGTAATAACCATCGGGATTTCCATGAACAACAACTCTTCCTCTGATTCTATTTTGTCTGCCTCCCACTCAGCTAATGATACGTGCAGCGATAACACATTCATAATAAAGGCAACTAATAAAAACAATAACGATTTTCTCATCGTTTACCTCCAATAAGCAGTTTGCTCACTTCCCTCTTCGCTTCATTTCATTTCGCTTCGGAGGGAGAGAGATTCGGTCACAAGTTGCTTCACTGACGTTCAGCACTCGCGACCCCGCCTCGCCGTCTTCGCCTGTCCGATGTTAATCGGACAACTCAGACATGGCTCCGGCTTTCGAATCTTCACGTGAGCAAAGCAGTTTGCTCACTTCCCTCTTCGCTTCATTTCATTTCGCTTCGGAGGGAGAGAGATTCGAACTCTCGATACCGCTTTTCAACGGTATAGCGGTTTAGCAAACCGCCGCCCTAGGCCACTAGGCGACCCCTCCAAATAAAGGCAGAATTAAGAGTTAAGCGTTAATCCCGATGAATCGGGATCTCCGCTACGCTATGAGAATTAAGAACTATTTTACGAAGACCATGTAGAAAAATAGAAAAACTATAAAAAGAAAAATATTAAGACTGACTTCACTTAAAAAACCTGCTTTATAATCAGGTTTTTTTTGGTCAGCACCTTTATAGCCCTTTAATTTTGGGATAAAACTTCCGGTTGAAGATTTATACTCAGAATAAGCATCGCCAAATTTAGACTGTAAAAACCTTTCTTCATAGGGTATTATAACTGTATATAAAAAAATATATTTTATAACAAGTATCATATAAATATACCATTCATTTAAAGCTATTGTAACTCCCATACTGACAATAAGATTACCCAGGTAAAGCGGATTTCTGATATAGGCATACGGGCCGGAAGTACATAAAAAGTCTGCTTCTATTTTTGTGACAGTATGCCTGCCTAAAAGATGGCCGGCAGAATATGTTCTTAGCGATTGCCCTATTATAACAAAAATAATACCTGTAACGAAAAAAGATAAAGAAGTAACACCGTCCAGATAAAATTTTAACCCTGCAGCAATCACTAGGGCACTTATTCTATAATACCTGCGGGTTGCAAATATAAATTTGGAAAACTCGTTATTCATAACTTTTAAACGGAAGGAGCAGGATTCGAACCTGCGGTCCACGTAAAGCGGACTCCGGTTTTCAAGACCGGTGCAATCAACCACTCTGCCATCCTTCCACTCAGTTTTATCTACTATCCTTCCAATTTTTTCTTAAGCCATTCTCTACCTACACCTTTTAAATATAATTCTCTTTTTCTGGCTTCTGTATAAGTATATACTTCCTCTATATATATTAACTTGACAGGTCTGCGACTCTTTGTAGTTTTAACTTTTCCATTATTATGTGCTTGAATCCTGCTTTTTATATCTCGTGTAGAACCAACATATAACTTATTATCAACACATCTTAGCACATATACAATGTATCTTTTCATTTTTAAAGCGGTTTTTCCGCCACAGGCGGACCCGCCGAGGCGGGCAAGACCGGCGCAATCAACCACTCGGCCACGCCTCCACTTCGTTCCGTCTTTGTACAGGATGCGGTTGCCGGGGTGCTCACTGTCTCGCACCCATCGCTAATCCCGTGCTCCTTGTTCGTCGCACAGCGATCCACTCGGCCACGCCTCCCCGATGAATCGGGGCGGACACTACTCATTTTATTATTATATTTGTTTTCAGTATTACTGTCAAGTGTTGGCGGTAAACATTAAAATAAATTATGTTTTTTGGTTTCCATATTCAGATATTTTTTTAACGTAACCGCGTTTTTAACAGACTGTCCGTTTGTACAGTTATTGAAAAATAAATATGTCTTCTGTGCTTTTTTATCAATCTTATGTATATTGGGAATAAATTCTTTTAATTCTTTGTCGGAATATAAATAATTATATCTTTCTTTCACCGATGTATTGAACCAGTTTGAATTTCTACCATGAAACCTTAAATAACCGATATCGCTTGTCACTTCATATATAGCAGGCATCAATCTCTCAAGTTTAGGTTCATCAACAACACAATGGCCTACGTTGTTTCTTCTTAAAATGTTAAATGTTTCCTTCGTTGCCCATCGGCTGTTTCTAAACTCTATCACAAGCGGGATATCACCAAAACACTCTTTACATTCCAAAATATAATCATTGTTTCGTGACGACGGCTGAAAAAACACAGGGAACTGCAAAAGAACACAACCAAGTTTTCCGGATTCTTTTAACGGACTTAACGAATGTACAAATTTATCAATATCGGTTTTTACCTTATCAACTGAAGGTTTTTCTTTCAGCCTATAATCAAATAAATCGTGGGTTATACCTTTATATGCCTTTACAACAAATTCAAAATTCCGCCCTGTCTTTTTTGCCATACTATCAAATATATTAGACGAAACAATGTTATAATAGGCGGAGTTTATTTCAACGCAATCAAATCCAAGTTCCTGCTCGTAATAAGTGAGAGCATCTTTTGGCTGGAGTTTTTTGGGGTAAACGGTTCCTTTCCAATCAGGATATGAAAAACCGGACGTGCCAAGTTTAAGCATTTTTTATTAACTGTATTGTATCTTCTTTCTCAAAAAATTACTTTTTTTTCTTTTTCTTTTTCTTATGTACATGACCGCAACTCATATGCCAATCACCCCCAATTAAATGAAATTCAATTGAAACACATAGAAATACATTGAAACTCATTGTAACAACTGTATTTCCACTGTATTTCTACCGTGTTTCCACTGTATTTCTATTTATTTCTGTTTTATGTTTGAATCTCCGCCAACACCAATAAACGGGATTGCTCCTGCTCCGGTAACATCCGGTAATATCCCATTCCATTTTTCAATGGCTTTTAGGTTTGCCTCCACTTTTCTAAGTTCTATTAGGTCCCGTGAAATATTGGTACGCTGAAGACGCAAGGACTCAGCTTCCGCTTTTGCTGCGGCAATTTTCTGCTGCGCCTCTATCTTTACTCTTTCCAAATCCCTCTGTGCCTTAAGGGCAAGCTGTTCCGCGGTCTGTTTTGATTCGATAGCTTCGGTAAAGATTTTGGAAAAACTGAAAGCAGCAATGGAAAAAGCGTCAACCGTTATATTGTATTCAAGGAGCCGCTCGGTAAGTGTTGCCTTCATTTCCTCGCTTACTGCCGGCCTTTTCGTTATAAGTTCTTCTGCTGTATACTTGGCTGACACAGCCTTTACTACCTCAAGTATTGCAGGGTCTATAATGCGCTCCTTATAAAATATACCTATACTTTGATAAACAATGTTCGATTTGTCAGGTATTATATGGTAGTTGAGCACAAGTGTTGAAGTTACATCCTGAAGGTCTTTAGAAGCAGCTACCGTATCGGTTTCCGCCTTCTGAACCTTAACATCCATCAAAACAACTTTCTGCATTATGGGAATTCTCAAATGCAGCCCTTCATCCAGAACTTTTTCCTGAACAGCACCAAAATTCATGACAACGCCTCTTTCTCCAGGTCCGACCTGTACCCATGGCTTTAAAAACAGCAAGGTTATAAGGATTATTCCTATAATTAAACCATTTGTCGGTATCTTTCTTACAGCTTCCTGCACTGACTCCTTCGCCCTGTCAACATCATTACTTTCCATTGTTATACCTCCATTAAAATGAAACTCAATTGAAACACATAGAAATACTCGCCACGGCGGGAAATACAATTGTATTTCCACTATATTTCTATCGTATCTCTACTGTATTTCTATTGTAACTTTTTTACTACTTTTGTCAATAGCTATCACTGTGTCAGTTTTTCTTAATTTTTTTAACTTTTTTCAATAATTCCCGATATCCTTTCCTGCCCAGAAAATCCGTTAATTCTTCCCGACAGCTTTTATAAATCGGAGGAAAGTTTTTTACATTTGAGTCCTCCAAACATTTCAGCCCTTTCCATTTTACAACCACAATTCTATTACCTACACTATCAATAGGGAATGACCAGCAGCCCGGTGGTTTATAGTTGGGTCGTATATTATTTTTTGCACAATAGTTTTGCAAAACACAGCTCCCCTCGGCAGTATATTTAAAAAAAACACATTTACCTTTAACAACTCTGGTAAAATAATGTTCGTTTTCCGGATCCAAATCAAACCTTGAAAATCTTGAATTTATATAAAATCCTTTTGTTTTAACCATTTTTACCGCTTCAGGGCGCATAAAAACCAGGATTTTCGGAAGTATTTTTTTTATTTTTTTAATTCTGTCCGTACTTACCAATGCACCATCACTGCAGCATCCGTTACCGCAAGTTCTGAAATTACATGGACGGAACCTTTTATTCAATACATCGGAAGAAACAACAAACCCGTTTACTTTAACCTGCATACTAATTCACTCCGTTCATTAACGCGAATTGTCGCTAATTTCTGCCCCGTATAAAGCTTCGCTTTTGTACGGGGTAACGCTGATATTCGCGAATATTTGCGTTTTATTTATCTATTCGCGTATATTCGCGTTCTTTCTCAAATAAATTTTGGAATTTCCTTATTTCTGCTTTTATATTATTCTTTTTGACCACTGCAGAAATAGCGCACAATCCGTCTGCACCTGCTCTGACTACATCGGCTGCATTTGAAAGATTAATCCCTCCGATTCCTATTATCGGGATTCCCTGCTTAAGACTCTCTTTTATTTTTTCTATCAGTATAATCCCTGCAGGACTCCCGGCGTCTGATTTTGTATCCGTGGCAAAAATCGGCGAAATCCCGAGATAATCCGCGCCTCTTTCTTCTGCTTCTTCCGCCTCTTTAACACTATGAACTGTTAATCCGATTATCTTATTTTTGCCGAGAATATTTCTAGCCCTTTCATAAGGCATGTCGTCCTGCCCAAGATGAACACCATCAGCATCAACAGCTAGTGCAATATCCACTCTGTCGTTTATAAGAAAAATATTTCGGCCTTTACATATATCTTTTAATTTTAGGGCTTCTTCAAACATTTCCTTTGTGCTGCCGCCTTTATTTCTATACTGAACAACTTTTACTCCTGCAGAAACCGCATTTGTTACGTCGCTGATATTTCCATTTTTACTAAGAATGGAATCCGTTATAAAATAATAACCGTTAATTTTAATCATTATATTGTTTATTTATAGACGAAAAATCCCGCATTCCGGCAGCGAGATTAAAGAAATTATTAATCAATATCCACACTATTTCACTTCTATTTTCTGCATTTTCGTTACATTCTTTTTATCCAAATTGTAAATCGCATCGTATAATGCTTCTTTAAATGTACCAGGGCCATTTGCCGATTTAGATGCGATTTCGGCAGCAATTTCATAACAACAAAGACCGCAGGATGCGGCTAAAGCGAGATTATCTTCAACAGCAGCAAATGCTCCAATCACAGAGGTTGCTATACATCCGGTACCGACAATATTTGTCATCATAGAAACGCCGTTTCTGACAATATATACTTTTTCCGTATCTGCAACAATATCCTCTTTACCGGTTATTACAACTGTGCAGCTCCTTTTCTTAGCGAGTGATTTTGCAATGTCGATAAGATTCCTATCGACAGCAGAAGCATCAACCCCTTTTGTCTGAACATTTTCGCCTGAAACTTTTGCAATTTCAGAAGCATTACCTTTTATTATGTTTATTTTAACTTCGTCCAGCAGCTCAAAACATTTATTATCACGAAGGGCTGTTGCTCCCGCACCACAGACATCCAGAACAACAGGAATTCCTTTTTCATTTGCAGATTTTGCGGCAATTTTCATCGAATTAACAAAATCAACGGTAAGTGTCCCGATATTCAGCACCAGAGAGGACGCAATCTTTGCCATGTCTGCAACTTCTTCGGCAGCATGTGCCATCACAGGAGAAGCACCAAACACTTTTACAATATTGGCACAATCGTAAATGGTAACCCAGTTTGTAAGATGGTGTACTACCGGCTTCTGCAGTCTGACTTTTTCAAGTAAATTATAAACCTTAACTTTCATAATCCTTTAACCTAATTTGATTACGGTGATTATAAAAAAACTATTCCTGTGATTAAAATCACTGTAATCATCCCTTTATCACTGCAATCGGATTTTTATTGGGCAGGGAAGGATTCGGTCACACATAAATATCCTGACGGATATTTTGTTCGACCCCGCCTCGCCGTCTTCGCCTCCCCGATATGTATCGGGGAACTCAGACATGGCTCCGGCTTTCGAATCCTCACGCAAGCCAAGCAGTTGGCTTGCTCCCTTAAAACAATTGGGCAGGGAAGGATTCGAACCTTCGTAGGGCGCAGCCCGCCAGATTTACAGTCTGGTGCTTTTAGCCACTCAGCCACCTACCCATAAAAATCATTTTACCAGTTTTTTATCTACTTGTCAAGAATCAACGAATATCATCCGCTGTTCATTCTGAATCTCAACCTGCTTACTTACATCTGCGACTTCTTTTTCCAGCAAAGCACGTTTTTCAGGGTCTTTTTCTTTATCCAACTCTTCTTTTTTCAGCTTCAATTCCATTTTCCTCTTTCTCTTCAGGAAAATCAGTTCAATACAATCAACAAGTTTATTTATATCCACAGGTTTAACAATATATGCGGCAGGCCCGGTTGCTTCTGCTTTCTTTACCGAACCGGAATCCGAATATGCTGTTACATAGACAATAGGAATATCGCTTTTCTTTCTTATTTCCAAAGCTGCATCAATTCCTGTTTTACCGCCTTTAAGCATAATATCCATTAATATCAATTCCGGATTAAACTCTTCCGCCTTGCGTATGGCATCCTCTGCTGTCTCGGCAATTCCCATTATTATATAACCCAAGTCGGATAATGATTCGCTTAAATCCTCTGCAACAATCGATTCATCCTCAACAATAAGAATTTTTGTTTTTTCCATAGCAGAAAATTATTTAAAAAATATCATGTTTTCTTTCTTCTGATTTTCGACCTGTTCTGATATTATCTTTATTTCCCTTTCCAATACACGGTGTTTTTCAGGATCCTTTTCCTTTTCCAATTCTTTCTTTTTCTCTTCCAATCTCATTTCCTTCATTTTTCTCATAAGAGTCAGGCCTATACATGTTGCAAGTTCATCTTTATCAATAGGTTTAACAATATATGCAACAGGTCCGGTCTTTTCCGCTTTCTTTACTAAATCTATGGATGAATAGGCTGTTATATAAATAATAGCAATTTCTTTCTTCTTTTTTATTTCCTGTGCCACGTCTATCCCGGTTTTTGACCCGCCCAGCATAATATCCATTAATATTAAATCCGGGTTAAGTTTTTCTGCCTTTTGTATGGCATCCTCTGCTGTTGTAGAAATTCCTACTGTCTTATATCCTAACTCGGCAAGGGATTCACTTAAATCCTCAGCAATAATTGCCTCATCTTCAACAATCATAATTTTAACATACTCTCTTATATGTCCCATAGATTTTCTCCTACATCAATCCCCTTTATTGAATCTTATCGTAACAGTTGTACCATTTTTATCACTTTTGACATCAAAACTGCCGTGCAATTGATTCTGTGAAAGGGTTTTAATAAGACGGTACCCGATACTTTTACTGTTTGAAACATCTAGCCCATCAGGCATTCCTACACCATCATCACTTACAATCAATGTTATCTCTTTGTTTTTTGAACCCGAAATAGAAACATTTATTTTCCCTTTCTCTCTTTTAACAAATGCATATTTCAGGCTATTTGCAATAAGTTCGTTTATAATCAAACCGCATGGCATACTGAGATTTATGGGAAACCAGAGCTTATCAACATCAACCGAATAAGATAATTTCATTTTTCCCAAAGAATACTGCATAATAAGGCTTCTTACCAGTTCTTCTATAAATTCCTTCATATTAACGTGCGAAATATCGCCGCCTTTATATAAATAAGTATGTATTAATGCTATCGCACTGATTCTGCTCATAGATTCTTTAAACATACTGATTACTTTTGGGTCATCAATTTTTTTCAATTGTATATTCATTAAACTAATTATAACCTGAAGATTGTTTTTAACGCGATGCTGTATTTCCTGCAGAAGCACCTCTTTTTCATGAAGCGATCTTCTTATCTGTTCTTCCGACTTCTTACGTTCGGTAACATCATGTATAGAGACCAAACCTGCTAACTTTCCCTGATATTCAGTTCTTGTTCCGACTGCACTTATTATAATTTCCTTACCGTCTTTTCTTATAGTACGAAATTCATTAACCTGTCTCAGATCATTTTCAAACATATCTTTTATAATAGTTTTGCCGGCCCGGTCTCTGTCTTCCGGATGAATAAAGTCAAGCGGACTCTTTCCGATCGCATCATTCATAGAATCAAATTTATACATCTTTTCCAAAGCCCGATTAATAAGAACTATTTTCATAGTTTCAGCATCAAGAACAAACATACCATCAAGTGTACTGTCAAATAAAATTTTATATCTTTCTTCGCTTCCACGAAGAGCCTCTTCCGCTACCCTGCGTTCTGTAATATCGCGGCAGAGGGCAAGAATTTGTTTCTGCCCTTCCCATTCCAAGGGCACCACGCGTACTTCAACCGGGTATGTAGAACCGTCCTTACGGCAGTGGGTGCCCGTAACTGTAATGGGACCGGTTTTAACAAGGTTTTTCCATAACTCTGACAGTTTCCTCCGCTGCCATCCGACTTCTATATTACCTACCGATAATTTTAATAACTCATCTCTTGAATATCCCAAACTTTGGCATACTTGCTTATTAACCTGAATTATTTTGCCGTTCAGATCGTGAAGAATCAATGAATCTCCCAAATGTTCTACTAGTTGCCTAAATCTTTCTTCACTTTTTTTAACTGCAATCCCGGCCTGCCTGCGGTCTTCCTCTACCGAGATGGCCGAAGCGACAATACCCATAAACTTCCTGTCTGCTTCGCTGGGAACAAAATCTCTCTGATAGACAACACACAGAGCGCCTACATAGACATCTCCGCTCTTGACCGGCCATCCCACATAGGTCTGCAGCCCGTAAGCAATAACGTTAGGATCGGTTTTTGCATAATTAGTTTCAAGCAGGTTACGAACTACTAAGCATTGGTCTTTACCCTGCCGTATTACATCGTAACAAATACGACCTCCGGGTTTATCTATGGGTTTGTAATCAGAAGGGGTATTCCATTGTCCCCACGAACATAGCATTTCGCCGTCGAAACGGTTATAGAACGCACAGGATGCATCCAGAGTTTCTCCGCAAAGAGCGGTAAGGCGATTAATATTATCCAATGGGTCGGTCCCAAAGTTTACAAAACATTTATTTATATTTACCAGACGTTCTTCTGCATATTTCCGAGCGGTAATATCCTTATCTACACCGCGGTATCCAATTAATCCCCCGTTCCGGTCCAATACAGGTACACCATTGGTCAGCAGACAAACTCTCCGTCCGTCTTTATGTATGTTCCATTTCTCCAAATCTTTAATTGGCTGTTTATTAGCAGAAATTTCTTTGAAAATTTTTGATAACCGGGCAGCCTCCTCAGGCGGCATAAGGTCAAAAGGTTTTTTACCAAGCAGTTCTTCCCACGAATAACCAAGAATATTTTCGACCTGTACAGAACAATATATATATCGGCCCCGTTTATCCATCTCCCACACCAAATCATTCATACTAAGGGTTATATCACGATACCGTTTCTCGCTTACTTTTAGCGCCTCCTCAACCTTTTTACGCTCGGTAATATCATATGATATAATCTGAACCCCGTATATGTTATTATTCACATCATAAACAGGATTATGAGTTGACCAAAACCATTGTGGTCCTGACGGCAATTTTACAAAAGTCTCCTTTTCAATATTTATTCCTGTGTCAACTACCTGTCTGTAAATAGCGCAATACGAATCATCCAAACCGGGAATTACTTCAAATATTGACCTTCCCACACATTTCGCCGGTGTTAAACCCATATTCCTGGCCCCGACAGTATTAATCATAAGAACAATACCGTTTCTATCTACTATGGTAATAGGATTATGAGAACTTTCAAAAAGTGTTCGATACTTCTTCTCGCTCTGATGGAGTTCATCCTGTGCCTTCTTGCGGTCTGTAATGTCTCTAATAATCCTCCATATTCCTACAGGCCGGCCCTTTCTATCCCTAACAAGCCATCCCCTTACCGAAACAGGGAATACAGTCCCGTTTTTTGTAATACATTCTTTTTCAAATTCGTTGGAATAACCTCTTTTTAAAAACTGATTTTTAAGAATATTATCATTTAATTTATGCCATCTTTCAGGTGTCAGCTGGCGATAATACAGTTTTTTTATTTCTTCCATCTTATAACCAAGCATATTTACATAGGCATGATTGGCATCCAAGACCTTGCCCTGCATATCAGTAAAGACTATCCCATCCATACTGGACCTGAATAATGCCCGGTGTTTATTTTCGCTTTCATATATACTATCTTTTGCTATCTTGCGATTTATTATTATTCCTAACTGTTCTGTAATAGCATTCAAAAGAGATTTTTCCTCTTTTGTAAAATAATTACCATTTGTAAATTTTGGTCTTTCTTTTAAACAGAAAACATTCACAACACCGACCTTTTTTCTGTCCACAATAATACTGCTGCTCTGCTTCCATTTGGTTTTCTTGTAGTTACCTGTCTGAAATTTTTTATCGCCATAAATAATCTGAGCACATGTAATCTTCGGATATTCCCAGGCAGGAGGAATCATATTAACAGTTCTTTTAAATATTTCTTCCATTGAGATATCGGTTATTTCAATAAGTTTGGAAAGATTATAAAGACACCTGAGCTCCTTTACCCTTTTTTCAACATCATGACACAATTGAGTACGCCAGACGATATCACGTGATACAATAACAAGGTTTAAAGGTTTCCCTGAAGAGTCATTCAATACGGAAGCGCTTAGTTCCATGGGGAACACTTCTCCATCCTTTCTAACCGCATGATACTGTGCATATTTCAGATAGCCCGTATTTATACATTTCTTAATATCATTCCTGGCAAGTTTACGTTCTTCGGGTACGATAAAATCGAAAAAAGTCTTTTTAGAAGCAATAAACTTCTTAGCATTCGGAAATTTATACATCCATGCCGCACAGTTATTAACTTCTATAAACTTTCCTTTAAGATCCGTTATACAAATTGCTTCCGGTGATGTTTTAAAAATGAGCCGCTGTTTTTCTTCGCTCTTTAAAAGTTTATCTTTAAGCTTCTGGTTAGATTTATTCTTTCTCATAGGTTGTTTGTTACAAGTTAAAACAGCGGGTGATGGGAATCGAACCCACGTATCCAGCTTGGAAGGCTAGTGTTCTACCATTGAACTACACCCGCATTAAAATCAGTGCAATAGTGCAAAAGTTAAAAGAGCAAAAGTAACTTCTGCTCTTATGCTCTCTTGCTCTGTTTTAAAGTATTTTATATAAAAATTTTTATATTGTCAAGGTCTACATTTGGAAATAGATAGAACAAAGGGGAGTAAGACAAACAGCTAGTTTTTACTGTTCCGCTATTCATAGGAACTTAATAAAACTACATTATCCAGCCGTTTCTTGTTTTTTCTTCATTCAGCAGCTTCTGTGCTTTTGAAATCATATCTGAAGGAATTGCAGGATGAGATATTTTACAAATATTATTAACCGAAACAATTGCTGCTTTTTTAACTTTAATATCACTATCCTTAATTAATCCCAATAAAATTTCAAATGTTTCCATATTTAAAATACTGTCTATAATTTTCACACAATCATATCTCAATCCCGGCTGAGGACTTTTTGCAAGGCGCAAAATATTTCTAACTGCTTCTTCTCTGTTTACATTCATAATCGTTTTTATAGAAAGTGTCATCTTTTGTATAATTTGTTTCGAATACTCTTCCTTTTTTAACTCATCGGATATTGTATTCAGAGTTTTTTCCTCTTCGATTGTTGCTTCAAACCGCTGTCGTGCGGTTTCTCCGGCTTTTTCAGTTACCGTTTTCTTTTCCGCCATTTGAATCTTTGCCTTTTCAGCCATCTCCCTTTTCAATTCCAATATGGCAGAATCCGTGTTCTTTTTTATATTATCCATCTCTTTTCTAAATTTAGCCTCTTCCTCTGCACGAATCTTATCTTCCAACTCCTTCCTTCTGGCAGCAACCTTTTTCTTTATCCATATATAGCAGATAAAAATAAGAGCAAATAAAATTAAACCTGAAGTTATACTCAAAACCAAAAAATGCTCTTTTAAAGAACCAATTATCTGTTCTATTGTATTCTTCTCATTATCCAAAGGGACCTGCTCAATAACAACCGGCTCTTCGGTTTTTTTTACATCTTTTTTAATCTTTTTTTTCGTTACAGGCCGGACTTTCTTTTTCGGCACAGCATTCTTTACAGTTCCAACAGCCCCTTCAGTCTGCTGCGGCGGACCCGTGATTGGCATTCCTTTTATTATTTTCTGCAGTTCATTTACTTTCTCATCATCCGGGAAAAGTTCTTTTGCTCTTTTAATATATATATCTGCTTTCCAAGAGTTACTTTTCATTATTTGCTTTTCAGTTCCTTCAATCAAAACCTTCTTAAGAAACCTCTTTGCCTTTGTATGATTTGGACTCAAAGAAAGCGTCTGTTCAAAAAGTGCTATTGCACCGTCATAATCACCTTTGACATATTTATCAATGCCTGAATTAAAATATATTTCGGAATCAATCTCACAATAGAGACAGGTAGATAGGTAGATAGGTAGATAGGTAAATAAGCAAATAAGTATTAACCATCTCATAACTTTTTTCATTATTACTCCATCATATCTATGGTAGTTTGCACTCTTTTTAAAAGTTCCAGAATATTTTTATCGTCAGGTTTTATTTTTATTGCTTCAATTAGTTCGTACTTTGCGTTTTGATATTTCTGCTTTGTTATATAATCCTGTGCTTTTGACTGATGAAACAAAACCTGAGCATCAGAATGATTATTATCCATCTGAATTACCTCTTCCGATTTTTCAGCTGCTTTTATAAACTCTCCCTTTTCGTAAAACTCCACCGCTTTCAGATATATATCGTTTATTGCAGCCGATTCATGTCCTTCTGTGATTTTTCTAAAAAGTATCTCCGCCTCCTTATTATTTGGGTTTTCCTTAAGTATTTTTTTTATTATATTTACAGCTTTGTCAAATTCTTTTTTTTCATAGTATTTCTGGGCATCTAATAGCATTTCGGATAACTTCTTTTCCTTTCTGGTTCTCTGCAAATCACGTGCAAGTTTTTCTTTCTCCGCCTGAATATCCTCCCATTTACTTTTTAAGTCTGCATCGCTCAGCATAAGTTTTTCGATTTTTTCTTTTTCGTATTCAAAAGTTTTTTTATCGTCGCTTAATTTCCTTTTTTCATCAACAATCCTCTGTACAACTTTTTCAAAGTTTTCCCTATTCTCCTTCAGCATTCTGGCAGCTTGTTTCTGCGCCTTTGTTGCCTCTATCCCGAATCTCAAAGCAACTGAAAATCTATGAGTAATATCCAGCGTATGTAACGAAACCGCATAGTCAAGCGAAAACCGTTCGTCCCGCATTCCGACACCGCAGGTCACCTCTTTATAATTAACACCTGCCCTTAAAAAAAAGGTTTTATAGCTGTATTCCGAACCTAAAAACCATCTGGGCACCACCTTTACCGACATATCATCAAAAGCTAAGTCGCCACACAGGAAAAAATCACCATAAACCTGCTGCATAAGCCCAAAACGCAGAGATACAGGAAGTTTATCTCCTCCTAGTTTAAACGGAATTACGTTTTTTGCAGCAATCCCGAATTTTATATCACTTCTGTCAGAAACAAGTCCTATATCAGCAGAAAATGCACGTGCTGTAAAATCATCGATATTCTGGGATAAAAACTTTACATTTACTCCTGCACTGGTCATAGCTCCCACCATACCGGCATAAGTAAAATTAAATACCGACTCCTGTGATGAAAAATCGTATAGGGTTTCTCCTATAGAATTTGTTTTCTCTATATCACCCGTAGAAAGTACACCTATAGAACCTGCGATTGTTTCCTGTCCTGTCACAGGAGATGCGTAACTAATATACGTAAATTTTGTTCCGTAGAAAAGCGGGGTATAGAAAAATGAAACCTCATTATAAATAAGTGAGGCAACATTCGCCGGATTATAATAAGAGGCAGCAGCCGAACCGGTAACCGCCGTTGCTGCACCTGCCCTTGCAGAACTTCCGGCATCCGGATAAAATGTCAAAAGATATTCGGCTGCAAGCCCTGAGTTATCTTTTGCATATAGACGGTCCGAAGTCCAAAGTCCAAAGTTCAAAGTCAATAACAAAGCAAAAAATACAAATATAAATCTTATATTTTTATCCAGGACATTGGACACCAGACATTGGACAATTATTATATTCATTTCTCTTAATAGGCCTATTTAAAAACATTTCTTATTTTTTCAGAAAGTTCCTTTATATTAAACGGCTTCTCAAGATAATCAACTACCGAAACATCCTTTCTCGCCATAATAATTTCTCTTAAATGCCCTTTTCCTGTAATTATAATAACTGGAATATCTTTTGTTTCAGAATTTTCTTTAAGCTTAATATTCAAAGAATGACCGTCAAGTTTGGGCATCATTATATCCAGAACAACCAAATCCGGCTTTTCTCCAATAATCTTTTCAAATGCTTCCAACCCGTCATGTGCACCCATTACCTCATATCCTTCCTTTTCAAGATACATAGAAATCAAATCCACAATATCTTTTTCATCATCCACAACAAGAATTTTTTTTCCGCCACAGGCGGATTTCATTTCATTTAACATAATCGTTTAGCTCCTTAACGCAAATTATCGCTAATCCCTGTCTGACAGCAGGCAGGTAACGCTGATATTCACGAATATTTGCCCGCCGTGGCGGACATTTCTATGTGTTTCTATTGCATTTCTACCGTGTTTCAGATCCCGAATCAAGTTCGGGATGACCCTTCGGGTCACTTGATTACTGCTATTTTTCTTATTTCTTTTTCATCGTCCATCTTGACTTCCAGAATATATACACCGTTTGCCACAACTATACCGTTGCCGTTTTTACCGTCCCATGTCAATTCGTTTGTATAGCCCTCGGCACAGCCTATTGCCCCCTCAACACCTGCATCTATGTTTGTTTTGAATACCAAGTCGCCGACAAGATTAAAAATACAGAATGTTACATCCTCAGATTCAGTCAATACATATTTTATAGTTGTGCTTTCTATCTCCGGGTTAAACGGATTAGGGAAATTCATTATATTAGAAACCTTTTTAGTCGGGACAACCGATGCAACAGTTGTATAATATGAAAAATGTTCAACATTAACCTTTACCTGTTTATTTGTCCTGTCATTAATCTGCTGAGCTTTCGGAAATTCCCATTTATTCTTTGTTTCGTTTAAATATGCAATACGTATATTATCTGCCTTTACATCTGAACCATCCAGATATCCGTCATTATTATCGTCAATATATTTAAACCTAACACTGGCGTTAACAGGAATGGATTGGGGATTACCGCTGCCGTCATAAGCGGTTATATTATAAACAGACTGGTTTAAACATTTTATAAGACGGTCTGAAATGGATTTTCTCGATGCAGCGGTAAATTCCGAGTTTGTGTTTTCAATTTTAACATAGTAATTTTCAGGCAAACCCTGTGAAATTTCCACACGGACCTTACCGTCGTCAGAATCATCCTTGCTCCAGGAAACAAGAAAGGAAAACATATCGGATACCGTCTTAGAATTGAACGGGTCTATTGCTTCAACTTTCCAGTAATATGTTACCTCTTCAATCAGATCGGTAGGAGTGTATTCTGTTTCAGTGATATCGGGCACCGTGGTTTGATAAACAAAATATATACTGGATGAATAATAAAGGGTATATGTCAGAAAATCTTCGGTGTTTGGGTCCGTTGATTCCTGCCAGACAAATTTTAAACTGCCGATACTATTATAAGAACCATTCAGGGGTAAAACCAGTACCGGAGCAGAAGGGCCTTCATTGTCGTTATTAACCTCAAAATCTGACTCCGACGAATCGAAACCGGAAAGATTGGGATTTCCGTTATCAGTTGCTGTAACTTTTATACGGTATTTCGGGGAATTCTGGAAAGAAGCTGTATTCCAAAGATAACTGGTTTCTGTAATATTTTGTGCAATTTCTATATCGTATGTAACCCCTGAATTGGTAGAGGCATAAATCGTAAAAATATGGTTATCAGCCAGATTGGCATCGGAAACGGTAAAGCTTATCGTATAATTGCCGTTAATTTTTTCAGAACCGTTGGGCTGTGTCAAGGTTAAAACCGGCGCTTCGTTAGGATTATTAACAGTAAAAACTGCATTGGATACATCACTACCTTCAAGACCCCTTGCATCGTATGCAACAACCTTTATTATATGGGTTGCAGAATTTATGACATTTTTTGTATTCCATGAATAAGAGGTTGTTCCGTCGGCGAGACCGGATGCAACGGTGGTATTAAAATTGACACCGTCTGAGGAATCATAGATAGTAAATGTATGAGTATCATCCAAAGGATAAGGGTCGGAATATTCCCATGATATGACCCTATTCCCTGAAAATGTTTCTGCTCCGTCCGGAGATTTTACAGTTACGGACGGTTCGGCATTGGTCATACAAAATGGGGACGTTGCTGAAATTACGGAGGTATTACCGGTATCATCCTGGGTTTTTACAGAAAAGTAGTACGTAGTTGAATTATCCAGTCCGTCAACTGTATATGTCTGTATTTCTCCGGGTGTAATGGCAACACTTGTAATCGTTTTTTCGTCTGAGGAATTCTGGTCCCAGTCATTTTCGGTTAAAATCGAATATGTTGAATACCTTACATAATACTTTCCTGATGCTATACTCCCGGAAAAATCGTCTCTTCCGGGAGCATACCACGAAAGATTGATTGTCCCGTTTAACGTACCAATAGAAGCACTGAATGATGTCACTGCAGCAGGAGGTATTGTATCGATATAAAGTGTGTAGGAGGATGCCCATTGCGAATAGTTTGAACCGTCCCAGGCACGCACCCTCCAGAAATATGTTCCGTGAGGCAATATAGTAGTTGTGGAATATGATATTCCTGCAATATTGGAAGATGTTATTACCTGGGATAAAAAGTCACCACTATCGTCGATTTCTATACTATATGCAAGCGAATCATTGTCGTCATCCGAAGTTTCATACCAGCCAAAAACAGGTGTCGTATTACTTGTTGAAAAACCATTTACAGGAGAAGCAAGCGACGGTTTTATGGGACTTCTATTAAAATTTACGATTGCACTCTGTAGTGTTCCCGAAAGAGGTAATTCGCTTGTATCAAAATAAAACTTAAGTTTCAGATATCTGTTATTGTCGTGCGTAGTGCCGATTGAAAGAGGAGTTCCTACATATTCGTACTTTGTACCTGTTGTATTATCCCAGCCTTTAAACTCAGAATAACTGATATTGTCGGCAGAGGACGCAACCTGGAATTTCAACGTAGTATTTGCAGGTACTCCGCTCTGGTTAGGTGCTTCAACCGAAAGCCAGTAGAGTTCTGTTGAGTAGGGAACATCAAAATATTTTGTTACGTAAACACCAGACGAACGGAAAACATAATTATAGTAATTATTCTGGACACCGCTACTATCACCGCCGAATAAAAACGCTTTTTGTAAAGAAGATATATAATTTACACTAAAACCGTACTTTGCCGAGGGAACAGATGCAGGCTGTATCCCTGACCATTTATTTGCAGTATAGGAGTAAAACCAAACCTTGTTATCCGATACATTGTACCCGCCGAATAATACACTGCTCTGGTTTTTTGAATCATAAAACATTCCTCCGCCGCTCCGTGCCGGAGACGGACTTGCACCCGGGGCTCTATCGGCCCAAGTGTCCGTATTGTAATCATAAGTCCATGTGTCATTAAGCGGATCGGTCCCATCATGACCGCCGAATACTAAAAATCTTTCATTATCAGGGTCATAACAGGAATAAGCATCTGCTCTCGGCTCAGGGGCATAAGCACCTTTTGTCCAGGAAGAACCTTCAAAATTATAAATCCAGGTGGCGGATTCGATTGTTCCGGTTGATATGCCACCGAAAAGTATTATTTTATTATTTTTGGAATCATAGCCGGCGCAGGAATAAACCAGAGCAATTGGGGATGAAATAGTTACAATTTGTGTCCAGGAGGATTTTTCAAAATCATATTCCCATGTATCATTGAAATAATCCGCACCATTGTATCCTCCGAAAAGTATTACTTTGTTTGTTCCTGAAGAAACCATAATATGACCATACCGCTGGCCAGGTGATACTGCAGGTGATTTCTGTGTCCACTGTCCTGACTGCGGGTCGTAGACCCATGTATCGCCGAGAGGATCACCGCTGCTGTCAAAACCCCCGAATAAAAGAACTTTATCTTCTGAAGAACTATATGCCGTTGAATGCCATCTTCTTGCATCCGGTTTAGGCGTACCCGTAATATCATAGAAATTATTCAAAAGATTTACATATGAACCCGAATCATCACCTGTACCAAAGGTAAGCGTATTGTCGTGTACTCCTGCATTGAACTGGTAAGCGGTACTATATACGGTGCAAGTACTAGCATAAAGGCATGTAAAATGTAAAAAGTAAAATGTAAAATATAAAACTAACCATTTTAGATGGATATAAGATTTAGATTGTAAAAAGTTAAATTCATAGAATTTCATTTTTCAGTTTTACATTTTAGATTTTCAATTTTACATGCCTTTAACTATATCGGTAATATGAAAGTGAATTTCGAGCCCTTGCCGAGGCCGCCGGATTCCGCCCAGATTTTACCGTCGTAAAGTTCAACGATTTTTTTACAGATTGAAAGCCCCAAACCAAAACCGCCTGCCTCTCTTGTCAGCGACTGATCCACCCTGTAGAATTTCCCAAAAACTTCTTTTAAATTTTCTTTTGCAATACCTATACCATTATCGGCTACGGAAAAAAGAACAAAATCAGGTGCAGCTGCCTTCTCCGATTTCTTTATTCCATTTGTCTTTATTATATCAACCGCTATCTTTCCGCCTTCATGTGTATATTTTACAGAATTGCCCAGAAGATTTGTAATAACCCTCTTTAAATGCTGATGGCTGCATTTAATATTAAAAGTATCGCTCAATGAATTGGACAGGGATATATCAATCTTTTTCTTATCCATAAGCGGTTTAACTTCATTTACAGATTCATCCACAACTTTTACGACTGATACCTCCTCGTCTTTTATTCCGATAAAACCTGCTTCCATCTTTGCGAAATCAAGCAAATCATTAACAAGTGATTTCATCTTATATGTCTGCCGGCTGATTATTTCAGTAAGTTTTTGAACTTCTTTATCGGTCTGGGCACGGAAAGCTTCCCGTTTTTCATCAACTTTCTCCTGTTCCGACAAGATTTCAATTGCACCTGAAATTGCCATAAGCGGTGTCTTTAACTCATGTGAGATTGTTGAAATAAACTCATCCTTTAACTTATCCATTTCTTTTAAACTTACAAGCTGTGATTTAAGACTGCCGATTTCTACCGCCCTGTCAACAGTTGTTATAAGTTCTTTCATCTCAAACGGTTTCATCAAATAATTACTTGCACCCTTTTTAATACAGTCCACCGCTGTTTCAATTGATGCATGAGCTGTTACAATAATCACTTCGGTTTTAGAATGTTTATTTTTTATTCTCTCCAGCAATTCGGAGCCGTCCATCTCCGGCATTTTCAGGTCGATTATTGCAACATCAAAATCATTTTCCTTCAAAAGATTGAGCGCTTCAAGCGGATCGGCTGTTATCTGAACAAAGTAACCGCTTTTTGTAAGCGCTATTTCCACAAATTTTAAAATATCGGTTTCATCATCAACAACAAGAATACGACCGACACCATTGGATTTCTGAACCGTTTTTTGTTCCATAGGTTTCTCCGTTTATTTCGTAGGAAATTTTACGACAAACTCCGCACCCTTACCTTCTCCCTCGGAAAATGCAAGTATTTCTCCGCCGTGCTGCTGTACAAGTCCGTAGGAAACAGAAAGCCCTAATCCTGTACCGTGGGAACGGGTTGTATAGAACGGTTCAAAAACCCGCATTAAATCTTCCCTTTTAATTCCTACTCCGGTATCCTTAAAGGAAATTTCGATAAACTCAGGATTTGCAGATGCCTTACCGACTGTTTTTCCTATTTCCACCGTCCTCTTTGTAGCTATAGTCAATGTCCCGCCCTCGGGCATTGCCTTGGTTGCATTTGTTATCAGGTTCAAAAATACCTGCTCTATATGCAGTGAGGATATATTTATCCCGGGCAAATCATTATATTCCTTTATAACCTTTATTTTTTTAAGTTCAAGCTGCTTACCGTATAAAGAAAGCGACTGCTCCAATAAATCATTAATATTTACCCTGGTTAGATTTATTTTTCTTTGCCTCGAAAAAGTCAGAAGATTCTCTATAATCTGTTTTGCATACAATACTGCTGTCTTTATTGCCTGTGTTTCATTGGTTTTCCTCTCCAAAAGCAGCAGTTCCGTATTGCCGAGAATGGTCTGTAAAGGATTCCCTATTTCATGTGCGAGCCCGGATGCCAGCTCCCCGATTGATGCAAGCCTGGATTGCGCGATAATTTGTGCCTGAAGTTTTTCTTTTTCCCTCTCCGCTTTTTTTTGTTCGGTAATATCCCGAAATATTCCCTGGCTTATTTTTTTGCCTCTAAATTCGAATATATTCGCCTTTATAGCCACATGTCTTATCTCTCCATCTCTGGTAATAACCTGTGTTTCCAATGTCTGCCCCTGTTTATCCTTGACATGCTGCATGAAGGTAGCGGTAAACTTTTGCTCAATTTTTTCCGGAGGATGAAGAATCCGCTGGTGCTGCCCAATGATTTCTGATTTATCTCTGCCAACCAATTTTGATGCAGCAGGGTTACAATCAATTATTATACCTGTTTCAGTATCAGCTACAAAAATAGCATCCAATGCTCCTTCAAACTGCATTCTGTATTTTTCCTCCGCCTGACTCAACTCTACCTCTGCCTTTTTTCTTTCGGTGATATCCTGACCCATACCCAGGATACCCGCAACCTGACCCTTTTCATCAAATCTGGGAGTTAATGTCATATTGATCCATACCATATCCCCGTTTTTTGTTTTTTCCTTGATGTCACAGCTAACACTTTCTTTATTATTATATATATCGTAGCGTATCTTCTCTGCCATATCTTTAGACTCTTCATCGAAATATAAAATATCGATCTTCCGGCGATTGACCATCTCTTCGGATTTATATCCAAGTATGTTTTCTGCCCCTTTATTCCAGTAAATAATATTACGCTCTGAATCCGTGGATATGATGGAAACATGTGAAGAACTATCCAGAATACTGTGCAAAAACATATTGGTCTTCTGAAGCTCATTCTGCATATCCCTGCGTTCGGTAATATCTCTGGATAAACCTATTACCGAAGTTACTTTTCCGTTACTATCCATAACAGGATTTAAAATTGTACTTGCCCATATTTGTTTTTTATCGGTAATCAATTTTGCTTCGCTGATATTAACCGTACCGGTTTTAAATACTCCTTTTATGGTCTCTGAATAATCTTCTGCAATTTCTTTTGGGAACAAATCAAATATTGACCTGCCTATTATTTCTTCGGATTTCTTTTCAAAAAACATTAATGCAGATTTGTTTATAGATAAAATCTTATTATCCTTATCAATCATAAAAATAAAATCGGCTGCACCTTCAACAAGAATCCTATATTTTTCCTCATTTTTGCGCAGTTCAGTTTCCATTTTTACTCTGTAAAGAGCGATTTCAATAGTACTTTTTAGTTCTCTTTCATCAATAGGTTTGACCAAATATCCATACGGCTCTACCACTTTTGCCTGTTTTAATATTTTATCGTCAACATAGGCGGTTACAAAAATAACAGGAATGTTTAATTGCAACTTGATTCTTTTAGCTGTCTCCACACCGTCCATAGCGCCCTCTAATCTAACGTCCATTAGTATCAAGTCGGGATTATGTTTTTCAGCTTCTTCTATAGCCCTGGCACCTGAACGGACTATTGACGGCACACTATAGCCAAAATCCCTTAGGGTTTGCTGTAAATCCTCTGCAATAATTGTTTCATCTTCAACAATAATAATTTTTATTTTCGGCATCTTTATATTATTTCACTAAACTTTCTACTTTTTTCTTCAACTGATTAAGTGTAAATGGTTTTATCAAATAATCGTTAGCGCCTTTTTCGATACATTTAATTGCTAAATCCGTTCTGGCACTGGCTGTTATAATAAGAACTTTAACTTTAGGATATTTCTCCTTAATTATCTCCAGCAATTCAACACCGCTCATCTGCGGCATTTTTAAATCAGTTATCGCGATGTCAAAATCATTTTTTTCCAGAAGATTAAGCGCATGAAATGCATCATGTGTTACTGTTACGGAATATCCGTTTTTTTTGAGTACGGTCTCAATAAACTTTAAAATTTCAATTTCGTCATCAACAACAAGAATATGTCCCTTACCCCGACCGGTATGACCATTTTTCTGACCGGTTCCTTGTTCCATAATTCCTCCCCTCTGATTATTATTTCAAAGGAATCTTTACAATAAATTCCGCACCTTTACCTTCGCCTTCAGAAAAAACAAGTATCTCTCCGCCATACTCTTTCATAATCCCATAAGAAACGGAAAGCCCTAATCCCGTGCCTTTTCCTACTTCGCTTGTAGTGAAAAACGGCTCGAAAATCCGCGCCAAATTGTCCTTTTTAATTCCGCTGCCTGTATCCTTGAAGGAAATGTTTATCATTCGCGGATTACTGCCTGTTGTATCCTTTTCTTCCTTTGCATATGCTTGTGACGCACCGTCTGCTACAGATGTCATTACTGTCAATATTCCGCCCTCAGGCATTGCTTTGGTCGCATTTGTTATCAGATTCAAAAATACCTGTTCTATATTTAGCGAGGATATATTCATCTTGGGCAGGTTGCCGTATTTCTTTACGACCTCTATTTTTTTGATTTCAAGCTGTTTGCCGTATAGAGAAAATGTCTGCTCAAGCAAATCATTAATATTCGCCTGAACCAAAGCTGTCTTTCTGCGCCCGGAGAAAATCAGAAGATTTTCTATAATTTTCTTTGCATGCAGTACCGCAGTTTTTATTGAATCCAGTTCTTCGTTTTTTTCTTCCATAAGCAATAACTCTGTATTACCGAGTATGGCCTGCAGAGGATTACCTATTTCATGTGCGAGTCCGGATGCCAGTTCCCCTATTGATGCAAGCCGTCCCTGCTGAGCAAGCATCATTTGTGTTTTCCGAAGTTTTTTGTATAAATTGCTATTCTCAACGGACAAGGTTATAAAAGAATTGATTATATTTGCTTTATGTAAATCATCTTCGGAGAAATCCTCGTTAATATCTGTCTTATTGATAGTAAGCACCCCCAATACCGCATCTTTCGTTTTCAAAGAAAGCGCTATTGATGATTTTATTTTCTCACAACCCTTTATGTCCTTAAAGCGGGAATCCTTAGCCGGTTCGCTGATTAAAACCGAAGACTGGCTTTCTTTTTTCATCCAATCGGAAATATGTTTTCCCATAAACAACCTAGTATTTTTCCGGGCTTCCTCATCCAAACCATAAGAGTTGGCAATATATAATTTTCCTTTATCATCAAACAACATTATAGAAACATCATCGGCTTTAAGCACCTTGCTGGTTAAATCAATAATTATTTTCAGTAAATCATTCAATTCTATGGTTGAAAAGAGATTTTTACTTATTTCATACAAGGCAACCGTTTCTTTGAATCTACGCTTTTCTAAAGCCCGCTTGACGGTAGCGGTAACCTCATCAATATTAAAGGGTTTGCCGATATAATCAAAAGCGCCTTTCCTTAAACCCTCAATGGCGGTCTCCATTGTTCCGTATCCGGTAGCTATAATTACCTCTACTTCCGGATTTATTTTCTTTATCTCGCCAAGAACAGTAATGCCATCCATTCCAGGCATTTTTATATCGGTAATAACTATATCAAAACTTTCTTTCCTAACTTTTTCTAAACCTTCTTCTCCGCTCTGAGCAGTATCAATGGTATATCCATGTTGCCTCAGTGTAAAAGACAGCATATCCCTTATACCCTGTTCATCATCAATACTTAATATTTTACCTTTATTCATCATCGCTCAACTCCTTATTTCCTGCTAATGCATTCTCTATTGTTTTCATTATGTCGTCAATATTAACCGGTTTATAAAGACATGTATACGCACCAAGTTTTTTAGCTTTCTTTTCAAATGCAAAATTAGGGTCTGAACTGCTGCTGAAAATAACTACGGTCTGATCCGGCCTGACCTGTTTAATAATACTCAGCGCTTCAGGCCCCTGCATTTTAGGCATATGAACATCAAGGAAAATAATATCATATGAATCTTTTCTGACCATCCCTACTCCTTCTAATCCGTCATTGGCCGTAAATACCTCAAAACCCTGCGGTTCCAACATAAACCTGAACAGATCACGTATTCCCTGTTCATCATCAATAATTAAGATTTTCTTTTTCAATTTCCCCTCCATCACAATGGCAGTTTTATTGTAAAGGTTGTCCCTTTGCCATCCCGTGTTACGGGGCTCTCTATTTTAATTGTTCCGTTATGTTTCTGTATTATCTCATAACATAAGCTCAACCCCAACCCAGTACCTTTTCCTACTTCTTTTGTAGTGAAAAATGCATCAAATATCTTTTCCTGATTTTCCTTCGGTATTCCTTCGCCTGTATCGGAAACGCTTATCTCTATATAGTCCAATGTCAAATCTCTTTGGTCTTTGGATTTAGAATTTTGGACCCCGGACTTTGGACCTTTGACAATCCTTGTGATTACTGCCAGCTTACCGCCGCCAGGCATGGCATCTATTGCATTGCTGCACAGATTCATTATAACCTGCTGTATCTGGTTTTTGTTTGCTTTTATCTGCGGTATATCTTTTCCATATTCCCTAGTAATCTCTACATTCTTTACTTTTGCCTGTGCTTCTATCAGTGATAATGTCCCGTCAATGGCTGCATTTATATCTATAACTTCCGCCTCTGTCTTCGCTGTCCTTGAAAATGTCAACAGGTCTACTATCAGCTTTTTACACCTTATTGCCTCTCTTTCTATTGATTTCAGCGGCATATATAAAGGATTATCTTCCTTTACCATTCTAACAACACTCTGGCTGAATCCAAGTATCACACCCATTGGATTGTTTATTTCATGTGCCACTCCGCCTGCTAACTGTCCTACCGCTGCCAGCTTGCCTGACTGCATAATCTGAGCCTGAAATTTTTCTTTCTCATCTTCCGCCTTCTTACGCTCTGTAATATCTCTAAAAATACCTAACAGGTATTGCTCCCCTTTCAATACTACCGGCGATGAATTAACATCAGCATAGAAAACACTGCCGTCTTTTCTTTTTACCGGTATATCTTTTGCCAGAACAATTTTTCCTCTCGCCTGTTTCTGAAACTGTTCTACAACATAAGGGAGGTCTTTTTCAGGATGAATATCGTTTACTCCCAGCTCCTTAATTTCTTCCAAATTATAACCCAGCATTCTGCAAATCATATTATTACCGGTATAAAATTTTTTACTTTTCAAATCCGCCAGAAGAATTCCGTCTGTCACATTATCAAAAATCGATCTAAACCGCTCTTCTGATTCTTTCAGAGATTCTTCCGCATTTTTGCGTTCCGTTATGTCTTTATCTACCCCGCGGTATCCTATAATATTCCCTTTTTCGTCCAAAACAGGTACTCCGTTGGTCAGCAAACATATACGCTTACCTTCCTTGTTCAAATTCCAGTTCTCTAAATCTTTAACGGATAACTTTTTCTTAACTATTTCCGAAAATATTTTCCCTATTCTTTCCGCTTCTTCAGGCAACATAAAATCAAACGGGGTTTTACCAAGGATTTCATTCACTTCATATCCCAGGATATTCTTAACCTGCTCCGAACAATATTTATAAACACCATTCCTGTCCACTTCCCAAACCCAGTCGGCCACACTGAAAATAAAGTCTTTAAAACGTTTTTCAGAGCTCTGAAGTTCTTCCTTAACCTTTTCCCGTTCCTCGACTATCCTGCATAATTCCATACCGGCAACAATTTTACCTTTTTCATTTGTTAATACTGAGGCAATATTTTCAAACCTGAACGGTGTGCCGTCTCCGGTAATACCTATCCGCAAAGCTTTGTGAACTTTTCCATCTTTATAAGCTTCCCGTATCGGACAACCTTCACATATTTTATCCCGCCGTTCATATATTGCATAACAGTACTCTCCCGTATGCTTACCGAAATTGTCTATCATAAACTTATTCTGATAGACTATCCTCATATCCAGGTCCTGAATACTAAGCCCGTCTCCCATAGAAGCCATTACCGTATCAAGTAGTTTTTCTTTATCCTTTAATAATGATACGGCTTCACGATAATTCTTGTTTAATCCAGTTCTTCCTTTTTTCATAATATACCTCTATAAATCCGCAGGGAGCACACGGAAAATTTCCGCCATTGTAGTTATACCCCGGGCTACCAGCTGAACTCCGTTACTTTTCATAGTAATCATTCCGTTCTTCCCGGATACTTCCCTGAAAAGGCTTAATTTTGCCTTTCCGAGAATTAAATCCCTAATAGATTCATTTATAGTCAGCAACTCGAAAATTCCTATTCTTCCTTTATAGCCAATATTATCGCAGTACTTACAGCCTTTCGGTCTATAAAATTTTATTTCTTTAAACTCATTGGACTTCAAATTAAGGCTCTCAAGAACAGCTTTAGGAGGATGGTACATTTCTTTACAATGCGAACAAAGAGTTCTAACCAATCTCTGGGCTAAAACTCCTATAAGAGAAGAAGCTATAAGAAAAGGCTCTATCTCCATATCCAATAGTCTGTTAATTGTACTGACAGCGTCGTTAGTATGAATGGTACTAAATACCAGATGTCCCATCAAAGCGGCATTTATAGCTATTCTGCATGTTTCCTCGTCTCTAATTTCCCCGACTAAAATTATATCAGGGTCCTGCCTTAATGATGCCCTCAGGGTTTTAGCAAAACTAAACCCTATTTTGGAGTTAATCTGCACCTGAGTAATGCCGCTTTCTCTTGCCTTTCCGGAAAGAAGGCCATACTCAATAGGGTCCTCAAGGGTAATAATATTTTTTGTGGAAGATTTAATCCTATTTAAAACCGAATACAGAGTGGTGGTTTTACCGCTCCCCGTAGGCCCCGTAACCAGAATAATTCCGCTGCCGGCATTTAAAATTTGCTCAAACCGGGTTTGTGTTTCCGGAGGGAATCCCAGATTTTCTATACCAAGAGCAAAACTGCTTTTATCCAGCACACGTATAACTATTTTTTCACCGTATTTGGAAGGTAAAGTGGATACCCGGAAATCAATATCTCTTTTTTGAATATTTGTTCTTATCTGACCGTCCTGAGGGAAACGTTTTTCGGTTATATCCATTTCCGCCATAACCTTAATTCTGGAAGTAAGTGCGGATTGAATCGCTTTAGGGAGAAGTTCTTTAGTGGACAATAAACCGTCAACTCTATATCTGATAAAAATACTTTTTTCCTGAGGTTCAACATGGATATCGCTTGCTTTTAATCGTACCGCCTCAGCCATAATATTATCAACCAGTTTAACCAAAGGTGCTTTGCTGATAACTTCTTTTTCATTAGATGCCTCAATATCTTTTAATGATGCTTTATCAATAACCGGTTCCTTTACCGATTCTTCTACTGCATCTAAAACATAAAATTTTTCAATAATATCAACTATACTGCTTTCCAAAGCAACTAAAGGTTTAACTGTATATCCGGTTACTATCTGCATGTCTTCCAAAGCAACAATATCGTTTGGCGAACTCATTGCTATAGTAATTACATTGTCTTTCTTAGAAACAGGTAAAACCCTGTATTTCCTTATTATCTGCTCCGGAATAATCCTTAATAGTTTTTTATCCTCGAGCTCCAATTTAGTCAAATCAATATACGGAACCTTATAATACTCTTCCAGTATTCTGCCGATTTCTTCTTTTTTTATTATCTTCCTGTCTATAAGAATTTGCTCTGTGGTCTTACCGGTGGTTTGCTTTTCCAGCATTATAGATGCAATCTGCTTTTCATCAAGCATACCGGTCTTTAGAATAAGTTCTATAAGCTGTTCCCTAAATACGGTTCTCATATCAAACTACTCCCTTTTTGACAGTAATCTCTTTATAATCTGCGATAATTCAGGATAGTCAAACGGCTTGGTTACATACTCATCGGCTCCGCATTCAAAACTCATTAGAGCATCCGTATTCTGTGACTTAGCGGTCAGAATTATTACAGGTATATCCTTTGTCTTAGGATCACCTTTAATCTTCTTGCATACTTCCCAGCCGTTCATTTCAGGCATCATTACATCAAGAATAAGTAAGTCAAACTTACCATCAGCTAATTTACTTAAAGCATTTTTGCCGTCATGACCAACCGTTATTTCATACCCATCCAGCTCCAGATATCGCTTAAGAACAATTACAATATCCGGTTCGTCATCGGCTACAAGTATTCTTTTTGCCATAGTTTTTTCCTCCCAATTCTTCTTTTTTAATAACCTTATCAAGTTCCTCCAGCATACTTTTTACCGAAAACGGCTTAATTAAATACTCATTTGCTCCCATTTTGACCGCTTTCTTGCCGTTTTCAACGGTGCGCGCGGTTATAACAATAATCGGGATATGTGCAGTCCCCGGGTCTTTTTTCAACATCTTGATTACTTCAAATCCGTCTATTTCCGGCAACATTAAATCCAGAACAATTATATCCGGATTTTCCTTTTTGGCTAAAGCCACCGCCTGTAATCCGTCATATGCATTCAAAACTGAATATCCCTTCTCATTCAACGATATTGTTAATACCATAACAATATCAGGGTCATCATCAACAACCAACACTTTTCTCTTTGACATCTGTGCCTGAATCTGTACTTCTATATTCTTAATACTTGCAATCAATTTGTCCGGATCAAAAGGTTTTGTAATATAGTCAACAGCACCTAATTTGTAGCCTTTTTCTTTCTCAAATATAGCAGAAACAATGACAATGGGTATATCCTTTGTATCCGGATTTTGTTTCAGCAGTTCGGCTACCGCAAACCCATCCATGCCTTTCATAAGAATATCCAATGTTATCAATTGAGGTTTAATCTCTATTGCCTTTTTTACCGCCTCTGCTCCGGAATGAGCAATTGTTATTTCATATTTTTCTTTTTCTAAGTGTCTTTTAATAATCCGGGCGAGATCTTCATCGTCATCAACCACCAGTATTTTGTCAATAATAAAATGAGGCTTTTGGATTATCTCTTTTAATGAAATCTGTTTCAGTTGTCCCTTTTCTATAGGCTTAACGGTTTCAATAACTCCTTCTTTTATTATTTTAGGCAGTGTAAAAGAGAATGTACTGCCTTTGCCGAGTTCACTTTCCACCCAGATTCTACCCTTGTGTGCTTCAATTATCGATTTGGTAATAGGCAGCCCCAACCCTGTTCCGCCCGCCGAACGGGTAGATGAAGAATCTACCTGTTTAAACTTTTCAAAAACCATATCAACATGTTCTTCCGCTATACCCATTCCTGTATCGGTAATATTTATCTGTAACTCTTCTTTATTCTCTTCTACGCTGATAACAATAGACTTTTTGGCAGGAGTAAACTTAATAGCATTGCCTATAATATTTATCAGAACCTGCTTTATCCTATCCTCATCACAGCATACTTCCGGCAATTGTTCAGGGCTGTTAAAACTAAGAGTTATCTGTTTTTGGTCAGCCAGGGATTTAATTTCACTAATTGTATTTTTAATAATATCAATAATATTGCGGGGCATAATCTCCATCTCAATTCTTCCGGATTCAATTTTAGAGAGGTCCAATAAATCACTGATTAACTTAATAAGCCGTAAGGTATTATTTTTGACAATAGTCAAAAGTTCTCTCTGGGAATCACTAACAGGGCCCTCTGAACCTCCAAGAACCAATTCCACCGCACCCTTAACGGATGTAAGAGGCGTTCGTAATTCATGGGAGACATTGGAAACAAACTCGGATTTCATCCGGTCGATTTTTTTCTCCTGGGTAATATCGCGGATTATCATACTTATTCCTTCGTCTTCAATATTACTCGCTGTTATATTTATATAAATTGACTCATTGTTTCCGGTAAGTGCTTTTGTAATAAAATTCCTGATAAACTTTTTTTCCCTTAATTCTTCCCATATGGACTTTTCCGATATTTCCCGCTTCTGAGAAAAAAGCACATCCGCTTTTTTCCCCAGCACATCGGATTCTTTATAACCAAAGGTCAGCTCTGCGCCTTTATTCCAGCCGGTAATCTCAGTTCTATCGTTCAGAGTAATAATGGGGTCAAACGAATCATCAATAATCCTGCGGTATTTCTGCTCCGAAATCTTTAATTCTTTTGTTCTCTCCTGAACTTTCTCCTCAAGAGAGTTTTTTGCTTTTTCTAATTCGGTATTTTTTTCTATTAAATTTTTATTAAGCAAAGCAACCTTCTTTTTTAATTGGTAATTATCAACGGCTTTTTTGACTGAATGCTGCATTTCATCGATATTAAAGGGTTTATTAATAAAATCAAATACGCCAAACCTTAAACTACTAACCACATTCTCGATTGTACCGTATCCTGTCATTATAATTACTTCTATCTCCGGATTTATCTTCTTTATCTCTTCAAGAACAGTAACACCATCTATTCCCGGCATTTTTATATCGGTAATAATCAGATCAAATTCATTCGCTTTTGCTTTTTCAATACCCTCTTCTCCGCTTGATGCGGTAGTCACAGCATAACCCTGTTGCCCCAATTCAAAAGACAGCATATCTCTTAATCCCTGCTCATCGTCAATAACCAAAATTTTTATTCCGGTTTCCATAAATAGACCCCTCATTTACCGACAGGAAGCCTTATAACAAACTCAGAACCTTTTTCTTTTCCTTCAGATAAAGCAAAAATCTGACCATTATGCTGTTTTACAATACCGTAAGAAACGGAAAGACCAAGCCCCGTGCCTCTTTTGTAGGTAGTAAAAAACGGTTCAAATATAACATTTAGATTCTTTTTCGTAATTCCCATACCGGTATCCTTGAAGGATATTTCCACGAAATCTCCCTTTTGAGCGTTGGATGCTGAACGTTTAACCCTGGTAGAAATTGTTAATGTCCCGCCTTCAGGCATTGCTTTCTGGGCATTCGTAATTAAGTTTAAAAATACCTGTTCCATATGCGAACTGGATAGTAATAATGTCGGCAGGTCAGCGTAATGCTTAACAATCTTTATTTTTTGAATCTCGAGCTGTTTGCCGTATAGTGAAAGCGTTTTTTCTATTAAATCGTTAATATCGTCATTAATGAAATTTATTTCTTTCTGTCTCGAAAAATCCAAAAGGTTTTCTATAATTCTCTTACAGTATAATACAGCCTTTTTTATAGCCCTTGCTTCTTCAAATTTATTATTCATCAGAATCAGTTCGGCATTTCCGAGAATCGTCTGCAGCGGATTGCCGACCTCGTGAGCCAATCCCGCAGCAAGTTCACCTACTGATGCAAGCCGTTCCTGCTGAAAGATCTGCAGCTGAAGCTCTCTTATTTCACGCATATCACGGACAACACATACGACCCCGATAACTTTCCCTTCCTTGTCACGCATCGCCGAAGCAGAAAGGGTGGCGGGGATTCTTTCTCCGAACTTTGTTTTATATGTTACATCATAATTTCTACTTATCCCTTCTTTAATTAATCTGTCAAATTCATCTTTTCTAAATATAAATTCTTCTTCTTCAAAAAGCATTCCAACATGTTTACCAATTACTTCCTCCTCTTTATATCCTAACAATTCCAGTGTTGCCTTATTTAGAGTCGTGATTACGGCTTTAGAATCGGTTACAATTAAAGTATCCAGCATTGAACCGATAATATTATCTATATACAATTTTGCTTTCATTAATTCGGTATATGCTATCGCATTTTTTAACGAAAATACTATGTGTGCGTTAAAAGTTTCAGCAGCAAAAAAATCTTCTTTGTTAAATTCCGGCTTCCCTTCTCTTCTGCTCAAATTAAGCACTCCTATGGGTTTATTCCCCTCAAAAAGAGGCACAGAAATACCTGAACCTATTTTCTGAGGTACTTTAAACTCACTAAAACAAGGTTCATCGTTTAATCCGTCTTTTACCAATGCCGGCTTGCCTTTTTCAGCAACCCTGCCTATTACTCCCTTGCCGGGCTTTATTTTAACTCTCCATATTTCGTCCTTGAAATTTTCGGTTGCGGCCTTCATAACCAAACTATCATCTTCAATCAGAAGCAATGTACCCCCGTCGGCATTGAGAATATCACAGGTCAGTTTCACAATAATTCCGAGCAGTGTGCCGAGCATTAATTTTGAAGATACTTCCCTTGTTATTTCAGAATCGGTTATTTCCCTGTCGGGTTCTATGATTTTTGCTTCCAACTTCCGGTCTTCTAAAATTTTCTTTATTTTTAAACGTAATCTATCCATATTTACCGGTTTGGTAAAGAAACTGGAAACTCCTGTCTTTTTTGCCTGAAGATCGGTCTCAATACTGCCATAAGATGTCATAATAATTACAGGACACGAAGGATCCTTTTTCTTTACTTCTTCTAACACACCTACTCCGTCAATCTCCGACATCTTTAAATCGGTCAGGACAAGGTCATAGCTATCTACTTTTATCATCTCTAATGCTTGTTCCCCGTTTTCTGCATCATGGATATCATATCCATCTGCCTTTAGGGATTTTACTATTCCCTTTCTAGCGTCTGAATCGTCGTCCACAACCAGTATTTTTTCTTTATTCATGATTATACTCCTGCCCCGCCCTGTACCGAGCTCTGCTCTGGTACAGAGCCCCGTTTCATTAAGTTTTTTCTATCGGTAATGTAAAATAGAAGGTCGAACCTTTATCCGGCTCGCTCTCCGCCCAGATTTTACCGCCCTGACCTTCCACAAGACCGCGTACAATGGCTAATCCCAACCCTGTTCCTTTAGGTCCTTCTATTTTATTTTTTACTCCTTTAACCTGCTCGAATTTACTAAAAATTTTCTCTATCTGGTCCTTAGGTATTCCCATACCGGTGTCACTCACAGAAACCCGGATACAGTTTTGTGGTTCTTGAGTTCTTGAGTTCTTGAGTTCTTGAGTTAACTCCCCAACTCCCAAACCCTCAAACTCTTTAACTAATGCCTTAATCGTTATTTTTCCTTTCTCAGGAGTAAACTTAATGGCATTTGATACAAGATTAGTAATAATCTGGCTTGTGCGTCCGGGGTCGGCAAATACTTTTGGTAAATCCTTTGGTATATCCAATTTAAGTTCTATTCCTTTTTTCTCAGCCTGAACCTTCATAAGCTGAAATACTTCATCTGCCGCAGACAATACATCGAATGATTCCGGATTAATCTCCATCTTGCCTCTTTCTATTTTGGCAATATCAAGCAGGTCATCAATAAACCGTCCCAATCGCGCTGCATTGTTTTTCAATATTGTCAAAGATTCTTTCTGTTCTTCTGTGATATTCCCCAATTGTCCCTTAAAGAAAAGGTCAAAATGTATTCCCATAGCATTAAGCGGAGACCTGAATTCATGAGTTATACTGGATACAAAATCCTGTTTCATTTCATCCAATTCCTTAAGCTTTTCCGCCATTATATTAAGGTCTTTTGCCAAATCCCCGAGTTCATCTTTACTGACAACCTCAATCTTTGTATCAAGTTTACCCTGGCCGATCAGATCCGCGCCATGAGCCATCCTCTTAATCGGGCTGGTCATTATTGCTGCTAAAATTGTGGCACCTAAAATACCGATTATTAAAACCACAAAAGCAACACCAAAAATCCTGTTCCTTGTTTTTGCCAGAGAGGTCTTGACTATATTGTTAAGAACCGTCTGTGAAAAACCGATTTGAGCAACACCCTGTTTTTTCCCTTTAACTAACACAGGAGAGGAAATATCCGATATCTCTTCCCGGGAACTGCTGATATACGACTGAATTAAAATTTCAGATGCAGAAATTGCTTTTGATGTTTCCGGTGTGGAGTCGGTCTCGCCTATAAGGTTTGTTTCCGTATGAGCCAATATCTTTTTATCGGTATCTATTAATTTAGCATAAACTACTCCTCTGACTTTTTTCATTTCTTTCATATAGTTAAGAATCAATATTCTATTTCTGGTAATCAAAGATTCCTCACTTACCTTTATCAGGCTTCTCATCGTATCATTCTTGCTTTTTTCCATTTCCGAAAGAAGATGTCTTTTTTCTACAATTAAAAGGAAAATTGAAACTCCAAGTATTGACAATGTAACCAACAGAGCCGACAACAAACTGAACTTTGTTCTTAGTTTCATTTTAACTCCTTCTTAGCTCTCTCCAGATTTACCTGTGCATCCGTAAGCTCAGGGTCAAGCCTTAATGCCTTTTCCCAGAGTTCCACTGCTTTCTTTATCCTGCCGCTGGTGTACTCTTTCAGAGCCTCATTATTGCACGTCTCCGCCTCTTTCCTGTTTATCTCTTTGAGAGTTTTTGTTGCCTCAGCCAGATATGACTTTGCCTTAGTATGATCAGGCGTAAATTTCAATACGTCCTTGAATTTACTAATAGCGGTTTTAAAATCTTTCTTCTCATAAAACTTCATTGCCTGTTCATAATATTCCCCGGCAATTTTTTCCTTTGTCTTTATAAGATAAGCGGAAGCATCTTTGTTCTCCGGGTCAATCTCCAATGCTTCCTCAAATTGGCTCTGTGCTTTTGACCACTTATTTCTTTTATAATATATTACCCCGGTATTAAAGCAGGTTTCTGCTCTTTGTTTTCTTTTAATTTCTTCAATCTTTCTTTGCTTTTCTTTGATTAATGAAACATACTCCTGTGCCTGACTATGTTCCGGGTTGAATGTTAATACTCTCTCCATTTCTCTTATTGCAGTGTCATAGTTGCCTTCTTCAAAGTCAGAAACTCCTTTTGCAAATATAGAACCCGCCACCTCTTCAAATCTTCCGTCGATTCTGGAGATATAGTCCATTGCCTCATTATGTTCGGGACTGATATTAAGAATGGACTCAAACTCCTCTTTGGCTCTTATTAACTCACCTTTCTGATAAAGCTGCTTTCCTTTAGTAAAATGCCCGCTTATCAATCTATTCATATCCGATTCTTCTATCTTTAACCTGACCTTTGCCATATAATCCTGGGCGTCCTTATGACCAGGACATACCGATACGATACTGTTAAACTCACGGTATGCTTTGAGCAGTTCTCCCTGATGGAAATATTTCTCGCCTTTTTTCAGGTGTTCATCAATATCCCGCTCAGCTATTCCGTACTCATAAACTTTACCGTAACGCAGGGTCAAACTGATTCTATGGCTGTCCTGAAAATCACCTCTTGGCAGAAACGCATAATCAAATGACAGATTCTTTGAAGCCAGTCCGAGACCGAATCTCAGTCCATTCTCCAAATCATCCTCCGAACGATATCCTACGCGCAAACCTATAAGGTCAAAAATCATATATTCCATACCGGCACAGATATAACGATTTTCATCGTAAGGGAAATTGCCGTCAGCAGAAATAATAAGGCGGTTGCCTAAAAGCCCCAGCCGGTATGCTGTTCCTATTTTCAGGTTCCGCGGAAGCGGGTCTTTTTCTGATATGAATTCCAGACCGGGTCCGATATTCTGCATACTCAATCCTAAACCCACTCCCCAGGGAGAAAGATAAAGTAACCCTAAATCCACCGCCTGGGTAGAGGCATTTTCGTCTTCCAGTCTTTCCCTGATGTATTTTAAATTGATACCTCCGGAAAGCTTTGGGATTATTTCTCTGCTGTACGCCATACTCATCGAATAATCATTTGCCTTTATCTCATCGGTTTTTACTCCGCCCGACGAATAACCTTGTATTTCCGAAATATTAAGATATGATATGCTCCCGGCCAGAGTACCGTTTAATTCAGGAAAAGGATGAGCATAACCCAGAAATTCATATCTTATTCCCTCTCCCATTTCATCATGCATAAGTGTAGCTTCATTTCTATCCAGCAGAGCTAATCCTGCAGGGTTCCAGAAAATACTGTTTACATCATCCGCCAATCCGGTAAATGCACCTGCCATTGCCATAGGCCTTGCTCCAATCCCGATTGTAAGGAAATTGGCACCTGCGGTGCCTGCGGACTTAGCATCTGCTATGCCGGAAACAAAACAACAAATAGTAATTAAACTGATTATTATTTTTTTCATCTTATTAAAAAGCGAATAACACAAATGGAACAGCCGAATTACACGAAAAAACATTCGCGTAATTCGTCCCTCCGCGGAGGGTTCGTGTAGTTCGTAAGTTTATCTTATTACCATAAGTTTATCTTTCTTTGTTGACATATCATTTTCAATTATGTAAAGGTAAACACCGCTGGCTACATCATTTCCGTCATCGTTTTTAAGATTCCACGATTCCGTTGTCCCTCCCTGATGCTGAATCTCCCTTACCAGTTTGCCGTTTATCGTATAAATCTTTATTGTTGCCTGGAGTGAAAGCCCTGTAAAAGTTATATCTGTATCACGGTTCCCTTTGAACGGTACCGGGAAACAGTATGCGCCTGAAAGGTCAAGATTCCCGGAACCGAAAAGGGCAAAAACACTGAAATGAGTAACCGAAGCCGAAACTGTGTTCTCATCCTTGTCAACGGATGACTCCAGTATTTTAACCCATAGGCTGTGTTCTTCATCAAGATAATAAATAAAAAGCATGTCCTCCCCGACAGCAGGATTACTGCCGGCTACGGTTCCGTTGGTTTCTGTATAGGGAATGGTTACGGTTGCAGGAGAACTCAATACGGCAGAAATATAATTTCCGTCAGCATCGAACAGGTTTATTTCTCTGATGGTTCCTTCAATAGGAGAATTGAAAAGATCGGAATCAAAACCCATCTTTTCGTTCGCTGTTGTTAACTTTGCCGAATCGACTTTCTGGGGGGAATTTACAGGGTCAAGATTGATTTTTACTGATACAGGTACGCTTATGCTGTTTGCGGGTATAACTACTTTGCTCTTGCCGTCACTTGCCACGGTTGTATTGCTGGAATTCGGGTCCATAATTGTTGTAAAACTTATTTCTTCAACAGCACTAAGATTATTCCCTATTGTATCAGTGGCGGTTGTTGAGATAGTAAACTTATAAGTAAAATTCTTACTTAATGAGCTTGAAGGAGTAAAAGTCATACTGCTGGTAACACTGTTAAAAACGGCGGTCCCGGGAATCGAGGTACTGTTTACCTCATTGCCGGAACTGTCTTTTACGGATTTTAACATAACTGCATTTTTAACTGCGGTTTCATCCATATTCTCGCTGAATTTTATCTGAATTATTGTATCAACAGCAACACCTATGGCATCATCCTCAGGAAAAATAGATACTATTGACGGTGCTGTAGTATCGGTACCTTTAAAGGAACCTCCCAGAACTATACTGTCGTCGGTTCCGTTACCGACTGCATCCTCGATAACAGTCCAACTGCTTATGGTGATTGTATCCCCTACTGCAACACTCGGGATACCGGATGCTGTACTTAAACTAACCGTCAAAACATTATAATCAGGGCTGTTCCATACTGCTCCGGAAATATTTCCTGTTCCGTCCTTCCATGTATGAGCTGAGGATAAGGACAGAATACTATCAATGGTTTCGGCACTTATTGAAGGTCCTATTGTCTTTTCACTGAATACAATGACTACTGTATCATCACCGTCAATACCGGGAACAAGTATTGTACCGTCGCCTGCGGTTGCGCTGATTATCGCAGGAGGTGCCTTATCGGACGACGGTGTAAAAGAGGAAGATTCCAGTTTATTGTTATTGGTACTAAGGTCCTCCAAAGAACCCTGAGTATAGGAAACATTAGGGGTGGCATCAGTTCCCAGTATCCCGTCGGTAAACGTAATATATATGTCGCTATCATCGTTTGTATCGCCGTTTGTGTTTGGGGAAAATGCTTCACCTGTCACCCCTGCAACATCAAAATCAGTGGCAACGACTGTGGCATCCTCTATATTTTCATTAAAAACTATTCTTATGGCATCAATATACCCGTCAGAATCCAGATCGCATGTTTCCCTGGACTGGATTACGGGAGCTGTATAGTCGGCACCGAAACTACCGCTTATAACTATTGTGTGTGATGATACATTTCCGCCGGAGTCCATAATCGTAAATGTATCTGTAACGATTGAATATGTCTCCTGGATTGTAGGCACGCCCCCTCCGACACTAAGTGTTATTGTGAGCAGGGAGTTTAATGCTGACCACGATGCACTCCCGATATCACCGTTTACATCCTTCCATGTTACTGTGGTCTCAAAAACAGAATCAATATTATCTTTATCAATAGCAGGCGGGCCGCTGACTGCTTCGCTGAACTGAATCACTACAGTATCGCCTGACTGAATACCAGCTCCGCCTGCAGAAGCATCGGATGCCTGGGCAGAAACCATTACCGGTGCCGCACTATCTTTCTCAATAACATACCCCGTTTCAACATTAAGCAGAGGATGTCCTGAAAGAGTTTGAAGACCTCCGGTTGCTCTGTCATACGTAAGCTCCGGAATCTGGTCTGTATCGCTGGAACCGCTTTCGTTAAAACTTATATAGATATCCATGTCATCCTCATCATCAGGATGGTTCGGCAAACCTGCAATAACAAAACTCTCCCCTGTGTATCCTGCGACATCAAATCCTGCTGCTGTCAAAGTGGAATCGTCCGGAAATGTGGAAAATGTAATATGATAGGCGTCAATCTGTCCGTCAAGGTCATCATCAACTGTTTCGGCACTGGTTATCTCTATAATCTTACTGCAGGTCACCTCAACCTTAACAGTATCCAGATATATTATGTCTGCAGATGCATCATCATTCCTTAAAAGAACCTCCATATTGTTGACCTGGTCTGTACTTGTAATTACGGCACTTACATCATAATTAAGCTCTAACCAGTTTGCAGAACTTATGGTTTGGCTTGTAAAATTAACATCTACACCTGACTCATTATCAACAGCTCCATCCGACCATTTTGTAACACTTTTATTATTACTGTAATCACAAAATAACCAAGTATTCTTTTGTTTAGCTCTGACTTTAACATTTACAGAATCAATTGTATATCCGGCAAAATCATAGGTACTGAAATACACACCTATCCATTTATGTTCTGATAGTGTCTTTCCTACAGAAAGAGATACGTCAGTTGCAGAATCCTCTGTATTCAGTTTGGTAACCTGACCCAAATTGGATAAGGTATCGCTGCTAATGGCATTCGCATTCCAGCCGTCTGCTACAGCCAGAGTAATTACATCCGCACTTAACCTGCTCAAGCCGATTATTATAATTAAACCCAACAATAATATATTTTTCTTAGTCATTTTTAAAAAGCTATCTCTGCCCCTAAGTATATGCTTTTATCCTGATTTACAGGATAGGACTCTCATCTCCATTTTCCCCGTTATTAATATTCTAAAATTTATAACTTACAGTAGCGGTAACTTTACGTTTTAAATCTTCCAATACAGGCGCATCGCCGGCCCCTGAATAGTTCCGTATCTTTGGGTCGTTAAAAAGATTATAAGCAGCTAACGAGATATCCAGGTTTTCAACCGGTTCACAGCCTATCCTGGCATTAATCAGAGTATAAGCAGGATATTTTACAGTTACTGCTCCGGCCCCGAAACTTTCTACAACTTCCGTCTTTTCTACATAATGAGTCAGGAACTTCGCTGTAATACCATTCTCAAATCTGCACCTTAATCCTGCATTTACTTTATTTCTTGGAAAAACTTTATATCTGACGTCATTCGTTATATCTTCTGCATACTGATAAGAGTAATTGCATAGACCGCTAAGCCAATCGGTTACCAAAAAGTTAAGGCCTGCCTCTCCGCCATAAGCATAGGCGTCCCAAAGATTATTACGCTGGAGGACATTTCCTGCTAACATGCTCTCTTCAATTAATTTTGTCAACTTGTTATAAAAAAGGTCCAATGTTGCCTTAATCCTTCTGGTCAGTTTTCCTCTGTACCCCAACTCAGCCGACTGTATCTGCTCTGCCTCAATGTCTTCGTTTCCAAGCATAAAAGAACCCATAATATTCGTATTATAATAGAGGTCCAGGAGATTGGGATTTCTGAATGCTGTTCCATATGAAGCACGCAGTACGTGGTCTTTAGCCAGAGAATAGACACCGGCTACACGGGGTGACACATTATTGTCTACTTCACTATGATAATCAAACCTCCCTCCGGCATAAAGCGTAAGCTTGTCCGAGGCATTGTACTCATTCTGCAAAAAGAACGAGCCGATAGCATTACTTTTCTTTTGGTTGCCCAACATAGTGGAATCTGCAGAAATACCTCTATAGTCGCATCCATAGATAAGGTTGTTATTCTCCATCCAATTAATAGAGTACTGGATCTCTCCGTCTATTGTTCTAACAGGGTCATGTACAAAAAGAAGACCCATACCCAGGTCTAATTCCTCTTCAAATTGATTGAAGAACATCTGCGCCTGCAGATCCTTGTTATTGTATTTCATCTGAACATAGGTTGTAAAAATTTCCCCTCCGGCCTTTCTTGCCCTAAACCTTCCTCCGGACAACCCGAGTTTGGATTCTTCGTCAAGTTTGTATTCCGTCTGAACATATCCTCTTATATGTTCCAAATACTGCTCTTCCTTATCTCTCCAGTCTCCCGTAAGCTCTTCCCTGACAACGACCTTGTATCCAAAGTTTTCTATCGTATCGGCATGAATCATATTAGTGAAAAACGTATTGTCCTCTCCCACCGTAGTTTTTATATTGGCATTCTTGCTGTCCTCTATTGATTTGGTGAAAATACTGATAACTCCATTGTATGCGTTGGCGCCGTAAAGAGCTGACCCTGGTCCCCTGATTATCTCGATGCGCTCTATATCTTCTAAAGACAGATTGGTTATCTCATCCATATGCAGCTCTCCGAAAAACTCGATATATATAGACCTGCCGTCAACAAGTACAAGCGTTCTGCCGCAGAACTTGTCATAAAATCCTCTTGGTGATATAACATCGCCTCCGACCTCGCCAAAAACATAGTCCATACCAGGAGCCATTCTTAAGACATCCTGAATCTTTAGTGCTCCGGACTGTTTTATATCCTCGGCGGTGATTACATAAATAGTTGACGGCGACGCTTCTATCGGCTGCTCTGCCTTGGATGCACTCACAACTGTAGGTATCTCCATAAAAAGCAGTTCTTCATCCATTACCGGTTCTGCATTTGCCGGCACCTCAAAACCGAT